>JBBSFE010000058.1:0-37486 GCA_038239005.1 Polyangiales bacterium
GGCGAAGCCACCGCCTCCTGGCGGCGCCGCAGGCGTCGTTGACGCGTCCGAGCACGGTGGCAAAATAATATTGCCGAGCGAGCCCCACCTAGCAGCCCCCTATGGCTCTCCTCTCACGCTTACGCTCACGCTCACGCCAACGCGAACGCGAACGCCAACGCCAACGCCAACGCCAACGCCAACGCGAACGCCAACGCGACGCCTACTCGATCTTCCGCCCCGGCACCGCCGCCTTGGTCAACACGACGGTACTCGTCGCCTTAATCGTCCCGCCCGTCGCAGCCGCGACGGCAAGATCAAACACGACCCCCCACTTGATGGTGTCGTCCCCCGAGACGAAATCGAATTTCCCCTCGCAGTCGTTCGCTAGCTTCCTCAGCGCGTTCGACCCGAGGGTGATGTCGGGCCCTGCGAACCCGTGCGAGAAACGCTGCGCAGTCGCGCCGCTGTAGGGCCACACGTTGATGGCGTTGTCTTTGGTGACCATCGCGACGGCCGAGCATGGCGCGACCGAGCCGCGGTCGAGCGAGACCGTGAGCGTGCCCATCGTGCGGTCGCGCTGAGCCGTCTTCACGGTGATTGCCGGAACTTTGGCATCGTGGAGTGCGTCGAGGGCGGTCGAGAAGCGGGGCATCGTCGTGTCGCGGAGGGCGTCGACCTCGAGCGTCTGGCCGGAGACGAGCGGCTTGTTGGCGAGCATCGCGACGATGCGACCTTTCGCGTCGGCCGCCGTCAGATCGATTTTATCGCCCGTCGCGATGAACGATGTGTCGTCGACGGTGATCACCGGAGGCTTCGGAGGAGGAGGCGGCGTCGAAGCGGTTGGCTGTGCCGATGCGCTCGTCGCTGCGCCTGCATCGATCACAACGGACGGCTTTTCATCGCAGCTCGAGCAGAGAGCGAGCAGGATCACGCTGATTCGGCTCGTCCTCGAATTCACGGACCCGAGGTTACCTTTTTGGCGCTACCCTAAGAACCTCTTTTTCTCCGATTATGACGGCCGATACCATCGAATCCGACGACTCGCCCGCGCTCGAGGGCAGCCTCGTCGCCGGTAAGTACCGCGTGCTCCGCCTGATTGGGTCGGGCGGCATGGGAACGGTGTGGGAAGGCGTGCACGAGACGCTCGGCACACGTGTCGCCGTCAAGTTCATCAAGCCGCAACATGCGTCGGCGGCCGATGCACGCAAACGCTTCGAGATCGAAGCGCGCGCCGCCGCCAAGCTGCGGACGAAACACGCTGTCCACGTTTACGACTACGGCGTCAACGAAGCGGGCTTGCCGTACATCGTCATGGAGTACCTCGATGGCGAGTCGCTCTCCGACACGCTCATTCGTCGCGGGCCCCTCCCCGCAAACGAGGTCGCGAAAATCATCGGCGAGGCAGCGAAGGCGCTCGGCAAAGCGCACGCGAGCGGCATCGTTCACCGCGATCTCAAACCGGACAACATCTTCCTCGCGAAATCCTCCGATGACGTCGACCCCGACGCCTACACGGTGAAGCTCGTCGACTTCGGCATCGCGAAAATGTTCGACGTACCCCTCGCCGGCGAGAAGGCCGCTCCGATGGGCGGGCCCACGCAAGAAGGCGCAGTGATCGGAACGCCCAATTTCATGGCGCCCGAACAGCTCACGGTCGGCGGCGCGCCGACGCCGATCACCGATTTGTGGTCACTCGGCGCGTGTGCGTTCGCGGCAATGATCGCGCGCATTCCATTCGAAGGCGAAGTGCTCGGCGACATCGTGCTCAAAGTTTGCGCCGCGCCTCTTCCGATTCCATCCAAGATCCACCCGAGCATTCCAGCCGGCTTCGATGCGTGGTTCGCGCGCGCATGCAACCGCGACCCGACCAAGCGTTTTCAATCCGCCGACGAGCTCGCCGAAGCGCTCGCCAACGTGTGCGGCACCGGCCGCGTGCGCGTCGCCACGATGGGCGAAGACCAAGTGCAGTACCAATTCAAGTCATCGACGGCCGATCTCGCGGCGCTCGCGGAAGAGATAGAAGTGCCGCGCAGCATGTCGCCGAAAACGGCGATGCTCGCAGGCCTCGTGCTCGGCGTGACGACGATGGTCGGCGTTCTCGGTGCGATCGCCTGGCGCGACAAACAACGCGAAGACCAAACCAACATCCCACCGAGCGCCGCAACGAGCGCCATCTCGCCACCACCGAGCGCGTCGGTCGTGCCGAGTGCGAGCGTCACGCCGTCAGCGTCGGTTTCCGCAACGGCGACACCCCGCCCGAGTCACGTTCGGCCCGCAGTCACCGCGACATCGACGGCAAGCACGAGCACTGCGTCCGCAACCGCCACGACCAGCGCGACGACTGCACCTACAGAAAAAACGAACCCGGGCGACGGGTTTTAGCCATCGGCGCCGGAGGCGCCGGACCAGGTAACTACGCCGCGCGCTGACGAAGCGCGACACGCAGCGAGTCGAAGCTCGGTGCGGGAAGGCCGAGAGCACGACGCAGCAAGAAGAGCGCGTGGTGAACCTCGGTGTCATCGGGCGGTGCTGAGCCACCGTCCAAGACGTTGCGGTCATGGGCGAGAACCAGAGCAGCTGCAAGCTCATCACCGCGCGAATGCGCGAGATAGGCGCGCGCCTGCTCGGGGGTAAAGCTTTTCAAATCAGACAGCATGGGCCTCTCGGGGGTTTGGGCGGACCTCGACGGACGCGACCTCAGTCGCCGAGCTGACAGACCAATGCAAATGACGTTCTCGATGCCGCGAGAGCTTCGGAGTGCGGGTTTACGCGCTCGGCCGCGGCTCGCGGCCCGATACTGCGCGCTGAATCTCCACTGAGCTCCTGTCATTCCTCGGTCTACTCATTGAAAGTAGCCAATGGATTGCAGAGCACAAGTATTTGTTTGCGATCTGCACGAGATTTCCGGATGCGCACTCACATGTCGGACGACGGCAGCGCTAGCCATCTCATCATCGCGCTGCCAGCGTGCTGCACGTAGTCGATGCGAATCTGCCAATCGACTTCGCTTCCCGGCATGCCGCCGTGCATCGCATCGGCGTCAGCCATCAAATGATCGAGTTGGCCGTGAAATTGCTGACGCGCGAGCAGCGCGAGTGAGCGACGCAGCTGCTCGCGGAGGCGCGCGAGCTCGGCGGGGTCGGCGTGGGCCTTCGTTGCGGCATCGAGCGTTGCGATTCCCGCTTCGCAGCGGCTCGCGACAGGCGTGAATCGCGGCGTGACGAGCGGGCCGACGCCGAGCGCGCCGTCGCAATCCGTCACGCAGTCTTTGGCGCGAAGTTGCACGCTGCGATTGAACGCCTGCCATCGCAAACAGAAATCGAGCGCCTCGGGGTTGGGCGCACGGTCCCAAATTTCGCCGGCAACCTGACACGTCCAGTGTTCTTCGGCGAAGTAGTAGCGGTTGCCGAAGAAGTGCCAGCCTGGGCCTGTCAGATACGCCACGCTCTTTTTTGCCCCTTCGAGGTAGCGCGCATCGCTCGTGAGCGCGTTTGCGCGTGCGAGCGCGAGCGCAGCCTCGCCCGAAAAGTATGGGAGCTGCATGTCGATCGCAGTGCCGTCGCGTCGCACCTCGTGCATGAATTCGCCGTCGGGCCTTTGCAAGCTGAGAATGAGCTCGCCGAGATCGCGCGCGAGAGCGCCATACGAAGTGTCGAGCCCGTTCGAAGCGATCTCGACGAACGCGATTGTCGTGAGCGCGGCCGAACCGATTTCGAGCACGTCACCTTCGCCGATGCAGCGATGCTCGCCGCATTTGTTCATCGCTTGTGTTCGCAACATGTTCGCCGCGCGGAGGGCCGCGCCCGAAAGCGTTTGCGCGTCGCGCTCGCCGAGCTTGCGCGCGAGGCCCGCCGATTGCGCGAGAAAATACGTGGCGCCCGCATGGCGCGGCCAGTCATAACCGCCGAGCGTCTGATTCGTCGGCGCGTTCACGAGGTAGCGAAATCGCCCGTCGTTTGCGACGCCGCGTGCGAGGTAGCGACCGCCCTCGAGAATGAATCTCGTCGCGTTCTCGCGCGCGAAGCTTGGCCCGTCGAGTGGTCGTGGCGGAGGCGTTCCCGGCACGACGCGCTCGGTGCGAATGCGTCGCATCTTTGCGTGGTCGCGAACCTCGAGCGGAGACTTGGCCAGGCGCTCGGCTGCGACGGCGACGATCATCGGCAAGTCGACGCCCATCGTGAGCCCGAACTCGTCGAACGAAACGCCGTGGTCGTACGCTTGCCGCGAGAGCAAATCGTCGGCGGTCACCCATGCGGTTTTTCCGTCGAGATCGACGCGCATCCCATCGTGAGCCGGCACGAGCGAGACCGAAGTCGCGAGATCCGAAAACGTCGGCAGCCAACTCTCTCCGACGACGCGCTCGAACACGAGCGTCCCCGAAACGTCCTCGAGCGGCGCGTTCTCGGTGTTCTTGGTGATCGTCCGCCCGACGAGCTTGCCGTCCTTCCACTTCGACGCGATGAACATCGGCTCGGTGGGCGCTCGCAACGTCGAAACCGAGCACCCAACCATCCACGCAACGACGAGCGCCAAAGCGAACGCGGCGATGACCCGCACGAATGTCGAGCTCTGCACGCGCGCACGATAACATACGCTATCCTTCACTCATGGACCGCAACCGCATCACCGCTCTGCTCGCGGGCCATCTCGGCCAGTGCAAAGGCATTGCCGCCGGGTGGCTCTTCGGCAGCGTCGCTCGCGGCACCGCGCGCTCGTCACGCTCTCCGCGAGGCTCGAGCGATGTGGACGTCGCAGTCCTCTTCGATTCGGCGCTCTCGCGACATGCGCTGCTTGATCTTCAAGCGGAGCTCTCGAGCTTGCTCGAACGCGAGGTCCAAGTGGTCGACGCGCGCGGCGCCCCGGTCGATCTCCTCCATCGCGTGTTTCGCGATGGTATTCTCGTCGTCGACCGAGAGCGCGGCAAACGCATCGTCTTCGAAGTTGACGCGCGCAACCGCTACTTCGACATGCGGCCTATCTTGCTCGAATACCGCCGTCCCCGAATCGGATCTCCGTGACCGACGAAGGGCTCGTTTCCAAGAAGCTGGCGCTGCTCGAGACTTACGTGTCAGAGCTTCGCCGTCTTGCGCGACCCGATCTCCTCGAGACCGATCTCCTTCAACGACGCTTCGTCGAACACACACTCCAAATCGCGATTCAAGCGTGTCAGGACGTTGCCTCGCACATCGTGAGCGACGATCGCTTGGGCGAGCCGAAAACGAATCAAGAGCTCTTCGATCTCTTATCGAGCGCGGGCTGGCTCACCAGCGACATCGCAACCGCCATGCGACGCGCGGTGGGCTTTCGAAACATCGTCGTGCACGGGTACGCGACCGTAGACGGTGCGGTCGTGCGCGAGATCCTCGAGACTCACGTCGACGATCTCCTCGCGTTCGCCCGTGAGATTCGGAAGAAGCTCCCCGCCACGACCGAGCCCTGACCTCGAATCATTTCACGGAGACTTGCGAGGTCCGAGGTAGAGGAGCTGCGCAGCTGGGAGCGCGATTACGTACGGAACGGCGAGGACGGCGACGAAGACGAGCACCATCGCGCCGCCTTTGCCGACCGGGCCGTAGAGGTTCGACAAGTAGCTTGCGGTCGCGGCGAGCACGACGATGAGCACGAGGCCGATCGCAAGGAGGGCGCCGTTCACGATGCGCGCGACGCGCTCTGCGCTCGGAGCGTTGCGGAGCATCAACACCGCGGATGCAACGCACGCGACCGATGCGATGCTTGCCGTGATGTCGACGGGCATCCACCGCGACGGGAGCCCACCAAACACGCCGCCGGCGATCACGATGGCCGACGTGAAGCTCCCAACCGCACAGAGGATGCGGCCACGCCGACTCATCTCCATCAGGCGGCTCGGCTGGCTTCGGCCTGCACGGCGGCGAGAAGCTTCGTGATGCTCTGCTTGGCGTCACCGAAAAGCATGAGCGTGTTTTCGTTGTAACAAATGGCGTTGTCGACGCCGGCGTAGCCCGCGCTCATGCTGCGTTTGAGCATCACGACGCGCGCGGCCTTCCACGCTTCGAGAACCGGCATGCCGTAGATCGGGCTGTGCTCGTCGGTGAGGGCGCTCGGGTTGACGATGTCGTTGGCGCCGATGATGAGCACGACGTCCGTCTTTTCGAAGTCGGCGTTCACTTCGTCCATCTCTTTGACGATGTCGTAAGAGACGTTGGCTTCGGCGAGGAGAACGTTCATGTGACCGGGCAATCGACCGGCGACGGGGTGAATCGCGAACTCCACGCGAACGCCGCGTTTCTCGAGCGCATCGACGAGCTGTTTCACGGGGTGCTGCGCCTGCGCGACGGCCATGCCGTAACCGGGCACGATGATGACGCGCTTCGATGCGTTCAAGAGCCCGGCGACTTCTTCGGCGTTCGTCTCGGTGATCTTGCCGGTGATGGCTTCGCCTTTTTTCGTCGTGGGCGTGGCGCCGAAACCGCCGAAGACGACGTTCCAGATCGAGCGATTCATCGCGCGGCACATGATGGTGCTCAAGATGGCACCGCTCGAACCGACGAGCGCACCCGTGATGATCAGCAAATCGTTCCCGAGCATGAAGCCCGCCGCCGATGCTGCCCAACCCGAGTAGCTATTGAGGAGCGACACCACGACGGGCATGTCGCCGCCGCCAATCGCCATGACGAGGTGGATGCCGAGCAGCGATGCGATGCCGGTCATCGCGAGGAGCCACTGCAAACCTGCGGGGTCCTTCTCCTGAACGAACAACACCGCGAGCACGATGGAGCCGATCACCATGGACGCGTTGAGCACGTGGCGGCCTGGCAAAAGCAGCGGTTTGCTGCCGATGGTGCCGCGCAGCTTGAAGAACGCGATGACCGAGCCGGTGAACGTGACTGCGCCAATGAAGACGCCAATGAAAATCTCGAGCTCGTGTGCGACCTCGACTTTCGCGGCTGGCTCGAGGTAGCTCGCGACGCCTACGAGCACTGCGGCTGCGCCGACGAAGCTATGAAGGATGGCGACGAGCTCGGGCATCGACGTCATCGCGACACGCGCCGCGAGCACGGCACCAACGATCGCGCCGACAGCGATGGCGCCCGCGAGGATTCCGGCCGATTCACCGAACGTGGCGATGTCGTGGCCCGAGAGGAGCGCGTAACACGTGACGACGACCGCGAGCCCCATGCCGACGATGCCGAAGACGTTGCCGCGACGCGCTGACTCCTGCCCGGAGAGGCCACGCAAGCTCAAGATGAAGAGCATCGCTGCGGCGAGGTAAACGAGCGCTTGCGCTGATGCAAACATTAATTCAAGGCCCCGTGGTCGATTGATTCAAGTGACATCTGCACTAGCGCGGCCCCCTGCGAAACATTTTGAGCATGCGCTGCGTGACGAGGAAGCCGCCCGCGACGTTGATCATCGCGACGAGAACCGCAACGCCGGCGACGATGGTCGCCGCGTGAAGCCCGCCGGTACGAAGCAAGAGGACGCCGCCCACGAGGATGATTCCGCTGATGGCGTTCGTGACGCTCATGAGCGGCGTGTGAAGCGCAGGCGTGACGTTCCACACGAGGTGCCAACCAACGACGCACGCGAGCAAGAACACCGTGAGGTGCTCCGCGAAATCCGATGGCGCGAATAGCCCCGCGGCTCCGAGCAAAGCCGCAATACCCGCAACGAAGATCGGTCCGAAGCGGCCCGGCTTCGTGTGGCTGGGCGCTGCGGGTTTCGGCGCATCTTTCACGGGTTGTGGCGCGTGCGAACGTGGGCGCGTGCGCGACGGCGGCGGCCACAAGAGCTCGCCTTCTTTGAGAACGACGGCGCCGCGATGGATCTCGTCGTCGAGATCGAGAACGACGTCGCCGGCTTCCTTGTCCCAGACGTCTTCGAACAAGTTGTAAATCGTGGTCGCGAAGAGCTCGCTCGTTTGCGCGGCCATGCGGCTGGCGAGGTCCGTGTATCCTACAATCAATACGCCGAACTTCTCGACCGCCTTGTCACGCTCGGTGAGCGCGCAGTTGCCGCCTTGCTCGGCGGCGATGTCGACGATGACCGAGCCATGCTTCATGCTCACGACCGCGCCCGACGTGATGAGCTTCGGTGCGGGCACGCCGGGAATGACGGCGGTCGTGACGATGATGTCGACGTCTTTGGCGTTCTCGCCGATGAGCGCTTGCTCGGCTGCGATGTACGCCTCGCTCATTTGTTTGGCGTAGCCGCCCTCGCCTTCGCCGGATTCTTGGAACTCGAACTTCAAGAATTGCGCGCCGAGGCTTTGCACTTGCTCGCGCACCGCGGGGCGCGTGTCGAATGCGCGCACGACCGCGCCGAGCGATTTTGCAGCGGCGATGGCCGCGAGACCGGCAACGCCCGCGCCGACGACGAGAACATGCGCGGGCTTCACGCGCCCCGCGGCCGTGACTTGCCCGGGAAGGAAACGCGGAAACGCCGCGGCCGCTTCGATGACCGCGCGATACCCAACGGCGTTCGCGGTGGCGCTGAGTGCGTCCATCTTTTGAGCGCGTGTGATGCGCGGCACGCAGTCCATCGCGATGACCGTGGCTTTGCGTGCGGCGAGCTGCTCGACGAGCTCTTTGTTGATGCCCGGCCACACGAACGAGATGAGCTTGCCGCCTTCTTTGAGGAGATCGGCTTCGTGCTTTCCGTCCATGCCGTGCGTCGGTGGTCGAACCTTGAGGATCAAATCTGCGTCAGCCCAAAGCTGCGCGGTCGGCACGACGCTCGCGCCCATCTCGACGTAAGCGCCGTCTTGAAAGTGCGCGGCCTCGCCTGCGCCCGCTTCCACGAGCACTTCGACGCCAAGCTTTTGCAGCTTCTTCACCGTCTCTGGTGTCGCCGCGACGCGCTTCTCGTTCGGCGTAATTTCTTTGGGGATTCCGACCTTCAGCGCCAAAACGCGACCACGATATCAGAACTGCCCGTAGACGAACGGTTCCGCTTTCGCCCCCGCCACGGCGTGAAGACAAAACGCCACTCCGGCCAAAGCAAGGCCTTGAACGACGGCCGGAGCCCGCACGAACGTCTCGCGGGCGCGAATCAGCGTCTCTTTCGGGATGAAGTGCACCACGAATGCCACGCCGATGACCGCAAGCACCCTTGGCGAAAGGTTCGCAGCGCCAAATGTGCCGGCGGCGATGCGCGCGAGCATCAACTTGGCGTGCGCGAACGTCGGGGCGCGGAAGAAAATCCACGCGAAGCACACGTACTGAAACGTGCAAAATACACCGATTGCGCGCGCGTACCACGGCGCTGCGGGGACGACCGGCGGCGCGATGGCGCCACGACGCGATGGAAGCGGAGCGCTTTCTCCTTCGGGCGCTTGCGTCGCCGAGCGCTTGCGACGTTGCCAGAGCCGCGTGCCCGCGAGCGCGAGGCCGTGGAGCGTTCCCCACACGACGAAGTTCCACGACGCTCCATGCCAGAGCCCGCCGAGCACCATCGTGATCATCAGGTTGCGATACGTGTGCCACGAGCCGTGCTTGCTGCCGCCGAGCGGAATGTAGAGATAGTCACGCAGCCACGTGGACAGCGAGATGTGCCAGCGATGCCAGAAGTCTTGGAGGTTTCGCGCCGTGTAGGGAGCGTCGAAGTTTTCGGGCAGGCGATAGCCGAAGAGATGCGCGCTCCCGACGGCGACGTCCGTGTAGCCGGAGAAGTCCGCGTAAATCTGGATTGCGTAGGCGTAGACCGCGATGAGCGCTTCGATCGACGAGAAGCGCTCTGGGTTGTCGAAGACACGCTTCACGAGATTCTGCGCGAGAAAATCTCCGATCACGATTTTCTTGAGGAGCCCCTGCGCGATGAGCCAGAGCCCTGCGCCTTGCTCTGCGTCGTCGAACCGCGGCGCGCGCGCGAACTGCGGCAGCATCTCGCGCGGCCGCACGATGGGCCCCGCAACGAGGTGCGGGAAGAACGCCACGAAGAGTAGGTAATCGAGGTAGCGCTTCGCGGGCTCGAGGTCTTTTCGATAGACGTCGATCGTGTAGCTCATCGTCTCGAACGTGAAGAACGAGATGCCGAACGGCAGCACGATGCGGAGGTGCACGCGCGACACGTGCGCGCCCATCGCGTTGGCGGCGTCGGCGAAGGAGTCGACGGCGAAGTTGAAGTATTTGAAGACCGAAAGAACGCCGAGGTAATACACGAGCGACACGAGCAGCAGCGCCTTGCGTGCGCGCGGCCGCGTCTCTTTGCCGAGCGCGCGGCCCACCCAGAAGTCGATGGTGCTGCCAACGAAGATGACGCCGAGGCACAGGACGCTCCACCCCCACGGGCCGAGCGGCGGATGCTGCGCGCGCGCCGTGTCGAAGGTGCCGTAGAAATAAAACCCGTAGCTCGCGGCGACGAGAAAGAGCGCACGCGGGAGCCGAAATCTCCGCAGCGCCCAGAACACGACGAAGCACGAGACGAGAAAGGCGCCATAAAGCGGCGAATTGAACAGCACGGCGCGCGGAGCCTACCTCCTTGACAGCGACCCGCGCAATGTGAACACTGTTCACATGGGAGCCGCGGGAGGACAAACGCGCGATCATTTGCTGGCGGTGGCCACCGAGGTGCTCGTTCGAGACGGGGCCGATGGGCTTTCTTTGCGCGACGTCGCGCGCCGCGCGGATGTGTCGGCGGCCGCCGTGTATCGTCACTTCGCGAGCAAAGAAGCACTTGTCGATGCGGTCGTGAGCATCGGTTTCCAGAAGCTTTGTTGGTACCTGCTGCAGGCAACCTCGGAGAAAACGCCACGTGCGCGTCTCGACGCAGCGGGCGCGGCTTACCTGCGTTTTGCGCTCGAAAACCCACAGGACTACCGAGCCATTTTCATGACGCCGTGCAAAACATCCGAGAAGGTCGTGCCCGGCGAGGCGTTTCAGCTCCTCGTCGACCGGGTGCGCGAATGCATGGATGCGCGCGTCCTCGTGCGCGCCGACGTCATCCAGACGGCGACCACCATTTGGGCGCACGTCCATGGCCTCGCGTCGCTGCGTCTCTCGGGCCACCTCGCCCAAGCGGGTACGGACGCCGAGTTCAAACGCTTCTACGAACAGTCTGTTGGCAAGCTGATGACGAGCCTTGAAGTAAACACCGTTCACAAACGAAAGAGCCAAGCATGACGGGCATCATCTCCCAACGAATGGCGGCCAAGCTCGACGGCGAGTTCGTCGTCTTCCTGATTGGCATGCGCATCAATCGGTGGTGGAAAATCCACAAGTGGCTCCGCGTCGCGTTTGCAATGCCGCGCATGCTGCAGGAGCTCGCGTCGAAGCCCGAGCTCGGCTTCCTCGGTTACGAGCAGTGGCCCGGGCGCACGGTGCTCGTGCTTCAATATTGGCGCTCGATGGACGCGCTCCTCGATTACGCCAAGAACCGCGACGCCGCGCATTTGCCGGCTTGGCGCGCGTTCAACAAAATCATCGGCACGAACGGCGACGTCGGGATTTGGCACGAGACGTATCGCGTGCGGCCGGGCGACTACGAGAACATCTACGTGAACATGCCGCGCTTCGGTCTCGGCGCCGCGGGCGAGCTCGTCGAGGCGCGAGGCAAGCGCGAGACGGCGAAACAGCGACTCACTGAGAAGATGAGTGAATGATGGAGATGGCGTCGAGGTCGAAGCCGCCCGTGTTGGTTTTGCCGTCGCAGGTCTCGTTGCTCTTGTCGACGATGCGCACGTAGCGTGCGTGCGTCACGCCGAGATCGCTCAGGTCGAATCCGTCGCCGCCGCAGCTCGGGTAGTCTGTGGGTGATGCAGGTGGCGACGTCACGGGATGCCAGCCCGCGCATTGCCCGTACGGATAGGCCGTTGCGGTGCACGGAAAGGTGGACCACGTCGTGCCGTCGTCGCTGACGCTCACTTCGCCGGGCTCCGCGTAGACGTTGGTTTGGTTCCCGCCCACCCAGAAAGCATTCTCGAACACGACGAAATCGACGCCAACGCCGTCGACGATCGCGTTCGGCTCGAACGAAAGAACGATGCTTCCACCCACGCCGAGCGACACGACATCGGTGGAGCCCGCGGAGGTCCCTCCGCCGATGGGCGGACCTTCGACGACGCCAGGCATTGCGGCGTTGCCGAAACCGGAGCACGCGCCTGCTTCGAACGACACGACGCCCGTCACGAACGGGCCGCCTTCCACGCCGGCGTCGGAAGCGTCGCTCGGATTCGAGACATCGCCTTGCGCATCGGCTCCGGCGTCTGCGGATTCGCCGCCCGAGCAGCCGAGTGCGAGCATGTAGACTGCAACAATCGGGACGGCTCGCATCGCGGTCGCCATGTTACATTCGACGCATGGAAGATGGGCGACGCGTTCTCCTCTGTCCGACTTGTGGGGCGCCGCTGCCGCCGTCGGCCGCGAACGAAGCGGTGATGTGCCAGTTCTGCAAACGCACGAGCGAGGATGCTCATCGGCAGGCCACGCAAGCGGCGCTCATGTGCCCGCGGTGCGAGAAGAATCTTTTTTCGGGCGCCGTTCACGACGTCAGCATGCTCGCATGTGGCATCTGCGGCGGCATATGGCTCGACAACGTGAGCGCGCAACGGGCCGTCGCGAAGTTCGACGAAGCCGTCACGGATCTCGCCGTGCGCGTATCGTCGAACGCCCAAGCGCGCGTCGACATCAGGCCGCACGTGAAGTGCGCCGATTGCCGAACCGCGATGACACGCACGCAGCGCGCAGGCGTCGAGATCGATTACTGCACGGCCCACGGAACGTGGTTCGACGCGGGTGAGCTCGACACGATGCTCCGCTCGCTGCGCCGCCCACCACCTGCGCAGATCGCATCGGCACCGGTGTACGAAGACGCGAGCTCGTCGACTTCGTCTTCCAGCACGGATTGGTCGGGCATCGCCGACGTCGCAGGCGGCGCGCTCGAGCTCCTCGGCGCGCTCGCCAGTCTCTAATCGGTTTTGCCGACGAGCGGGCCGCCCGGAGTTTTCGGGGCGATTTCCGTTCGAACGCGCGAGCCGAGGGCGTTGCGTTCGAGCACGTCGAGTCGCTTGAGCGCTTCGGCGCGGAACGCGGTGATCTCGCGCGCGATGGCTTCGATCCCGACCTCGTTCTTGAGGTTCACGCGAAAATCCGTCTCGGCTTGAGCGCGGTCTTTGAGCGTTTGGCGGTTTTGGCTCATGACGATGAGCGGACCTTGCAGCGCGACGAGGATCGCGAGCGCGAGGTTGAAGAATTGATACGGATACGGGTCGAACCCGCTGTGATCGGGGTCCGCGTGGTTGCGCAAGACGAGCGTGTTGACGACGGACCACCCGACGGAGAGCCCGATCAAAAAGAGAATGAAGGCCCAGCTGCCGTTCAAGTCGGCAACTTTGTCCGCGAGGCGCTGGCCCCACGTGAAGTTCTCTTCGATTTCTTTGACGACGTCTTTCGCGGCGCGCTGGCTGAGCATCGCGTTTGTCTCGCGAAGGCGCTCGGCCATCTCGCTCAAGATCGCGAGCGCGGCGGCTTTGGATTTTTGGAGATGCTCGCCGAGCTCGTCGCGTGTGAGCTCGAGGAGAATGGTGTCGACGGTGGAGCGCACGCTCGCCGAGCGTGGCTTGTCGTCGAAGAGAGATAGCTCGCCGAAGTACTCGCCGGTGCGTGCGTCCTTCAAGACGACGGGTGGGGTTTCCTTGTCGGGCGGCGGCAGGAAAATCTGCACGGCGCCGGAGAGCACGATGTACATCGACGAGCCCGAGTCGCCTTTGTTGAACACCGTCTCGTCGGGCTTGAACGTCTTCTCGGTGAGGCGCTTGGCGAGCGCATCGCGGTCCTCGTCGGACAGGCCCTCGAAGAGCGGGATCTGAGCGAGCAGATCGGCGTGGAGCATCGCAACGCTCAATGTCGCGCGATGTCGACTAGAGTGCAAGGCGATGGACGCGAAGAAACGCCGCGCCGTGCGCGTCCGGCAGGCTGTGCGACTCCTCGTTGCGTTCGCCATGATCGCCGTCGGCATCGACCACTTCGTGGCACCGGCATTTTTCGTGGCGATCGTTCCGCATGCGCTTCCGGCGCCCCTCCTTCTCGTTCAGGTGAGTGGGTTCTTCGAAGTGCTCGGCGGCGTCGGATTGCTCGTTCCGCGCGTACGGCGCGCGGCGGGCATCGGGCTCGTGGCGCTCTACGTGTGCGTCTTTCCCGCAAACATCAACATGGTGATTCATCCCGAGCTCGGCGGATCGGTGCCGCTCTGGGCGCTGTGGTTGCGGCTGCCGTTTCAGATCGTCTTCATCGCGCTCGCGCTCTACGCTTCGCGAGACTGATGGACTACCCCGTCGGCTTTCGGCAGCGCCGCACGCTCAACTGGCTGCTCGCCGGTTCGATGTACGCGTTCTTCTACATGGCGCGTTACAACTTCACGGCGATCAACGCGCACCTCGCCGACATCTTCGGTTGGTCCAACACCGACCTCGGCATTTTCGACAGCGCATCGACGCTCGTCTACGGCATCAGCGTTTTCTTGAACGGGCCGCTTGCCGATCGCATCGGCGGCCGCCGCGCGATTCTCTTCGGCGCAGCCGGGACGGCTGTGTTCAATTTGCTCTTCGGCTTCGGCCATTTGTTTTTGGCGCACGCGGCCACGTGGGAAGGCGAAGGCAAAGCGCGCCACGTGATCACGCCCGCCGAAATTCAATTCGGCATGACCGGCTCGACGGTCATCGCTCTCCTCGCGTGCGTCTGGGCGATCAACTTCTACTTTCAATCGTTCGGCGCTCTCTCGATCGTGAAGATCAACGCGGCGTGGTTCCACGTGCGCGAACGCGGCACGTTCTCGGGTATTTTCGGCATTTTGATTCGCGCAGGACTCTTGCTCGCGTTCTCCGGATCGCCGCTCATTCTCGCAACGCTGCCGTGGCAGTGGGTGTTCTGGATTCCCGCGGCATGCGTCTCGGGGCTCTTCGTCATGAACTATCTGTTCGTGCGCGACACGCCCGCCGATGCAGGCTTCGAAAAGATCGACACGGGCGACGGCGACTCCGACGACGGCGCCGGCCCGAGCGCGCTCGGCACCGTGCTCAAGAAGGTGTTCGCCAGCCCGACGATGTGGACCATCGCTCTCGCGTCGATGATGATCGGTTTCGTTCGCCGCTCGGTGGTCGACGCCTGGTGGCCGAAGTATTTCGTGAACGTCCATCACGCGGACCCGAAATCGCTCAAGACGTTCGTGCCCTACCAAATCGCCGCGTGGGGAATCGCCATCGCGGGAATTTGCGGCGGGCTCACGTTCGGCGCCGTCAGCGATCGCGTGTTCGGCGGCAGGCGCGCACCGGTCGTGGTCTTCGGATTTTTGGGGCAAGCGACGGTGCTTTTGATTTTTGGTTTGCTTGATCGAAGTCACGCTGCTCCCGCGGTGGCGGCGTTTTGCATCGTCGCGCTCTCGTTCTTCGTAAACGGCGCGCACGGCATGGTCGGCGGCGCCGCGAGCATGGACTTCGGCGGCAAGAAAGCCGCGGCCACGGCGGCTGGCCTTTTCGACGGCGTGCAATACATCGCAGGCGCAGTCGTCGGCATCGGCCTCGGCAAGCTGCTCGACAAACAAGGTTGGGGCATCTGGCCATTCGTGCCTATCCCATTCGCGCTCGCGGGCGCCGTCATCATGTCGCGCCTCTGGAACGTCCTCCCCGGCAAACGCGCCCACTAAGGGGCCTCGCGTTCGGATCCGAACCGGAGCTTGGCGCAGCTGGCCCGGTTGGCCGGCGCGGGTTGGCACGGGCCACGTAGATCAGCGGGTTTCTGGGCGAATCGTGTTGGCATGCGCCTTTCATTGGACCGCGCGTATGGCACCGTTTTTTCTCCCACTCCTCATTGTCGCTCTCGGCGTCGTCGCCGAGATCCCGCGTTCACCTGAAACCAACGTCACCACGATCCACCTCGGTGAGGTCGCGCAGCGGGCCGCGCGCGTTGCGGTTCACGTGGTAGGGCTCGCCGAGACCGATCTCGACATCGATCACATGGCCACACGCGCGCGTGCCGGCGCGCTCTTGCCCGAAGTGCGTCTGCGGGCGTTCGAATCGGGCGCAGGCACGAAGGACTACATCTCGGACACCGGCACGGTCGCGACGAACTACTACGCGCCTTCGTTCTTGATCGAAGCCAGCCTCACGTTTCACCTCGATCGTCTCGCGTACTCGGGCCAGGAAGCGAGGCTCGAGCGATTGCGACTCGAACGCATCGAAGCGCGCTCGCGGATCACGCAACACGTGATCGACGAGATCTCGCGTTGGGCTCGCGCCGCTTCGGACGAACGCGACACGCCCGTGACGACGGAATCCCACGGCGAAGCCGCCGCGCGCCGCACCAACGCGCAAATGGCGCTCGACGTATGGACCGGCGGCTGGTTCAGCGCCTATCTCGCAGGGCGCGAGAAGTGAATGCGCGCTACCATTCGTGCGATGGGTGCGGCGCGCAAGCTCACGGTCGAAGAGTGGTGCGCCGAGCTCGACCGTCACGACTTGCGCGAGCTCGTCGATGGCGTGCTCGTGGAGTGCGAAGTGCCTAGTTGGCCGCACGAAGGCATCGTCACGTGGCTCATCGTGCTGCTCGGCGGCTACTTCCTTCCGCGTGGTGGGTTCGTTGGCGGCTCGGCAAGCTCGCAATCAGCAAGGATCGCGGTCGCATCCCCGACGTCACGGTGTACGCGCCACCGCATCGACCCGAGCTCGATGTCACGTGGACACCACCGGACATCGCCGTCGAGGTCATCTCGGGTCGCCCGCGCGATGCGCGTCGCGATCGCATCGACAAAGCCGACGACTACGCAAAGGCCGGCGTGAAGCACTATTGGCTGGTCGATCCACAGCTGCGCACCTTCGAGATGTGGAGGCTCGGAGCGAGACGTCGGTACGTCCGCGAAGCCGCGGCATCGAGTGGTGTGATTCGCGTTCGCGCGTTCACTGGCCTCCTCGTGGATGTCGACGCGATCTGGCGCGAGCTCGACCGCGTCGCTACTTCAGGTTTGTGATCTCTCTGTCGGCGGGGAACGCGTGCTTCGCCTACACGAGGAACTTCGCGTGCGCGGCATCGAAGTGCGATGCGGTCGTCTCGCGCGGCGTCGTTCCGAAGGCGCCGAAGAACTTGTTGCACGCGAAATCGAGCGCAATCTCGACGGCGTCAGTGCGCGCCGCGCCGGTCGACGCGAGGGCACGGGTGAGGCGAACACCAACGAGATCGTGAACCGCGCAGCGCTTGACGATTTGATCGTCGAAGCCGTCGCGGGCTTGCAATAGCCCGACGAGCTCGTCGAGCGTCGCTTTGTCGATCGGATGCTCCGAGCCCGCGCGCACCGAAAAACCCGCGACGCGACTCGGCGAAGCCGCGACGCTCGCGTCGAACCCAGCGCGTGACGGAACATCGAGCCGCACGACGGTTGCCCATGTCGCACCAACGCCGAGGCCCCATCGATCGACGGACGTGTCGTTACCGTTTCGATTGTCGGGCATGTCGAACGGTTTACCAACGACGGTCGTGGCGCCGTCGCAACTCGTCACGCTGAGCCGAAACGTCCCCGGCCCCTCGAACGAGTTCGCGCGACACGTCCCGTTGCACTGAGCGCTGCAGTTGAACCCGGTCCAGCGCACGGGAACGAGCGTCGTCACGTCGACGCACGCCGGCAGCGGAGCGGTCCGCTCCGGACACTTGTCGAGCAGCTTGTATCCCGTCCCGACATCGAACCGCTCCCCGACACTGACCCAAGTCCCGTCCGGATTCTGCCGCTCCATGGTGCCTGGCGTTCGGATCCGAACGGGAGCTCCGCCCGTGGCGGAAATCTCGAAGCGGCCCACGCCGAAGTTGGTGATTTGGACCGGTGGGGTAGCGGGCACCGAAACCGTTGCAGTCGTGCTGGACGTGGCGTTCGGATCCGAACGGGAGGCCACATCCGGGCTGGGGATGGTGCCCGTGCGGCCCGCCTTGGTGGGCGACGTGCATGCTGCGAACAAGAGGATGCACGCGGGGATGAGGCGCATTCCGTTGAGACGTATCAGCCTCGCCGAAGGTGTCGGCTTGACGGTGCCCGGCGCGTCGGTAGGCTCCTCCCCATGTTGAGCGAAACGCGCGCCACCCTCGAAGACCTCAAAAAGCGCCTGGCTGCGCTAAGGGGGCATCTTTGACGTCCCGCGGCTAAAGCGCGAAATCGATCAGCTCGGCGAGCAAACGCTCGTGCCGGGTTTTTGGGACGACCATCAAAAGGCGCAAAAGCTCACCCGTAAACGGTCCGGGCTCGAGCAGCGTCTGACGAGCTTCGAGAAGCTCGATCGAGACGTGGAAGACGCCGGCGTGCTCCTCGAGCTCGGCGTCGAATCGAGCGACGACCCCACCATCGCCGAAGCCGAGGCGCTCGTTCCCGACCTCGACCGACGGACGCGCGCCATGGAGCTCGCGCGCATGCTGAGCGGCCCCGCCGACAGCGCGAACGCAATCATGACGATTCACCCAGGTGCGGGCGGCACCGACGCGAAAGATTGGGCGGCGATGCTCCTTCGCATGTACCTCCGCTACTGCGAGAAGCGCGGATACAAAACCGAGATCGTCGATTACCAAGAAGGTGAAGAGGCCGGGCTCGACGCGGTGTCGTTCACCGTCGAGGGAGACCACGCGTACGGATATTTGCGAGGCGAGATGGGCGTGCATCGCCTCGTGCGCATGAGCCCTTTCAACGCGGACCACACGCGGCAAACCGCGTTCGCCGCCGTCGAGGTCATGCCCGACACGGACGAAGCCATCGACATCGTCGTCAACGACAAGGACATCGAGATCACGACGATGCGTGCCGGCGGCAAGGGCGGCCAGAACGTCAACAAGGTGGAGACGGCCGTGCGCTTGAAGCACATCCCGACGGGTCTCAACATCGTCTGCCGCGCCGAGCGCAGCCAACACCAAAACCGCGCGATGGCGATGAAGATGCTGAAGGCCAAGCTCTACGAGATGGAGCTCGACAAACGCGAGCAAGCGAACGCCGCGTATCAAGCGAGCAAGAGCGCAATCAACTTCGGCAGCCAGATCCGCAACTACGTGCTCGCGCCCTACAGGCTCGTGAAAGACGCGCGAAGCAGCTTCGAGCAATCGAACGTCGACGCCGTGCTCGATGGCGAGCTCGGCGGCTTCATCGAAGCGTATTTGCTCGCCGCAGCCGGTGGCGCGCTCAAAAAGGGCGGCGCAGTCGACGAAGCCGACGCCTAAATTTCAAGACGCGTGCACCGGTGAAGATCGTCGTCGTGGGCTCGGGAATTTTCGGCGTCACGGGCGCAGTCGAGCTTGCGCGACGCGGACACGCGGTGACGTTGCTCGAAGCGGGCGCGATTCCGCATCCGCTCGCGGAGTCGACCGACGTCAGCAAGGCCGTGCGAATGGACTACGGCGCCGACGAGCTCTACGCGTCCGAAATGGAACGCGCGCTCGATGGCTGGCGCGCGTGGAATGCGACGTGGAGCGAGCCACTCTTCCACGAGACGGGCGCGATGTTCGTGACGCGCACAGCGATGGCGCCCGGCGGATTCGAGCACGACAGCTTCGAGACACTCACACGCCGCGGACACGCTCTCCTGCGCCTCGACGCCCTCGCGATCGCGGAGCGCTCGTCGCTTGCGGGTTTCGTCGACAGATACTTCAACCCGCAAGGTGGCTGGGCGGAGAGCACGCGCGTCGTCACGCGATTGCTCGCAGACGCGAATGTCACCGTCCGCCCGAGCGCCCAAGTGACACACGTCGTCACGAGCGATGCACGCGCGGTCGGCGTCGACGTGAACGGTGAGCGTATCGATGCAGACGCCGTCGTCGTCGCCGCGGGCAGCTGGACGCCCGCGCTCGTTCCCGAGCTCGCGCCGTTCATGAAGAGCACGGGCCAACCGGTGTTTCATCTCGCGGCACCGAGTGACGTTCGCCTGCCAGTCTTCGGCGCCGATCTCGCGCGCAGCGGCTGGTACGGCTTTCCGCGCCATCGCGACGGCTTCGTGAAAGTCGCAAACCACGGCCTCGGCGTGAGCGTTGCGGAAGAAACGAGCGTTCGCGAGTTTTTGCGCGCGTCACTTCCCGCGCTCGCAGACGCCGCGATCGTGAAGACGCGCATCTGCGTTTACTCCGACACGCTCGACGAGCACTTCATCATCGCGCCCCACCCGGAAATCCCAAATCTCGTCGTCGCAACGGGCGGCTCCGGCCATGGCTTCAAGTTCGCGCCGCGCATCGGAGAGTGGATTTCGCGCGCGCTCGAGCACGACGTCATCCCGCGTTTTCGCTGGCGCACCGACACGCGCGCACGCGGCGAAGAAGCCGCGCGTCACCGTGTAGGATGACGGCATGCTGAGCACGAACGTTCTACGCAGCGACGCCAAGCAAACCACGCTCCTCGTGCGCGTCACGTCCGGCGGCGGCGAAACCACACACGAGGTCACGCTCGCGCACGACGATCTCCGCCGACTCGGCAAGCCCGACGAGGACGCCGCCCACTTCGTGGAGCGCTGCTTCGAATTCCTCCTCGAGCGCGAATCCAAAGAGTCCATCCTCCCGCGCTTCGACCTCACCGTGATCGCACGCTACTTCCCCGAATTCGAATCGATGATCACGCGCTGATAATGGCGTCACATGCGGCGCACACCTTGCGGTCCATCGCGCAGCCGCGGCCGCGACGTTTCGTCAAGTCGCGCAGCGCGCGTTTCAGCTTCGGGCTCGGGCGCACACCACTTTTCGCGATCGCCTTGGCGAGCGCGAAATCGTAGTCGCATGGTCCCCACGCCGGCCCATGCGCGCGGGCAGCGTGCTCGGCCATCGCGACGAAATCGCTCTCTTCGAGCGGCAGACGTTTGCGAAGGAGCGTCGTCGCGAGGAGCCCGAGCATGATCGTGCGGCCGTAGCTGAATGTGCTCGTCGTCGGTAGTCGTGCATACGCTTCGATGATGGCTTCGGCGCGGCTGGCGTCGTCCAGCGCCATGATTTCAGCGCCGCTCTTTAGCTGCTCGGGGCCCCCATCGCCGCGGCGCTCGAGAGGTGTGGCCTCTTTTTCATAGGCAGCCACCAAAGCTTTGGGCGTGCGCGTCGCCATCATGAAAGCTTACGATACCGCGATGTCGTCCATTCTCGCGGCAGCGAATGCTGCGGTTCTCGCGCGTTATCCGGGTGAATCGTCCAAGCGACAACCCGTTCACACGGTCTACGGCGGCGGGCATCTCTTCAAGCACGACACCGCGCGTAAGCTCGGCGTCCTCGCGAAAAAGTCCCTCGCTGAAAATGCTCCCGACGCCGCGACGTTCGCGCGCGCCATCGGACTACGGAGCGACATCGCCGAGGCCGTGTACGACCGCGTCGTCCACAAGCTCGACACCGAGCCCGTCGAAGACTTTCGCATCGACTTCGAAGATGGGTACGGCACGCGCCCCGACGCCGAAGAGGACGGCCACGTCTCACAAGCGGCACGCGAGGTCGCGCGCGGCAAGAAAGAGGGAACGCTGCCGCCGTTCATCGGCATTCGCATCAAACCGTTTTCGAACGAGCTCGCTCCGCGAAGCACGCGCACGCTCGGCATCTTCATCGAGACTCTCGCGCGCGAAACCGGTGGGGACCTGCCAGCGAATTTCGTCGTCACGTTTCCGAAAATTCAACACGTCAATCAAGTGCGCGCCTTCGTGGACGAGCTCGCCGCCGTCGAGAAGCGCGCGGGCATCGGCCGTGTGCAGATCGAGATTATGGTCGAGCAACCGCAGACGATCTTCACACCCGAGGGAAACGCCGCGCTTCCGATCATCCACGATCTCTGCGACGGGCGACTCGCGGGCGCGCACTTCGGGACGTACGACTACACGGCGAGCATGGGCATCACCGCCGCGCATCAGCACATGCTCCACCCGGCGTGCGACTTCGCGAAGAACATGATGCAGATCGCATTCGCAGGAACGGGCGTCATGCTCTCGGACGGCGCAACCAACGTGATGCCCGTCGGCACGCGCGAGACGATTCACGCCGCGTGGAAGCTCCACACCGAGCACGTGCGGCACTCGCTCGAGACGGCGTTCTACCAAGGTTGGGATCTGCATCCCGCGCAGCTGCCGACGCGCTACGCCGCGGTGTTTGCGTTTTTTCTCGAATCGAAAAACGCTGCAACCGTGCGCCTCAAGAACTTCGTCGACAAAGCTGCGCAAGCCACGCTCGTCGGCGACGTCTTCGACGACGCAGCCACGGGCCAAGGGTTGCTCAACTTTTTCTTGCGCGGACTCTCGTGTGGCGCGCTCACGGAAGAAGAAGCGCTCGCGACCGGTTTGACGATCGAGGAGCTACGCTCGAAGAGCTTCGTGAAAGTGCTCGAGAACCGCAAAGGGCGATGACCGACGCGCGTTTCCCGCCGCCCGGCGGTCAAGCTGGATACCGCGAGCCTTCGCAGCCCTCGATCGACATCGAGCCGGAGCCGCTTCCGCACAAGAAGATCGTCATCGCGTCGCGACCGAACGATCCGGAGACCGACGACGCAAAGCCGCCGCGGTCGATCCGCGATGCGGTCTCCGAGCGACGCTGGCTCGTCGCGACGATGCTCGTGCTCGCCATCTTGATCATCGGCGCCGTCGTGAAGGTGATCGTCTGGCCGGCTAACTCCCGCGATACGTCGAATAGCCATAAGGCGAGATGAGCAGCGGCACATGGTAGTGCTGCGAGCTGTCTTTCACGTCGAAGACGATTTGCACTTCCGGAAAAAAGCAGTCGACGTGATTGCGGCGCGACCACGCGTGCGTGTCGAACGTGAGGCGATACGTGTTCGGCGTGACGGCGACGTCGCGCGCGATGAGCGATTGTAGGCGGCCATCCTGATCGGTCTCGCCGTCGCCCACGAGCTCCCACCCCTCGCCGGCGACCCTCTCGAGCTTCACATGAACCCCGCGCGCCGGAGCGCCGCGAGCCGTATCGAGAACATGCGTCGTGATTCCCACGAGCCCAACATATCGCAGCAGCGAGGATCCCGCGAGGGTGCCGCTAGCCCACGAGCTTTCGCAGACGAAGCACCGCAATCTCTGCGAGCTCGTTCGCAGCTGTTTTGAGCTCGATTTCACGTGTATTTTGCACGCGTTTCTGTGCGGCCGCAAGCACCTCTTCGGCGCTCTTGCCCGTTGCGCAAATCAAGAACACGAACCCGTGCTTCGCTTCGTAGGCGCGGTTGGCTTCCGCAAGCGCCTCGAGAGCCTGGGCCGAGCTGGCTTGGGCGCGGGCTTGCTCTTCGGTGCTTGCGCGGTCGGCCTTCTTTTCTCCGATGCGCGGATGCGCCGCGAACGCTTCGAGCAGCTCGGCCTCACTGAAGGATGCAATGAGCGAGCGTGCGCGCGTCATCAGCGCGGCGCCGCTCGCGAACGGACGCTCGGATGCGAGCACGCTCGCGAAGCGTTTGGAGGCGCAGCACGAGAGAGTGCGCGTTTCGAGCTCGCGCGGTGATGATGTGGCGAGACAACGCGCGGCTGCGTCGTCACGCCCGCGCTCGGTGAGCTGGCCGTGCGCGCGCAAACGACTCACGCCGCCATCGGGAAACACTTGAAGGCGGAGATGCGTGAACGGGCCGCGAGCTTCGAGCTCGTCGAAGAAGTGACGTGTGTGCCCCATGAGCTTCGTGCGCGCGAGCACGGTTCGAAACGCGGCGCTCGCGGGATCGCCGTCGCAGCCTTCGAGGCGCGCCGTGTCGGGGAAGTTGCCGAGGAAGAACGCGGTGTCGAGCTCGATGCGCTCGAGCATCCCCTGCCCTGCGAGGCGCACGAGCACCCAATCGTGCGTGTCGGCGGTGATGCCGCGGCGGCGTTTGGTTTCCCAACCATCGCTCATGTTGCGCGCGCGGCCGGGCTGGATGAGGTTGTGCTTCGGGCCGAAGAACATGTCGCTGCACGCGACGACTTCGCTGCCGGTTTCGAGCGCCGCGAGATCGAGCGAGCCCGATGCGGGTCCGATGCGTCGATGGTCTGGTGTGGGCTCGCCGTGCACACGCAACCGCGCGACGCCGCCATCGGGGAAGATGCGCAAGCGAAGATGCGTGAACGCAACGGGGCTCTTCGGCGTGAAGACGTTCTTCGAATCGCCTTGGAGCTTGCTGCGCGGGACGAGCTCGATCCATTCGTCGAGCTCAGCGACGAGCGTGCCCTCGCGCGCAGTACATCCTTCGATGGCACACTCCTCGGGAAAATTTCCTCGGAAGAACGATGTGTCGACGACGATCGCGCGGACGACGCCCGGCATCGCGAGTCGCACGATGGCAGCGTCGTGAACGTCGGGGCCGATGGCGCGTTTGCGACGCGACTCCCAGCCGTCCATCCATTTGCCGCGATCGGTGTAGTCGTGCTCGCGCCACTCGGCTGGGCGATCGCGGAGGAGGTTTTCTTTCTCCGCGAAAAAATCGTCGCTCGTCCACAGCACGACTGCGCCGAGTCGCTCTGATGCGAGGTTCGGAAGATCCTCGTGCCCGCTCACGATCGACCTCGCCGGAGCCAAACGCCGCGCCCCGCGGCCGCGTGCGGGTCGACGCGCGTACCGCGCAAGTAGATCACATCCACGACACCGAAGAGAGTTTGTCCGAGGTAGGGCGTCACTTTGTTCTTGTGCAGATTACACTCATTGTCGACCGTGAAACTCGCCTCCGGACGCCACACGACGAAATCGGCGTCGCGGCCGACCTCGATGGCGCCTTTGCGTTCGAGGCCCGCGAGCTTCGCGGGCGATTCGCTCATCCAACGCGCGAGGTCCGTGATCGCGACGCCGCGCGCTCGCGCTTCCGTCCACACGACGGGCAACCCAAACTGGAGCGAAGCGATGCCGCCCCACGCGCTCTCGATGTCGCCGAGGTCGAGCTTCTTCAGCTCGGGTGTGCATGGTGAATGATCGGTCACCACGAGCTCGATGAGACCTTCGCGCAAGCCGCCCCAAAGGCGCTCGCGGTTGGCGTGCTCGCGAATCGGCGGCGCGCACTTGAATGCGGTCGCACCATCGGGCACGGCTTCCGCTTCGAGCTTCAAGTAGTGCGGCGTTGTCTCGGCAGTGAGCGGAAGGCGTGCCTCTTTCGCGCGACGCAGCACATCGAGACCGCCAGCCGCAGAGAGATGAACCACATGCGCACGCGCACCCGTGCGAGCCACTTCGTTTCGCAAGAGCTCGATGGCTTCGATCTCCGCCTCGGGCGGGCGCGATCGCAAGTAACGCAAGTAGCTGCGCGCGTCCCCCGTGAGCGTGGCCTGCGCGCGCTCGAGCGGACCAGGAAGCTCTGCGTGAACGAGCAGCGGCGCATCGACCTTCGCGAGCACGTCCATCGCGCGCGCGAGATCGCTCGCGCGCAGCCAACCAAACTCTTCAACACCCGAGTCGACCAAAAAACATTTGAAGCCCAGCGCGCCGGCTTCGAGGAGTGGGCCGAGCTCGCGATCGTTGCCCGGCACGGCCCCGCCCCAAAGGCCCACGTCGATCGCGCATTTTCCTTCGAGCGACGTGACCTTTTCTTCGAGCGCGCGAACGCTCGTCGTTGCGGGGATGCTGTTCAGCGGCATGTCGACGATCGTCGTCACGCCTCCGGCTGCGGCTGCGCGTGTAGCTGTAAAAAAGCCCTCCCACGCGGTGCGCCCCGGCTCGTTCACGTGCACGTGCGAGTCGACGAGCCCCGCCATCACGACCGCGTCACCGTGGTCTTCGACTTTCGCACCAACGGGTACGTCGTCGTAATCGGTGACACGTGTGATGCGCTCACCCTCGACCCAAATCGCGCGCGGCAACATGGCCCCGCCAGCGACGACGCGTTTGGATCGAACGACGACGAACATCGACGAACGATACTCAATACTTGAGCTACAGTCGCAAGAGATGGCGACGTACCTCTTCGAGACGGACGAGCACGCCGCACTGCGCGCACAAGCGCGGAAATTCGCCGAGCGCGCCATCGCCCCCTTCGCGCACACGTGGGAAGAGGCCGAGGAATTTCCGCGCGCGCTCTACGGCGAGCTCGCAGCAGCCGGGCTTCTCGGCCTCGGCTACCCGGAGAGCGCGGGTGGGGGCGGCGGCGACGTCACACACGTGCTCGTCGCATCCGAAGAGCTCGTGCTCGCGGGCAAATCGGTCGGCACGGTCGTCGGGCTCGGGAGCCACGGCATCGCGCTGCCGCCCATCATTCGTTTCGGCAACGCAGCGCAAGTCGATCGCTTCGTGAAGCCCGTCGTTCGCGGCGAGAAGATCGCCGCGCTCGCCATCACCGAGCCCGGCGGCGGGTCCGATGTCGCATCGCTTCGAACGCGCGCCGTTCGTGACGGCGATCACTACGTCATCGACGGACAAAAAACGTTCATCACCTCCGGCGTTCGCGCGGACGTCGTCACGGTCGCCGTTCGCACCGGGCCGCCAGCGCACGCGGGCATCTCGATGATCGTCGTCGAGCGCGGAACCCCCGGCTTTTCCGCATCGAAGAAGCTCAAGAAGACGGGCTGGTGGGCAAGCGACACCGCCGAGCTCACGTTCGAAGCGTGCCGCGTTCCCGCCGCGAATCTGATCGGCGAGGAGAACGGCGGCTTCGCCATGATCGTCTCGAACTTCGTCCCCGAGCGCATCTTCCTCGCCGGCCAGTGCGTCGCGATCGCCGAGCTCGCGTATCGCGAGGCCGTTGCGTACGCGCGTGATCGCAAAGCGTTCGGCAAGTCGCTCACGGGTTTTCAAGTCACGCGCCACAAGCTCGCCGACATGGCCACGCGCATCGCGGCCGCGCGCGCTCTCACCGCGGAGGTCACGGTGCGATTCGCACGTGGTGAGGCCCCGCCGCAGCTCGCAGCGATGGCGAAAAATACCGCAACCGACATGTGCTCGTTCGTCGTCGATCAAGCCGTGCAGATCCACGGCGGGTACGGGTACATGCGCGAGTTTGTCGTCGAACGCCTCTTTCGCGATGCGCGCCTCTATCCGATCGGCGGTGGCACGCGCGAGATCATGAACGAGATCATCTCAAAGGCGGAGGGGTACTGATGCGCATCGCTGGCGCCGTCGCGTGTTTCGCGCTCGCAACGTCGTGCTCTCGGACCGTGTACGAAGCGCATTTCGCGTCGCCCGCGCAGCTCTCGAAGATCACGGAGGCTGCGTCGCGCTCGCCGTTCATCAAGTGCCACATGGCCGATGGCCGCGTGATCGTCCTCGAGCATTGGGCCATCGAGGAGGGCACGGGCATCGTCGATGGGTTCGGCATCGAGTACGACGCAGACCGACATGCGCGCTCGGTTGCGCAGCATCAGCAGCTCGCTCTCGCCGATGTCGTGCTCATCGAGACCAACCGGCCCTATGACGTCGACATCGGCACGGGCTCGATCGTCGCCATGGCGATCGGCACGGGCGTGTCGCTCGCCGTCACGGCGATCTGTCTCGCACCAACGGGCGGCAATAGCGTCAACAAGGCGTGTTTTGGCTCATGCCCGACGTTCTTCGCCGACGACGGCCGCGCGATGGCACTTCAAGCCGAAGGGTTTTCGTCGAGCATTGCGCGCTCGCTCGAGGCCACCGACGTCGACGCCATGTGGACGGCGCGACCGAAGAGCCGCGACTTCGACGTCGTGATGACGAACGACGCACTCGAAACACACGTCGTCGATTCGGTGCGCGTCCTTGCAGCAACGCGCCCAGCCGGCGGACGCGTCTTGCGCGCAGGCGGGAAATATTACGGCGTCGCAAACATGCGAGCGCCGGCATACGCGGTCGGCGGTGGCCGCGATGTCACCGAGCTCTTCGCGGCGAGCGACGAGCGTGAATACAAATCACTCGCGAGCGCGACCAACCTCGCCGACCGCGAAACCGTCGACGTCCGCTTCGACGTTTCGACCGCGACCGGCAAAGCGAAGCGCCTGGGCCTCCTCGTCGTCGACCGCAACAGCTTGCTCAACACGTTCCTCTTCTACCAAGCGCTCGCCTTCATGGGCTCGCGCGTCGGTGACTGGATGACCGCCATCGAAAAGAGCGGCCGCGAAACGCTCGGCTCTGTCGCAACGATGCTCGGCAACATCGAGGTCCTCGCAAAAGACGCAACCGGCGCATTCGTGCACGCCGGCGAAGTGGGTGAGGTCGGGCCGATTGCGCGCGAAGCCGAGCTCGTCGTATTGCCTGACGGCATCGTCTCGCTCTCCGCGGGTCATGTCGACGTGCGTTTGTCGATGGTCAAAGGCAACTGGAAGATCGATCAGCTTGCACTCGTGGACGTCGGCGACGCGCTCGAGCCCGTCGCGCTCGAGCCACTCTGGGTCACGCGCGATGGCAAGGTCGACGAACGCGCTCTCGGCGCTCTGCTCGATTCGAAGCGCCATCTCGTGACGCAACCCGGCGACGCATACACGATTCACTTTCGCCTGCCCGCCGGCGATCAAGAGCTCTTCCTCGAATCGCGCGGCTACTACTACGAGTGGATGCGCGAAGAGTGGCTCAAAGAGGAAGACCAACTCGCCGCACTCCAGCTCGTCATGAACCCGAGCGCCGCGCTGAAGAAGCTCGCGCCGCGTTTCAAAGCGATCGAGCCCGACATGGATCGCATCTTCTGGCAAAGCCGGGTAACGCGATGACGACGCGCGCGTATCTCTTCGCCGCAATCGCGCTGGTTGCATGCGGTGATCCAGGCCAGCTCGGGCGAAGCGTTGTCTCTCCGAGCGACGTCACATCCAAAGTCGCGCTCGACAAAGTGCCCGTGAAGGGCGCCGAAATCGTGATCGAGCAACGCAGCGGCGCCAGGCTCTCAGGCGAGCTCCTCGCAGCAACCGACGACTCGATGACCGTGCTCGTCGGTGACTCGTCCGTCGTGCGATTGCGATCCTCGGATGTCGTCCGCGCGATCATCACGCGTTACGAGAACGGCGCGCTCATCGCTGGGCTCGTGCTGTGGTCGGCCCTTGGCGGTCTCGCGGGAATTTCCCACGGCTTTTGGCTCGTCGTGAGCGAGCCCATTTGGGGCGGCATCTCAGCGGGCGCGATCGTTCCCGTCGCGGGCGACGAAAAGCGTTTCGCATACGCCGGCGATCGCCCGACCGATTTCACGTACCTCCACGAGTACGCACGGTTTCCCCAAGGTCTGCCGCCGCAATACGCAGCGCGCGTCCACTGACCTAGTTAGCGGCCGAGGGAGCGGAGCATGGGCTCGACGAAGAGGGGCGCGGTGATCGCGAAGACTGCGAGTGTCCATGTGTGGCCGAGAGCGCGCGGCCAGCGAGGGACGCCGAGCTTCGATTCGACGATCACGACGACGCCGTGGACGAGGAAGAACGAGCCCATCATGATCGCGTAGCGGAGCTCGAACGCGACCCAGATGGGCACGAAGTGGAGGAGCGCGCTCACGCCGAACGCAGCCATCACACCCGCCGCGATTCCGCCGCGACGCGCTGCGGGTCGAAACGCGTTTTCCGAAAGCCACGTGCTTATCGCGCGATTCCAGCGGCGGCTCCAGAACTCGCCGACGGTGCGCGACATGATCGGCGCTTGGTGGAGTGGGCCGGCATCGACACCGCATGCCGAGAGAACCCCCTCGACGATGCGCGCGAAACCTTCGACGACGCAATATGCAGACGCACCGCCGACGAACGTGCGGAACACGGGTGGCCCCTTCGGCACCATGAGAAAAAGCGCGACGGCCGTGGCACACTCGGCAACACCGAAGCCGAACAGCCACGCCCGAAACGCCGGCGCGATGCGAACGACGCGGCGACCATCGAGAACGAGCGTCAAGATGCTGAGCACGCGCGCGTTCGTTGTCCATCCGCGGGGCCGCCATACGATTTGAACGACGCGCAGATATCCAGCTGCGAAACCGAACGCCATGACCGTGCGGAAAATGGGCCACTCGGGAGACACTTGCGACGGCGCGAGCACGGAGAGCACGCCGAGAGCGAGCGCGAGCACCGAGCGAACGGGCTCTGGGCGATCGCGCGGAGCGACGAGAGCGCCCGTGAGGTTACCCGCGCCCATCAAGAAGAAGAGGAGAACGCTCATGGTTTCGTTGGACGACGCACACGCGGAACGTGAATGCCCGCCGCGAGCAGGAGGCGCACCGCGCGGAAGCGGTGACCTCGCACGGGCTCGAGGAGCTCCACCATGCGATCGTCGGAGCCCCATGCTTCACGGGCGAGAGCCCACGTCACGAGATGCGGCAAGTGCAAGTCTGCGGTGGGCAGGGCGTCGGGATCGCCGAATCCGAAACCGAGTGTCATCTCCGTCGTCCACGGGCCGATGCCACGCACCGAGCGCATCAACAATCGAACGCGCTCGAGCGGCAGCGTCGGGAAACCGAAAGTGCCGCGGCGTGCGATGTCGCGCGCGAGCGTGATGGCGGCGCGCGTTCGCTTTGGGTCGACGCCGAGCTCTTCGAAGCGCCACGACTCCATGTGCGCGACGCGCTCTGCGCTCGGAAACACCCACAAATCAGTGCCGGGCGCGATCTCGCCGTAGCGTTTCGCAATGCGACTCCACTGCTGCCACGCCTCGCGCACGGTGACGCGCTGTTGAAGCACGGCGCAGCACGCAACATCGAACCGCCACGGCACGCGCACGAGGCGGAGCCCGCCCATCGCGCGATGCAGCTTCGCAAGCAGCGGATGCTCCGGCGAGAACGCGCGATACCCGTCATCTGCGCCGAGGCCCGCGACGAGATCGGCGACAACGTCGTCTGCGTCAGCGCCCGTTGCGGAAATCGTCACGCCCTTCGGAGCGGTCGCGATCTCGACGACGCACGGACCCTTCGGCGCGGAGAAAGCCTTCTGCAATTTTCGATGTGAGCCAGTCGCCGTGGGATCCCATTGCCCGAAACGTTGAAGCGCGAACGAGCGTTCCAGATCGAACGGCTCGATGTCGACGCGCGCTTCTCGTGTCAGGGCCATTCGGTTCCATCGCCGCGCCCGAGCTTCCATTCTTTCGGAACGAGATCGGGCGTCACGGTTGTGTCGGTGAGCGGAATCTTTCGGTCGGCCTCGATGTCGACCTTGTGCATGCGCACGAACGTCGTCCATTTCGCGGCGACCACCGCGCGTGTGGCGTCGGGCACTTCGCCGTTCGACGATCGGCCGTGGTAGTCGAGCGTGTCGACGAGCTCGGAGAGGGCCTCGTCGAATGCGGCCTTGTCCGCGAGGCGACTGATGAGCGCGTTCGCGCGATCCATTCGGGCGCCGAGCATGTGCGCGGCGTTGCTCACGATGTTCAGCCGGAGGCCGGTCGGCTTCGCCATCGCCTTCACCAAGTCTTTGGTCAGCGTCTTCAGGTTCGCACGACGCGCGAGCTCGGCGGCCGCGACCACGACGTCTTCATCGGCATGCGCAAGGTTGGCAGCCACCGTGGGAACGAGCGACGCCGGCAACGCGTCGGGCGCACGCTCGAGCGCAATCTGGCGCACGAACGCCGTGCCGTGCTTCATCGCGCGATCGAGCTCGGCTTCCCACCCCGCTGGCCGTGCTCCGCCGTGCATCGCCACGAGCCAGAGCGCGATCTCACCCGCGGTTTTCGGTGTTGCGGCCGGTGCAAGCCCACGCGCGACGAGGATATCGGCCGCGCGCAAGAGCTCCTGACACGCGCCGCGAGGCACCGGATAAACGTTGGCTTCGGCGGGTTGCGTGCGCGTGCGATCGATCGCGTGATCGAGTGCCTTCACGAGATCGGGCGCGTCCGCGGTCACGCCGACCGCTTCGAGCATGAAGGCGCCGTCTTTCTGATCTTGCTCGTCGGGCGATGCGAGGCGCTTCTTCGCCGCGACGCGCACGTCATCGGCGAATGCCGCGTCCCACGCGCGCGACGAAAGGAACTTGCGCTGCTCGCTCATCGAATTTTCGAACGGGTTGCGTTTTCCGAGTGCGCCCGTCAGCGCGGGGTCGGGAAGCCGCATCGCGAGCGCTTGTGCCGCGGCCCGCGCCGTCTTCGGATCGGCCACGGAGAGCAGCTTGACGAGTGCGCTCGTGGCGTTCTTCGTCGGGATCATCGTGAGCCCTTGAAACGCATTCACAACGCCACGCTGTGCGCGCGCCGCGAGTGGCGCGGTGTACACGTCGTATGCGAGCGCGCTGAAATCTTGAAACGCGATGGAGCGCTTGCCCGCAGAGGTGCTCGGGTCTTCGGGTAACGCCTGCATCGCCGCGACGACCGCTTCGGCCTGCGTCGCATCGGGCATCGTGAAGCTCACGGTGGCCGTGCCGGCGGGCGCGGTCTCGCCCTTCCATCCGAGATCGTGCGTCGCCGTGACCGTATAAGTGCCAGGCGCTTCGATGCGTGCATACCGCATCAATTGGAGAGACTGGCACCATCGATCGTTCGGCTTGATCTCCGGCGAGTAGCCCATGCCGCCGAAGTTCATCGGATTCGGATCGGGGTCCGCTATGACGTTGCCGGCGGCGTCCTTCACTTGCACTTTGAAGCGCAGGCTCCGCGAGCTGCCGCGGTAATCGCCACCGACTTCGAGTGTGATGGGTGCGGCGTCGGTGTTGACGACGCAGAAGTCGACGAGCACGTTTTCGCCGAGCATGTGCGTCGGCTTGCGGAACGCGAGCTCGATGCGCGCCTTGCCCGTCGCGGGCGGCACGGACGCCGTTGCGCTCGGTGGCGACGAGGGCAAAGGCGCAGCGCTATGGCTGGGCGTCATCGTCGTGGGTGCGGGCGAACATGCTGCGGCCAAAACCAGAAGAGATGCGATGGGGCGAGACATGAAAGTTAGTACGCACCGCCACGCCCATTGTTCCATGAAATGGCAAGTCGTAGGCTCTCGGTCGTGAAAGCACGTTTTCGCTCTGTGGGCCTTTTCCTGACTTTCGCGCTTGCGGCGTGTAAGGGCTCGGATGCTTCGAACGTTGTCGACGCCGCTCCGAGCGCGTCCGCCAGCGCGGCTCCGCAAGTCGCCGATGTCGATACACATGGCAAGTGGTGGGCGGTCGCGCAGAAGAGCAAGGTCTTCACCCAGGAGCGACGCGTCGACGCCGACAACGGCATACGCATGCTCCCCGCCGCAAAGCGCGATCGCGTGCGTCGCACGCTCGACGACATGGCAACGCAAACCGCCGACGGCGATGGCATCACCGCCGCATCGCAGATCGCACGCGATGGACAAGACGCCGTCGACGACGCACACAACCCCGCGCCCTCGGCCGCGATTCGCACGGCCGGCTTCATCGTGCTCCACGGGCTCATCGCGCAAGCGTGCGCCGATCACAAAGATACGGCATCGCTCGCGCCCGTCATCGCAGCCATCCACGAGATGCCGCTGCCGCACCTCGAGAAGGGCAACGGCATTCCCGAGCGATTGGTGCTCGAGCAAGAGATGCGAATGGGCGTCGACGACAAGACCATGAAAGCGCTCCTCGCCGGTGCGCCCGCCTCGAAGAAAAGCCCACAGTGAGCTAAATCAGGGACGTGCGCGCAGCGCAGGCGTTGACGTGGTAAACCCGTCTTCGCTCGAATGACGGATGACCGCAAAACGACCGACGTCGCGAGCGCGGAAGCCGCGATACTCGAAGCCCGCCGCGTCAAGCTCGGGCGCATCCGCGCGCGCGGCGAAAATCCATTCGCCAACGACTTCGCGAAATTCGGCGGCCCCGTCGATGACGTCGCGGCCGTTCGCGCGAAGGCCGCGTCGACGCGCGGCGCGGATGGGAAATACGATCCCGAGAGAACCGACGCGCTCGCCATCACGGCTCACATCAGCGCTCGCGTCATCGCGCTTCGTTCGAGCGGCGCGCTCTCGTTCGCTCGCCTTCGCGATCGCACGGGCGAGATTCAGATCCTCTTCGATCAATCGAAGCTCGGTGACGCATACACGCGCCTCGACGACGTCGACGTCGGCGACATCCTCGAAGCACGCGGCGCGATCAGCGCGAGCAAGCGCGGCGAGCTCTCGCTCATGCCCGCCGCGTTTCGCGTGCTCACCAAATCCATGAGGCCGCCGCCCGAGAAGTGGCACGGCATGACCGACGTCGAAGCGCGCTATCGCCAGCGCTACGTCGACCTCATCGCCAACGCCGAATCGCGCGACATCTTCCGCGCGCGCTCGCTGGCCGTTCGCGCGATTCGCAAGATTCTCGACGAAAGCGATTTCCTCGAAGTCGAAACTCCCACGATGACGACGCTCATCGGCGGCGCCGCGGCGCGCCCCTTCACGACGCACCACAACGCGCTCGACCTCGATCTCTTCATGCGCGTCGCGCCCGAGCTCTTCTTGAAGCGTTTGCTCGTGGGCGGGCTCGAGCGCGTCTACGAAATCGGTCGCTGCTATCGCAACGAGGGCCTTTCGACGCGCCACAACCCCGAGTTCACGATGCTCGAGTTTTACTGGGCCTACGCCACGTATGACGTGCTCATGGACTTCACCGAGACGATGATTCGCTTCGTAGATGCTGCGCTCGGGGCCGCATTGCCCGAGGCTCACGCCAAATGGCTCGCCGCGCGCCCGTTCGCGATCGATGAGCCCTTCGCGCGCATCCCCATCGCAGAAGCCGTGGCAACGGCCGCGCGCAAGACGGGCATCTCGGACTTCCAAGTTGGCGATGTCGTCACGATCTTGAAGGGCGGCTTCGTGGAAAAAATGAAGGAGTGGTCGAAGACTTCTCCGCGCGCAAAAGCCATCGATTGGGGCAACTTTCGCAAAGGCTTCGAGAAGTGCGACAACGACGGCGAGCGCCTCTTCTGCTGTTACGAATATCTCGCCGAGCCATTCCTCCACGACGACTACCGCAGCAAAAGCGGCGAGCGAAGCTTGCCCGTCTTCATCAAAGACTACCCATTCGAGACCTCACCGCTCGCGCGCAGGAATGATTCGCGCCCCGAGCTGGTCGATCGCTTCGAGCTCTTCGTTCACGGCCGCGAGCTCTGCAATGCATTCAGCGAGCTCAACGACCCCGACGATCAAAAATCGCGATTCGAAGAGCAAGTGGCCAAGAAGGCGCGCGGCGAAGAAGACACCATGGACTACGACGACGACTACGTCCGCGCGCTCGAATACGGCATGCCGCCCGCGGCCGGCTTCGGAATGGGCATCGACCGCCTCCTCTTGATGCTCACGGCAGCGCCTTCGATTCGCGAGGTCATTCTCTTCCCGCTCTTGAGGCCACTTTGACGAACGACGCGCTACCTGCACGCCGGCCGATCGGCGTTCCGCAGCCGTGGTCGGTGGGCGATGCGATCGGGCACGCGTTCAATGGTCTTCGGAAGAATTTTGCCGCGCTCTTCTTGCCGCTCTTCGTCGTGCTCTCGGCGATTGCCGCAGCCGACACGGGTCTCGCGTTCGCGGCGATGTCGCTCTACCGCACGAGAGCGCTGACGCGCACGAACGCAATCGTATTCGCAGTCGGCGGCGCGTTCGCGATCAAAGCCGTCGCGATGACGTTCGTATGCGCCGGCCTTCACCACGCGTGGATTGCCGCCGCACGCGGAGACAAACTCACGATCGGCGACTCGTTCCGCTGGCTCAAGCCACGCGCTCTTCTTCGGCTTGCGTGGATCGGTTTCATTCTCCTTCTCGTTCTCCTCGTTCCGCTCACGTTTGGCGTTCCGTTTCTCGGGTTGTGCCTCGCGCCGCATTTCGTGATCGATCAAGACATGAAAGCCGGCGAAGCGCTCCGCGCGAGTTGGCGCGCGACACGTGGCTACAAGGGCGCGCTCTGGGTGTTCGCGATTTGCATCGTGCCGATTCAAGTCGTCGGCCTCGCGGCAGGCGGCATCGGCATCTGCGCGACGACCGCGCTCATCGGCATCGCGTTCGCGTACGTCTACACGCGCGTGGGCGGCTCGAGCGAAGTCCCTCCTTACATGCCGGAGTTCGGCACGCGGAGCATGCGCGTCATGCTCCGAACGACGCTCGCCGTTTCCGCCGCGGGTTTCGCGGCCAGCGTCTACTGGGTCTATGCGCTCCCGCCCGTCCGCGGCTCCGCGTGGACGCCCATCGACGCGACCGCGCGCGTGTCCACGATCTTGCTCGGCATCTCCACGACCATCCTCTTGCTCGCGTCGATCCTCCCGTGGATTCTCGACCGCCTCGAGAACGCGCGCTTCGTTTTCTTCGTCGGCGCGCGCCACGTGCGATCACAAAAGAGCGGCTTTTTGACGGTGATCAGCATTCTTTCGATTTGCGGCGTCGCCATCAGCTCGTGCTCGCTCTCGAGCGTCATCAGCGTGATGGGCGGCTTCAGCAACGACCTGAAGCGGAAGATCCTCGGCAACAACGCGCACATCGTCGTCGACACCGTGTCGCAACAACCCTTCGCCGATTACGCGAGCGTGCTCGAGCGCGTGCGCGCGGTGCCGGGCGTCGTGGGTGCAACGCCGGTCGTGTCGGGTGAGGTGATGATGTCGTCGCCGTCGAACCTCGCGGGCGTGATGGTCCGCGGCATCGAGCCCGACACCATCGGCAACGTGATCGATTTGAAATCGAACATCGAGATCGGCGACTTCAAATACCTCGAAGACCCCGAGCGCCTGCGCCACCTCGGCCCCGAAGAAGTGATTGGCGTCGGCCCGCACGGCGAGGAATACAAGAAAGGTAGCGACTCGATCCTGTTCAACGACGAGCTCGACCCCACGGTGCGCGCCGCAATCGACACCGCACCTCCACTCAGACCTGGCATCATCATCGGCCGCGAGCTCTCGCACACGCTCCACGTTTTCGTCGGCGACGAGGTGACGCTCGTCTCACCCCTCGGCGACCTCGGCCCGATGGGCGTGATGCCGCGCACGAAGCGCTTCCGCGTCGCCGCGATTTTCTACAGCGGCATGTACGAATACGACGCCAGCCAGGTCTACACGCTGATGGACGTCGCCCAGGAATACTTCTCGACGGCCGGGAAAATCAGCGCGATCGACGTCAAAGTCAAAGATGCCGAACGCGCCGACCTCGTCACGCCCAACGTCGCCGCCGCCGTGAATCGCGAAGACCTCCGCGTCCGCGACTGGCGCGACATGAACAAGAATCTTTTTTCCGCGCTCAAGCTCGAACGTTTGGCGACGTTCATCATTTTGTCGATCGCCATCATCGTCGCGAGCTTCTCGATCATCTGCACGCTCCTCTTGATGGTGACGGAGAAAGCCAAAGAGATTGCGATCCTCAAAGCGCTGGGCGCCTCGAATGGAGACATCCGTCGAACGTTCATGACCGAAGGCCTCGTGATCGGCGGAATAGGCACCGCCTTCGGCGTCGCAACCGGCCTCGCGCAATGCGCGGGCCTGGGTGCGTTCGGGTTACGCCTGCCCCCCGAGGTGTATTACATCGACCGGCTCCCCGTTCATGTAAGCGGCTGGGATTTCCTCGCAGTCGCAGTAAGCGCCATGCTGATTTGTACGATCGCCACGATTTATCCCGCCCATATGGCCAGCAAGGTCCGGCCCGTGGACGGGCTGAGATACGAATAGCGGACGTCGACATTTGCTGTTCTTGGAAGGCAGTGCAGCGCCGGAGATTGCACCTGCGACGAGCGCTCCTACGTAAGCGTCCGACGATGGACGGCTTGAGCGGTGTCGGGATCCGTGGCGATGTTGCGCGCGATGAAGCGCAAGCGGCGTAATCGAGCGTTCTGGGAAGAAGTCATCGCGATGATCGAGCGCGGCGACGCGAGCGCCGATCA
>JBBSFE010000059.1:0-37114 GCA_038239005.1 Polyangiales bacterium
AAGCACAACACCGGCGAGCACATCGTGCATCTGCGCGCGCTCGCACTCAGCGATAGGTGGAATCATGCGATGGACATCACACTACGCGCGCCACCCCTGCGGATTCGAAGCGCGGCGTGATCAGGATGAGAGTCACACCCTCACCGACGTGCCGACGGACACGACGCCGGGCATCACGTTCTGCCACAACCCCGTGCGCAGCTACGACGTGCACGGCACGTGCGGCGACACCGGCGCGCTCGCACGCGTGGGCGACATTCGCAAAAACTTCATCTTCTATTGGCCGTACGACTCGCGCGCTCCGTGGGGCGGCATCGCGAACTGGAACGCCGACCCGCTCACGGGTGAAATCCTCGGCGGCGCCGCGGCCATCATGGGTCGCTCGGCAACGTACGCAGCCGCGCTCGAGCGCGACGTCCTTCAAGTCGCGATGGGCGACACCCAAATCGGCGATCTGATCCAAGGCGCGCCCGCGGCGACGTACGCGAAGCTCCTCGCGAATGGCTCGATGCCCTCGACGCCGCTCTCGGTGCGCGAGCTCGCGCGTCGTGTCGGCAACCTCGACACCAATGGCGCACGCATGGCGCTCGGCCTCACGCCGCCGCCTTCGGATCAATCGCAAGCCGTGATGCAGGAAATCTCGCGCCAGATCGCTTCGGTGAACGATCCGACGCAATTCTCGACGGCGCTGCTGACGTTCGATGCGCTTTCGAAGAAGGTGCAGAATACATCGGCCGAAACGCAGCTCGTCGACCCGAGCTGGCTCGTCAACGCGCTCGGCGATTCGCCGTCGACGTCACTCTCGGACGACGTGCTGAATCAAGCGTCGATCATTCGCGGGCAAGACTCGGGGCGTTTGCACGCGTTCAATGACGTGCTCCAGGCGGGTCTCTCCCAACGCGGCGTGTGCTTCCTCGATAGCGATGCACCCGCGTACGGCAGCGTGCAGCTTCCGTCGCTCGCGGGCTGGTTCAAAGCGAAGTACGCCTCGCTCGACCCGGTCGCGCGTGGTCAAGCGATGTACGACGATCTCTGGAAAGAGACGGTCAAAGGGATCGCGCTCCACGAGATCGGTCACTCGCTCGGCATGCTCCACGAGTTCGCGTCTTCGTGGGACGCCATCAACTATCAGCCGCAATACTGGCAGCTTCGTACGAACGAAGGCAAAGCGAGCGTCACGTGCGGCGGGCAACCGCGCACCACCGGCGACAACGACACGTGCATGGGCCCGCGTTATCTCGACCCCGAGACGAAGGACGAACAAGGCCTCGCGGGTGAGCCGCGCCCCGATGCGCAGTACTTCGGAAACACATCGACGATGGAGTACCAACTCGAGCGCTTCGGCGAGACCGCGGGCCTCGGCACGTTCGATCTCCACACGATGAAGGCGCTCTATGGTCGCGTGATCGAATCGCTCGACGACAGGCAGCTCTCGGCGTCGGTGCAGGCGGGCGCGCGCTGGCGTGCCTACTCGCAGCTCATCGAGCGCGATCTCTATCAACAAGGCAGCAGCGTCATCTTCAAGCACTACACGGAGATGGCGCGGCTCATGAAGGTGTTCGACGCCACGCGCGATTGCCGCCCTGCCACGGACGACGAGAAGACGACGGGCGAGTGGCGCGTCGTGCACGGCAAAGTGTGTGCGCCCGAGCCGCGCGATCACTGGGCGTGGCAGGACTTTCCGGCGAGCGACACGCTCGCGCCGTTCACGAACGTCGCGCCCTACTACCACGCGAAGGTCGGCACGAAGGAGTACGTGCGCTGGGTGTATCGCTGGGGCGTCACGCACAACGCGTATTTTCACACGAACGACTCGGACGCAGGCGCCGACGCGTACGAAGTGACGATGAACACGATCAAGAAGTTCGACGTCACCTACCCGTGGACGTACTTCCGCAGGCAGAACAAAGAATACTACTACCCGGCGATCCCGGCGCGCATCGCCGACGCATATCTCGAGCGGCTTCGCGCGTATCACTGGCAGATCGCAACGTCGATTGCGCAGTCGACGCCGCAAGCTCTCGCCGACGACGATCAGGCGCGACCCGAAGCCGTCGCGCAAACGGAGATCTTTGATTTCCTCACACGTGTTCTCGTGATGCCCGAGCCCGGTGGCTTCGTCTCGAGCGACACCGACTCGAGCGTCGCAACGCGCAAACCCCCAGAAATGGGCCTCCGCGCGCTATGGGACGTACCCGACTTTTCGTCGGCCCCTGCGGCGCTGACGATTGGCATCGTCGATGGGCGCTTCATCACCGAGCAGTACAACAACCAACTCGGCGGCTCATGGGACTACCTGAACTGGATGGACCACGCGGGCTTCTCGGTCGAGAAGGCACGCGCGATCTCCGCCATCGTCGATGGTCGGCCCACGCTCTACACGATCTCGCGCGCCAACTCGCTCGATGGTCGCAACAACTTCATCAACTTCCGAAACGATCTTCCGCTCGCAACCGATCGCATCGTCGGCGGCATCCTCTCGGGTGATTGGGAATCGATCTCTTCGTACGCCGACTCGAGCGCGACGCCTTCGCCCATCACGCTAGATCTCACACAAGCGACGCCAACGCGTCCGGCTGATGCACGCATCTTGTTCCCGAACCTCGGTTACAAGACGCAGCTCGCAACGGCACTCTTGGTCGGCTTGCACTCGCGCCTCAGCACCGACATGCAGCTGATGGACAAGATGCGCATCTGGATCGACGGCCAAGTCGGCGGCATCACGATCCCCGACGCCGCACAAACGCGCTTCACCGATCCGCTCACCGGCTACACGTACGTCGCGCGGAAATACGGATCGGACACCATCGACGGCCGCGTCGTCGAAAAAGGAATCGCGTCGCGCATGATCGGCCACGCGAACGCGCTCCTCTCCGCGACGTACCTCGTCACACACGACGCGGGCGGCAATCCGATCCTCGATTCGTACGGTCGCCCGACGCTCGTCCTCGACAGCAGCGGCCAACCGCAACCACTCGTCGCCCAAGACCACACGACGCAGGATCTCATCAACTACGTGGGCCTCCTCGACTCCGTGAAACAGATCGAAAACGATCTGGGCTTCGGCCCGCTCAACTGAGAGCTGCTAACATCGAGAGGTGGTCTCGCCCGAGCTTGCCCTGAAGGTTCAACGTGTGATCGACGAATACGTCGGCGCCGTTGGCTCTGCTGCGATCGTGACGCGAAGTGGCGAAGTGCTTTTCCATTCAGAGCACGACGACAGCGCATGCGGGCTCGCGCGTGCGGCGAATCACGTTCCGGTGCCCGATGACATCGAGCCTGCGGTCGTGAATCTCCCGGCGTCGGCGAGCTCGTGCAGCTATGGCGTGGCGCTCGATGCGGGCTACGTGCTCATGGTCGCGACGATGCCTGGCGTCTCTGCGAGCGCGATCACGACGCGCATGAAGAAGGCCGCCCACCTCTTGCGCCGTGTGCTCCGCGCCGGTGTTGCATCGCCGCCACCGATGGGCGGCGCAAGCGGCGCGGCGGCACGTGTCGCGCGGCATCGGTAGTCGTGTATGGGGGCATTCGATTCGCTGATCGCGGCGTGCGCGCTCCTCTTCGTGACGCAACCTGCGCTTGCACTCTCACCGCTCGATGGCAAGTGCGCGGCGCGTGCAGACTGCATGGATGGGCTCCGCTGCGTTCGCAATGTCTGTGTGGGCGAAACCACATATCGCGAGCTGCGCGACGACGCCGAAACTGATCCGCGTGGCGACAGCAATACGACTCACGCGTACGTCGGCGGCGTGCTCGGCGCGGCGCTCCCTGCATTCTTCGTGTCGGCCGGTGAGGCCTACCAGTTGGCTCTTCGCGTCGGCCTGCTTCTCGACGGGCACGCGCAATTCCAACTCGAGGTCTCGCCAGCGTCGACGGTGCTCGTCAACGAGACGTCATCTGCGTATGGTTTTTTCGATGTTGTGGGAAGCGTCGGCTACCTCATTCCGATCACGCCGATGGCCTCTTGGATCGTTCGCGCAGGCGGCGGAGGCGGAGCCGTGTTTGGGCCCACGATTCCCGCGCTCGCGTTCGCCGAGCTTCGCATCGACGTCTTCGGTGTCGCGGTCAAAACCGGCAAACACGTCATGATCGAGTTCAACGCGCCGTCCTTCCGCGTGATGTTCATGCAGCCGTTCAATCAGCCCTCCGCCGACGTCAACGCGAACGTGCTCCTCATGTGGGTCGCAAACGTCGCCGTGAACTATTTGTTTTAGCGAAACGGCGACCCGTAACTTCAGATCGCGAACACGCGAAGCGCGGGAAAGAATGCGCGTAGAGCGTGGAAATCTTCGACATCGCTCGTGTAGACGATGCCCGTTCGTTGCGCAGCGAAGGCCGCGACGATCGCGTCGATGGTCGTCGCAGCGCGGACCTTTGCGAGCGCTTCACCGGCGAGCTTCATGGTCTCGTCCGACGCAGGCTCGACGAGCAACCCTGCCAGAATCGCTTCGCGTCGGTCCGTGCGGCGGCGCCACCACTCGGCCACTGTCACGTTGGGTGTTGCAACGGCGTAGCCGACGTCCTTCGCATGCTCGTAGACCTGCATCGCTCGGTGCTTGCGGCGCTCGAGGGCGATGAGCGCTCCGGTGTCGAACGTAATCGCCGCGCGCGTCATACCGACTTCTTCGCGGAGAGCCCCCAATCCGCGTCGAGTCGCCGCGCCTCCGCGGGCGTCCGCTTTCCTTTTCCGCCGAATGAAGCGATGAGAGCGTCGCGGCCTTCCTCGTAGGCGATGTATCGAATCGCGTCACTCACGACGCGCGACACGTTACCGCCGTAAACGCGCTTTGCCCGGCGCTTGAGGATTTTCGCCTCCGCGAGGGGTAGCGAGATCGACAGGTGCATCGTGCCGCCCGGGCGCTTGTTCATCGCGGCAATCGTAGCACAAGTGTGCTTCGATGCTTACGTCGCAAGAAAGCGGTTTCGCGCACCGTCGTTGTAGCGGGCCCAGTCGATCACGAAGGGCGAGACGCGGCTTACGCCGTCGCGCCAGCGGATCGTGAGGCCTTTGGGCGTGACCTCGCGGTAGTTGCTCGATTCGGGGAGGTCGAGGTTCGTGCCGCCGCCGGCGGAGAAGAGCGTGTAGAGCGTGGCGTCGGGAAAATTGTATTTGGTTTGGAAGCCGTCGACGATTCGCTCGTGGCCGCGCACCAAGACAGAGCAACCGATGCGGCCGAGGAAATTGCGGAACTGGTGCGAGCCGTAGCCGAAACGCGCCGCGGCTTTCTGGAGCTCATCGGGGACGACCTCTGTGTCGCTCGGATCGCTCCACATCATTTGGAAGCGTAAATCAGGGTCGTTGAGCGATGAGAGGTCTTTCCACTTTTCGGCGAGCGCGGAGTCGCGCGGGATGCCCGCGTGCACGAAGAAGAAGCGATCGAAGGCGAGTGATGTTGGCAGCGCTTCGAAGAGTTGCATGTACTCGCGGAAGTACGCGTCGCTCGCGACGCCTTTCAAACCCATCATCCCTTCGGCGGGGCGCACGGGCGCGAGGATCTGCCCTTGATGCTCGAGGTAGTACTCGTGGTTGCCGCGCAAAAAATAAACCGAGCTCGGGACGGTGACGAACAAACGCATCGCCATGCGCATGACGCCGTCGAAGCTGAAGCGGCCGCGATCGATGTAGTCGCCAAGGAGCACGAGGCGGGTGTCGGGGGTGTTCTTTGGATCGTCGGCGTGGGCTTGCACCTTCGCGAGGAAGTTCGTCTGCATCAACGCGGCTTTGAGGCACGAGTAGCAACCGTGCAAATCGCCAAGCACGATGAGCTCGTATTCCGCGCCCAGCTTCGGCGGCAAAACGTAGACGTGTCCGTCGAGGAAGGGCTCTTGGCCTGCGAAGTCCGCGAAGGTTGCGGCGCCGGTGAGCTTGCCTGCGCCTGCCGCGCGCTGCTGCTCGAGCGTGGCCACGACCTTTTGCAAAAGCTCGATGTCTTGCTCGGCGCTGCTCACGAAGCCGACTTGATCGCGTGGGTACACGCGCTCTTCGGCGGTGAAGAACGGGTGGTCATCGACGCGCGACGTGAGCACCTCCTCTTTCGTGATCTCGATGCCGCGATCGTAGGCGACGGTGTCCGGGATCTCTTCGATCTCGAGCTCGATGGGCTCCGCGAGGAGCCGCTGGATGTCGTCACGGAGGCGCGCTTCGTTCGGGTGGACGACGCCATCGGCCTCGATGAGCTCGCCGATGATCTCGAACAGACTGGCGCGCGCTCCCTCGTCGAACGGACGAAGGAGCTCGTAACTCCGCAGCGCGAGCTTCGCGTAAACGAATTGCTCGGTGGTCTCGCCCTCGGCGACCGACTCGGTGAAGAGCGCGGCAATCTCGCGATCGATCGAGGCCGCGACACGCTGAAACTGTTGCGTCGCGCGCTCGGTCGCGACTTGCCGCGCGAGCGGATCGTTCACGGCCTCGAGCATGCGGTCTTCGACGAGCTTGGCGATCTTCTCCTGAACGAAGCGCTTCTCGGAGAGCGCGAATTTCCCGTCCATGTGCCCGAACGCGGTCAGCAAAAACACGATCGCGAGCATCTGCTGCTTCGCGACGGCCGGATCGGAGCTGAACATCGCCATGATCGAACGCCCAAACGTATCACGCGCGGCTATCGTCGAGACATGAGGCTCGTGCTCCCGCTCGCATTCGCATTCGCGTTCATCGGATGCCTGGAAATCCCAAACCCAAAGCAACAAGCCGAAGCGCCGAAAGTCGCGCCCGATCGCCAGTACCTCCTCGACAAAGGCGCGGGCAAGCAACGCGTCCTCGTGTGGGATTGCCTCGACGGCTCGCGCATCGTGATGACGAACTCGTGCCGCCAAATGACATGCGAGAGCGATTGGTCCGTCCACAAATCCATCTGCGGCGGCGGTGATGGCTGGTGGGACGTCCCCGCTGCAGACCGCAAACCGATGCCGCAAGGCACGGGCTGGTAGGCGAGCTACGATGTGCTCGTGAGGTGGCTTGCACTCGTCGTCGTCGGCACAGCGTGCGGTGGACGCGACATCGCTGACGATGCGGGTTCGGACGCGTCGTTCGACAGCAGCCAAAGTGACGCCGCCAGCTCTGGCGATGGCGGCACCACCGTGTTCCACGACATGAGTGTGGCGTCGTACTGGTCCACATTCGATGCCACGACTTTGAGCGCGCAATGCAAGGGCTTCGCGGGCGGCACCTTCGATGGCCGCTACGTGTATCTCGCGCCGGAATATGGCGCCGTCGTCGTGCGCTACGACACGACGGCGACGTTCACGGCGACCGACTCTTGGTCCACGTTCGACACCTACGAGCTCAAGGCGCCTTCCGCGTTCATGGGGCGCAACGTTCGATGGGCGCTACGTCTACTTCGTCCCGCTCTATGGCGGCGTCGTCGCGCGCTACGACAGCAGCGCGACCTTCAGCGCGGCGACGTCTTGGTCCACGTTCGACATGGGCAGCGTCAGCCCCGACGTTCTCGGATACCAAGGCGCAACGTTCGACGGCCGCTACATTTATTTTGCGCCGGACTACACCTCCGCGGCCGACGGTGGCGCCCTCGGAGGTGTCGTGCGCTACGACACGTCTGCGAGCTTCTCCGACGCTGGGTCTTGGTCCACGTTCGACCCGACAACGATGGGCGGCGGTTTCGCCGGCGCCGTATTCGACGGACGCGCAGTTTACTTGGTTCCAAATCCTTCTGCGACGGTCGATGATGCGGTCGTCAGGCGCTACGACACGACAGCGAGCTTCAGTGACACAAGTGCGTGGTCGGCTTTTGACACGACGACGGTCAAGTGGAGCGCCAACTTTTTCTGGGGTGCCGCGTTCGATGGTCGCTTCGTCTACCTCGTGCCGTCCGCTGCGCTCGGCATTGTCCCACGCTTCGACACGACGCTGAGCTTCGACGCGGGCACTGCATGGAGCACGTTCGACATGGCCCTCGTGCTCACGAGCTCCGAACAATTCTGGGGTGCCGCGTTCGACGGTCGCTTTGTGTACTTCGTGCCATTTGGTTCCGGCCCGGAAGGTCACTTCATCATTCGATACGACGCGACCGCAAGCTTCAGTGCCGATACGTCGTGGCGCACGTTCGACCCGACAACCGTGAACGTGGGCGCCAAGGGTTTCAATGGCGCCATCTTCGACGGTCACTACGTCTACTTCGTGCCGCACGACAACGGGACGCCAGATGGTCTGGTCGTCCGCTTCGATGCGAAGACTCCTGCGTCGATGCCCCCATTACCCGCGTGGCATGGCTCGTTCTTCTGAGCTAGCTCACGCGAGTCCTTGCCCGCGGCGCTTGCCTGGACGTAGTTCGTCGATGTGAGACAGTGCTCGCGTGCTTCTCGTTGCGATTGTCGCCGGATTCCTGATGGCGTTCCTCGGCTCGATGCCGCCGGTCGGACCGATCGCGGTGATGCTGCTCGAGCGCGGCGTGTCGGGAAGGTATCGCGAGGGTCGCGGCATCGCGCTCGGCGCCACAATCGCCGAGACGCTCTACTGCGCGCTCGCAATGGCGGGGATCAGCGAGCTCATGAGCCGTTACGCTATCGTCGAGACGATCGCGCGCGCTCTCGGCGTCGTGATTCTCTTCGCGCTCGGGATTCACTTCGCGCGTCTCACGATCGCGCCGCGTGAAGAAGCCACCGATTCCACGAACAAGCGAGCAAGCTTCGGCGCGGCGTTCGGGCTCGGCTTCGGCGTGTCAGCCGCAAATCCCGTTCTCATCATCACGTGGTCGGGCTCCATCGCGACGCTGCTATCGTTTGCCCATCTTCGATTCACCGCAGCGGAGCGAGCCGCGTTCGTCGCTGGCGTCTTCGCGGGCATGTTCGCGTGGTTTCACTTGTTCTTGTGGTTGCTCCAGCGTTACCGCAGCAAAATCACGTTGCACGCCGCTCAGTGGTCCGTCCGCGTTGCGGGCGCGGCGATGATCGCTCTCGCCCTCTGGGGCGCCCGCCTCGTCTTGATCCCGCTTCACCACTAATGGTGATCCACTTCCTGCGCTTAAACGGCGAGCACGAGCACCGTCGGAAAGTGACGCGAAAGCCGCCGAAGATCGTCGAGGTCGCCCGTGTAAACAACGCCGCCACCGCGTAGCGCCGCGGAGGCCATCACGACTGCGTCAGCGAGCGACGACCCCTTCACAGCACCGAGCGCATCACCTGCCGCGCGACAAAGGGAGGGCGGCATGTCCTCCACGACGACCGCATCGAGAATCTCTTCGCGAACGTCCGTTCGACCGCGCCACCACTCGACGTACACCACCGCAGGGACAACCGGTAGAGATCCGCGCCGAACAATCGCGCGAAACACTTCCAGCGCACTCCGCTTCCGTCGCTCGAGCGCGATCAACATGCCCGTGTCGAACGTGAAAGTCACGCCGCGCGCCGCCGCGATTTCTTGGGCACCTGACGCCACGAGGTCTCGATGCGCTCGATCGCGCGTTCGTCGAGCGGCGGTACGCCGTATTTCTCGAAGAACTTCTCGGCGGCAACAAACTTCGCCTCGCGCGACGCGACCTCCGCAAGAAACGCCGACACATTCCCTTTGTGGCGTCGCGCCGCGAGCGCCTTGAGGGCCTTCAGTGTCTTCGGGTCGAGGGAGAAGCTGGTAGTCTTCGTCCTACCGGCCCGCATAATGGCAGTGTAGCACATCTCGACACGCATTCGCGCGGCGACCAGCGGTGTACGAGTCTTCGAAGTACACCCGCGACCGATGCATGGACAAATAACCGTAAGGCTATCTTGTCAGAGGCGTCCTCCCTCCGGGAGTCGCTCGCGGGTGTACGAGTCTTCGAAGTACACCCGCGACAGACGACCGATGCATGGACAAATAGCCGTAAGGCTATGTTGTCAGAGGCGTCCCCAGAGGGAGTCGAACCCTCGTTAGCGACGTGAAAAGCCGCGGTCCTGGGCCTCTAGACGATGGGGACGTGGTCGAGCGCGCCGTATCTAGCATGACGCGCGGCATAGCGGAACCCGACCGTTTTTCGGTCGGAAGCTGTGGTAGTCGTTCGGGCATGCAGGTCGCGGGAAATGGGGTCGTTCATCACGAGAGCTCCACCGCAAAAGAGGCCCGCCACGCGGTCGAAAACGCCCACGCGATGCAGCCGGAATGGGCCTCGCGCTCGCTCGATGCCCGCGCTGCTCTCCTCGAACGCGCAGCAAAACGCATGCTGCGCGATCGGCAGACGCTTCTTCATCTCGTCAAAGAAGAGATGGGCAAGCACGAGGTCGAGGCGCTCTTCACAGAGGCGCTCGGGCCGCTCGATGCGGTCAAAAGCTGGAAGAAAATCATCGCGCGCGCCTCCGACCGGCGCGTGTTTTTGAACCCGCTCGCGTTTCCGAAAAAGCGCGCACGGATCGCGATGGTTCCTCGCGGCGTCGTCGGAATCATCGCGCCGTGGAATTTCCCGGTGTCTGGGCTCTATCGATCGATCGTGCCGGCGCTGCTCTCGGGCAACGCCGTGGTGCTGAAGCCGAGCGAGCACACGCCGAAGTCGAGCGCGTGGTTCGCCGAGCATTTCGCGCACGAGCTTCCGCATGGCGTCGTGTCGATCGTTCAAGGTGATGGCGCTGCGGGCTGGGCGGTCGTCGAGTCCGGAATCGATGCGTGTATTTTCACCGGATCAGTTCGCGCTGGCACGAAGGTGCGCGTGCGCTGCGCCGAGCTCGGCATTCCCGCGAGCGTCGAGATGGGCGGCAACGATGCGGCCATCGTGCTCGGCGATTGCGATCTCGATCGCACCGTCACAGGCATCACCCACTGGGCGCTCTCGAACTCCGGCCAAGCATGCGGTGCGATCGAAATCGCGTACGTCGAAGAGCGCATCGCCGACGCGTTCGTCGACAAGATGCGCGCAGCGTGGTCGAAGCTCCGCACCGGGCCAGGCGATGAAGACGTCGATGTCTCGCCGCTCGGCAACGCGCGTCAGCTCGAGATCGTCGAAGCACACGTGAAAGACGCGCTCGCCAAAGGTGCGAAGCTCATCACGGGCGGCAAGAGAACCGAGAATCGCGGAGCGCAGCGAAGCGATTCGAGCAAAGGGGGCGTCGGGGAAACTCCCGACCGTGAAAACCTCGGCTACGAGCCCACGCTGCTCGACAAATGCACCCCCGACATGGACGTCGTGCGTGAGGAAACGTTCGGCCCCGTGCTCGCCGTCGTGCGCGTGTGGGGCGCCGAAGAGGCGGTGCGCGCAATCAACACCGCAAAATACGGCCTCGGCGCATCGGTGTGGTCGCGCGATGTTCCGCGCGCCGAGCGGCTCGTCGACAAGCTCGACGTCGGCGTTGCGTCCATCAACAGCCACGCTTTCACCGGAGCGATCCCGCAGCTCCCGTGGTCGGGCACGCGCGCAACGGGCTACGGCATCGCCAACAGCGAGCTCTCGCTTCTCACGTTCATGCATCCGAAGACGATCGCGGTCGACGAAAACGCCGCGGAGTTTTGGTACATGCCGTTCGATCGCACACTGCGCGATCTCGGCGAGGCACTCGTGAAGGCGCAGCTCGGTGATTTCCTCGGCGCCGCAAAGATTCCATTCTTGATGCGCCGGCGCATGAAGCGCATTCGCCAGTTTTTCAAATGACGGCCTACTGGGACTACATCAAAGTCGAAGAGCTGCTCCTGCTCCAAACGGGGCGCGAGTCGACCGACGAGAATCTCTCGAACGACGAGGTGATGTTCATCACCATCCATCAAATCGACGAGCTCTGGTTCAAGCTCGTCCTGCGCGAGCTCGTTGCGGTTCGCGATTTGTTCGCGCAGCCGGTCGTGCCGGAGCAATCGCTCGCAGCGGCGGTGCGCGGCATTCGACGCATGCAGGAGCTGCTCTCGCATCTCGCGCATCACTTCACCTTGATGGAGACGATGACGACGCGCGACTACCTCGATTTTCGCGACAAGCTCGGCGCCGCAAGCGGTTTCCAGTCCGGGCAGATGCGCGAAATCGAGATCATGCTCGGTTTGCCGGATGCCGATCGCATCGGCGAAGGTAGCTATCTCGAAGCGCTTCGTGATGCGTCGGGCGCGCCGTCGAGCGCGTATCACCGCGTGCAGATGCGGCTCGCCGATCACCCGACGCTCCGCGAAGCGATCCGCGAATGGCTCTATCGCACGCCGATTCAAGGCTCGATGCCCGGGCAAGAGAACGACGCTGAAGCGGTCGCTGCGTTCATTCGCGAATACGGTCTCCGCCACGAGAAGGTGACGCGCGCCGCATTCGAATCGCGCGCGGACGCTGAAAAAGTTCGCGAGCGCTACGAAACGGAAATCGCTGGCACGAAAGCGTTCCTTCGTGCCGACGACCTTCCCCAAGAAGAGCGTGCGCGCGCATCGCGCATTCGTGCCGCGCTCGTGTTCATCGAGAGCTATCGAGAGCTGCCGCTTCTCGCGTGGCCGCGCGAGGTCATCGACGCCGTCGTTGCGTTCGAGCAAGCGTTCATCGTGTTCCGTCAGCGGCACGCGCGCATGATCGAGCGGGTCATTGGGCGCCGCATGGGCACGGGCGGCACGAGCGGCGTCGACTACATCGACGCAACCGCGCTCAAGTACCGCGTGTTCCGCGAAGTGTGGGCCGTGCGCACGCTGCTGCTTCGCAAAGGCGATTTGCCGCCGCTGCGCCGGCCCGAGATTTACGGCTTCGCCTCCGGCGCGCCATGAATTGCGTGCACCTTGCAGGCATCGCGTTGCTCGTGCTCGTTGGGTGTCCGAAAAAGCCGGTGCCCGTCGTCGATGCCGCCACGGATGACGCGAGAGAGTTCGATCACGCCGAAGACGCATTCACGGAAATTCTGAAAGAGGATCCAGCAGTGCTCGCGATTGGCGAAGCGCACGCGCAACGCGGAGCCGTGGCAGCGTCGTCGACGAAACGCTTCACGGATTCGCTTCTTCCGCTTCTCGCGGGTCGCGCCTCGAATTTGCTCGTCGAGCTGATGATGCCGCCGAAGGGTTGCGCCAAAGAAGCCGAGACGATGCGGAGCGTGCAAAAGCCGGTGGTCATCCAACAAGCCGAGACGAATCAAAACGAATACGTCGCCATGGGCGAAGCCGCGCGCAAGCTCGGCATCGTCCCCGATCTCTTGCGCCCGAGCTGCGAAGACCTCGCAGCGATCGCCGACGCAGGCGACGACGCCATCGAGCACTCGCTAGAAACCATCGCGCGCCTCACGACCGTGCAAGGCAAGAAGATGATCGAGCGACGCGGTGCAAAGATGGTCGTCACGTACGGCGGCGCGCTCCACAACGACGCGAAGCCGCCACCCGAACGCGCCGCGTGGTCCTACGGCCCAGCGCTCTCGGAAGCCGTCCTCGGAAAATACATCGAGCTCGATCTTTATGTCGGCGCCTTCATCACCGACGAAGAGAACTGGAAGAAGCAGCCTTGGTTTGCGACGTGGACGAAACACAAAACGTCCGGCAAGCCTCTCCTCATCAAGGTCGCCCCGAAGAGCTACGTGCTCGTTCTGTAGTCCAAAATCTTCGCGTAGCCCGCGTGCCCTCGAGCTCGAGAAAGGATCGGCCAGGCGTGCCGCGGGGAAATGAGAAGCTCGAGGTATTCGCGTAGCCGGGGCGGTCGGCGATTTCGTGGGCGTGGCCGAAGATGACGAGCGGCGAGCCTGTGGCGCGGGCGATGCGCGTTGCGGCTTCGTCGAGGCGGGCGGGGACTTTGCCACCGTAGCGATCGTGGCCGCGTGACCAGCTCCACGCGAGGCCGCCGAGGCCAAGTGCGCCGAGCGCGAGACCGAGCTTGCGCTTGCCGAGTGAAAAAGCCGAGAGGCCCGCCATCACGGATACGGTGGCGGCGACGCGATCGATATAGAGGCGAGCAAGTGTGTCCGAGAAGCTTGTGGTCGTTGGCGTGGCGCGTTCGGCGATGAGGGCGCGTGCCGTGGGTTCGTCGAGGCCGACGTCGGCAAGAAAATCCGCGAGGCCCGCTTCAGCGCGTGCGGCTTCGTGCTCGCCTTCGTAGAAACGGCCGCTCTTCGCGAGCGCCAGGAATGCGGCGCGAAAATACGTGTAAACTACATGCGGTCCGCGGACGCCATACCAGCGGAACGCGCTCACGAGGAGAGAGAGAGGCGTCTTGTCGTTGGCGTTGAGGTACGCGAAGGCTCCCGTCTTTGCGATGAACTGCTCGACGAAGTGGACACCGAGCGCGTCTCGCGGCGACGCAAGCGGATGCGGCGGTGCGTTGTCGGGATCGTAGAGGTGACCGTGCTCGATGTGCACGCCGTCTTGGCGATAAAACCACGGCGTCACTTTGACGCGATCGCGCGAGGCGCCGACGAGTCCAAGCGCGCCCGTCAGCGCGCCTGCGCCGCCGATTTCGTAGTCGTGATTGCCCGACAAGAAGACGAGCTCGCCGCTACGGTCGACGTGCTCGGTGAGCGCCGCAGCAACGTGCGGATGAGCCGCTAAACCCGCCTCGACAGCGCGATCGCGGTCCGTGTGGCCCTCGGCCGACATGTCGAAAAAATCGCCGGCGAAAACGACTCGAGCGCCGCGGTGCGCTTCGAGAAGGCTCACGAGATCGGCTGAGGCGGCGCGCGGCGTGTGCGACGAAAGATGCAGATCGCCGAGAACAACCGTACGCATCGCGAAAAGCTCATAGCACACGGGAAGGTTGCTATCCTGGGAGGGCTTGGCGCGATTGCTTCAACGGCTCATCGAGGAGCCACATCCGTGTGCATATCTGCCGGCGCAGTCTGCGTCGCTCGAAGTGCGCGTGATGCTCGACGTCACCGATGACGAGCTCGGTGCGATGCTCGAGCGCGGCTGGCGTCGCTTTGGGCCTTGTTACTTTCGTCCGCAGTGCGGCGCTTGCACCGAATGCGTCACGCTTCGTGTGCGCACGAGCGAGTTTCATCCGTCGCGCAGCCAGCGCCGCGCGCGCAATCGTGCTGCGCGGTTTCGTCGCGTCGTCGGGCGGCCGCTCGTCGACGAGGCCCGCCTCGATCTCTACAAACGCTGGCACGCCGATCGCGAGCTCTCGCGAGGGTGGGAGCCGAGTGTGCTTCGCGGCGATCGCTACGCCGTCGACTTCGCGTTCCCACACCCGAGCGCGCGCGAGGCCGCCTATTACGACGGCGAGCGGCTCGTCGGCCTCGGGCTCTTCGACGAAACACCTGAGGCGCTCAGCGCAGTTTATTTTTTCTACGATCCCGCGCTCCGGCGCGACTCGCTTGGCGTCGCGAATGTCGTCGCGCTCGTCGAGGATGCGCGTCTCGCGAAGAAGCCTTACGTGTACCTCGGCTATCGCGTTCGTGGTTGCGACTCGCTCGAATACAAAGCGAGCTTTTTGCCGCACGATTTGCTCGCAGCGCGACCGGGCGACGAAGAAAATGCCACTTGGCGTCGGGCCTAGAAAGAGCGTAAGAGACCGTCCCCGTGCTCTCGCATTACGCCGTGGCGCCCGCATCGCCGACGCTCTCGCGCACGCAACTTCGCGCCGCCCTCGCGTTCGCTGAAGCGATCATTCCCGGCTCGCCGAAGACTCCCGGCGCTGACGAAAGCACAGTCGCGCGCGTCGAAGAAGTCGCGCGCTCGCTCAGCCCGCAAGCCGTCCGCGGCTGGAGCGCGATGCTCTCCATGCTCGACCAAGCCGTGCGCTTGCAACGCGGCAAACCATTTCACGCGCTCTCGCGCGCCGATCAGCAAACGGTGCTTGGCGGCTGGGAGAAGAGCCCCATCTTGCGCGGGCCGCTCCACGCGCTCGCGTACGTTTTCAAAATCGCTCACTTCGATTCGCCGCGCACCTACAAGAAAATGGGCGGCGAGCTGCGCGTCATCACCAACGTCGAAACGGCGCGCTGGGAACGGCAAATCGTCAGCGCACGTGACTGGAGCGAATCACGCGACGTCGAGTGCGAGGTCGTCGTTGTCGGCACGGGCGCGGGCGGCGCAGTCGTCGGCCGCGAGCTAGCCGATCGCGGTTACGCCGTCGTCTACATCGAAGAGGGCGCATACCGAAAACGAAACGACTTCGTCGGCAGCTTCATACACGCGCACACCACGTACTACCGAAACACGTGGACGCTCGGGAACTCGCCCGTCACGCTTTTGATGGGCAAGCTCGTCGGCGGGTCGACCGCAGTCAACACGGGCACGAGCCTCCGGCCGCCGCCGTGGGTGCTCGACGAATGGAGCGAGACGCTCGACACCGACGATTTTTCGCCGTCGGCCATGACGCCGTATTTCGATCGCGTCGAGCGCATCCTCGAGGTGTCGGAGCCCGAGCGAAAATACATCGGCCCCATCGCCGACGTCGTCGATCGCGGCGCGGCGAAATTCGGCTGGAGCGCGGGCCCGATCCCGCGCAACGCCGTCGGGTGCGAAGGGCAGGGCTTCTGCGATTACGGGTGCGCCGCGGGCGCGCGTCGCAGCGTCGACATTTCGTATTTGCCGGGCGCGCTCGAAAAGGGCGCGATGATCATCACCGATCTCCGCGCCGAGAAAGTCATCATCGAGAACGGGCGCGCCGTTGGCATCTCCGCACTCGACGAGCTCGGCAACGAAATCCGCGTTCGCGGCAAAGCCGTGGTGCTCGCAGGCGGCTCGGTGCCGACGCCCATGCTTTTGCTCCGTCAGGGCATCGCCAACTCGAGCGGTGAGGTAGGCAAGAACCTCAGCTTGCACCCGAGCGGCGGCGTTTCGGGCGTGTTCGAGGAACGCATCGACCCCGAGCGGTACATCCCGCAGGGCTACATGATGAACGAGTTCCAGCGCGACGGCATCCTCGTCCTCGCCGCGCAACCCGACATCAACATCGCGCACATGGCATTCCCGTTCACGGGTCAGCGCTTGATGCGCGCGATCGATTCACTCCCTCACATCGCCATGTTCGGCGCGATGATCCGAGACAAGTCGCGCGGCCGCGTCTGGTTCGACGTCAAAGGCAACCCGGCCATCACGTACAACCTCGTGCCGGAAGATTTGGCGAAGCTCCACAAAGGCCTGGTCCACACGAGCGAGATGCTCCTCGCCGCGGGCGCGCACCGCCTCTATTACGGCATCATGGGGCACGACGCCGTCGAGAGCCGCGCCGACTTCGACCGCTTCAAGACTCGTCCGCTCGTCCCCGCGGAGCTCACGCTCCTCAGTTATCACCCGCTCGGCACGTGCCGCATGGGTCGCGATCCGAAGACGAGCGTCGTCGACCTCGACCACCAATCGCACGACGTCCCAGGCCTCTTCATCGTCGACGGCTCCACGGTCCCAGGGCCGCCAGGCGTCAACCCCCAGGTCATCATCATGTCGATGGCCACCCGCGCCGCGGAACGCATCGCCTCCCACCTTTAGTCACCTCTTATCTTTGGGGCGAAGCGGGCCGCTTCTTCGGTATGGGCTCGAAGCGCGTGATCCTCATTGATTCGAACGAATCCAGGCGGGAGGCTCGCGCCAAGAGGCTTCGGTCGAGCGGGTATGTCGTCCATGAGGTGGGCGACGGCGCTGAAGGGGCGGGGGAGGCACTGGCTTCGCCGCCGGCGGCCGTCGTTGCCGAGCTCTGGATGCCTAGCGTGTCGGGCGTTCAGTTGTGTCGGTTGCTCAAGGCCGAGGCCGCGACCTGTGATGTGCCCGTCGTGCTTTGCGGCGATGAAGAGCCGCGGAATCGATTTTGGGCGGAGCGCGCGGGAGCCTCTTCGTATGTGATTCACGGGCGAACCGGCGAGCTGATGCGCGCGCTCGACAAAGCGATCGCGGCGCGGCCCGAGGCCGATGCGTTTTTCACGCAGCTTCCCGATGGATCATTTGGCATTCGCGATCGCATCGCGCGTCAGCTCGACGAAGCACTCTTCGAGTCCGTCATCGCGTCCGAAATTCGCGCGCTCGCGAGCGTCGGCAGCTTCGAGCGACTCTTCGATCGGCTCGCGCAATTCTTGTCGCAGGTCACGCGCTATCGATGGCTCGCGCTCGCAGCCGACGGCCAATTCGCGGTGCATCATCATCCGGCGCACGGCGCCGAGGCCATCGCGAGCGCGCGCGCCGTTCTGGGCGTTCCGAACCTCGAAGTGAATGCGCTCTCCGACGAAGACGCCGCACCCGCGGCCGACGGATCCAAAGCGCACCGCGTCGTCGTCCCGTTTGCGGATTCGCCGGTCGCATCTTTCGCGATTGCGCCCGCTGCCGATCACGAAGCGGAGGTCGCGATGCTCAGCGCGATCGTCGCGCGCGAGCTCGGCGGTGCGATCAAGATCGCGTCGCTCGTCGAAGAGTCGCGCCGCATCGCGGCGACGGACTCACTCACCGGCCTCTGCAATCGTCGCGCGTTCACCGCGTGGATGGGCAGCGAAGTCGCGCGGTATCACCGGTACGGCCATCCGCTCAGCGTCGTTCTGCTGGACGTCGACCACTTCAAACGCATCAACGACGAGCACGGGCACGGCGCCGGCGATCGCGTGCTCGCGGCACTCGGCGAGCTCCTTCGCGATCACGTTCGCCTTTCAGATCTCGCTGCGCGCTGGGGCGGCGAAGAGTTCGTCGTCACGTACACCAACACCGACGAAGCTGGCGCAATGATCGCCGCAGAACGTTTGCGCATCGCCATCGAAGCCGCAGACGTTTCGTTCGACGGCAAACGCATTCCGTTCACGGCTTCCCTCGGTCTCGCGAGCGCGGGCCCGGGCGAAACACTCGAGTCACTCGTCGAACGCGCTGATCGCGCGATGTACATGTCCAAACACAGCGGCCGAAACCGCCTCACCCTCGCTGGCGCGCAGCTCGCGCTCGCCGCTTCGTAAAGGAGAACATCGTGCGCAAGGAAGAATGGGAGCTCACGAGCCGCGCGCTTCTCGAAGGAACGCGCTCTCTCTTCGAGCTCATCGGCGAGCCACTCGAATTCGTGGGGCGCGTCGAGATGCCAGCGAGCTGGAGCCGCGTGGCGATCGTCGGGTTTGCTGGCGAAGCGTTCGGCGGAATGCTCGCGGTGTCGATCGACGCAACGGCAATCGCGCGCACGGCACCGAGCCCGGACCACGACGACTGGCACTGCGAGCTCGCGAATTTGATCCTCGGCCGATTCAAGCGCGAAATGTTGATGCTCGGCGTCGAGATCCATCTCTCGACGCCCATGCTCGTCGTCGGCGAAGGCGTGTCACTCGATACATCAGCGGTCTCGGCGGTCGTGCATCGGTTCAAGACCTCGCACGACGAATCGCTCTACATCGTGCTCGATGCGGTCGCCGAGAAGTCCGTTCACCTTTGCCCGATCGAAACCGCGCCGCCCATGTCGGGCGAGATTGTTTTGTTTTAGGAGCCCCGTCATGTCCAAGAAGATCATCCTCGTCGACGATTCGGTGACCGCCCGTCAGCAGGTGAAGACCGCGCTCCGCGGCGGAGACTACGAAATCGTCGAAGCGATCGACGGCGACGACGGCCTCGCGAAAATCGAACAGCACCGCGACGCAGCGCTTTTGATTTGCGACGTGAACATGCCGAACAAAACGGGTCTCGAGCTCCTCAACGTTCTCCAAGACCGGCCCGGTCCGCACATGCCGATCGTGATGCTCACCGCAGAAGTTCAACCCGACCTCTTGCAACGCGCCAAGCGCGCGGGCGCCAAAGGTTGGATCGTGAAACCCTTCAAGCACGATCTCTTCGTCGCCACGGTTCGGAAGTTGGTCGGCGACGCATGAGCGGGTCGAGGGAGATGAGGCTGGTGCTCGAGAACGTCGGGGACGCTCTCTTCACGGTCGACGCACATGGCGTCGTCGGCGCGGAGCGCTCGCGGGCGTCGGAGCGTTTCTTCGGTGCCGTGCCTGCGTCCGGCTCCGTGTGCGAATGGCTCGCCGCCACCGACGCTGCAGCGGCGGCGTGGCTCGATGTGTCGCTCGGTGCTCTCTGGGACGACGTGCTTCCCGTGGCGCTCGCACTCGAGCAGTTGCCACAATCGATGACCGATCGAAAGCGCCATTTTTCCCTGAAATACACGCCGATTTACGAAAGTGGGCTTCATTCGGTGCTCGTCGTCGCCGCTGACGTCACGAGCATGGTCGAGCAACGCCGCTCGGATGGTGTGCAGCGCGATGTCGTTGCGGCGCTTCGTCATGTCGTGTCCGATCGCGCCGGCTTCGAAGATCTCGTCAGCGAAGTACGCAAGCTCCTCCTTCGGATGCTCGCGAGCCCCGACGCCATCGAAATCAAACGCGTGCTTCACACACTCAAGGGCGCGTTCGCGACGTTCGAGCTGCAAGCGCTCGCGGCAAAGGCTCACGACCTCGAGACGATGATCGTGGAGCGCGAGCGCCGTCCAAGCGCCGACGAAATGGGAGAGCTCGCCGGCTCATGGGAAATCGTCGATGGCGCGACGCGGTCCGTTCTCGATCTCTTGCGTAGCCGTGTCGCCGTGCCGGACGCCGTTCTCGTCGGCCTCGCCAGCGACGCACAAGCCATCGGCGGAAGCGATCTCGCGGCGCGCATTCGCTCGCTCCGATGCCAAACGGTGCACACACGCCTGGCGCGCCTCGCTGACTACGCGCGCGCCGTTGCCGATCGGCTCGGAAAACCAAACCTCGAAGTCGTCTGCGCGTGCGACGACGCACGCCTGCCGCCCGAGCCGTGGCTCCCGTTCTGGAGCGCGCTCGTTCACACCGTGCGCAACGCCGTCGATCACGGCATTGAGTCGCCCGACGATCGCGTCCGCGCCGGCAAATCACCCCACGGCACGCTCACGCTGACCGCACGCGCGCAGCGGCAGTCGTTCGCCGTCGAAGTGCGCGACGACGGCAGCGGCATCGACTGGGAGCGCGTCCGCACATCGGCCAACAAGGTCGGCATCGCGCCGGTGACCCCCGAAGAGCTCGAACAAGTGCTCTTTCTCGACTGCGTCTCCACGGCAACGGAAGAAACCGACATCTCGGGGCGTGGCATCGGCATGGGCGCCGTGCGCGAAGCATGCGAAGCCCTCGGTGGCCGCGTCATCGTTCGCAGCGTCCCAACCAGTGGCACCACCATCCGTTTCGAGTTCCCGCCCGCCGACGTGTGACCCGCGTTCGACGACATTGGGGGTGTGGTAACTTCCCCGCGCGATGGAGCTGCGTCTACCGCTGCAGGTGGGCACGTCGTCGCTCGCGGGGTTTGCTCGTGCATCCGCGACGCTCGTGCCGGGGTTTTTACTCGTCGTTTCGATCGCGCTTCCCGCGGTTTTGGCGCCATGGGACGAAGCCGTCGAGGTGTATCCGCACCTCATCGTGCCGTACGTGTTCGCCATCTTCATCGGCGCGGCGCTCATCGCGTATGGGCGCAAACACTTGTGGCTCGCGATGCGCGAGCGGCCCAGCGACATCCTGTTCACCGCCGACGGTCTGAAGATCGAGGGCGGGCCGATGGGCGGCTACGAGGTCGCGTGGATCGACGTCGAGTCGGTGCGGCTCGTCGGCGGGCACGAGAAGCTCGAGATGATCGAGGAGGACGCCAAGAAGAAGGTCGAGAACTTCTGGCGTCTCGTGATCGACCTTCAAGATGGGTCGCGAAAGCAGCTCGGTAGCGCCGAAGACATTCGCGAGCGCGATTCACTCCAAGCGCTGTGCGACACCATCCACGAATCGATTCGCAAGAACGACAAGAACCGCCCACCTGAGCGCGTCGCGGACGCAGCCGCTCCTCTCAAGTGCACCGGCTGCGGCGCACCCGCGATTCCCGCCGACGCTGCCATGATCGCGTGCCCGTATTGCAACACGCCCATTCCCATTCCCGACGACGTCCGCATGCGCATTCGCGCCATCGGCAAGCGCGACGCCGCGGCGAAGCGTTCCGAGAAGCTCGTCGAGAAGCTCGTCAACCAACCCGGTGCGCTTCGCACGAGCTTCTTCGTGTTCCTCGGCGCGATTCCGAGCATGCTCGCGTGGCCCGCGGCGATTCTCGGCGCCATGGTGCTCTACGCGCTCTGCTATTTGCGCGTCGGCAACGGCATCCTTCTGACGATCGCGGCGTATGGCGTCATCGCGGCGCTCTACTTTCTCGTGCGTGGTCAGCTCAGCGATCGGCAAGCGCTTCGTTTGCTCACGCTCTCGTTCGCCGCCAAAGCACCCACGGACAAAGGCGGCGCGCACCACTGCCGGCAATGCAACGGCCCACTCGTCGAGCCGCCCGGGCAGATGCTCGTGCGATGCGCGTATTGCAGCGCACAAAACATTCTCGGTCTCGACGCACGTGGCGACGCGCAACGCGGCCGCGCCGAGCTCGAGTCGCTCGACGACGCACTCGCTCGCCGCCAATCGGAGCGCTCGCGCTGGCGCTGGTCGGCGATGGCCGCCATCGGCATCCTCGCGATCGTCGCGATTCTCGTTCGCGTGAGCGCGCACCCGCCGAACCCGCTCAAGCCGATCGGCGACGCAAAGCTCCTGAAACGCATCACGTACGATCCATTCAACGAGTTTCAGCCCAAGGTCTCGCCCGACGGAAAAACGATCCTCTACGATCTCCGCGTTCCCGGCGAAGACAGCGACGAATCCGTCATGACCGCGCCTTCGACCGGCACGTTCCGCGGAACCGAGATGACGATGGAAAAATTCCACGCCATGCGCCCGCTCTGGCTCAACGACGGCAAGGGCTTTCTCTACGTGTCGTCGATGAAGCGCGATGTTCTTCGTCGTGTCGACTCGCTGCAGCCGTACGCGGCGTCCCGCGATCTCTATACGTTCACTTACGACATCGACGTGCCCAGCATGTCGCCCGATGGAGTGCACTTCGCATTCGGCGCGGCCGAGTCGAAGTCGGCGGGGTGGTACATCTACATCGGCGCCATCGACGCATCGCCCGACAAGCAAATCACCGCGGGCATCAACCCCGCATGGGCGCCGGACGGCACTCACATCGCGTACTCGCGCACCGTGTCGAGCTACCGCCAGCTCATGATGATGACGATCGACGGCACCACGCTTGTTACAACCGTGCAGCTCACGAACGACAGCTGCGATCACGAAGACCCGGTGTTCTCGCCCGACGGCGCATACCTCGCCTACGTCTCGAACTGCGGCCGGCAAACGCGCGGCAAGAAGAACGTCTGGGATCTGGACGTCGTCAAAGCCGACGGCACCTCCAACGAACAAATCACCGACGGCATCGCCGACGTCGAGACGCCCGCATGGAGCGGCGACTACATTTATTTCTCCGCCGACGTCGCCGGCAACTACGACATCTGGCGCGTTCAGCTCACGGGCCCGCTCGCCGGCCACGGCACGCGCCCCACATACGTCGCGCCCATCTCGACGACGCCTGCTGGCTCATCGAGCGCCTCCACGACCGGCACGAACCTCACACCCAACCCACCGGGCACGTGGGTGCGGCCGGGCAGCAAAACGGGTCCGGTTTCGACACGCCGTTAGTGTTGTACATGCGTACGCTTGCGTCGTCGATCGTACGGGCAACGCGCGCGTTCCCGTCGGTGGTCGTCACTGGCCCTCATCGAAGCCCCCGACGTGGTTGCGCAGATTCGGTCGGATCCACGTAGCTGGCTCGATGAGCTCGAGCTTCCTGTCATTCTCGACGAGATTCAGAACGCGCCGGAGCTCCTGCCGTACATTCGTGCACGCATCGACGCGCGTCCACGCGACAAGGGCAAATGGCTCATCACGGGTTCGCAAGACTTCGCGCTCATGAGCGGCGTGACCGAATCCATGTCGGGGCGCGCAGCGACGTTTCAACTCTTGCCACTCTCACTCACCGAGCTTGGAAAGTGGGATTTGCTTCGTGGAGGCTTTCCGGAAGTTTGGCTGCGCCCAAGCGCGGCATCGACGTGGTTTCGCTCGTACGTGCAAACGTATCTCGAGCGCGACGTTCGTGCGGTGACGGCCGTTCGCGATCTCTCGACCTTTCGTACATTCCTGTCGCTGCTCGCGAGCCGGAGTGGGCAGACGCTGAACAAGACCGAGATCGCCGCGCCGCTTGGCGTGTCGGTGCCCACGATCTCGCATTGGATCTCCGTGCTCGAGACGACAGGGCTCGTCATCGTCGTGCGGCCGTATTTCGAGAGCTTCGGCAAACGCCTCGTGAAGTCGCCGCGCATCTACCTCGCCGACACAGGTCTGCTTTGTCACCTGCTCGGCCTCGCGAAGCTGACCGAGCTCGAGCGATCGCCGTTCATCGGTCACGTGTTCGAGAGCTTCGTTGCACAAGAAATCGCCAAACGCGGGAAAACTACGCGAGCTTTACTTTTTTCGCGACGAGCAAGGGCTCGAGGTCGACTTCGTCGTTGCGCATGGTGCTGAGCTCCACTTCGTCGAAGCGAAGTGGACGAAGACGCTGATGCCCAAAGATGCGCGCCCGCTCACCTCGCTGCTTCGGGCCGCGCAAAAATCCAGCGCGCGCGGTTTCGTGGTCCATCGAGGGACGTCCGGACCCCTCGCTTCGGGGGTTCGGGCGGTTTCGGTGGAGGATTATCTGGGCTGAGCCGCGAACCGGGTTGCACAGTGCGTCCATCCGTTTGCGGCTTGGGGTCGCCTCGTTACCCATGGAGATGCGGTGGCGGCGCGGATAAATCATTCCCTGCATGATGCAGTCGGAGGAACAAATCGTCACCGCGCGCGCCACGACGGCGAGCGAGCCCGGAGAGCGTGACGCACGTGAGCCCATCCGGACGCTGCGAAAATCGGCGTATCCGGGCCTTGCCGGCAAAGCCATGCTGCTTCTCGCGCGCGCGCAAACGCGCCGCTGGGACGAAGCCCTCGGCCGCATGCGCTTCGAGCAAGAGCGCGTCCTCCAAGACATCGTCTCGCACGCCAAAGACACCGCATTCGGCCGCAGCCACGGTTTCGGCGCTCTCGCCCGCGAACGCGATCTCTACCGCGAATATGCGCGGCGCGTTCCCGTCGGCGACTACGACGCCTTCTCGCCGTTCATCGATCGCATGAGGCAGGGCGAGAAGAATTTGCTCGTGCCCGAGTTCGTTCGCTACTTCGGAAATTCTTCGGGCAGCTCGAATCAAGGCAAGCCGAAGTTCTTGCCGATCACCGAGAAGCAAGTCGGCATTCAACGCAAAGCCGGCACCGATGGGCTCTTTCGCACGCTCTCCGCGCTCGACGACGACGAGTTTCCGACGGGCTTCACGCTTGGCCTCTTTCCGCCGACCACGATGCGCGAAGAAGGGCCCGTGCTCATCACGTCGAACCCGGCGTTGATGGTGACGAAGCTCCCGCTCGTGTCGAAGCCGGCGTACTTGCCCGACGACGAATGCAAAGTGATGACGGACTACGACGCCAAGCTCGCGCGTATCGCCGAAAAATACATTGACCATGACATTCGCGCGCTCGCAGGCACGACGTGCTGGTTCACGTTGATGTTCGAGAAGGTTCTTGCGGAGGCCAAGAAGCGCGGTCGCTCGGCGCGCACCATCCGCGAAATCTGGCCGAACCTCCGCATCCTGCTCGGGGGCGGCGTGTCCGCGGACCCGTATTTGCCGGTCATTCGCGAGATGATGGGCCGCAGCGACCTCTTCATGGTCGACAGCTACAACGCGACCGAAGGCGGCATCTACGCGTCGCAAGACCCCGATGGTTGCCTCGGCAAAGCGCACGGCATGCTGATGCAACCGCACCGCGGAACCTTCTTCGAATTCCTCCCGCTCGATTCGCACCACGACGTGAACGCGCAGCGCGTGCCTCTCTGGGAAGTCGAGATCGACAAGCCCTACGCCATCGTCGTCACGACCGTCTCGGGCCTCTATTCGTACAAGCTCGGCGACATCGTCCGATTTCCTCGTCGAGACCGCATCGAATTTCAGGGTCGGCTCACAGGTTGCTTATCAGTGACGCAGGAGCTCACGACGCACGTGGAAATCGAAAAGGCCGTCGCTCATGCGATCGAAAAAGTCCCGTGCACCACGGTCGACTTCGGTTGCTCGGCCGACGTCGGCGCGAAATCGCGCTACGTGCTCTTCGCAGAATTCAGCAAGCACCCGAGCGATCTGAAAGCGTTCGCGCGCGCCTTCGACGAAGGCATGTGCGCCGAAAATCGCGTGTACCGCGAGCACCGCATCGGCGACGCCGCACTCTTGCCGCCCATCGTCGTTCCCCTCCGCGCTCACGGCGCCAAGGGCTACCTCGACGAGATCACGCGCGGCAACATGCAGGGGAAATTCCCCAGAATCATCGACCCTGCGAAAAAAGGCTCGGTAATGGCCTACGCAGAGTCCCGGCCCAGCAGCACCCTCGATTAGACGAAATGACTACGGTTTTACGGAGAAGCAGGAACAACCCATGAAGAAGCTCGGAGTTTGCATCGTTGGCCTACACGGCGCTGTCGCGACCACGGTCATCGCGGGCGTGCACTTGATGATCAAGGGCCTCGCGCCGCGGTACGGCATGGTCACGGAGAAGACGTCCGCCGCGATGGCCGATTCGATCGCCGACTGGCTCGACTTCGCGCCGCTCGACAGCCTCGTCTTCGGCGGATGGGATTTGCGCTTCGGGAACGTCTACGAAGGCGCCGTGCAGCACAAGGTGCTTCCGGTCGAGCAGCTTCGTCCGATCAAGGAGCAACTCGAGCAGACGATCGGCTGGCCCGCAGTCATCGCGAAAAACGGCAAGGCGCCGGAAGGCAACTTCGTGATGGCGGATAACATCCGCGAGCAGATCGACATCATCAAGAAGAACATCACCGAGTTCAAAGAGAAGAACGGGCTCACCGACGTCGTGATGGTGAACCTCGCGTCGACCGAGAAGTATCTCGCCGAAACGCCCGCGCACAAGACGCTCGCGCTCTTCGAAGAGGCCCTCGCGAAGAACGACAAGTGCATCACTCCCGCGATGCGTTACTTCTTCGCCGCGAACGAGCTTGGCGTTCCGTACGTCAACTTCACGCCGTCGCTCACGAACGTGCCCGCGCTCGCCGAGCACGCCGACAAGACCAAGAACCCGTACGCCGGCATGGACGGCAAAACGGGCCAGACGCTCGTGAAGACCGCCATCGCCGCGATGTTCCGCGTGCGCCGCCTCCACATCGACGGCTGGTACTCGACGAACATCCTCGGCAACAACGACGGCCTCGTGCTCGCCGATCCGGAAGCGAACAAGACGAAGGTGCTCTCGAAGCAGAGTGTGCTCGACTCGATCGTCGGCTACCCGGTCGAAAACCACCAGGTTCACATCCACTACTACAAGCCCCGCGGCGACTCGAAAGAGGCCTGGGACAACATCGACCTCATCGGCTTCGCCGGCGTGCCGATGCAGATGAAGGTCGACTTCCTCTGCCAGGACTCAGCGCTCGCCGCGCCGATCGTGCTCGACCTCGTTCGCTTGATCCACATCGCGAAGGTCAACGGCGAGAAGGGCATCCAGCGCCAGCTCTCGCTCTACTTCAAGTCGCCGTACGCGGCGCCCGGCGAGACGCCCGTCCACGATCTCTTCAAACAAGAGAAGCTCCTCATCGACTGGGCCCAAGCGCTCAGCAAGAAAACCGCCCGCTAACACATCCACATGAGTGGTGAGGTGCGGTGGCCCATCGTGGGGGACGACGAGAAACGCGCGGTGATGCGTGTTCTCGATCGGGGCATCGTGCAAGGGACGCACGCACCTGAGCTGCGTGCGTTCGAGGCGGAGTTTGCGGCGTTCGTCTCTGCCAAGCATTGCCTGATGACTCACTGCGGGACGAGCGCTCTCGAGCTTGCGCTCGTCGGCGCGGGCGTGGGTGAGGGCGACGAAGTGATCGTGCCCGCGTACAGCTTCGTCGCGACGCCCATGTGCGTCGCGCTTCGCGGTGCGACGCCCGTGTTCGTCGATGTCGACGCCGAAACGGGCCACATGGATCCCGCGCTCGCGCGTGCGGCGATCACCCCGCGCACGAAAGCGATCATGCCCGTGCACATCCACGGCGAAGCTGCAGACATGACGGCGCTGCTCGCGCTCGCGAAAGAGAAGAAGCTCGCGCTCGTCGAAGATGCCGCGCAAGCCCACGGCGCAGAGCACGAAGGGCGCAAGGTCGGCGCGATTGGGATTTCCGGCGGGTTTTCGCTTCAGGGAAGCAAGAACCTGACGGCAGGTGAGGGTGGTCTCTTCGTCACCAACGACGACGCCGCAGCCGAAGCCGCGAACCGTTTGCGAAGCTTCTCGCTCGACGTGCGCCTCGACGACGAATGGGACGAAACGCATCCGCTCGATGGGCATCGCGCGCTCGAATCGCAGGCGCTCGGCTCGATGTATCGCGGCAACGAAATGGCCGCAGCCTTCGGGCGCGCTCAGCTCGCGAAGCTCGGCGCGCGCAACGAGGCCGCGCAGAAGAACGGCGCGCGTCTCTCGAAGATGCTCTCCGAGCTTAGCGGTGTTCACCCGCCGCGCGCGCTTCCCGGTCGAACGACGGTGCACCACAAATATCGCGTGCGCTTCGACACCAAGAAAGCCGGCGTCGACGCGACTCCGCGTGTCTTCCGTGATGCGCTGAAAGCGGCGCTCGCAGCCGAGGGGCTCGAGGTCGTGCTCTGGCAATCCGCTCCGCTGCCGGCGCAGCCCATTTTCCAAAAGCGTGCAGAATACATGTTTCGCGGTCTCGAAGGCGGCACCGATCTCGCGGCGAACTACGATCCGAAGCGCTATCCCAACACGACGGCGCTGCTCGACTCGTCCGTCGTGCTCTTCTCGCAGTCGTACCCGCTCATCGCGCAGACCGATGCGACGTTCGATCGCTACGCCGAGACGTTCGCCCGCGTCTGGAACCGCCGCACGTCGCTGCGATGACCGACGCGACCATCAAGCGCAACGCCGCGCTCAAAAGTGCCGCGCGCTGGGTGCTGCTCGCGGGAGGCATCGCGTTCATTGCCTACCTCGTGCACAAGGCAGGGCCGAAGCACGTGCTCGACGCGCTCGTTGCCGCGGGCCCGTACATTCCGATCGTCATCGCGTTCGAGGCCGTCATTCTCGCGACCGACACGGCTGCGTTCGCCGCGATTCTGGGACCCGAGCGTCGCAAGGCCATCAGCGTGAAGGGCTGGATTCGCTCTTCGTGCGTCTCGTTCATCTGTCTCGCGCTCTTGCCCGCGGGGCGCACGGCGAGCGAGGTCGCGCGCGCCACGATTGTTGCACAATACACGGGTGCGTTTCGCTCCGCGGCGGCCGGCGCAGAGCTTCAAGCCGCCGCGCTCATCGCCGACGCGCTCATCAGCGGCGCCGTTGGGCTCGGCATTTTCTTGATGGTCGGCTCGCAAGGCAAGCTCGCGTGGATGCTCGGCGGAAACTTCCTGCTCGCGGGCACGCTCGGCGGCGTTCTCTTTCTCGTGCTGCACCATCAAGGATTCGCTGTGTGGGTGAAGCGCAAATTCCCGCGCCTCGCCAAAAACGCCGGCGACGAAGTCACCACGCCTCGCTACTACGGCATCGTTCCTTCGGCGTGGAGCTTTCTCGGGCGCTGGCTCCAGGTCGCGCAATATGGCGTCGTCGTTCTCGCCGTCGGAGGCGCGCTCAGCCTTCGCGGCGCGTTCGTCGGTCATGGCATTCACATGGTCGGCGCCACGGTTGGCGCGGCCGTGCCGAATCAAGTAGGCGTCGTCGATGGCGCGTACATGGCCTTCGCAGACGTTCTCGGTTTCCCCGGCGCGCCCGCGAAGGCGCTCAGCGTCGCGCTCGTGCTTCGCGCATCGCAGCTGCTCTTCGCAGCGATCTGCATGATCATTGCGACCCTGACGCGCGAGGCGCCCGTCACTGAAAGCGCGGCGGGTTCTTCGGGTGGCGTGGGCGCTCGCTGACCATGTGATCGAAGCGGCGCTGTTGGTCGGGGCGGAGCACGTAGCGGATTTCGTCGTCGGCGCGGCCTTTGTGATCCGTGAGGATCGCGGCGACGCGCGACTCTTGGGTGTCGTCGAGGTCGAGCTTGCGGCCGAGCACGCGCGCGCGATGCGTGTCGACGGCGCCTTCGCGCACCATCGCGGTGTGCTGCTGTGTCGACCAAGCGAACACGCCCGCGCCGCCCGCGATCGCGCCGAGCACGAACACGTTGATGACGATGAGCCAACCAAGGAATTTCCCCTTCACCAGTCCACCTCCATCGAATCGAAAGAGCCCACGAGCGCGTCTTCGGCGTCGCTCGAGGCGTGCCACGTCCACACGACGGTGAGCGTCGCGATCACGGCAGCGATCGGAACCACGCGCCAGGCGATGCGCGGCATGTCGCTCCACCAACCGAATCCGTCGTGCTCGGCCTTCACTGCCGCCATCGCGCGCGCGTTGAAGTTTGCGCGCGGTGCGACGCCTTCGGTGGCACGCGTGAGGCGCGCCAATCGTTCGTCCGTCTCGTCGTTCTCGTCCGTCATGAGCTCCCCGTTTGTTTCAACGCCGCGCGTGCGCGCACGAGTCGCTGCTCGACCGCGCCTTCGCTGCACCCGACGACTTCGGCGATCTCTGCCGATGACATTCCTTCGACCGACTTCAAGACGAGCGCGATGCGCTGATCGTCCGGCAGCGCATCGAGGAGCTCGGCAAGCTCGCGCAGCGCGACGGTCGCCTCGGCGTTGCCGTCAGCCGCACCGACGCGATCATCCTCGAGTGTGCCAGCTGGCTCGCGCCTTCGTTTGCGGCGCGCGTCGACGCTCGTGTTGACGACGATGCGATGCAGCCACGTCTCCACGCGCGATCGCTCGTCGAACCGACCTTCGCGCAGCGCGCGATACGCTTTCACATACGACTCTTGCACGACGTCCTCGGCTTCCGTCACGCTTCCCATGATTCTGGCGCTCAACCGTACGAGCCGGGCCGAGGTAGCCTCCACGATGCCGTGGAAGGCAGAGACGTCGCCGCGCTGCACGCGCCGCGCCGCATCTATCAAGCTCGACACTGGCTCCTACCCTTCGACGTCGCGGCGAGCTTACTCCCTACAAAATATAGTTCGTGTAGGGATCGCCCAGAATCGCCGTCATACAGGGCATGGAGGCATCGCCGATGTTTACGAAGTGCTCGATTTTCGCCACCCTCTTTGCTCTTACTGCCGCTTGTTCCGCGGCCGCACCCTCACCGCAGCCGGACGAGAAGCAGCAAGCGCAGATCCAAAAGGTCGAACAAGCCGCGCCCGAAAAAACCACGGCGATTGCGGACGGCGCCGAACCCGATGAAGATTCCGACTTCATCATGGCCCGCCATGGTCATGGCCAGAATCGCATCCAGCGTTTCGACACCAACCACGACGGCATGCTCCAAGCGAGCGAAGTGCCCGAGCGCCTTCGCACGTGGTTCACGGCCGCCGACGCCAACCACGATAACGTCGTTACGATCGACGAGCTCCGCGCGTATCGTCGCGCGCATCGCGGTCAGCACCAAGGCCAAGGTCAGGCGCACCCGCACGCGCAAGGTCAGCAGGCGCAGCCCCACGCGTTCGAGCCGCACGCGAGCGATACAACGCTGTAGCCAGAAACGCCGAACCCGCGATCGCGACGACGAACGCCAGCGTCGCGATCGCACCAAACGTCTCGGCGCGCGCGAGTGCAAACGCGACGCGAGCGATGCTTGCGATCCACAGCACCGTCACGACAATGGCGAGATCTCGGTCGCCTTTGTGGTGCGAATCCAGGCGAGCCGTGGTGCGGTACGGATCCATGACGCTCTCATCGTCCCCTTTCCCGCATAAGGACGTCGCAAAGATGGGGCGCTAGCGTGTTAAGAATCCATCAATGGGATCCGACCTCGCGCGCCTGGCCCTCGGGATCGCGATTCTGCTCGTGGCAGCAAAAGTGGGCGGCCATCTCGCGGAAAGGCGCGGCCAAGTCGCCGTGCTGGGCGAGCTTCTTGCGGGGATTTTGCTCGCCAACCTATCGGGCAGCTCGCTCCACTGGCTCCGCGACGACCCAGCCATCGACGTGCTCGCCAAGCTCGGTAGTCTCGTTTTGCTCTTCGAGGTCGGTCTTGACCTGACCGTTCGCGAGATCCTCGATGTCGGGCGACCCGCAGCCGTCGTCGCGGTGGTTGGAACATGTGCGAGCATCGCGCTCGGCACGGGAGCCGCCGTTCTCTTGCGTCGCGACGACGACACCGTTCGTCATTTGTTCGTGGGCGCTGCACTCTCGGCGACGAGCATCGGCATCACCGCGCGCGTTCTCAAAGACATGAACAAGACGCGCACGCCCGAGGCGCGCATCGTTCTCGGCGCCGCCGTTCTCGACGACGTGCTCGGTCTCGTGATCCTCGCAGTCGTCAACGGCGCGGTCGCCCTTGGCGTTCACGGCAAGCTCTCCGCCACGAGGCTCGTGCTCATCGTAGGCAAGGCACTTCTCTTTTTCGCAGCAGCGTTCGCGTTCGGCATCAAGCTGACGCCTTCGCTCTTCGGGCTCGCGGCGCGCCTTCGCACGCGGGGCGCGCAAGTTGCGGTCGGGCTCGGCTTTTGTTTTTTCCTTTCGTGGGCCGCCGACGTGATTGGCCTCGCACCCATCATCGGCGCATTCACGGCGGGCCTCATTCTCGAAGACGCTCACTCGGCGCGTTTCGTTGCGCGCGGCGAGCGCGCACTTGCGGATCTCGTCGAGCCGGTGTCGGCGTTCTTGGTTCCGATCTTTTTCGTCGTCACGGGTCTTCACGTCAACCTGCGCGCGCTCGCGAGCCGCGAGGCGCTCACGATCGCAGGTGTGTTTCTGCTCGCCGCGGTGCTCGGCAAGCTCGTCACCGCGAGCGTCGTGCGTCGCGCATCTCCGTGGGCCGTCGGTTTCGGTATGGTCCCGCGCGGCGAGGTCACGCTCATCTACGCGACGCTCGGGCAGGGCGTGCTGCTCGGCGGACGGCCGCTGCTCGACGAAGGGCTCTACTCCGCGCTCGTCGCCACGGTCGTTGGCACGACGCTGGTCGCGCCGCCGGCGATCAAGTGGGCGTTTCGTGCCAAAACAGACACCACTTGAATGCAGCGAGGCAGCGGGCCTCGACCACGCAGCAAGAAGATCGTACATCGGTGGAGGGAACGATGGAATTCTTGGTGTTCGGGGCTACGGGGCGAACGGGTGCGGCGTTCGTCAGGCAGGCTCTCGCGGACGGTCACCACGTCTCTGCCTTCGTCCGAAGCGCGAGCCCGCCCCTCCCGACCGGCGTCGACATCACCGTGGGCGACGTCGTCGATGCGGGCGCGGTCCGCGCGGCCGTCCGCGCAAATCAGATCATCGTCGTCACACTCGGCGGAGCTGCGGCGTTGACGACGGGTTGTGCGAACGTCATCCAAGCTGCATCCGGCGCGGGAGCCAAGCGACTCGTCGGCGTGGTCGGAGCCGGCGTGTTGCAAGCCGACGTGGCGCGGCGCCGTCACGAGCTTCCGGACTATCCCGCCCAGTTCCGCGAGATAGGAGCCGCGCATCGCGCGTTCTGCGATGCACTACAAAGCTCGCCGCTCGATTGGATGCTCGCGTGTACCCCGCGTCTCGTCGATGCCCCGCAAACCCACGCACTTCGAACGAAAGCAGACTATCTGCCTGAAGGAACCGGCGCTGTGACGACGGAGGACGTCGCCGCGTTTCTACTCGAGCAGGCCGTGCGTCCGACCTTCATCCGCTCGCGCGTAGGCTTGAACGGCTACTCTGTTAGTTAGCCGGGCAGCATGACACGCACGGTGGTGCCGTGGTCGAAGGCGTCTTCGTTGCTGTCGACCTCGAGCTTGCCGCCGTGGGCCGCGACGATGTCGGCCGCGAGCGTGAGCGCCAAACCGATTGCGTGCTGCGCGCCTGCGCGTCGCTGAAAGAGCGTCGCGCGTTTGTCCGTCGGGATCCCCGGGCCATCGTCTTGAACGGCGAGCGTGAGAAAACCGGGCGGCTCGTTCGGGATCACACGCACGACGATGCGGCCTCCAGGGTGGAGCCGCGTGCCGCGTCGCGCGTAGCGAAGAGCGTTGCCCACGAGCGTTGCGATGACCCACGCAATCTTCTCGGGGTCGGCGCTCACCTCGGGTGATTCGGCGGGAGCTTCCACCGAAACCGAGGCGTCCATCGCCTCGGCTTCGCGCTTCAGCGGCTCGATTGTCGTCATCGCGAGCTCGGCGAGATGGACCGATTCGAAGCGCAACGGGATCGAACCACTCCGCGCCATCGTCAAAGCTCGATCTGCATGCCGAGCTCGACGACGCGGTTCGGCGGGATCCCGAAGTATGCCGTCGCGGGCAGCGCGTTGCGCGAGATGAGGGCGAATAGGGATTTGCGTAGGCGTCGCAAGCCGCGATGGCCGGTGGGAATCATCGTCTCGCGCCCGAGAAAATACGTGAGGCGATCGATGTCGATGGGCACGCCGCGATCGCGACTCGCTTTGAGCAGGTCGGGCACGTTGGGCGCCTCCATATAACCAAAATGCGCGACGAGCCGGTGAAACCCCTCGGCGAGCTCCTCGTGCACGAAGCGATTCTCGGGTTTGACGAAGGGCGACTGTTCGCTCACGACCGTGAGGAGCAGCACGGTGTCGTGCAGCACTTGGTTGTGCTTGAAGTGGTGGAGAAGCAGCATCGGCACGCCGTTGGTCTGGCCCGTCAAGAACACAGCCGTGCCTTTCACGCGGTGCGGCTTGTGATCGCGAACGTCTTCTAGGAAGGCGTCGAGCGGAACCATCGCGCTCGCAATGTATTCGTGAAGCCGTTTGCGGCCCGCGATCCATGTCGTGAAGAGTATGAACACCGCGACGCCGATGCCGAACGGAACGAACCCGCCATCCCAGAATTTACGAAGGTTCGATGCGAGCAGCGTGACGTCAATCGTCATGAAAAACGCACACAGCGGGAGCGCCTTGAGGATGGGCCACTTCCAGGTCTTCGTGAGAACGACGAAGTACGCGATGGTGGTGATGCTCATCGTGCCAGACACGGCGAGGCCGTAGGCCGCGGCGAGGCGGTCGGATGATTTGAAAACCACGACGAGCGCAATGCACGCAACCATCAGCGACCAATTCACTTCGGGCACGTAGATTTGCCCGAACTGCCCGGCGCAGGTGTGAATCACGGTGACACGCGGCGAGTAGCCAAGCTGCACGGCTTGTTGCGTGAGCGAATACGCGCCTGAGATGAGCGCTTGCGACGCGATCACCGTCGCGGCAGCGCTGAGCACGATCATGGGAATGAGGAGCGCGTGCGGAACCATCGCGTAGAACGTCGAGGGCTCCGGCTTTCGCCCCGAGAGCAGGAGAGCGCCCTGCCCGAAATAGTTCAGCACGAGCGACGGAAGGACGAGCCCGTACCACGCGATGGCGATCGGTCGGCGCCCGAAGTGACCCATGTCCGCGTAGAGCGCTTCGCCACCCGCGATGCACAAGATGATTGCGCCGAGGACGATGAACGCCTGGTGCGGCTGCGCGGTGCAGAAGCTCCACGCGTAGGTCGGCGAGAGCGCCGCGAGCACGATCGGTTCGTGAACGATCTGTCCAAGACCGAGCGCCGCGATGGTCACGAACCAAATGACCATGACCGGACCGAAGATCACTCCGATGTCTTGAGTGCCGCGCCGCTGCACCATGAAGAGCGCGACCAAAATCACGATCGTGATGGGAACAATCCAACTTGTGAGACTCGGCGCGACCGCCTTGAGACCCTCGACCGCACTGAGCACGGAGATCGCGGGGGTGACGACGCCATCGCCGTAGAGCAGCGCGGCGCCGAACAAGATGACGAGCACGAGAATGTGCGGCCGCGATTTGAGCGGGATGAGCCCGAGGAGCGCGAGGATGCCGCCTTCGCCGCCGTTCGACGCGCGCATGATGAAGCCGATGTACTTGACGGTGATGACCAGCGTGAGCGCCCAAAAGATAAGCGAGAGGACGCCGAGAATGCTCAACCGGGTCGCCCCAATCGGATGCTCCCCGCCGAAAGCTTCACCGAGCGCGAAGAGCGGGTTCGTTCCGAGGTCGCCGTAGACGACGCCGAGCGCGCCGAGAGCAAGCGCGAGCGGAAGCCTTTTCGGCGGCGCAGCATGCGCGGGCGTCGCAACGAAGCTCGGCAAGCGCGCGCGCACGATCGCCGGCGGAGGCGGAAGGATCGACGCCATGGTGACCCGATGGAACCACCTTTCGGGCGCGGCGAGCCCATTAAGATAGTATCAAGACATGCGCGTCGCGCTCGTTTACCCGCCGACATGCGATCCTACGGCGCCGTATCTCGCGGTGCCGACGCTCTCGGGATTCTTGCGTGAGCACGGCGTCGATGTCGTCCCCGTCGATGCAAACGTCGAGGCGTGGGACGCCATCCTCGATCGCGCGTCGATGACGAAGACACGCGACCGCGTCGAAACGCGCATTGCCGCGCTCGAGTCACGCGAGTCGCTCGGTCATGGCGAGCAGCTCGAGTACGCGGCGCTGTGGTCGGCGCGCGGTGATGCGCGTGTTGCTCCGGGCGCAATCGACGACGCGAAACGCACGCTTCGCGATCCGACGCGTTTCTACGACGCCGCCGCATACGACGAGGCCGTTCGCGCCATCGAAGGCGCGCAGCGCGCGATCTCGGCAGCGCACCATCCACTCGCGCTCGACTTCATGGCGTATCGCACGCCCTTCGGCCTGACGACGGTGGACGAAGTCGCACACGAGAGCGATGCGGAGCGCTTCCCGTTTCACGATTGGGTGACGAGCGATCTCGCGCCGCGCCTTCGGGATGCACGTGTGGGCATCGTGGGCATCTCGGTGTGCTTTCCGGGCCAGCTCCAGCCCGCGTATGCATTCGCGCATTTGCTGAAGAAGGAGCTCCCTGGCGTTCACCTCACGTGCGGCGGGCCGGGCATCACGCAAATCTTGATTCGCCTCTCGGGAAAGCGGCTCGCACGCGCGCTCGGGCCATTCGACACCGCGGTCGTGTACGAAGGCGAGTACCCGCTCTTGAATCTGGCGCGCGCGCTCGAGCGCGGCGAGTCGCTTCGCAAGATCGAGAACGTCGTGCAACGTGATGCGCTCCTCGGGGCGCGCTTTGCGCCGGGTCACGGCATGGTCGATCTTCGCGCGTTGCCGTCGCCCGACTTCGACGGTTTGCCACTCGATCGCTACTTCGCGCCCGAGCCCATGCTTCCGTACGATCCGACACGCGGTTGCTATTGGGGAAAGTGCACGTTTTGTCACTACGGGCTCGCCGAGGTCGGCACGGCCAAATACCGCGAGCGCGACGTCCGGGCGGTGGTCGAGCACCTCCGCGCGTTGTCGACCAAACACAAAACGAAGCGGTTCTACTTTTCGCAAGACTCCGTTGCGCCGAAAACGCTCCTCAAGCTTTCGCACGCGCTCATCGAAGCCAAGCTCG
>JBBSFE010000060.1:0-37040 GCA_038239005.1 Polyangiales bacterium
GGGCGTGTCTTTGCCTTCGAGCGTCGTCAAATCCATCATCGCGACGGCGAGCCGCAAGCCGGCGACTTTGGATGCCTTCTTGATCGAGCGCTTTGCGAGCGCGGAGACGCGTTCGTCGATCGCGACTTGGTCGACCGTGGGCGATGCCGGATTGAAATGCGACGGCACGCCGAACCGTTTCTTTTGCGTAGGAACCTCGGGCGTCACAACGGCTCTTTTATCACGGAATCGTGAACGCTTTTCCGACGGTCGTGGGCCCACCGCGGAACGGAGGCACGCGAGCCGCGGAAAACAGCTTCGCGATGCATGAGCCGACGGGGGTGCCGTCGAGGTTCGCGGGCGTGTCGACCTCGGCCTTTTTGGCGACGCCGCTCGGATCGAAAGTGACCTTCACATGACCGGTACCGTGGAAGCCGCAGGGCTTCACGTCGATCTTCGAGAGCGCGCTCGATGCCGAGCCCGCGCTGAAAGGTGCGCGATCGCGAGCGTAGTCGGAGCCGCCGTCACCTGCGCCGGCGTCGGCGCTGTCTTCTTCGGCGGCCATGGCCGGCTCGAACATGACGGGATAGGTGATCGGAACACGACCACTCGGCTGCGGTGGCGGGAACTCGAGCATCTTGAATTTGGCGACGATGCAAGCGCGCGCTTCATCGTCTTGCAAAACGTTGCTGCGCGTGACGTCTTCTGCGGAGATGACGTGACCGCTTTCGTCGATCACGAACTTCGTTTCGACGCGCCCCGAGAGGCCTTTCGTCTTCTTCAAAGCAGCGACGTAGCAAAGCTTGAAATGCGAGAAGCTCGCGCGAATCACGCGCTGCACTGCAGCCGGATCAATCTGCGGAACGCCCGCGTCGACATCGTGAGCCACGACGGCACTCGAGGTGGAGGCTGTCGCCGTGACGCTCGGTGTCGGCGCAGTCGTCGTCGTTTTCGTTCCCCCGCAAGAGAGCGCTATGCAGATTGCGGCCGCGGAGGCTCTTTTCAAAGCCTCGCAGACCGTCACGACTTCGGCGGAGCGGCGTCGAGCTTGGCGCGCTTGCGACGGCGACGCGCGGCTTCCGCCTGCTTCTTGCGGCGCTTGACGCTCGGCTTCATATAATGACGGCGCATCTTGAGCTCACGCAAAACGCCTTCGGAGGCGAGCTTGCGCTTGAGCATCTTGATGGCGCGCTCGATGCCGCGATCGCTCACGAGCACCTCGAGCGGTTTGCACTGAATGGCTTCGCTGGGCATGGGAGCCGCGTTATCTACCTCAAAACCGAGGCGACGGCGCGAAAAATCTACTTTTTGCCTGCGTAGTAGGTCGTCGCGCGCTTCTTGCCCTTCTTCGAGATCATCTTCTTCTTGAGGGCTTCGGCGAGCGGACGCGGGATTTCCCGGCGATCGAGGTCCAGCTTCGTGCGAATTTCTTCTGCGCGGAGGCCATTCTTGTGCGTCTGGAGGAGCGTGAGGATCTTGCCGGCGACGGTCGTGATGTCGGTGGCGGAGCGGCGATGGAGACGGCCGCCGCGTTTGCGGGGCGCAGCCGCAGCCGGAGCCGCGTGCGAAGCACCACCGCCAGCCGGGCGACCGCGACGACGCGGCGCGGCGCCGCCACTGTGCGTGACCTCCGTCAGGATCTCCTCGAGCGACGCGCCGCGAAGCGACCTCAAAAGGGCGTGAGCGAACTCCGACGCGAGAGCGTTGATCGTGTGATGGAGGTTGGACATGGCGAAACCATTAGTGGGTTTGACGACGACTCGTCAATAACCCAATTGCGGCATTCTGCCAGTTTGCTGCCGCCAGCTTGGCCCGGCCGTGACATCTGCTTAAGTGCCGAAGGAGGGACTTGAACCCTCACGAGGGGTTACCTCGGCGGATTTTGAATCCGCTGCGTCTGCCGATTCCGCCACTTCGGCCATCGTCTATAAGGCGTACGACGAAGGCGAAACCTGACTAGCACGATGCGCGTTCAGTCTTGGCGCGATTTTGGCGGGCGCTGTCTTTCGTTGAGCAAACCCGCGGGCAGCGCGCGCTTCCATTCCTCGGGCGCGATGGCTTCGAAGCTCGTGCGCTCGTCTCGCGGCGCCGCGCTCGGCACGTAGCTCGACTCGCCGGCTTCGGCCAGGAGCGCTCCATCGCGCTCGGCTTCGAACGGGAAGAGCACCTTCATCACCGATGAAACGTCGGCCGCGCCGAGTGCACGATTTTCGAGCTTCGCGCAGTCGTCGAGATCGCGGCTCATCTCGAGCGCGGTTGGGTAACGCTTCGCAGCTTCTTTGCGCATCGCACGACGAAGCACGCGCCAGAGCGGGCGTGGGTACCCCACGATGAGGCCGCACGGATCGGGAACGTCGGCGGCGCTGACGGCGATCAGGGTCTCGACGTCGTCTTTGCGTTTGAAGAGTCGACGATCACACGAGACTTCCCAAAGCGTGACGCCGAGAGAAAAAATATCCGCGCGACGATCGATGGCGCTCGACACCGTTTGCTCGGGCGCCATGTATGCGTATTTGCCCTTGAGCACTCCGTTCGTCGTCTTCGAGAGTCGGTGTTGTGCTTTGGCGAGTCCAAAGTCGATGATCTTGATGCGACCATCGTAAGAAACGAGAACGTTGCTCGGTGATACGTCGCGGTGGACGAATCCGACGTTGTTACCGTGTGCGTCGCGGAGCTCGTGTGCGTCGTGGAGACCCTCGGCGATGCGTGCGCCGACGTAGGCCGTCCAGTCGTAGCGAAGGCGGGTTTTCCGCATGCGACATGCGTCCCACACGCGCCACAGCGATTGACCCATGACGAGCTCGAGCGCGCAGTAAAGGCGTTTGCCTTCTTGGCCGAATTCGATCAATCGCACGATGCTCGGATGACGCAGCGACGCGACGATCTTCACTTCATCGAGGAACATGCTGACGAAGTCCGTGCGGTGCGCGAACTCGTCACGAATCACTTTGAGCGCAACGAACTGGTCGTCGTCTTCGGCGATGGCGGGCCCGAGGCGGCGACCGAGATACACGGCCGCCATTCCGCCTTGGCCGATCTTCGCGAGCACTTCGTAGCGCCCGAGCTTCTTGATGGCGGGAACTTCGGCCTGTTGCACGGGGTCAAACTACAACCTAACGTGCGGCACATGAAGCTTCGAGCATTTGCGGCGATCGCGGCAAGCGCAGCCGTGGCGCTCTCTCAATGCAAAGACCAAGCGAAGGAGAGCGCGTCGCTCGCGTCCAAAGACGCCGATGATCTCGCGGCGCTCGTCGACAAAGACGTCGGCGAGGTGCAGCGTGGGCTTCCCGAGGGCGCGAAAAAGCTCGCAGTGCTCTACGCGAATGGCGCCGACCCAAAGACGGACCTCGTCACCGTGCGCTCCGCCCTCCTTCGCGCGCAACGCGAAGTACCGGACCTCAACGTTGCGAAGTCGACGTTCTTCGCCATCACCGACGAAAAGGGAGTCGGCATCCGCAACAACCTCGAGCAAGACGCCATGGCCGGCCAGGATCTCGCGAAAGGATTTCCCGGCATCTCGAAAGCGATCGCTGGTGAGTACGTGGAGACGGTCGGCACGTTCGGTGGCCCGCCGGCTCCGAGCGGGCCCGACAAAGATTGGCTCGCGGCGATGCCGATCAAAAACGATCAGGCGAAAATCGTCGGCCTCTTCGTGACGGGTTGGTCCTATCGACGTTTCGCGTCGCACCTTCAAGAGGTGATGAAGTCGACCTTCCAAACGAGTCTTCGCAAAACCAACGAGAGCGGCAAGATGCCAGTCTTCTATGTCGCCGTATTCGACGCCTCAGGCGTTTACGCCGAGCGCACCACTCCGAAAGTGGACGAGCAAGCGCTTGCCGATCAGAAGCTCGTCGAGAAAACCAAATCCGGTCCGTATCAAGGCACGCTCAGCGTCACGGATCGCGCATTCGGGTTTGCGGCGAAACGCACGCCCAAGCTCGGCGAGGACACCGGCGTCGTCGTGCTTCGCTCCGAGCTCTAGCTCTCTCTTCCGCGCCCGTAGCGGTGAATGCTCGCGACGAAGACGAGCCAGCCGGCGACCGTGATGAGGCCACCGGTCGTGCCATGCCCGGAGGCGGCGACGATGATGCCGGCGCACGAAATGGCCGCGCCGGCCAAGATGCGTGACGTGGTCACCATCCTTCGGTTTTTGCTTTGAGGAGAAAATCTTTGACGTCGCGCTCGAGACGACGCTCGGCGGCGATCTCCGTCGACGAGTGAGCTTCGCCTTCGAGGTCATCGGTCATGTAGTCCGTCTCGTAGAGCGCGACGACGTGAACGCCGTGATCGGCGCCCGCGCCTTCGAGCAGGACGAGCGACGCTTGGTCGGCCGTGTGCGCCGGCAAGATCGCCGAGAGCTGCGTTTGCACCTCGCGTGTCACCCAAACGACACCGAACTTGTGGCCCGTCGCGGCGACCTCGAGCTTCACCGGCTTGCCGCCGCCGAGCGACACCGTGCGACCGCCTTCGGGATCGATGTTCTCGGATTGAGATGTCTGCGCGATGACTTGTTGCGCGCGCGGCTCGTCGATGGGTCGCGCTTGCGTCGCGTGTCGTGGTGTCTCGTCGGCGCATCCCACGATTGCCACGAAAACGAACGCGCGCATCACGCCCGATGCTATACGTTGTGCCGCAATGGCGGAAGGCGCGACGCGCGCGCGGTTTGCGGCGATTGATGTCGGATCGAACGCGATTCGTCTTCGCATCGTGGAAGCAAGCGCTCCTGAAGGCGACATCTCGCAGCTCTCCTTTCCAGTCCCGCCCACGGGCGAAGGGGACGGCACATGGCGCGAGATCGCCAACTTGCGCGCCGCCGTGCGGCTCGGCACCGAAGTATTTCTCACGGGCAAGCTCACGCCCGCGGCGATCGGCCAAGCCTGCGGGGCTCTCCGCGAATTTCGCCGCGCGATCGACGAAGCGCACGTCGATGCGTATCGCGCGACCGCAACGAGCGCCGTACGCGAGGCGAAGAACGCAGCGACGCTCGTCGAGCGCGCCCGTCGTGAGGCTGGCGTCGAGCTCGATGTCATCGAAGGCATCGAAGAAGCGCGCCTCATCGAGCTCGCAGTCGTCCGGCGGCTCGGCCTCGCGGATCGAACGACCCTCCTCGTCGACGTCGGTGGCGGCTCGACCGAGCTCACCGTGCTCGAGAAAGCCAAACACGCGCTCTCCATCTCGCTGCCCATCGGCACCGTGCGATTGATCGAGACACTCCTCCACAGCAGCGGGCAACCGCTCGACAAAGAGCGCATTCGTTTGCTCAGCGAGATGATCGATCGTGCGCTTTCGTCAGCCTTGCCGACGCTCGCGAAGATTTCGTTCGAGTCGTTCGTCGGCACCGGCGGCAACATCGACACCCTCGCCGATTTGTGCCCCGCGCGTGGCGGCGCGTTCGGGTATCCGCGCGCGATCGACGTCGGCGCGATGCGCGCTCTCTTCGCGCGCCTTCTCAAGATGAGCACCGCCGATCGACGCGAGGAGTTCAATCTCCGACCCGACCGTGCCGACACCATCGTGCCCGCGGCGGCGCTTCTCTTGCGGCTCGCCGAAGTTTTCAAAATGGGCGCCATCGTCGCGCCGGGCGTTGGCCTCAAAGATGGAATTTTGGTCGAGCTCGCCGACAAACATTTCAAAGTTTGGGACACCGTTCGAGAAGCGCAGGCCGTCCTCGACGCCTGCGAGCGCATCGGCCAGCGTTACCGGTTCGACGAAGCACACGGGCAGCTCGTGTCGAAGCTCGCCGGTCAGATCTTCGACGATTTGCGCGACATCCACGGCTTCACGGATCGCGATCGCCTTCTCTTGCGCGCGGCGTCGCTGCTGCACGACATCGGCGACTTCGTTCGTTACGACGGGCACCACAAGCACAGTTTTTATTTGATTCAGAACTCCGACATCATCGGGCTCACACCCGACGAGCGGGCCGTCGTCGCGAACGTCGCGCGGTATCATCGCAAGAGCCCGCCCGACCCATCGCACCCGAACTTTCGCGATCTCGACAAGGTCGCGCGCAGCAAAGTCCGCGGGCTCGCAGCCATCTTGCGCATCGCCGATGCGCTCGATCGCGAGCATCTCGGCAAAGTGAAGAGCGTGCGAGCCAAGGTCGATGGTCACAAGGGAAAGATCGTGCTCGCCATCGACGGCGACGAGGACCGCGAGCTCGAAGAGTGGACGGTCCGAGCCAAATCCGAGCTTTTGCGCGATGTGTTCGATCTCGACGTCGCCTTCAGCGACAAGTAGAGTCGCCGCCACGAACATGCGGGCGGCCTTCGTCAGTGTTTTGCTCTGCGTAGGTTGCGGCATTGGGTCCATCCCCGATCCGAAAGACGCCGCCGACGACTACGCGACAGCCGCAGCTCGCGGGGACGGCGCACGCATCTACGACATGATGACGTCCGAAGGTCAGAAGGCGCGCACACGCGACGACGTCAAAAAGATCGTCGAGAGCGAACGCCAAGAGCTCGCCGACCAAGCCAAAGCGATGACGGCACCGAGCACGCGCGTTCAAGCCACCGCGCGCCTCCGATTCGACGACGGCGAAGAGACTGCACTCGAGCTCCGGGGCGGCCGCTTCTGGGTCACCGCCGCAGGCGCGCTTCCCGGCGGCGCACACACACCCGAAGCCGCACTCGATCAACTCCGCCGCGTCGTCGCGCGCCGCAGCTACGCGGGCATGCTCCGCGTGCTCACGCCGCGCACCCGCGCGATGATCGAACAAGACCTCCGCTCTCTCGTCGAAGGCCTAGAAAATCCCGACACACTCTCCGTCCACGTCACCGGCGACTCCGCGACCGTCATCGTCCCCGGCGGCCACCACGTCCGCTTGAAACGCGAAGGCGGCGTCTGGCGCATCGACGACTTCGACTAGGGTGCGAGGAGGGCGCGGCGGCGCATGAGGAACGGGGCGTGGACTTGGTCGTCTTTGTAGTTCGAGCAGAGGACGTACATCGCGATGTTGACCGCGAGGCGGATGGCGCGTTCGCGTTGGATGTCGCCGCCGGGCGTCACGGGTTCTTCCCAGCTGCCGGTGGGTGAGCGGGCGAGTGCGCCGCCGAGATCGTTCGACGTGAAGATGACTTGCGCCGAGCCGCCGCGCACGACCGCGTCGAGCGTGCGCGAACCCTGAACGCGGCCCTCGGCGCGCGACAGCAAATAGAACGAGCGGAAGAGAACGTGATCGGTCGCGAGCGCGATGGGCACGCCATCGGGCAGTACGCGCGCGATCTCGCGGCGCGCGGATGTCGCGAATGCGCTCGCTTCGCCCGCGTTGCCGGCCGCAGCGTCGTCGACGAGGAGAACGCCGCTCAGCGAGAAGAACCTTCGCAGACCTGCGATCTCGGCGTTCGTGAGCGGCGCGACCGCAGCGGTGCCGCTCCAATAGAGAAACGGATCGTGCGCTACGTCGCCGCCGTCGGCGCGAACGAGCGATGGCCGAACTCGCGCGGGCGCGCTCGTTCTCTGGATGAGCTCCCACGACCAACGACCGGGCGCCGTCGGATGCGCTGCGTCCGTTGCCGTGCCCGTGAGAAGGATGCGCGGGTCGAACGCGCCGGCGTCGCCGAAGGCGCTCGCGCGCGACGGAAAAAGCGCCGCAAGCGCGACGATGACGAGAAAAACGGCGAGCCCAATCCGGCGCACGGGCCGAAACCGTATCACGCCGCACGCGAGACGCCCGTGCTACGAAACGTGAGCGATGCCCGTCACGCACTTGTCGATCCACGCGGACCTTCCGCGCTGGGCGGTGATCGCGGCGTGCGTGCTTGCGGCGGCGAGCTTCGTGCTCTTGCTTGTCGAGCTACGACGACGTGAGCGCGGCGGGTTGCTCGTTGTCGTGACGGGCGCGGTTGCGCTACTCGCGCTCGTCGTTTCGATTTTGCGACCCGTGCGCGTGTCGGCGAACGAGAGCGTCGTTGGCGCGCGCGTGGTCATTCTCGCGGATGCTTCGCGCTCGATGTCGCTGCCCGATGGCGCGGAGACACGCGTTGTCGCACGTGATCGCGTCATCGCAGCGATCACTCATGAAGCCAAAGAAGCGCGCCTCACGGTGCTCGGTTTTGGCGAAGGTGCAGCGCGCCCGCTCGGCAAGGACGCATCGTTCGGCCGAAGCGATCTCACGGCCGCGCTCCACGCAATCGAGAATGCACCTGAAGAGCGACCCGATGCGATCGTCGTCGTGTCCGATGGCCGGCTCGATGATCCGCCCGAAGGCGCGGCGCGCGATGTTGCGTCGATCCTTCACGTTCCGATTCACACGATCGCCACCACGAAAACCGCTCCTGCCGACGCAAGCATTCGACACGTCACCGCTGCCGGTGCCGCGGTCGCGCACGTCCCGATTCCGCTGCGCATCGAGGTCGGGTGCGCCGGTGGGCTCACGTGCGACGAGCTCACCATCACTGCGCGAGAGCTCCACCACGATGGGGCGCCAACGCTGCTCGCGAGCGGTCTTGCGCACGTCAAAGATGGCTCCGCGACGCTCGATCTACCGATCACGCTCGAGCGCGCGGGCTCCGCGGTCGTCGAGATCGCGCTGAGCGGTGCGAGCGGAGACGCGATCCCCGAAAACGATCGGCGCCTCGTCACCTTCAACGTCGCGCGCGAGCGCGTGCGCGTGCTCCATGTCGCCGGTCGACCGACGAACGACGTTCGCGCGCTCCGACAGTGGCTCAAAGGCGATGCGTCGGTCGACCTCGTCGCGTTCTTCATCTTGCGCACGCCGACCGATTCCGTGAACGCAACGCAAGAGGAGCTCGCGCTCATTCCCTTCCCCGTCGACGAGCTCTTCAGCGAGCACCTTCCATCGTTCGACGCAGTCGTGCTCCAAGACTTCGACGCGCAACCTTATGGTCTCGAGAAGCACTTGCCCGCGCTCGCGAGCTACGTGCGCTCGGGTGGCGGCCTCGTGATGGTCGGCGGGCCGAATAGCTTCGTCGCAGGTGGCTACGCGAGCACCCCGCTCGCCGACGTGCTCCCGGTGCATCTCGCGGGCGGTCCTGGATCGACCGCGGCCGATCCCGCTCCGTTCGTTCCCGAATGGACGAGCCTCGGTCGCGACGCGCCCATGCTCGGTCCGCTTCGTAACGTGCTCGGCGATGACTTGCCAGAAATGCCCGGCGCAAACGTTCTCGAAGACGTACGACCTGGCGCGCTCGCGCTTTGGGCACACCCGCATCACAAAACGAAACGCGGCGCGCCGATGCCCGTCCTCGCAGTCGCAGACGTCGGCAACGGTCGATCGATCGCGCTCGGCGTCGACGGCGGTTGGTTGTTTTCGTTTTCCGATCTCGGCGCACGCACGGGCGGGCGGGCGCACGGCGCCTTGTGGGATGGTTTGCTCGGGTGGCTCATGCGCGACCCACGCTTCGAGCCCGCGCAAATCGAGGTGAGCTGCGTCGCCCAGCACGAGGGCACGCTCACGGTGCATTCGTCGTCGCACGAGAAAACGGATCTCTCGCTCGACGTGTCGCGAATGGACACGACCGATCAGGCGCCGATTCATCTCGAGAAAAAATCTGTCGACCTCGGCTCGCCGATCACGTTCACGCTTCCGCCGCTCGCAGCGGGCGGGTATTCGGCGCTCCTTCACGTCGGCGATGGCGCCGCAACCCGGCGCGACTTCGGATGCGAAGTTGGCGGCGACGAATGGGCGGACTCGCGACCCGACACCACACGCCTGCACGAAATCGCCGATGCCACGGGCGCATCGTTTCACGACGCCAATAGCGCCGGCTCGCTCTCGCTACCCAAGGCCACGGTCGTCAGTACCGAGCGGCACGTTGCGCCGATTGCGCCTCCCTGGCTTTGGGCGCTCATTGCCGCGCTGAGCGTGGGCGGCCACTGGTATGCGCGCCGCCGGAGTGGCCTCAGTTGAGAAGGGCCATGCTAAAGTCGTCGCCGATGCGCGCTTCGACGGTTCTCGCCTTCACGCTCTCCGCGAGCCTCGCGCTGCTGGTCATGGCGCCTTCCGCCCACGCGCTCGTCTGGCCGGACGTGCCCCAGCGCATCGATCGCGCACTCCACTCGACCGATCCGGGCGCGCGTCGTGCCGCCGCTCTCGAGCTTCGAACGCTGAGCCTCGCGCAAGCGACGCCGCTGATCGAGCTCGCCATCGCCGACGCCGACGTAGAAGTGCGCCTCGCCGCCGCCGACGCCGCCATTCACCTCCACTGGGCGCCCGCGACCGAGAAAGTTCTCATCTGGTTCAGCGATCGCGAAACGCGTCTGCGCATCAAGGCATGTGATGTCGCTCGCGCGATGCCCGCGCCGCCCGCCGTCACGGCGCTCGCCCGCGCTCTCTCGGATTCGGAGGGTGCCGTGCGTGCGCCCGCGGCCGAAGCGCTCGGTGAGCAAGCGTCACCCGAAGCCGTGCCGCCGCTGCTCGGCAAGCTCGACGATCCCAGCCCGCCGGTGCGTATCCAAGTCATTCGCGCGCTCTCGCACCTTCGCGACAAGCGCGCGGTCGTTCCGCTCGTTGGCAAGGTGCAAGACTCGGTCTCCGAAGTTCGGCGCGAGGTCGCGCGTGCGCTCGGCGATCTCAGTGACCCTCGCGCGTCGCAAGCGCTGCTGCTCCAGCTCCGCGACAACATCAGCGAGGTTCGTCTCGAAGCGCTTCGCTCGCTCGGGCGTTTGCGCGCAGCAGACGCCGTCGATGCGATCGCGCCGCTCACCCTCGAGCATGTGCCGCTTCTTCGCCAAACCGCGCTCGAAGCGCTCGGGCGCATTGCGTCGCCCGAGTCCATCAAAGTGCTCGTCGCGATGCTTGGCCAAAGCGACGACGGCACGGGCAGCCTCGATCACACACCCGTGCGCGACGCCATCGTCGCGGCCGGCGCACCAGCCATTCCGCAAGTCGCGGCTGTCCTTCGCGGGCCAACCGTCAGCGCCACGACCGCAACGAGCGCCGCGTGGGTGCTTGGCGAGCTCGCGTCCGAAAAGCTCGGCTCGAGTCTCGACACCATCGTCGCCGCCATGCGACGCGGGGTCCTCCCGCCTGCCGCGGCACTTCGCGCACTCGGGCACTCGGGCGATCCAGCTGCCGTGCCGATCGTGCTCGAGTTCGCGCTCGATCCCGGTCCGCAAGTGCGCGACGAAGCGCTCGCCGCCGCTGCGCTTCTCCTCGATCCCGAAAAACCGGATGGTCGCGTCGTCGAACCGCTCGTTGCGGCTCTTCGCGATCCACGCCTCGCCACGGTGGAGCGCGCGCAAGTCGCGATGCTGCTCGGCCGCACGGGCGCAGCGCGCGCTTCAGATCCACTCGTGAGCCTCGTGTCGGCGAAAGATCGCGCACTTCGGTTGGCCGCGATCGACGCGCTCGGTGTGCTCGGTCCGGCCGAAGCGTCGTCCGCGCGCGACGACGTGCTCGTGCCGCTCCTCTCGGAGACCGACGCCACGCTGAGGCTCCATGCGGCGCTCGCGATTTCACGGTCGGGCGGCGCCAAAGCCCGTGACGCCCTCTTCGACAAGCTCGCCGCGAGCGAAGAAACGGATCGCGCCGCTGTGCTCACCGCTCTCGGCGGCGTCCTGTCGCGCGTGCCCACGCCCGACGCCATCAAGCGCATCGACCACGAGCTCGAGCTCTCCGCCGGCGCCGATCGCGACGCCATCCTCGCGGCGCTCGCTCGCGCCAAAACGCCCGATGCCATGCCGCCACTCACGCGCACCGCGAAGAGCGAGTTCGTCGAAGACCGCCGCGCGATCGCAACGCTCCTTCCGGCGCGCACGGAGACACGCGATGCGATGCAGCTCGCGAGCGCGCTCCTCGGCGACAGCGACGCATCCGTTCGCGCGCAAGCAGCGTGGGCACTCGGCACGGTTGGCGATGCATCCGTCGCGCCGGCGCTCGCGAAGCTCGCACAAAGCGGCGACATGGATTCATCGATCGACGCCACCGCGGCTCTCGGTCGCATCGCAGCTCGGACGCACGCTCCCGCGCAAGCGTCGCAATGGCTTTGCCCGCTCCTCGACCATGGTCATCCGTACGTGCGCGCGAACGCGCTAGCAGGGCTCGCGCTCGGTGGTGCACGCTGCCAAGACGGCTCGAAAGAACGCCGCATGTTGATTTTCGACGACAGCGAGGTCGTTCGCGCCGCTGCCGCACGCGTCTTGCGTCATGGTGTGGCCGGCGCTTCCGATCCAGAAGACACACGCGCGCTCGACACGTGCGCTGCAACCGATCGCGCAGGCTCGGTCGCGCGAAGGTGCCGCGCGACGTTCACCGCTCCGTCGACGTCGCAGCCTTCCGCTCTCGGCGAGCCTCTCCTCGTCTACATCGTGGCTGACGAAGGCATTCTTCCCGTTCCGAAAACCGCGTACGCGCTCGTGCTCTCCGACGGGCTCGTCCACGTCGGCACGACAGACCGCCGCGGCGGCGTCTTCGATCCGGTCACGCCTTCCGGCGAAGTTTCCCTCGATCGCCCGAGCGCCACCCGCGCCACGAGCCACTAGCCACTAGATAAAATACGTGGCGGCACAGACGTCGTTTTCCCAAACCTCGAGGCGCACGACACGGACCCGATCGTCGTTGAGCTTGGCGCTCAAGTTGTCGAACACGACGTGCGCGATGTTCTCGGCGGTGGGATTCAAATCGTCGAACGGCGGGATCTCGTTCAAGAACACGTGCTCGTACGGCTCGACCGTCGCGCGGAGAGCGGGCAGCAGCGCGTTGAAATCGAGCACGAATCCGCTCGAATCGAGACGCTCGGCGCGCACGGTGACTTTGATGCGCCAGTTGTGGCCGTGGAGGCGCTCGCCTTCGCCGGGCGCGAGCCGCAGCTGGTGCGCGGCAGCAACGGACGTCTCGGTGCTGATTTCCCACATGCCGCTGCTTCTAGCACCGCCATGCCGTTTGGACTACTGGGACAGAGCGATGAAACGCGGACCTCGCCGGCATTCAAAAGCCCTTCGCGGCGGCGAAACGATCGACGCGATCCTCGCGCGCGCCGGCGAAGATCGCCACGCGCCGAGTCGCCCGCCCATCTCGCTCGTCGTGTGGCGCGATGCCGTCGGCCCGCGCATCGCAGATCAAACGCTGCCGATGTCGGTCGAAGGCGGAACGCTGCTCGTGCGCGCGTCGTCGAGCACGTGGGCGTCGGAGCTGTCGATGCTCTCGGAAACGATCCTCTCGCGCTTGAAAGAACACGGCATCGTCGCTAGGCGCCTCGTATTTCGCACGGGCAAGATCGAGATGCCGCAGCGCCCGCTGGAGCGTCGCGAGACGCGCACGATCCCCGCACCCGTCGAGCTCCCGCCCGCATTGCAGCGCGAAGTGGATGCCGTCGCCGATGACGATCTACGCGGCGTGATTTCGGATGCAGCGTCGCGCGCGCTCGCGTTCAGCGGATCGCCGCGAGTCGCTCGAGGCCCTCGATCCGCTGGAAAAGAAATCGCTCTGCCGGCCCGAACTGAGCCATCTGATCACGAAGCTGAGCCACATAATCGCGGAGGCGGCCGAGGTCGATCGCGCTGACGCGACGAAACGCGTTGTAGAGCTCGTCGATGACGGGCGCGGGCACGAGCCGCCCTTGTGATTGATAGAGCTCGACGACGTAATCAGCCCACGCGCCTTTGCCCGTGGCCGTTGCGAGGCGCGCAGAAAATCTCGCGGCCTGATCGAGCAGCGATGGCGTGATGCGTTTGCCGGCACGGCTCGCTTCGATGACGTCTGCGAGCGGTGACGCCAAAATTCTTTCGGCCTCGGCGTGCTTGCCCATCGCCAGAGCCTTCTCGGCGACGCTGCCGAGCAAGTTGAACGCATCGGCGCGCCGTACCATGCTCGCTTCGGCATCCGGCTCGGATGGGTTCATCGGCGGCTTCGTCGTCAGAGCGGGCTCGCGGAAACCAGGAGCCTCGCGGAAACCAGGAGCCTCGCGGAGAGCGGGAGGCTGGGTGGCCACGTTTGGAAGTGTCATCTTGAGCGGGTTGCGCGTCGCCGTGCGAACGGCTTCGGATTGCCCCGCCACGAGCACCATCTCTTGCGATCCGATCTGCACGCGATCGCCCGGCCGAAGAAGCGTGCGACCACCGATGCGCTCGCCGTTCACCGAAACGCCGTTCCGACTTCCGAGATCTTCGACGGTCACGGCGTCGGCGTGGACGATGAACGTGGCGTGTCGCCGCGACACGAGCGGATCATCGAGCGACAGCTGACAGCTCGCGTTGCGCCCAACGACGAACTCGCCTTCATTCAGCTCGAGGTCGTGGTTCATGTAGCGCAAGCGAAAGCGCATCAGGCCTTGTTCCTCGTCTTACTCTAACTCAGGATAAAACGGGGTTGCGCGTCGTCTGGTCGGGATCGCCGCGGGCGTCGGCGGCCTCCATGGCGGTGATCACCTGCTCGAGGCGATCGAGCTGCGCGCGGTCGCTGGCGACGCGAACCCATTCCATGAGCTCTTCGATGGGGTGGCGCATTTGGGCGCGCATCACGACGGCAACGGCGCCCACCGCATCGATGACCGTCGCGGCGGGCATGAGGTTGGCGCGCGGGTAGACCTTGAGCACCCACGTGACGTGTCCGACGTCGCTCGTGAGGGTCGCGATGGTGCATGCGCTTCGCGTCACGTCGTCGAGCTGCTTGGGCTCGATGCGCTCGCCGCCGACGATACGCTCCTCGATTTGCGCCTGAATGCGCTGGAGCGCGCGAACGGCGTCGGGCAGTCGGCCGAGCGTGAGCGCTTTTTCGAGCACCTCGAGAAGGAGCTGGAGACCCCACGAGCGCGATGTCTCGGCGCCGAGCTGACCCGTCATGGTGTCTTCTTCGAGCTGCATCGTCTCGCCGCAGTTCGGACACGCGAGAATCTCTTGGGGGTAGGGCATCCGGCAGCGCGCGCAGTGCCGCAAGAAGCCGGTGGTCTTCGCGGCGGCCGGACCGCTTCCATCGGCGAGCTCGCAGAAGACGAGCTCTTGTGTGCCGATGCGCACGCGATCGCCGTCTTTGATGGCGGTCGTCCCCTTGAAGGGCTGCCCGTTCACTTTCACGCCGTTGCGGCTTCCGAGGTCCTCGACGCGTGCGCCGGCGCTATCGATGACGATGCGCGCGTGATGCCGCGACACGAGCGGGTCCTCGATGGTCACCTGGCAGTCCGGGCTTCGGCCGATGAGCGTCACACCTTCGCGGACGTCGATCTCTTGGAGCAAAAACCGCAGTCGATAGCGAGACAAACCTGACCTCGATAGCGGCCAGTATACATGACTTTCATGACTCGCCGTTCGCTCGACGACTTCCTTTGATTTTTGATAGCGTGGGGCCGTGGACTCGATGTCACAAGGCGATGAATCCACCGATGGGCTGATGAAGCTGTGTCGTGACGTGCTCGCGCCGCTCATCGCGACGGATGGCGGCACGATGTATCTCGTTCGCGCAGCCGGCGACGACGTTCACCTTCACCTCACCGGAACGTGCGCAGGTTGCCCTGGCGCTTCGCTCACGCGAGACGGCGTGATCGCGCCGGCGGTACGCACCATACGCCCGAAAGCGCGCGTCGTCGTGACGACGGGCTTCCGCGTCCCCGACGGCGCCGTCAAAATCCAATAAGGCATCGGCGCCGGAGCCTACCGATGCACGCCGGCGTCGCGTGCGGCGCCTTGGCGAATGGCGTTTGGATCCGAGATGCCGCTGCGCGTGATCGCTGCGATGGACGGGTCCATCGCGAGCGGGTCGACTTCTTTGTTCGCGCGGAGCTGCGGGAGGTTGTTCACCGTGTTGCGCTCTTCGAGCACGACTGCGACGTTGCCGTCGCTGAGGTCTTGTGCGCGGAGGTGCGTTGCGCCGTCTTGCCAGTCGGCTGTCGTGTGCGCGAGGCCTTGTGCGGCGTTCGCGGCGCGGATGCGCGCGGGCACGCTGTATTGCACGTTGAGCTTCGTGACCGCTTCTTGGAACGTCGCGCCGAGGAGCCCGCCAGCTTTGAGCGGAATGTCGTCGTAGATTTTCCAGAGGCGCTCGCCGGGCGACGAGCCGATGAAGAAGAAGTAACGACGCTTGCCACCGCGGTCGACGTACATGACCGACTCGTGGTTGCGGTACGAGTACTCGCCCTTGATGTGCGTGTTGTCGAAGCCGGTGGGTGTGTCGGTGAATTGCACGTAGCTCTGCTCGAAGAACTTCTTCTTCTGATCGCGCTCCGCCTCGACCGCTTGCATCGCGACGCCGGGCTGCATGCGCGCGAGCTGCGCGTTGTATTCGAGGTCGAAGATGCCTCCCGTTTGGTTCATCAAACGGATGACGTCAGCGTGGGTCGACCCCCAGCGGAATTGCTCGAGCGCGCCAGCGAGGCTAGCGACCGTGGGCGCGTCTGATTGCACCTGAACCGGATGTGCTTGCTGGGCATTGGTCCCTGCCGCTCCAGCTACGACGATGACCGTCGCTGGAATGGCTGCCATCACGACCCCAATCATCCAAGAGCCCGCCCGACGCCTCGCAGAGCGAAACAGCTTCATAGGTCACCTATATACACCGAATTCGTTCCATGTTTGACGCACCAAATCGGCAAATGATGGACGCGTATGTTAGAAATCGTCATCGAATGCGGTTTTGGTTTGTTTTCGTGGCGCTGGCGGCGTGTGGCGAGCCCGATCCGAACGCACCCACGCGGCCGCTTCCGGCATACGAGGGCCATCTCGCCGAGCTCTTCGATGACGCTATCGACCCCCGCTCGGTCGGCCTCAACCTCGACGATACGCGCACGCCGCAAACCGATGCCGCAGTGCGTGAACGCACCCAAGTGGGTGACGCCGTGCTCCGCGTGAAAGTTCAAACCGTCACATCGAAGCAAGAAGGCGAGTCCGTCGAGTACCAGCTCGGCCTTCAGGTCATCGAAAAGCTCGCGGGCCAGCATGCGCCTCCCGACGAATTCGTCGTCCGCCTCGATAAGACCGCACCGAGCGCCGGCATCGTCCGGAGCCTCGATTCACGGCTGGGCGGCAAGGCGTTCGTGTGCTTCGTCCGCGAGTTCAAGAGCCCCAACGGCGAGCCGCGTTTGTACGCACACTTCGCGTCCGATTCGAAGGACGTCGTCGCTGCCGTCAAAGACGCCATGGCGCTCTCCGAGTTCAAGTAATAAGAAGAGAGTCGTGGCAGTCGAGCTCAAGAGCATCAAGGAGATCGAGGGAATCCGGGCGTCGTCTCAGATGGCAGCGGAAACGCTTTTGCTCGTCGGCGAGCAGCTGCGCGCCGGCATGACCACCGACGACATCAACCGCATCGTCCACGAAGACACCGTGCGGCGCGGCGCGGTCCCCTCGCCTCTCAACTACAAAGGTTTTCCGAAGAGCGTGTGCACGTCCATCAACGACGTCGTATGCCACGGCATCCCCGGAGCCGCAGTGTTGAAGAACGGCGACATCATCAACGTCGACGTCACGACCTTCTACAAAGGCTTTCACGGCGACACATCGGCCACGTTCTACATCGGCACGCCAAGCGCCGAAGCGCGTCACGTCGTCGAGACGTGCCGGCGCGCACTCGAGCTCGGCATCGCCGAAGTGCGTGAGGGCGCGCGCCTCGGTGACATCGGCGCCGCGATTCAAGAGTACGTCGAGGCGGAAGGTTGCAGTGTCGTCCGCGATTTTGTCGGCCACGGCATCGGTCGCCGCTTCCACGAAGACCCGCAAGTGAAGCACTACGGTCGCCGCGGCACGGGCGAGCGTCTTCGCACGGGCATGGTGTTCACGATCGAGCCGATGGTGAACGTCGGTGGCTACGAAGTCGAAATCGACGACGACGACAGCTGGACGGTCCGCACCGTCGACGGCGGCTTGTCGGCGCAGTTCGAGCACACGATGGTCGTCACAAAGACCGGCGTCGACGTGCTCACGCAGCGCGCCCGCCCGTTGAAATTCAGCGAAAACCTCGCCAGCGTTCTGGCGATCTAGTCAGGCCGCTCCGGGTCGGCAGCCGTGGGCGCGCGCCCAGCCGAAAACGCGGAGCGCGTTCTTTCCGAAGACCGCGTCGATGGTGGCGGAGTCGACCTGGCGTCGCTCGAGCTCTCTGCGCAGCGCAGGCCACATTGATTCGCCGTCTGCCGAGGCGGGCGGATCGATTCCGCCGTCGAAGTCGCTGCCGATGGCGACGTGATCGCGGCCGGCGATCGCGATGGCGTGCGTGATGTGATCAGCGACGTCGCCGATCGTCGGGTGCTCGCCTGGAATTTTTCCGATGTGCCCGCCGTGCACGGAAATGCCCACGATGCCGCCCGACGCCGCGACGATGCGAACGCGATCGTCGTCGAGGTTTCGCATCGTGCTTCGTAGCGCGCGCATGCCCGTGTGCGAGTCGACGAGAGGCGCGTTCGATGGGCGCGCGATCGCCGCGAGATCGTCGAAGGTTGCGTCCGATGCATGCGCGACGTCGAGAAGCCCACCGCGTGCAACGACGCGCGCTGCGATGCGTTTGCCTGCGTCGCTCAGCCCGCGCGCGCGATTCGCAGGTACGGGATCTTGGCTCGCGCCGCCGAGCGCGTTCGCGTGATCGTGCACGAGGCCGACGAGGCACGCGCCACGCGCCATCCATGCGTCGAGCGCGCCCGGGTCGTCGACGAATCCCTCGGCGCCTTCGAACGAGAGCCAGTGCGCTGCAACGCTCGCGTGCGCCGCCTCGAGATCCGCGAACGTCGCCGCGTAGGCCGCGCGCGCATCGGCAGGCGTCATCGCGTATGCCGCGTTCACGAACAGCGGCGTCACGATCACGCTCACGCCGCCCCGCTCGAGCCGCGCCGGGCTCGATTGCACATCAGCGAGCGCGCGATGGTGGCCGTGCAGCGCGTACGGAAGATCCACGTGCAAATCGACGACCCCCGCCGGCCACGCGGCAGCCAGCGCGATCGCTAGCAGAGCCTTCATCGCGGGTCGTAGTAGCCCGTAGCCTCGACTTCGACGTCGACGAAGCCGCTCGTCATGCTCGGCACGGCGTACGTCACGGTCGCTTGCGTGTGTGGCGCGAGTCGAAGCTCGGCGCCGTCGTCGCGGGCGAGGACCGACTCGGGCACGAGCGCTTGGCCGCCCATGCGGAGGACGAGCTTGTCGAGGTGGGTGTCTTCTTGTTCGACTTCCATCACGCGCAACGTGATGCGCCCGTGCGCGACCTCTACGTGATTCACCGCGTGCACGTCGGTCCCGCGGCGATCGCGGCCGCGACGATTCGCGAGCACGACGAACGGCTCGCGGTCGCCCTCTTGCGAATGGAACACGATCCATGGGCAGCTGATGCAATCCCACGTGTGCACGAGATCGCCGGGGCCGAGCGTGATGGCTTGCGTCGCGTTGACGGTCATCTTGCGACGCACGCCGTTCTTGTCGTACTTGCCGCGCGCCGAGAAAGTGCCTTCTTGACCGGCGAGCAAATAATAATCGCCGGTCGCGGGCGCGAGGAGACGCGTTGCGGTTGCCGACGCGCATCGCTGCGCGGCAAATGGCTTGAGCGGCGCGTACTCGGCGAGGCCGCCCCAAAAATGCGGATCGGACGTGAGGCCGATGAGCGATTGCATGAGGAACTGATCGTCCTTCGGGTATTTCGCTGCAGGAAGCAGTGCGACCCAGCCTTGCGGAAACGTGCACTTTACATCAATCGCGAATCCGCTCGTGGGAGGCGGCGGAGGCGGTGGTGGTGGGGGCGGCGTGACGCTCACCGCGATGGCAACGCTCGCGGAGGGTTCCGGCTCGGGGATGGCAACGACCGGCTTCGTGGGCTCCATCGCAATGCATTGCTGTTTCGACGGATCGAGCATGCTTCCCGCCGGACAAATCGTCGCGACCTGAACTTGCTCTTTGCCCGAGCCGCCACACGCCACCATGAGAAAGAAAACCGCAAACGCTCGCATCTTCATCTCCTCTTTGCCGGGACGCGGAGCATCTCCTCGGCTGCGCGCCGCGCGGCCTCGCCCACTTTGAGTCCGCCGATCATGCGCGCGATCTCGTCGGTCCGCTCCGACGCTCCTAGCTTCTTTACCGTCGTAGTCGTGCGATTTTTCTTTTCCGATTTGCTGACGACAAAATGCGTGTCCGCGAGCGCCGCAATTTGCGGCAAGTGCGTCACGCAGATGACTTGGCGATGCCGCGATACGTCCGCCATCGCGTGGCCGATGACTTCCGCGATTGCGCCGCCGACGCCCGCGTCGACCTCGTCGAACACGTAAAGACCCGCGGGCCCTTTCTCCGCGAGCACGCGCTTGAGAGCGAGTAGCGCGCGACTCAGCTCGCCGCCGCTCGCGATGCGACGAAGTGGTCGCGGATCTTCGCCAGGGTTCGGCGCGATCAAAAACTCGACGCGGTCGATTCCGGTTCGCGTGAGACGCGCGCCATCGACCGTCAGCGGATCGCCCGCAGGTGCCGCGGTTTTCGCAACATCGACGACGACGCGCGCGCGACCCATGCCGAGCTGGGCGAGCTCTTTGCCGATGGCGTCGGCGAGCTTGTCGGCCGCCTCGCATCGCTTCCGAGAAAGTGCGCGCGCCGATTCGGCGGCTTTTCCGAGCAGGGCCGTCCTCTCCGACTCGAGCGCGGCCCGACGCTCTTGCGACGACGTCAGTGCATCGAGCTCGGCCGCGAGCGCCTCACGCATGCCGCGCAAATCCACGTTCGGCCCGTGACGCCGCAGGAGCTTGCGAATTCGAAAGAGACGCTCTTCGACTTCCGCGAGCCGATCGGGGCTCGACTCGACCGCATCGGCGTAGCGGCCGAGACCACGCGCGGCATCGGCGAGCTCGGCGCGCGCGGTCTCGATCGATCGCGCGAGCGGGCCGAGTGTTCCATCGAGCGTTGCTGCGGCGTCGATCTCGGATGCGATGCGCCCGAGCTCGTCGCACATGGCGCCCTCGCCTTCGTAGAGCCTGTCGGCCGCGTGGCGCGTTGCCGAGCCGAGCTTTTCGGCGTGCCTCAGACGGCCGCGTTCGTTTTCGAGATCGGCTTCCTCGTTGGCTTTCGGATCGACCTCGTCGATCTCGCGAAGCTGGAACTGCAAAAAGTCTTCACGCTCCGCGCGGCTTTTCTCGGCTTCGCATGCGCGCTCGAGCTCGGCTGTCGCATGGGCCGCTGCGTCGACCGCTTCTTCCAGCGCGAGTCGATCGTTTGTAAGCTTTCCGAAGGCGTCGAGGTACTCGAGGTGGGTCGCCGGGTCCGTCAAAGACACCGATTCGTGCTGGGAGGCGATGTCGCATAGGTCGGGTGCGAGCTCCAAAAGCTGGGTCGCCGTGCACATCCGGCCATTCAAATAAGCCCGGCTCCGGCCCTCGGCGTGGATGACCCGCCGAACCACGAGTTGCCCACTTTCGTCCGAAAGACCCCCTGCATCGAGCTTGGCGGCCACCCGAGACCCCGGCTCCACCTCGAAAAGGGCCTCCACGGTGGCCTCTTTTTCACCGGTCCGAACGACGTCTGGACGGGCTCTAGCCCCTAAAACAAGGCCCAAAGCGTCGACGAGCATCGACTTTCCCGCGCCCGTCTCTCCGGTCAGGACATTGAACCCTGGGCCCGGTTCGAGCGTGATTTGCTCGATCAAGACGAGGTTTTGCGCCGCGAGGTGGAGCAGCACGTCCCGTCTTTAGGCCGCGTTCGCGACCGATCGCAAGGGCGTTGACGGGAAAACATCCAATTCACTACGCTCCCGCCTCCGCGTGCCTGCAAAGTCCTCAGCGAAGCGAAGCAGCGCAAAGGCGCGCGTGGAAGCGCCGCCTGCGCCGCCCGTGAAAGTCGTCTCCCTCGAGGAGCGTACGGCCTCGCTCGAAATTCGTCTGCAAGCCGCCGACATCGACTTCCAACGGCACTACAAAGAGAACCTCGACATGTCGTGGATTTACCACGACACCGCGATCGAGGGCGTCGTCTACACGGTGCAAGAGCTACGTGCCGCGATCGACCCGACGTTCCAAGCCGAAGTCGACTCGAGCTTGCAACCGGTGGTCGAAGAAATTCGTCGGCATCGCGAAGCGCTCGACTTCATTCGTGACCAAGCGGTGCGGCGGCGCCAACCGATCACGGTCGATCTCGTCAAAAAGATTTTTCTGATTCTCCATCCGGAAGAGGGCGACGTCAAAACGGTCAAGTACCGCAAAGACATCCCGCAGCATCGCCTCTACTTCCACGAGTACGCCCCACCCGACAAGGTGACGTACAAGGTTCGGCAAATCGTCGACTGGATCAACGATCCCGAAACGAAACGCACACGTACTCCCGTTCGGCTCGCGGCGCGCGCGCACTACGATTTGCTGCGAGTCTTTCCGTTCGCCCAAGACAGCGGCAAGGTCGCGCGGCTCGTTCTCAACTTGCTGCTTTTGCGCTCGGGTTATCCGCCCGCGATCATTCACTCGACCGATCGCCAGCGCTACTACGAGGCGCTCAAAGGCTCGAGCGCGACGATGAACTCGATCGTGCAAGAAGCCATCGACAACAACCTCGCGTCCATCGAGAAGCTGCTCGAGGTCTACGAGGCCCGCAACACGACCCCCGCGCGCTAGCCATGCTGGCGCGTCGAATCATTCCGTGCCTCGACGTCAAAGACGGTCGCGTGGTGAAGGGAACCGCGTTCGTCGATTTGCGTGACGCAGGCGATCCGGTCGAGCAAGCCGCGCGATACGACGCGGGCGGCGCCGACGAGATCGCGCTCCTCGACATCACGGCTTCGCACGAAAAACGCGGAACGCTTTTGGATGTGGTCGCACGCACCGCCGACGCCACGAGCGTTCCGCTCACCGTGGGTGGCGGCGTGCGCACCGAAGACGACGTACGCGCGCTCCTCCGCGCCGGCGCGGACAAAGTGAGCATCAACACCGCCGCGCTCGCCGACCCGACAATCTTGGAGCGATGCGCGGGCGCGTGGGGCTCGCAAGCCATCGTCGTCGCCATCGACGCGAAAAAACGCGAAGGCGGCTGGGAAGTCTACGTGAACGGCGGCCGCACGAAAACTGGACGCGATGCGATCGCGTGGGCAGAAGAAGCGACCAAGCTCGGCGCGGGTGAAGTGCTTCTCACGAGCATGGACCGCGACGGAACGAGCGCGGGTTACGACATCGAGCTTGTCGCGAGCGTCGCCGATGCCGTGTCCGTTCCGGTGATCGCGAGCGGTGGCGTCGGCACCCTCGAGCACTTGCGCATGGCCCTCGTGGAGGGCCACGCGGATGCGGCACTTGCGGCGTCGATTTTCCACTTCGGGCGGCATACGGTCGTAGAAGTGAAGAAGTATCTTCGGCAGCACGGCGTTCCTGTGAGACTCGGATGACGACGAAGACCGAACCGCTCGATGCATCGGTGACACTCGAAGAAATTTTCGACGTGGTGTCGCAGAAGCGCGCGCCGCTCGCGCCCGAGCTCGCGGGCTATCTCGTGCTCGAGCTCGGTGAAGGCGCAGCGAACGCCGGCGAGATCGATCCGAAATACGTCTACGTGAGCGAAGAAGGCTCGGTCGCACTCGTGCGCGGCCCCGACGACCCCACGGGCGATTCGGAGGCATCGCTGCGTTCACTCCTCGCGAAGCTTCTCGAAACAGCAGGCGCGCAGACGCCGGCGCTCGCATCGGTGGCTCGACGCAAAGGGGGCGCGGGTGTCGCCGTCCTCGTCGAAGAGCTCGAGGCCGCGCTCATTCCCGTCAATCGCTCCGCCGGCAAACGTGCGCTCGCGCGACTCGCTCGCGAAACGAAACGCGTGACGAACCGCGTCGGCCGCAACGCGAGCATCCCGGACTCGCAAACCGACACCAAGCCGCCTCCGCCTCCCGTCCTCGAACCGATACCGCCCGAGGCCGAGAGCCAAAGCGATTTGCCGACGGTCGGCATCAGCAAAGAAGATCTAGAAGCCGCGCAGTCGCGTACGAAGCGTGACTCGGTCGATAGCTTGCTCGATTCGTTCGAGGCGTCCGGTGGGCTCGAAGAGCGAGCGCTCCAAAAAGAGCTCAAGGCGATGGCCGGCCTCGATCCAACGCTGACGCCGCCTCCGACAAAGCCTCGCCAATCGTCGCTCGATGACGCGAGCGCGATCGAATCACTGCTCGCCGAGAGCGCACCCGTATCGAGTGCGGATTTGAAAGTGTCGACGGGCAAGGAGTCGCCCGTCGCGCGAAGGAACAGCTCGAACCCTCCTCCGAAAAAAGAAGAGAAGAAAGAAAGCAAACCGCGCGACCCCGCGCCTTCGTTCGCCGACGTTCGCCAGATGCAGACGGCGCCGTCGCAAGTGAAGCTGCAGAAGGTTTCGATCAGCAGCGAGTTCGGGCGAAAGAAATCGGGCTCGGCCGTCGGCATTATCGTGCTCCTCGTGTTCGTGCTCGCCGGTTTTGCGCTCGCTCTCTGGCTCGTGAAGCCCGGGTTCTTGACCGGGCGCACACCCGAAAAAATCGCCGAAGAGCGCCGCGCCGCCGAAGCGGAGAGCGCGCGCATCGCCGCGAAGGCTGGCATCCGTCCGTGCCACGCCACCGTGATCGTGAGCGGCGCTCCGAAAGATTCCGAGATCCTCATTCGCGAAGGTCAGGCGCCGGTCGACGTCGAGCACATGCCGATGGGCGCGCGCCTCGAGTTCGTCGCAACCGCCGAAGGCTACGCACCAAAACGCACGATCGTTCCGGCCGATGCAGCATGGGACAGCTCCAGCGGCAAACCGCGTTTCGATTTGCCCGTGCAGCTCGACAAGTCGAAAGCGAAACCAAACACGGTCGACTCGTGGCCGCCCGGCGAGATCGGCCCCGAAATTGGCGGCAAAGGAACGCCGGGCACCATCCACGTGATCTCGGCGCCCAAAGGCGCGGAAATTTGGTTGCTCGGCGGCATCGGTCCCGACGCCAACATCGAGGACATCGTTTCGTGCGACACCGACATCGACGTCCTCGTCGCCGGGCCCACGACATATCGCAAGCGCATGCACGTGCCGGCGTCGAGCTTCACGGCCGACCCGGCAGCCATCGGCGCCGGAGGCGCTAAGGCGGGCGTCCGCGTTGCGCATCTCATTGTAAAATGAGTTAGGCTCGCGCCATGCACGATCAGGACTACGCCATCGTACGCGCCCTCGTCCCTGTTGCATGGGCCGACGGAGTCTTCGCCGACCGTGAAAAAGAAACCCTCGAAGCGTTGCTCGATGCCTTCGGCGCCGACGACGTCGAGAAAGACAAAATCCGCGCGTTCGCGGAGACGAAGAAGACGCTCGACGACATCGATCTGCAGACGCTCTCGGCCGACGATCGCCGCATCCTCCTCCAGCACTCGGTGCTCCTCTCCTTCGCCGACGGCAACCAAGACGACGAGGAGCGAAAGTTTCTCGACGAGCTCGTCGTCCGTTTGAAGATCCCGGCCGACGAGGCAAAGGCGATCATGGAAGCCTCCGCCGCGCGCGCGAAGAAATTCCTGAACCTTCTCGGCTAACGCAGATGTCACTCTCGCGACATCGTCAACTCAACTGGGCTTTGGCTTAATGCGCATTCTCATCGTCGAAGACGCCGACGCTATCCGCCGCATGATCGAAGCGCTCGTGGCCGGCCGTGGTCACGAGGTCGTGGCCGTTCCGAACGGCGCACGCGGTCTCGAAGCCGCAGGCGCGCAAACGCCCGACGTGATTTTGCTCGATCTCAATTTGCCCGGCGCGTTCGACGGTTTCGAAGTGTGCGAACGCCTTCGCAAAGACGAAGCGACGAAGGCCGTACCGATTTTGATCATCAGCGCGATGGACGACGCTCGCTCGAAAGAGCGCGCGCTCGCCGCCGGCGCGACGGCGTATTACACGAAGCCGTTTTCGCCGACTGCGCTCTTGAAAGAGATCGAATCACTTCGCCGCCAGAGCGGGCAGCACAAGCTCGATCTAAAAAAATAGTTCGAGCGACTACCGCAAGAACGTGATCCGAACGCGGAGGCCTCCGGTGGGGGTGTCGTCGAGCTCGAAGGTTGCGCCTTGCCACGATGCGAGCGCGGCCGCGACGTAGAGCGGTAAGCTCGTCGGCCGGCCGTACGTGCCGGGCTCGGTTTCGAGGCCAACGAACTGGCGGCGTGCGGTCGAAGGAAGTGGCGGGCCGGCGTCGTCGACTTGGAGACATGGGCCGCGCTCGAGGTCGCTGATGTGAATCGTGACGACGGAGCCACGCGGCGAGGCTGCGATGGCTTGGCCGAGAAGCGCGTCGACGATCGCGTGGATGGCGCGGGGCGACGTGCGAGCGTGCACTTTGCCGTGGGTCTCGTCTTCGATTTTCATCGTGACACCGGCGCGCGCGACGCGACCGCTGAGATTCGCCGCGGCCTTCGACACGACCTCGCCCACCGACACGGGACCGGGAAGTTCCTGGGTGTCGATCTCACCGACGGTGGCGAGCGCGTGCGCGAGGTCTTGCGCGAGGCCGAGCTCGCGGCGAATCGTTTCGTAACGAGATTCGTCCTCCTTTGCGAGGGCTGCGATTTCGCGAACCGCCGGCATCAGCAGGCTACGAAGCTCGGCGGCGATGCCGCCCGAGATGCGCACGAGCGCGGCAACGCGCTCGCCGACGTCGTTGCCGGCAAGGGGCGGAGGGAATGTCGATGGGCTCACGCCTTCTTCCGACGTCGTGAACGTTGCGGCGAGCTCGCGCGCGTAGGCTTCGCCTTGCTTGCGTGCTTCGTCGAGCTCCTTCTCGAGGTTCTGGCGCTCGACGCGTTCGGCGTCGGCGGGGAGGCTGAAGATCTCCATGCCGCCTTCGAGATCGAGGCGCCCGCCATAACGCGTGGCCATGCGCGAGAGCCACGCGCGTTCGGCTTCGGCCTGGGCCGTGGCGTCGGGGCCGAGAACGACCGCGACTTTGACCATGTCGCCGTCGCGCTTGATGGTGACTTGCGATTCGGAGCCACTGCCGTGCTCGACGAGCAGCTGGAGCATGCGGCGCAGCTCGGCTTCGTCGCCGAAGACTTCGGTACCACTGCCGGGCTCGATGGCGGCGCGCGCGCCGGGCGCGACTTCCCAAAGAAGAGCGGCGAGATCGACGCGCCCTCGACGGCCCATGACGCGCACGGGTCGGTTGTGGAGCGACGACAGCATTTTCATGGTGTCGTCGAGGGCGTCGAGGCTCGCGGAGAGCGTAAGAGCGGCGTCGTGGTGGCCAGCGTCGCCCTGGCCTTCTCCGGGCGGCGGGTTCGACTTCAGAATTTGGACGCCCGTGCGCAACCGCTCAGCTGCGCCGGCAGCTTCCTGGGTGAGCAGCCACCCGAGCTCTTGCCGCGTGAGGCGTCCCTTCGACATCGTGGACGAAGGTATCATAGGCTTCGGAAGGCTCGATGATTTCGGAACGCAAAGCACTCTCGCTGACAATCGACGGGAATGACTGCCTGATCGCCTACGAAGGCGAGGCTCCCGCGCTCGGAGCCGCAGCACTTCTGCTCGACGCACGCGGTCGGCTCGTCGGCGTGGATCTCGGCGGTGAAGGATTTGGTCGGGTCGTCGTGATGTTCGGGCCGCACGAGGCGGTCGCTTCACAACGTGATGCTCGAGTATCGGTCGAGGCTCGCGGCGAGGAAGCCGGTGCCATCCGCGTGCACGGCGGGAAAGCTCTCGTCCACTACTGACGTTTCGTCCGCGGCGTTCCTTCGCGAACCATGAGCACGTCGTCGGTTGGAAGCGATCGCGGAACGCTCACGCGTACGGGTCGTTTGAACGCGCGCGGATCGGCAAGCGTGCCCGTTGCAGCGGCATACGCGAGCGTTTCGGCGGACGCACACACGGCGCGTGCAGCGTCGCTCGTGTGGAGCGAGAGGCCCGTCGCGGGTGGCGGATACATTTCGCCCGTGGAGATGCGGCCATCTGGCTCGACGATACGGACGCCTGTGGCGATCAAATCGGAGAGCGCGCCTTCAGCGGCGAGGACTTCGAGTGTCTGACGCGTCGGTGGTGCGAACAGCAAGTCGACGCCCGGCGAAACGCGTTTGCTCTTGAGAAGAAGTGCGGCCGCGAGCAAATCGCGCAACGTGGCTCCCGTGTCTCCGCCGAGCACGACTTGGCTCACGGGTTTTCCGGCGAGCTCGCGCACGAGTCGGACGTTTCCCTCTTCATCGCGGAGGAGCGGGTCGACCGCGCCGAGATCGACTTGCATGACGTCGTCGAATGGTGCGCCTGCATCTGGTGCGAGCGCGCGATGCGCCTTCGAGCGGCGTTGATCGCGCAAAAAAACTTCGGTGCGTTCGTCGCTCGGAAAGAGCGCGGCTGCGGCACCGAGACGCGGCGCGATGCTCGCGAGCACGGCGCGCTCGCCGACCGACATGAGGCGCGCGCTCGGCCCGCCGAATTCGATCACGACGGGCGCGCCCCGCGCTTTCGCGCGCGCGACGACCGCTCCGACGTTGCGACGCACGAGCTCGAGCGCGACATCGCGCGCGCAAACGAACGCACGCGTGCGACCCGTGAGCTGAACGTGGACGCTGCGCGGCTGCGGTATGGGAACGCCAAGGCCCGCGAGCGCCGCGCCGAGGTCGGTGGCGGGCACGACGAGCGTGAGCATGCCGATGCCGCCGAGTGCAGCGAGGCGCGGGTCGTCGGTGAGACACAGTCGACCTGGGCTCGCGAATCGCTCGAGGTGCACGGGCGCCGGAAACCCGGCTCCAGCACGCGCAACGACGAGGCCATAGGAAAGCAGCGCCGCCCGGCCGTCAGCGGGGATGGCGTTTGCGCCCGTGACGCAGGTCGTTTCGTAGGCCACGGCGACCTCGACGGGCGTTTTTCCGAGCCCACACGCGCGCCCTTCGGCCACCGCAACGGCGGGCAAAAGTGCCAAGACGACCTGATCGACGCCATTTTTTACGCGCCCGGCGAGGATCTTCTGGGCCATCGTGCGGGGCGGATCCCCGTGGCGGGCTCGCATCGTCTTTGGTTTGGTACCAAGGAGTTGACCTTCGCGCCAACTGGCTTCTACGCTGTCCTCCATGTTTAAAGACGCGCTCAAAGATCTCGTCGAGGGCGTCGACGGCGGTCTTGCGTGCCTCATCATGGACTCGAGCGGAATCGCCCTCGAGAGTTACGCCAGAGATGGGGCGCCGTTCGACATCGACACGATCGGCATCGAGTTCAGCGTCGTCATCGGCGCCATCAAGCGCGCCTCCGAAATGCTCGAGGCCGGCACGGCTCGCGAGATGGCGGTCGCCACCGAAAAGATGATCACGCTGATTCGCATGGTCGGCGACACGTACTTTCTCGCGCTGACGCTCAAGCCGGACGGAAACTTCGGCAAAGGGCGCTTCATGATGCGCACGGCCGTGCCGAAGTTCGCCGCCGAGCTTGCGTGAAAGTCCTCGCCATCTCGGGGCCGAACCTCGCTCTCCTCGGAAAGCGTGAGCCAGAGATTTACGGCAAAGAGACGCTCGCTGAGATTCACAAGCGCTTGAAGGCGCGCGGGCGCGAGCTCGGCGTGACCGTGGACACGCGCCAGAGCGATGTCGAGGGCGAAATCGTGAAGTGGATCGGCGCGACGCCGAAACGTCACGTCGGGATTTTGCTCAACGCCGCGGCCTACACGCACACGTCGCTCGCGATTTTCGACGCGCTCCGCGCAACCGCGACGCCTTGCGTCGAAGTTCACCTCTCGAACCCAGAAGCGCGCGAGCATTACCGCGCGCGTTCGAAGATCGCGGCGGCGTGCATCGGGAAAGTCTCGGGTTTCCGCGGGGACAGCTACGTCTTGGCCCTCGAAGGGCTCGTCGCATTTTTGCGAAAAAACGGTTAGGGTGCCGCTCGGAAAATGAGCTGGGATGAAGGCACGCTGCGGTCGCTGTTCGATCTCCTGATCGAGAAAGACATCGCGGAGTTCGAGCACGAGGATGAAGCCGCGCGCATCCGAATCGTCCGCGGCAAAATCGCCGTGATGACAGCCTCGGCGGCCGCGCCTCCTCCGGCGCCAAGCGCACACGGGCACGGTCACCATGCGCCCGGCGCGGCGGTCGACTCCGACGTCGTCGAGGTCACGAGCCCGTTCGTCGGGACGTTCTATCGCTCCCCCACACCCGACTCGCCTTCGTTCGCGGACGTCGGCTCGGTCGTGCGGCCGGGCCAGGCGCTCTGCATCATCGAAGCGATGAAGCTCATGAACGAAATCGAGTCCGACGTCTCGGGCACGGTGATCGAAGTGTGCGTGCCCAACGGCAAGGCCGTCGAGTTTGGGCAGAAGCTCTTTCGCATCAAGAAGGCGTGAGTGTTCAAAAAAATTCTCATCGCCAACCGTGGTGAGATTGCGCTGCGCATCGTGCGTGCGTGCAAGGAGCTCGGCGTCCGCACGGTCGCCGTTCACTCCGAAGCCGACGCGCGCGCTCTCCACGTTCGCTTCGCCGACGAAGCCGTGTGCATCGGCCCGGCTCCCGCGTCGAAGAGCTACCTCAACATCCCCGCGATCATCAGCGCCGCCGAAATCACCGCGGCCGACGCGATTCATCCCGGCTATGGCTTCTTGTCGGAGAACGCCGAGTTCGCGCGCATCTGCGAAAAGTGCGGCCTTCGTTTCATCGGCCCAACGCCGGAAGGCATGATGGCCTGGGGTGACAAGGTTACCGCGCGCGGAAACGCCGCAAAATACGGGCTCCCGCTTCTTCCGGGCACGGGCGTCCTTCGCGATGTTCCGCACGCGCTCGAGGAAGCCAGGCGCATCGGCTACCCCGTCATCTTGAAAGCGTCGGGCGGAGGCGGCGGGCGCGGCATGCGCATCGTCCGCAACGACGACGAAGTGGAATCGAGCTTCCTCTCGGCGACCCGCGAAGCCGAAAGCGGCTTCCGCAATCCTGACATCTTCCTCGAGAAATTCGTCGAGCGACCCAAGCACATCGAGTTTCAAGTTCTCGCCGACGGCAAAGGCAAAGTCTGGACGCTGGGAGAACGCGAGTGCTCACTGCAGCGCCGTCACCAAAAAGTGATGGAAGAAGCGCCTAGCCCGGTGATGACCGAAGAGATTCGCCGCGAAATCGGCGACGTCATTCGCAAGGCCGTCCTGGAAACCGGTTATCGCTCGCTCGGCACGCTCGAGTTCATCATGGACGAGGACCACAAGCTCTACTTTCTCGAGATGAACACGCGTGTGCAAGTCGAGCATCCGGTCACGGAAATGGCGACGGGTCTCGATCTGGTCGCGCTGCAAATCAAAGTTGCCGCGGGGGAATCGATCGATCTACCCGACACGCGCCCCTGGAGCTTCCGCGGCCACGCGATCGAGTGCCGCATCAACGCGGAAGACCCGAAATCATTCGCGCCATGGCCCGGCCTCATCACCGAGTACCACCCGCCCGGCGGCGCGGGGGTCCGCATCGACAGCGGCGTCTACGGCGGCTGGAGAGTCCCGAGCGACTACGACTCGCTCCTCGCGAAGCTCATCGTCCACGCGCCTACGCGCGCTGAAGCACTCGTTCGCATGCGCCGCGCGCTCGGCGAGTTCATCGTCGGCGGCATCCGCACGAACATCGATCTCCACAAACTGTTGATCGAAGACCGCGAGGTCATCTCCGGCCAGATGACTACGCGTACGATCGAGCGGGTCCTTGCCGAGGCAGCCGAACGCGAGTGAACCATCGGCGCGACCAGCGCCGGAGCAGGAACCATCGGCGCGACCAGCGCCGGAGCAGGAACCTAGTTGCCTTCCCAGCGGAGGCTTTCGCCTGTCGTGGTCGAGATACGCTGTTGGTTCATGCCCGTCGGGTTGGACGTGTAGATGCCGCCGCCGTTGCGGGTCGAGAAGAACGCCACCACGCGGCCATCGGGGGAGCACGCGGGGTAGGTGTTGGAGCCTTGGTCTTGCGTGAGGCGCTTCATGTTGCTGCCATCGGCGGCGACACTGAAGATGTCCCACGTGGCGCCGTCGCGGCCCATGAAGAGAATTTTCACGCCGCCTTCCGGGTCGTTGCACCAAACGGGCGCCATGTTGTACGTGCCGCGCGAGCTCACGCGTGTGCCGTTCACGTAGATTTGGGGGTTGCCGCTCGCGTTCGAGACGTATGCGAGTTGGCCGCCTGGGCCGAAAGCGGGGTGCGTGTTGAGGCCACCCTGCGTGTACTTCGTGAGGTTGGAGCCGTCGGCTGCACCGGTGAAGATGTCGCTCGCGCCGTTTTGGGAAACGACGAGCGCCATCTTCGCGCCGCCAAACGTCACGCCAAAGATGAGGCCTGCTTGGCGGACGACCGGCGCCGCTGTGCCGACTTTGAAAAGCGCGTAGCCGCCGTCCGGCAAACCACCTGCATAATACACGTTTCCGCCGGGCCCAATTGCAGGGGCAAGCGCGACGTTCGACGACGTCGGCAAACGCGAGAGGCCGCTTCCGTCGCTGTCGATCGAGAAGACGCCTTTTTGGCCGCGACCGGTCGTCGCCGAAAAAACGAGGCGCGTGCCGAAGCTGCCGGCGGTGCCCGTGAACCACTTGATGACCTCGTTGACGAACTGGTGCACCGCGACGCGCGAGTTACCGGCGGCGACGTCGTAGTCTTTCTTGAGCACGGCGTCGGGCCCGCGCGCGACCACGAACAACTTGAGCTCGATGTGGAGCGCGCCGCCCGCGCGAACCGACGTGTATCCTTTGATGACGCCCTCGGCGCCGACGTTACGCCACGACGTTTGGTCGATGCTCTGACCTTCGGCTTGTTGGTTCGCGGTGAAGCTCGTGGGGTCGAGAACTTGGAACATGCTCGAGAGCACGAAGTCTCGCGATGCGACGTCGATCGCGGCTTTGCCGGTGTCTGCGTCGCCGCCCCAATTCGGGAGCGCGATCTTGAAGAGCGCGCGGTTGCCGCCCGACACCACGATTTGCGTGACCTGCCCGCCCGTGGGGTTTTGCACGGTGGGCAACGCGTTCTGCGCGACCGCTCCCGAAGAAACGAAAAGCGCGAGCGCGCAAAGGATTAAAAGTGCTCTCACCTGCATCGCGATGCGTCTCCGTGCATGTCACCGGTAAGCGTCAGATTGACGGTGCGGCCTTTGAAGTTGTCCGCGACCTCGTTGGGAGCATCGGGCAATGGGGTTCTGTCGTCGAGTAGCTTTTGAAGCATGTTGCGCGCGGAGTCGTCGAAAAGCTCGTTGCCACTCTTCTTGATGGCTTCCGTTCTCAGGTGCCAGATGATCATGCGCGGACTGATGTTGATTTGGAAGACCACGCAGAGCTTTCCTGCGTCGGCGTTGGAAATCACCGTCGGGATCGACCACCGGTCGTGGAAAAACGACGACAGCTTCACCGCATACATGTCGCCCGCGCGCACTTTCGACGGATCCGTCTCGATTCCGCCCTCGATGCCTGCGTCGCTTCCTTCCTCGGGTCGCGTGCGGCCGGCGTCTTCCGGGAAGGGCTCGCTCCTATCGGTGTGCTCGATGTGGTCCGAATCGATCACGTTCGGCGGCGGCGGACCGGCATCCTTTTGGTGGAGCGGATCGTCGGCCGACGCGTTGATCTGATTCTTCGGCGCCATGTTTTGCTTCGGCACGAACCGATCGGGAAGGTTCTTAGGATCGATCGGATGACCCAGCTTGAGCACGTTCGCCGCGACGACCGGGCGCGCGATCATCTCGGCCTCGTCCGTGTGTCCAGCGAGCGGATGCACCACCTTCAGGTAGACGAGCAGCACCGGAATCGCATGCAGCGCAAGAGCGGTCGCGACACCCACGGCGATCTCGTCGCCGGAGTAGTGCGGGTTGACCCAGGCTCTTCCTTTGCTGGCCGCCACGGCTTCGCCCTCTACTTGACGACCAACGGGTCAGTAATCATTCCCAGCTTTTCGACGCCCGCCGTGCGCGCCGCCGCCATCACGCGCAATACGGCGCCGTACTTCACGTTCTCGTCGGCCTGCACGTAAAGCTCCTTTTCGGTTTGAAGGCGCGCGTTCGTCTTCAGCTTGTTGTCGACGTCGCCGGTGATCTCGTCCTTGCCGAGATAGACGTGCTCGTCGCTCGTCACGATCACCAAAAGTTTCGAGTCGTCGGCTTGCATCGGCGCGCTCTTCACTTTCGGCAGCTCGACCGAAACGCCCGTCGTCAAGAGCGGCGCGGTCACCATGAAGATGACGAGCAGCACGAGCATGACGTCGATGAGCGGCGTCACGTTGATCTCGTGCATCCCTCCGAGGCGCCGCTTGCCTCGACCGCCGCCCGCCATCGACGCTGCCACGTCAGACCCCTCCGAGCTTGGCGCGTGCTGCGACGTCCTCGGCGAAACCTTCCATGCTGTCGGCGATGACCTGAACTTTGCGCGCGAAGTAGTTGTACGCCATGACCGCCGGAATGGCGGCAACGAGGCCGATGGCGGTTGCGATGAGCGCTTCGGCAATCTTCGGAGCGACGACGGGCAAGTTCGCGTTCTGCTGATTACCGATGCTCAAGAATGCGTCCATGATTCCGTACACCGTTCCGAAGAGGCCGATGAACGGTGATGTGGAGCCAATCGTGCCGAGCACGCCCATCCATGATTCGAGATGCGAAACTTCTTGAGCCGCGGCGCGACGCGTTGCACTCGCGACGTGCGTGGCCTGTGCTTCGTCGAGCCGACCCGTGCGACCGGCGAGCACGCGCCGCATCTCGTCGTAGCCGACGGCGAAAATCCGCGCGAACGGCGAGCCGCGAAATGCGGCGAGGCCTTGCGCGATCACGTCGAAGCTTGGTGTTTGATCGAACACGTCCAAAAATCGTTTCGACTCGCCGCGCGCGCGCGATATGTGAAGCCACTTCGCGCCGATCGTGAGCCAACAGATCACAGAAAAGATCACGAGAATCACGAGCACGGCCTTCACCGGAATGGATGCGTGAAGGACGAGCGCGACCGGATCCAGCTTCGGAGCGTCGCCTGTACTTTGCGGGTCGATCATGGCCAAAGAAAACTCCAGGGCGTGACTATTACTCCCATCAGGAAGCGCTTGCCAACGTGGCAGCGGCGTGGTTGGTTTCGCGCGTCATGCTTCGAACGATCGCGCGCGAGCTCGTGGGGTGTGGCGTCCTTGCCGTCGCCATTGCCGCAGCTGCGTGCACTTCGATCACCGGGAGCAGCGTCGCGTCGACGACCATCAGCACGTACGCCCCCGTGACTGGAATCGAAGTGGACGCACTCGAGCTCTTCGAACGTCAGGGATGCGGCGTTGCTTCCGGCCAACCGTTCAAATACGTCGTCGCGGTGTACTCGGCGTTTTCGTCGGGCGCGCGCGATCCGGGCGTGCCCAATCCGATCGTCATGTCGGTCACCGATTGCTTCACCGATGCCGTCTTCGAGAACCTCCCCGGCAGCACGCTCGGCGGAACCCCAACGTTCTCGCTCACCGTCGACGTGTTCGACAAAGCCACGTTCGACGCCAACGCCGACGCCATCAACAACGATGTCGGCGTGAGCTCCGCCGGCACCGCCGCGGCCGTCGACGCCCTCGCCAACTTGAATTCGACGTGCGTGGCGCGCCAGGAGCCCAATATCCAGGGCCTCGCAGCCTGCGATCCGCTCGTCGCCACAGGGAATTAGCCCGCGCTCCTTGCGCAGCTGATCGCGCGCTTCTACGTTAAGCGTGATGGATGGTCCGGCCCAGCTCGCGCTTCCCAAGCTCGGCCGTGGCGTCAAGGGCCTCCTCATCGCGTATCTCGCCATCGGGCTCGTGGGCGCGATCCTCGTCAACTACGTGCCTAGCGCGGGAGTCGCGTTTTGGGCGTGGCTCGCGTGCATTCCGCGCACGGTCGTTCCTCGCGCCTGGTCGCCGATCACCGCAGGCCTCCTCACCGATCCCGAGCACTACTCACATCTCGTCTTCACGCTCATCGGGTTCTACTTTCTCGGGCCCGATCTCGAGCGCCGTTGGGGCACGTGGAGATTTTTGCGATTCATCGCGATCTCGAGCGCAGTCGGTTTTCTTCTGTCGCTTGCCATTGGCGCGATCACGCCAGGTGAATCCGCCGTCCTTCATCCCCGGTTGATGTTCGGGCCCGCGGCAGCGCTCTCGGCGCTCGCGGTGGCGTGGGGTCGCGAGAACGCGGCAGCGCAGATTCGGCTCTACTTCTTTTTGCCGATCTCGGGGCGCATCCTCGTGTGGATCACGCTCGGGTTTTGCGCGCTCGGTTTGTTTTTTCCGGCGAGCGTGACCGAAGGCGTGCTTTCGCCGTTTGGTGGTTTCATCGCGGGCATCGCGCTCTCGGGATCACCATCGCCGCTGCGCGCGATCTACTTGAGGCTCAAGCTCGGCGTTTTGCGCCGGCGCGGCGGCGGAAGCATGCACATCGATCTCGACCCGCGTCCGAAGACTGCAACCAAACGTCGCCCGGGCGCCCCGCCTCTTCGTGTCGTCGTTGGCGGTCTCGACGATGATTTGGAAAAGCGCCAGCCGCCGAAGGACAAACGCTACCTCAACTGAGTCATACGCGCGGCGAGAGCGAGCGCCGAGATCATGCCGCGTGGGTCTGCGTCGAAGCGTGCTGCGCGATCGTACGCGGTGCCGTGATCGACGCTCGTGCGAATGATGGGTAGCCCAAGTGACACGTTCACGGCGTCGCCGAATCCGAGGAGCTTCATCGGGATCGTCGCTTGGTCGTGATACATCGCGACGACCCCGGCAAACTCACCGCGCGACGCGAGACGAAACGCCGTCTCTGCGGGTACCGGGCCCACGAGCTCGACGCGCGCACGCGAGCGTTTCCGCGCGGCCGCGATTCCCGCGGTGATGCGCGACTCTTCATTGCCGAGGAGGCCGTGCTCACCGCCGTGCGGATTGAGCGCGCACACCGCGATGCGGCCGCGCTTCACGAAGTCAGCGAGCCAGAAACACGCGCGCGAGACGGCGGCCGCCGTGATCGCGCGCGGCACCGCCGAGATCGGCAAGTGCGTCGTCACGAGCGCCGTCGTGAGCTTGGGCTCTCGGAACGCCATCACCACTTGCCGCGCGTGAAGCCTGCGTTGCAGATGCTCCGTGTGCCCGAGAAACCCGCGCGATCCGCGCGCGCCCGACGAAGCAATGGCGCTCTTGCTCACCGGGCCGGTGACGAGCGCATCGCCGACGCCGCGCGCCACGAGATCACACGCCGCGTCGATCCACGCGAGCTGCGCTGCTCCTCCCGCGCGGGCGGGGGTCGCGAGCCCGCGATCGCGTGCCGCACGGGTCTCGGTCGGTTGGGGCTCCATCACGAGCCCCCGCTCCCATCTCGCCGCGCTGGGGAGGACCCCCGACCGGCGCCCC
>JBBSFE010000061.1:0-36951 GCA_038239005.1 Polyangiales bacterium
CGGACACGCGATGACGTACGACTGGCACCCTCCCTCGCTGACGCGCTCGAAGATCATCTGGCTTGGACGATACTAGAAATGGACACCGTCGACGTCGACGTGGTGAATGCGCACAGACGACACCGACGTGGCGATGAGCACGACCCCCGCGACGAGCATGACGCCTGCGGCAACCGACACCGCAATCGCGGCGACGTCGAGGCCGGTGTTGTCGACCGGAACGTACTTGAAAGGGGAGGTCGTCGTGGTGGTGTATGTGTTGGCGGTGCTCGCCGCGACGGCAAGCGCAAGACCGCCGATCGTGGGCGCGATCGAGCTGATCGCCAAGACGCTGCCAAGCACGAGCCGCGGCTTCGAGCCCATGTCTGCGGCGACTTGGCTCGGGCCGCTCGTGAGATAGAAGGTCGACGTCGGCGTAAGGCCATTGCCGACGACGCGATAAACGCCCGACGTTGGCAATGTCTTGCGGCACCCACCGACGCACAGATCTTCCCAAGGCCCGAACGCGCCTTGGCGTCGCTGGAGGATCGCGCTCGCCTTGCTCGCTTCGAAGGCGAGCGCGACGGGCGGCATCGGTCGAGGCGGCGGCGGCACACGAAGAACGGGCGGCGGCGCTTCGGCCATGTCGTCCCACTCGATCGTTTTCACGTCGCCGGTCGAGAGCTTGAGCGTCACGTGGTCGCGCGTGACCTTCTCGATGATTTCGCCGTGGTAGATGCTTCCGTTCTTCGTGTGGATGGTGTCGATCGGCGGCTCGGCGTGCGGTTGGATGCGCAGCGGTGGCGGTGGCGGACCCAAATCGATGTCGGCCCACTCGAGTGTCTTCAGCTCGCCCGTCTCGAGCTTGATGGTGACGTGCTCGCCGACAACGCGCGCGATGATCTCACCATGAAACGAGCTTCCGTTTTTCGTCCACACCGTGTCGATGGGCGCGGGCATGACGGGCGGCACGTACGGCGACGACGCGAGCGGCGTCGGATCGATGTCTTTCCACGCGAAGCGTCGGATCACGTTGGTCGCGAGGACGATGGTGATGTGGTCGTCATAGACGCGCTCCACGAGCTCGCCGTAGTAAACGCTCCCGTCTTTCGTGTGCACCATCGTCGGCGGGCCCGCCGCTGACGAGACGCTCGACCAAAGAGCGAGGCTCGCCGAGAGCGTGATGCCGGTAGCCCATGCGGTGGAGCGCATGCGCGAAATCTAGCACTCCTCAGACGTGAGGCGACCGCAAGAGGACGAGCGACTTCGACACGAGCACCACCGGCTCGTTCGGGCTCACGCGCCGCATCACGGGGACTTTGTTCGTGGCGGTATCGACCATCACTTCCCACGGCGTTTCACGCTCGGGCACGACGAACGTCACGCTCGCGTCGGTCGCGTTGAGTGCGAGGAAGAACGTGTCATCGGACAGCGGGTGACCGAGATCACTTTTGCCCTCGAGCTCGTCACCGGCCAAAATGAGGCCTACCGCGCGTCTTTCCGCGTCGGACCAATCGGTGGCGGACATCTCGTCGCCCTCGGGCGTCGTCCAGACGATGTCGCGCGCAGTGCCGCGGATGGTGCCGCGGAAGAACGTCTTTCGCTGGAATGCTGGGTGCGCTTGGCGGAGCAGGATGAGCTTGCGCACGAAGTCGAGGAGCTCGCGCTGCTCGGGAAATAAATTCCACTCGAGCCACGAGACGGGGTTGTCTTGCACGTAGGCGTTGTTGTTGCCGCGCTGCGATTTCCCGATTTCGTCGCCGCTCGCGATCATCGGTACGCCCTGAGAGAAAAGGAGCGTCGCGAAAAAATTCCGAACCTGGCGTGCGCGCCGCTCGGTGATGGTGTCGTCGTCGGTGTCGCCCTCGACGCCGCAGTTGGAGCTCGAGTTGTCGCTGGCGCCGTCCCGGTTGCCCTCCCCGTTGCCCTCGTTGTGTTTGTTTTCGTAACTCACGAGATCGCGCATCGTGAAGCCATCGTGCGCGGTGACGAAGTTGATGCTCGCGCCCGGGTGACGTCCGTCGTCTTGAAAGAGATCGCTCGAGCCCGTGAGACGAAAACCAAGATCGCCGATTTGGTTTTTGTCGCCACGCCAGAAGCGCCGCACGGTGTCGCGAAACTTTCCGTTCCACTCCGTCCAGTGGACGGGAAAATTGCCGACTTGGTAGCCGCCCTCGTCGATATCCCACGGCTCAGCGACGAGCTTCACGCGCGAGAGAACCGGGTCTTGGTAGACGATGTCGAAGAACGTCGAAAGCCGTGACATCGCGCCTTGCTCACGCCCGAGCGCGCTCGCAAGATCGAAACGGAAACCGTCGACGTGCATCTCGGTAGCCCAATAGCGAAGGCTGTCCATCACGAGCTTCAGCGTTTGTGGGTGCATCATGTCGAGCGTGTTGCCGCAGCCCGTGAAGTCTTCGTAGCGATCGAGCGCGTCCTTCTTGAGGCGGTAGTAGACAGCGTTGTCGATGCCGCGCAGACATACCGTGGGGCCTTCGTGGTTGCCCTCGCACGAATGGTTGTAGACTACATCTATCAAGACTTCGAGGCCGGCCGCGTGGAGCGCACGCACCATTTCCTTGAACTCGCGCACCTGACGCCCTGGCCGGCTCGAGAAGCGCTGGTCGGGGGCGAAGTAGCCGAGCGTCGAGTAGCCCCAGTAGTTCGTCATGCCGCGCTTCGCGAGCGCTGGCTCGTCCATGCATTCGTGAATCGGCATGAGCTCGACGGTGGTCACGCCGAGCCCGATGAGATGCGAAATCATCGGCTCGCTCGCGAGCCCCGCGTATGTGCCGCGAAGCTCACGCGGCACGCCAGGGTGCAGCTTCGAGAAACCCTTTGCGTGAAGCTCGTAGATGACGGTGGAAGCCCACGGGACGAGCGGTTTCTGATCGCTTTGCCAATCGAACCGCCGATCGACGACGACGCTCTTCGGAACGCCCCATGCATCGTCGCGCGAGTCATCGCCGCTCGTTGGCGCGCGTGGGTCGAGCTTGCCATCGAACGCGAGCGCATACGGATCGGACACGAGCTTGTTCGGATTGAAGCGATGCCCACGCTTGGGCTCGTACGGCCCGGAGATGCGATACCCGTAACGCTGCGAGGGCTGCACGCCGCGCACGTACGCGTGCCACACGAAAGCGGTGCGCTCTTCGAGCGCGATGCGCGACTCCACACCGAGCTCGTCGAAGAGGCAAAGCTCTACACCTGTGGCGTTCTCGGAGTAGACGGCAAAGTTCGTCCCTTCGCCGTCCCATGTTGCACCTTGCGGATATGGACGGCCAGGGAGGACGCGGTGGTCGTGCATGGGGAGGGGAGAGTAATCAAGTTTTGGCGACAAGCGTGAACGGTTCAGCACCGAGCTCATAAGCCGAAGTCTCCCGCAAAACGATGCGCTCCGGATGCGCCGGATCCTCCTCGACGAGCGCACGCAGTCGGTGAAGGCTGACGCGGATCCGGTTCCCGTCCGAGAGCGGATGAAACGTCCGCACCGACCAAACGTCGCGGGCGAGGGCCTCGAACGTTGCCGAGCCGCCGCTTCGCGCGAGGACTTCGAGCACGCGCGTGAGGAGCTTGTGCCGCACGAGCGATACGCGGCGACCATTCGGAAACCAGAGCGTCTGGGTGCGAAGGTCGAGACCCCACCCGCGGCGCGCTGCCGCGTGCACGCGCACGATTTCGACACCAGCTTGCGCACGCACGGCGGCGACGACGCGTTCGTCGAGGGCATCGAGCCGTGCTTCGTCACCGAGGAGCGCACGTGATCGACGAGCGGCGCACGGCGCGATCGCATCCGCTTCGGCGAGCTCTTCGAGCAAGCATGCGTCGAGGATCGAATCGGCGGCGGCCATCGCGAGCCATCGCGCCTCGAGGACATAACGCGCAGAAGGCATCGCGCTCGCCTGGCGCGCGAGAATCTCGACCTCGCGACGCGCGCGAGTGCGATCGCCATCCGCAATGAGGCCCTCGACCAAGAGCTGCCTCGCTTCGATTTCGCGAACGCCCCATCCGTGTGTCTTGGCGAGATCGATCGCGCGCTTCGCGACGACGCAGGCCTGCCGCGCATCACCAGCCACGAGCGCATCGGTCGCGGCGACGATCTCCACGACGATCGCGCCCTCGATGTCGAGCGCTTCGTGCGCCGCGTGCGCGCGACCCCAGCGAGCGTGACGAAGCGCGCTACGCAGCGAAAAAAGAGCCCGCGCGACCGCACCGAGTGGTGCCGCCGAGAGGTCGACGGACGGCTCGTCCGAAATGCCGGTGGTAATCCAAAGACGCTCGCGCGTATCGAGACACCACGCGTGGACGAGCGCGTTGCGCGTGCGCGTGTCGTCCATGAGTCGTTCGAGATCGCCCGCGATCCCCGCGAGCTCGCCGGCAACGAGGCGCCGCTCGATTTCGAGGAGGCGTGCGATCGTGTGGTACGTCGAGCCGCTCCCCGTCGGTGCGGTGCGAAGCAGGCGCTCGAGCATTTTCTTGGCCTCGCCGAGCTGCCCTCGCGCGATCGCGAGATTCGCGATGCCGTCCCGCTGCACGTACGAGGCGCGCAAATCATCGACGAGGGCTTTTCCGGATGTGAGCTCGGCGTGCGCATCGCCGAGGTACCCGCATTCCATGAACGCCGCCATGCGGTAGTAACGGACGAAAAAATCAACGGGCCCGCCGAGAATCTCGTCCGCGAGCGGCGCGCCGGATGGCACGACGAGCTTCTTCGTGCGCGCGAGCGTGCGAATCGCGTCGTCGATGCGCCCGACCTCCGCGGACCAAAAAGCCGAAAGCGCTGCGATGAGCGCGCGCGTTGCGTCGTCGACCGGCACCGCCGCTGCGAGCAACTCGAGCCCGCGATCGGGACCTGCATGGCTTCGGCTGACCATCGCGTGCTCCACGACAGCCCAAAACGCCAAATGCGGATCACCGCTCGATTGCGCCTCGCTCGCGAGAGCGTCGGCTGCGCGCGCGGCCGCATCGATCTTCTCTTCGATGACGAGCGCGCGCACCCATAGCAATCGATCGCGGAGAGCGCTTGCGGGCGGTTCGTCGAGGACGCTCGTGACCTTCACGTCGCCGAGCTGCATCGCGACGCGCAGCTTGTACGAACGCCACGCTTCGCCATCGAGCTCGGCGATGAGCTTCCAAAGCGTGGGCGCGCGTCCGGCGCGCATCATGGCGTCGAACGATTTCGCGCAAATCGCGAGCGCGCTATCGATGCGATCATCGGCGAGCGCGAGGCGGAGCGCTTCGATCGCATCCGAATCTGCGAGCGCTGCGATCGTTCGCTCGCGAAGATCCGCCGACCCTGGCATCACTGCGTCGTTGACGGTGGCGCGCGCCGCCTCGTGCAACCGATAACCACCCGCCACGATCTCGACGAGCCCACGCCGCGCGAGATCGCCCAACGCGCTTCGCGCTTTCGCGCCGGCCGCTTTCTCGATCGCTTGGAGCGACATCGGCCGCTCCATGACGACGAGCGCTTCGAGCACGGTGCGGCTCGCACCATCCGACACGTTCTCGCCAACGAGCCGGCGCAAACGCCACGGCGAGCCCGCCGCTTCGAGCGCGATCTCCGCGGCGCGTGACTTCGACATCTGCGGATCGACGCGCCGCGCCAGCGCACCGAGCTCGCGTTCTCCGATCGAGCCAAGCCGAATCACCTGACCCGCGAGCTCCGGCAGCGCAGGCTCGACGCGACTCGTTGCGAGCCACACCGCTTTCCGCGTGTATCGCGCGACCGCTGCGAGAAACGGAATCGCTTCGGGCATCGCGTTGTGAATGTCGTCGAGCAGCACCACAGTTGGCCGCGCCTCTGCCAAGTCAATTGCGAGCATTGCAAGATCGTCCACAGTGCCGCGCTCTTGGCTCGTGTGTCCGAGCGCGACGACGAGATCGACGAGCGCCTGTCGAAATGGAGACGATGTGCGCAACGCGATCATCACCGCGCGACGATCAGCGAAGTGTTTCCTTACTGAAGCGTATGCGAGCGACGTCTTACCGAGCCCACCTACGCCGCACAGCGTCACGAGCGGACCGCGCCGCGCTGCAGCTCGAACCTGACGCAGCTCGTCGACGCGACCGACGAACGTCGGCGGAGGATTCGGAACTCGATACGCGAGCGGCACCTGTTCGGTGTGGCGAGCGCCAGTTTTGAGCGTAGAATCCTTCGTCATGAACTACCGGGTGTTCCTTGGGCTTGCGTGCATCGTCGCGGTTCCAGTTTTGTTCGCATGGGGTTGCGGTGGCAACGGCAGTCACTTCGGTGACGACGGCGGTGGTGACGCTGACGTCGACGGCTCGAACACTACGGACGGAGGATTCCAGTTCGCCGACGTTACGTCGGAGGTCCACTCGTGTGTCAATCTCGAGTGTCAGCAACCCAAGTGTACCGGAGTCAACACGACGACGATCTCGGGAACTGTCTACGCACCCAACGGAACGCTCCCTCTCTACAACGTGATCGTCTACGTGCCGAACGCACCACTCGATCCGTTCCCGCAAGGCGTCACGTGCGACCAATGCGGCACGCTCGCATCGGGTGCGCCGATTGCCGTCGCACTCACCGATCCGCAAGGGCACTTCCAGATCACGAACGCACCGGCTGGCAGCAACATCCCGGTTGTCATGCAAGTCGGCAAGTGGCGCCGCGAGATTCAGAATCTCACCATCGCTCCGTGCGTCGACAACCCCATCGGCCAGCAAGTCAGCGGCGTCGAGCAGATGACGCGCCTTCCGAAGAACCAGCAAGAAGGCGACATGCCGAAGATCGCGATCACGACGGGCGGTTGCGACCACCTCGCGTGCATCATGCCGAAAATCGGCATCGACCCGAAGGAGTACGCAGCAGGTCCGACGACGTCGAGCGTCAAGCCGAAGACGGCCTTCAGCTTCTACTCGGGCAGCGGCTCCGGCGCACCTTCAGGCTCTCCGCCCGCAACGACGTTGTGGAACGACGTCAACATGCTGAAAAACTTCGACCTCGCGATCTTCTCATGTGAGTGCACCGAGCCAGGCGACGCCACGTCGACGTCGTACTCCGCCGTGCTCAACTACCTCAACGCAGGCGGCCGTATCTTCACGACCGACTTCATGTACGTCTGGTACAAAGACTCGACCGACACGGATTTGAACAAGAGCCCGTGGAGCTGGCCGGGCGGCGCGCCCTCGGGCGGCACGCCAAGCACGATCGACACCGCATTCCCGAAGGGGCAAGCGCTCGGCGACTGGCTCTACTACGTGAGCGGCATCGCTCCTTATAAGACCGAAGTCGCCGTCGAGCCGCCGATCAAGGACTCGTTCCCCGCAACGTTCCCTTACGGCTACACGTTCGACAACGTGTTCTCGATCGATCCGAAGTACGGCCTCGAGTGGGCGCACTCCGGTCCTTCCGGCAACCCGACGGGCACGCCGCAGCACCCGCGCATCGTCTCGATGAACATGCCGTCGAAGAACGCGCCCGCGCAGCAGTGCGGCAAGGGCGTTCACCTCGATCTTCACATCACCCAAGACGACACCGTCAGCTCGAGCTACCCGACCGGGTGCAGCAACAACATGCGCGAGCCCGAGCTCGTCACGGCGTTCTTCTTCTTCGACGCTTCGTCCTGCATCCAGGACGACAAGCAAGCGCCGATCATCCCGAACTGAATCAACTCGCGGAAGTAACGCGGTGTAACGCGGCGAAGGTCGCTCGCGATGATACGGAACGCTCATGGCATTCCGTAGCTTCGCCGAGTGGCCCACGACGCGTGCGCCCAAGAAGAAGAAACCGTCTCCGAAAGCGCGCCCCAAAACGAAGAAGGGGAAGCGCCGATGAGGCACGTCGTTTCACTCGCGATGTGCGGGCTCGGTCTCGCATGCACCACCAATCCGCCCGTGCAGACCGACACAGGTCCGCAGCCGGGAACGCAAGTCGACGAAGGGCTCTACACCCTGACCGTGCTCGCACCGCATCACGCAGCCGCGTGTGACGCCCATGCCGAACAGCCTTCGCAATTCACCGACGCGACCTCCGATTGGGGACTCGGCGGATTGGCGATGGGCGCTTTCTACGCGGCCGATCTCGATCACGATGGGTACCCCGATTTGATCGTGCTCTCGGGAAACCAAGACGAGCGCGAAACGATTCCGCGCGGCGCAAACTGGGACGTCGGCGTGCTGATGAATCGCACGAACCCGCAAGGCGGCCGCATGTTCGTCGACGCGACGGCCGAGAGCGGGCTCTTCCAAATTCGAGGCGGGTCGACGACGGAGTATCGGATGACGCAAATCGTGGCCGTCGCCGACGTGAACAACGATGGCAACCCCGATGTGTTCGCGGGCGTCGCGGTCGATGGCAATAGCACGAACACCACGGGCGACTTCAATCAGGACAAAAGCGAAATCTTGCTCAACGACGGGCACGGCCACTTCACGCTCGCGCCGCAGTCGGACCCGAGCAAGAAGATGGAGCCGGAGAACTACCAAGCCGTCATGACGGACGTCGACAACGACGGCATCGTCGATCTCTATCTCACCTATTGGTACAGCAAGCCCGGCTACACCGAGTTCGGCTCGCAAGCGCAGCTCTTTCACGGCAACGGCGACGGCACCTTTACATCGGTGACGAACGCGGCCGGCCTCACCACGATCGACAATGGCTCGACCTCGAGCTTGCTCGCGGGAACGAACGCGCGCCCATCGTTCGGCGCGACCGCATGCGATCTCAACGGCGACGGTTACCCGGAGCTCATGCTGAGCTCGTACGGCGGGCAATCGAACATGCTGTACGTCAACGACGGGACGGGCGCGTTTCAGCGTGCCGTGCAGCCCGGCGGGTTCGACGGCGACGACATCGTCGACTACCACGATAACCAGTACTTCCTCTGCTACTGCTCCGTGCACGCGAGCGATGCGTATTGCGCGGGCGCGGCGAAACCGGGCGTGCAGTGTCCGTCGCCGGCCGATTCATACTGGACGCCTACGGTCGATGGGTCGACGGCGATGGCGAACGGAAATAACTTTTCCGCGGCGTGTCGCGACATCGACGGTGACGGCAAACCGGATCTTTTCCAAGGAACGATTCGTCACTGGTGGGCTGGAAACGCGACCGATCCATCGCAGATCCTCCTCAACGCGACGGGCGCCGATGGAAACATCGTGATGAATCGCGTCGCATCGACGACGAGCGGCGTCACGTATCCGCATCTCGATCCGCTCGGATGGAACGAAGGCATCCAGCAAACGACGCTCGTCGACATGGACAACGACGGCCGCGTCGACATCTTGAACGGCGGCAGCGACTACGCCTACCAGTACGGGCACTTGTTCGTTCAACAGGGCGACGGAACATTCCAAGACGTCGCGCAAACCTGGGGCATGACGATGCCGTGCATGGACGGGCTTGCCGTCGCCGACTTCGATCGCGACGGAGACCTCGACGTGCTCACGCGTGGCAGCCTGTATCGTGATTGCGCGACGGGCTGGAAAGCGATCAGCGGAAAAGACCCAGGCTTCGCGGGTTACAAAACGAACGAGCTTCACATGTTCACGAACGACGCAGGCTCGCACTCGAATTGGCTCGAGCTTCGCTTCGCCGCCGACGGCACGACCACGAACGCCACCGGCATCGGCGCGAGCGTGAAGGTCACGGCGAGCGGCGTGACGCAAGTGCAGCAAGTCCTTGGCGCGCACGGCATCGGCTCCGAGAGCGACGATCCGGGCATCCTGTTCTTCGGGCTCGGCGCGTGCGACAGCGTCGACAAAATCGAAGTCACGTGGCCGAACCAAGCGCGCACGCAGGACACTTGGATCGATGTGCCGTCGAATCACATGATCGAGCTACGCCAGGGCGACCCGACGCTCTACGGCGTGAACCTCGCGAGCGCGGCTCACGGATCGTAAGCGATGCGTTCTTTCGCGTCGGCGATGACGTCGGCGCGCTGAATCCATACGGGGCGATTCTGGTTTCGGCGCCAGCGCTCGGCTTCGTCGGCGAAGTGCGTGCTTGCGTTGTCCCACACGTTGCCGCCTGGAAGTGCGTTGCGCGAAATGGGCGCGGGCGTTTGAACATCGGCGACGAAGCGCTGCGTGGGGCCGCTTCCGTACGTTAAATCGAGCGTCGCGAGCGAGCCGGGATACGAGCCGAAGTTCGCGACGTCGATGGTGTGCAAATCGCCGTGGCGCGGAAAGCCCGTTGGGAATGTCGGGTTGCCGGCTTGCGGAATCGAGAGCGCGCCCCAGATCGGAACGAGCGCATCGAACGTGAGCGTGTGAGGAATTCCCCAGCGCCACTTCGAGCGATCCGCGCCGTATTTCCCGTTCAAGTAGTCGAGCGCGTCGAGAAGCGCTTCGATGGCGCGTTCGTTGGCGGTCTCGGTGACGGTCGTCGTCGTCATGTCGTCGAAGAGCGAGCTCTCGCCGGTTAGGGCGTCGTAGGTTGCGAGCTTCGATGCGTCGGGCGCCGTCCAGATGTACGCGAGCATGCGCGGCACTTCGGGGATGTTGCCGCTCGCGAGCGCTTTGATTTCGTCGTCGAACGTGAGGATGCCCATTTGCACCATCCACACTTCGAAGAGGAGCGTGGCTTGACTCGCGGTCATCACCTTCGGATCGGTGAGCGGCGTGTTGTCGTCGGGGTTCATGCCCGATTCGCTCGCGTAGTCGCTGTCCGTTTGCCACGCGTTCATCCATTGCGTGACTTCGGCGACGTTGGCCGCGGTGTAACGCGCATCGCCGACGATTGCCGTGAGATCCGCATGCGAGCCAGGCGACGTGCGCTCGGCCTCGGCAGCCGTGATCGCAGCGATGAGCTTCGGCACGAGCAAGGATCCGAACGGCGAGTGAACGTCGGCTTGGATCGATGCCATGTCGTCCGGCGTTGCGGGGTGCCCGAGCGACTGAATGCGCTTCGTGATGCGACCCACGCGGAACCCGAGGTCGAAGTCGCCGCCAATGTAGACGGGATCGCCGTTCGCGAGCTTGTCATTCGAAGGATCATTGTCGAGCGTGACGCCAACTTGATCCGCGTTCGCGCTTGCGATGAAACCTTGCGACGGGTTCTTCACGTGCGGCACGTAGGCCTCTTCGAGATCGCCCGTCCACTCGGCGGTGCCGTCTCCTGGAAGAACGAACATCGGGAGCGTGCCTTGATACTTGCTTGCGTCCCACGCGACGGCGCCCGGCGCGCGCTTCGGAATGCGCGACTGCGACGTGTAGAAAATATTTCCCTGATCGTCAGCGGAGACCCAGTTTTGCGCGCCGACGCCGAAGTCGCGCATCGCAGTGCGAACGTCTTCGACGGACTTTGCGCGCTGGAGGTTTTGGATGGCGGTGACCTCTTTCGAGGGATCGAGCCCGGTCCATCGATACGAAAGCGCGCTGCCGCTCGGGGCGACGACGGCGTGATTCACGATCGTCGGAATGATCGGCCCGTGATGCGGCACGACGAGCACGTCGTATTCGACCGACGAGCCGCCCGCGATCTTGATGCTCTCGTGAATTTTCTGGAGCGCGACTTGGTTGCCGTTGAACGTCACGCTCGATGCGTCGGCCGAGAGCGCTTCGTTGTAGACGTCGGTGACGTCGTAGCCGGCGGTGGTTGCACCCCAAGCAACGTGCTCGTTCTCGCCGAGGATGACGACGGGAATGCCGGGAAACGCAAGGCCTGCAGCTTCGAGATCTTGCGAGCTGTCCGCGCCCGAAGGCGCGTGCACCGAAAGGTGAACCATCCAAAAAACGGATGGCGCCGAGAGAGACAAATGCGGATCGCTCGACACGATGCCATGCGCGTCTGCGGTGAGCGACGGGCCGACGACCCAGTTGTTCGACCCGCGCGTGACGAGGTCGCCGAAAATGCGATTGATGGATTGCTGCGCATCGAGCCAGCCTTGCGCCTTCGCGAGGAGATCGTGCGCGAGCTTCGGTCGCGACGTCTTCGGCTTCGTCGGCGATACGATCGAGGCTTGCGTGTGTGTGGCGTCATTCGGGAAGCCGGCCGGCAAGACGAGCGTCGGATCGAGCGGCGCAAACCGCAGCATGTCGCGCTCGAGCCCCACGCGCTTCACGATTTCGGGATCGGCCGAAGATGAGACGAATTTCGATTGGGCGGCGTCGAGGAACGTTTGGCGCGAGATGTCGCTGCCCGCGTCGAACGAGAGCGCTTCCGATTGAAGGCGCGCGACGGCGAGCGAGTCGGCGCAGGTCCACGGCGTGAGCAGCACGGACGGGAAACCGACGACCGACTTCGGGATCGCTTCGTCGCCGGATTGAACGCGCGCGTAAAACTGCGATACGCCATCGGCGAAAGCGTCGAGCGCTTGCTTGTCGGGGCCGTTCGGGTCGAGCGCGTCGCACATCGTTTGCGCTACGCGATAGAGGCCGATCGTGCGCGCGTTGATGTCGTCGTCGATGAGGCTCGGCGAAAGATCGCCGAATGCTTCGGCCATGCGACCCTCCGCGGTGCGACGAATGAGCTCGAGCTGCACGTGCCTATCGCGGCCGACTTGGTAGCCCATGACACGAAGCGCATCGCCGACGTTGGTCGCGTAGATGTGCACCATCCCGTATTCGTCGCGCACGGCGTCGACAGGCCCGGTCAAATTCGCGAGCTGTACGTTGTCGGTGATGAGGACTTTGTCGTCTCCGCGTGGGCGCGACGGCGCGCCGCTACACGCGAGCGGCAAGGCAACAGCGGAGGCGAGACCCAAGAAGAATGATGCGCGTTTCATGGCGGCGCGCACCTTAGCACCTATCTCATCGCGAGAGCCTCGGGCGCGCGCCCGGCGGCTCGCAAGAGCTCACTGAAAGTGTCGAGACGCTTGCGCCAGCGCGCATCGTGCTCGAGCGCTTCGACAGGGGCGGGGAGTCGATACGCCCAATTGCCCGCGCCGACCGTGTTCGGCGTGTTGATACGCGTTCGCTGCCCGAAGAGCTCGGTGACGAGCACCATCGCAAGCGACGAGCGCGCCGAGAAGAGAAGGCGAAGCAACGCCTCCTCGCGGTCGGCCTCGGGCGCGTCTTCGGCAACATGCGCGAGCGCGGCGAGCGACGCACGATCACGCGCGGGCATGTCGTCCCAGAATGCGAGCAGTGGTGGCGTGTCGTGGGTGCTGTACGACGCCACCGAAAGCTCGGGAAATTGCGCGGGATCGCGCATCGTCTCGGTTTTGTCTTTTTCCCACGGAATGATTTTGTAACCGGGCATCTCGAGCTCGGTAAGGCACGTGCGCACGAACGCGGGAATGACGCCGAGGTCTTCTGCGATCATCGCGGCGGGTTGCGCGGCAGCGCGCATGGCGGCAAGCACGCGCCGGCCGTGTGCTTCTTGTTCGCGTTCATCTTTGGGATCGAACTCGCCGAGCGCTTCGCCTTTGCGGACGTATTGACGAAAATATCCAACGACGTGATCGACGCGAAACCCGTGATAGAGCCGCGCGGCATGCGCCGCTCGCGCGCGAAGCCATGCGTGCTGCTCGGCTTCGAGCGCCGCCCAATCATAAGGAGGGAGGCCCCACGATTGCCCGATGTCGGAGAACTCGTCGGGTGGTGCGCCGAGATCGAGGTCGTGCCGGAAAAGCCGCGACCACGCCCATGCGTCGGAGCTCTCGCGCCCCACGACGAACGGCAAGTCTCCATAGAGGAGAACGCCTTCGCGCTCGACGCCTGCGCGCGCGGCATCCCACTGGGTGAAGAGCTGCCACTCTAGCCACTGATGGAAACGCACGCGATCGGCAAGCGCCGTGCGCTCTTCGTCGAGCGTTGCGGGATCACGCGTACGCTCGGACATCGGCCACGTGCTCCAGCCGGTGCCGCCGTGCTTCTCGCGAAGCGCGACGTAGAGCGCGAGATCGTCCTCCCAGAGCTCCTCGCGAGCAGCGAACGCACGAAGCTCCGCGGCGCGCGCCGTGCCTGGGGTCCATTGGCGCGTCATGAAATTTCGGAAGGCAGCTTCGAGCGTGCGCATCTTGAGCGAACGCACGCGTTCGTAGTCGACGTGCTCGAGCGCACGAAGCGCGTCGCGTTCGCGAGCGCCATCTTCACCGATGACGCGCTCGGCTTCGCCCGGCTCGAGATCTGGGAGCGAATCGATCGTCGCGTAAATCGGGTCGAGGCCGAAACCGGTTCGCGCCCCGTAAGGCGACGTCTCCCCGCGTGCGAGCTCGTGTGGTGGAAGGAGCTGGACCACGGAAAATCCGCAGCGCCGGAGAACGCGCGCGCATGCCGGAAGGTCACCGATTTCGCCGATGCCCCAATCGCGCTCGGTGCGCAGCGAGAAGAGCGGCAGCGTCACCCCCGCGATTTTGGGTTTGCCGGTCGTCACGCTCGCCCATCTCGCACGCCGGGGCCGCATACGCAAGTCAGCTGACATGCTAGGTTCGGCACCATGCCCGTGACCTACAGGCAGGCGGGAGTCGACACCGACGCAGGCGACGATCTCGTCGAGCGCATCAAGCCGCTCTCGAAGGCAACACGCATCGCCGAAGTGCTCGCGGACGTCGGCGGCTTCGCCGGAATGTGCCGCGTCCCCGGCGACATCGACGAGCCCGTCATCGTCAGCGGCACCGACGGCGTCGGCACGAAGCTCAAAGTCGCATTCGCGACCGGCGTGCACGACACCATCGGAATCGATCTTGTCGCGATGAGCGTCAACGACGTCATCACCACCGGCGCGCGTCCCTTATTTTTTCTCGACTACTTCGCAACGAGCAAGCTCGACGTCGGCGTCGCCGAAAAAGTAGTGTCCGGCATCGCGCGCGGATGCACGCTCTCGGGTTGCGCGCTGCTAGGCGGCGAAACCGCGGAGCTTCCCGGCATGTACAAGGCCGGCGAATACGATCTCGCCGGCTTTTGCGTCGCCGTCGTCGCGCGTTCACGCATCGTCGACGGCAAACGTGCTCGCGCCGGCGACGCCGTAGTCGGCCTCCCGAGCTCGGGTTTGCACTCCAACGGATATTCGCTCGCACAAAAAGTTCTCCCCGATTTTTCCGAGCGCCCGCCCGAGCTCGGCGGAAAATCCGTCGCCGAAACATTTCTCGAGCCCACGCGCCTCTATGCCAAGGTCGTGCGCGACGTGCTCGCTGCCGGCCACGACGTCCGCGCGATGTGCCACATCACGGGCAGCGGGCTCCCCGGCAATCTGCCGCGTGTCTTGCCCGACGGTCTTGGCGTGAGCGTGAGCGCGAATTTCCCGCGCTCGCCGATTTTCGATCTCATCGCGGCGCGCGGCCCCGTTGAAGTCACCGAGATGCGCCGCACGTTCAACATGGGCGTTGGCTTCGTGATCATCGTCCCCGAATCGGAAGCCGCAGCCACGCTCTCGACGTTGCGCGCGGCCGGCGAGGCGCCCATGGAGATGGGCCACGTCGTAGCGGTGCCCAACGACACGCCATTCGAAGACCGTGTACGGTACGCTCAGGATTGATGGCCTCCCCGCTCGCGAGCACTCGATCCGGCGCGCCACCGCGAAGCGTACGTACACTCAAGATTGGTGTGCTCCTCTCCGGCACTGGCAGCAATTTTCAGGCGATCCTCGATGCCATCGACAAGAAAAACCTCGACGCTAAAGTCTGCGTCGTCATCTCGAACGTCGCATCGGCCGGCGGCCTCGAGCGCGCCAAGAAAGCGGACATCCCCGCAATCGTCATCGACCATCGCCGCTACGGCAATCGCAAGGATTTCGATTCCGCGGTGGTCGAGGTGCTCGTCGGCCACGATGTCGACTACGTCATCCTCGCCGGCTTCATGCGCGTCGTCACGAACGTGCTCCTCGACGCGTTCCCGATGCGCATCATCAACATCCACCCCGCGCTGCTCCCCGCGTTCGCCGGCCTCAACGCGCAGTCGCAGGCGTTCTCCTACGGCATCAAGATCGCGGGCTGCACGGTTCACTTCGTCGACCAAGGCACCGACACGGGCCCGATCATCGCGCAAGCCGTCGTCCCCGTCCTCGCTGCCGACGACGACGAGGCGCTTCGTCAACGCATCCTCGAAGCGGAGCACCGGCTTTTGCCGACAGTGCTCCAGTGGATTGCCGAGGGGCGTGTCACCGCAAAACCGGGCGCCAAGGGAAACGAGCGCGCGCGCGTCGTGCTCGACGGCGTCCAGGGCGCTTTTGTTTACGACTTGCCCATGGTGGAGCTCGAGCAGTTTTAGTTTCTCGCGCTCGAAGGGTCACCCGAGCTCTACTTTGCTCCACATCTCCCGGCGCATGCGCTCCTTCTTTCGGTCGGTGCGTGTGATGATGCGCGCCACGCTCCATGCAGCGAGGAGCTCGCCTTCTTGCCCGAGGGAAGGCATCGCGGAGCGACCCACCACGAAGGCATTGCCGAGAGGCGCGCGAAGCATTTCACCCCCAAGGCCCGAGAGGGATGGGGTGGGGGAGTCGACGGACCACAGCGGTTGCATGGGCTCCGCGAGGACGGTTGCGCCCGTGCGGCGGATGAGGTTGCGGTCTACGAGTGCGAGCTCGCGGCCGCGGTAGTCCCAGATGGGGAGGCCGTCGTTGGTCGAATCGACGACGAGAACGTGTTTTTCGAAATATGGCAGGAAGTTTTCGAGCGTCGTCATCACGCGGGCGCGCGCGATTTCGAGCTCGTCGTCGAGATCGCGACCTTCGCTTTCGAGCAGCGTTTCCGCAACGAGAAGCGATGTGTTTTTCGGGGCGTCGCGAGGTGTCGTTCGTTGAAGGTGAATGGCGCGGTCGAGCGACGGCGAGCGTGGAACGATGAACGCTTCCTGGCCGAGCGCTGCGGGCAAGCCTTCGTCGCGCACGAGCATCGACACGACGAAGCGACGCGCCACGACCGACACGGCAGGAAGCGTCGCGAGCGCGCGGCGTGGAGGCTCGTACGGTTGCGCGAGCTCGAGGAGTGACGCCACCGTGTCACCGGTGACGACGAACTGCACGCCCGTCGGGTGCTCGTCACCGTACGCGACGACACCCGTGACGCGGCCCGAGCGCACGACGAGCTTTTCAGCGCGATCGGAGAGCGTGACCTCGCCGCCGTGTGCGCGAATGCGCTCGACGAAAAACTCACAGAGCTCGTCTTCGCCGCCCTCGAGTCGCGAGAGGCCGCGTGTCCAAGCGCCGTGGAGTCGCGCGACCGCGAAGGGCGAGAGCTCGCCTGCGTGGTCCGCCGAGAAGCGCGCGGTAACTTCCACCACGGTGCGATACGGATGCTCGCGTGGAAACTCCGCGAGCAATGGGCGCGGCGCGTGACCACGCACCGGCGCGAGATGCGGAAGCTGCGCCATGGCGCGCGCTGTCTCTCGGCGCTCCCAGAAACCACCGGGCGGCCATGTCACGTCGCGTTCGAACACGGCGTCTGCGGCGGCATTGGTTCGTGCGAGCTCCGCGTAGAGCTCGTCGACCACGCGACGCACTTCCGGAAATTCTCGGTCGACCTCGCGCGCGAAGAGCTCGGTTGCGGGCGGCATCTCGATGCGGCGACCCGGCATCAACACTTGCAACATCGGGTCGACCGGACGCATGCGGCGCTTGAACGTTTGCGATTGTGCGAGCTCGACGAGCACGCGCGTGAACGCCGGCGACGCGCCCGCGAGCAGCGTGAACGCGCGTCGCGCAAGCGGCAGACCATCGAACGAGTAATGCGCGGGCCGATGATCCTGACCGAGCACGAGCACGCGCCACGATCGCCGCGCGAGGAGAGCTGCGGTCGCGAGCGCCGAGACACCTCCGCCGAGCACGACCACGTCGTAGTGCTTCGACATCGCGCGATTCCTTAGCACATGATTGTTGGCCCTCGGATCGGCCGGCGTCTTACGATTTCAAAGCGCTGCAATTCACCAGCGCATTGAGGCCGGACATGCCGCCCGAACAAGTGCTCGCGTCCCTCGTGGAGCTCGCGAAGCGCACCGGAATACGTGTGCGCTTCGACGAGATCGCCGAAACTTCGACCCAACGCGGAGGTCTCTGCGTGGTCCGTGGAGAGCCGCTCGTGGTGCTCGATGTCCACGCTCAGCCGCGCGATCAGGCTGAAATCCTCGCTACGGCGCTCCAGCGTTTCGGCGTCTGGGCGATCTACGCCCGCCCCGCAAAGCCTCGGCTGCGCGTCATACGTTAGGGGGTTGCGTCAAAGGTGCGGATCGACGACGCTTGACGGGCTTTAGCCTCTCCTTCCATGTCGGAAAACCGGAACGCCTCACCGATCGTCACCGGCACGGTGATCAACGATCGCTACGAGATTCGGCAGAGCCTCGGTAAGGGAGGCATGGGTGAGGTGTTTCTCGCGTACGACCGAACGACGCAACTTCCGGTGGCTCTGAAGATCGTTCGCGAAGAATCGCGCATGCCTGGAGACGACGAAGCGCTCCGCCAAGAGCTGCTGCACGCGCGTTCCGTGAGCCACCCCAACGTGTGTCGCGTTCACGATCTCGCGCCGTCGAAGTACGGGCCCATCCTCGTGATGGAATACATCACCGGCCAAACGCTCCACACGCACATCCGTCGCAAGAAGGCGCAAGGCGGATACACGAGCGATGAGTTCCGCAGACTCGCCGCGGAGATTTGCGCGGGCGTCGCGGCGATTCACGCACAGGGTTTGGTGCACGGCGATCTCAAGCCGGGCAACGTCATGGTCACGGCGACTCCAGATGGCGGTCTCGGCAAGGCCATCGTTCTCGATTTTGGTTTCGCAAAAGAGCGCGCACGTGTGAGCGCTCGTCGCCCCGGTGCGCCTCCCGATGGCGGCACGCCCAACTACATGGCGCCCGAGCGCATTCGCTCCGGTGGCGCATCCGCCGAAGACGACGTCTACGCGCTCGGCCTCACGCTCTGGGAAATGTGGACATGCCGTGTGCCCGAGCCCGGTTACAAACCGCGCGCGAAGCCGATGCGCGCCCAGATCATGTTCGACGTGCCCGCGGGCCTTTCGATCGACGAGATCAAACAGGTCTTCCGCTGCCTCGCAGACGACGCGCCCTCGCGCCTGCCCGCGCGTCACTTGCGGTTCTTCAACCCCACGACCCTCACGACGAATCCGCTTCAGGTCGCGCGCGAACGCCTCGACCCAGGGCCGCCGCCCGGCCGCAGCGCCACGGCGCAGTTCGCACCTGGCCAGCAAGCGCTGCTCGCAACGTTCGCATCGAATGCGAGCGAGTACGTCGGTGAGATCATCTCACTCGACGCCGCCGAGATTTCCATCGGCCGCCGCGCCGACAACGACGTCTGCGTCCCCGAGCCCACGGCGAGCGGTCAGCACGCAATCTTGCGCTGGCAAAACGGTACGTGGAACATCGAAGACAAAGGCTCCACGAACGGCACCTACGCCGAGCACACGTACGAGCGACGCCACACCGTCTCGCTCATGCACGGCGGCGAAGTTCAGTTCGGCGAGCTCCGCTACAAGCTCGTGTCGTTCGCGCGCGAGAGTCCGCATCACAAGCGCGCACGTATGTATCTCGCCAAGCGCGATGGGCTCACCGGTTTGCTCAGCCGCGACATGCTCGTGAAGGCGATCGACGAAGAAGCCGCATTCGCCGAATGGGTCGACGCACCCCTCCACATCGCGCGTTACGAAATCCGCGGCCCGAATCGCCTCGTGTCCGATCGCCCCACCATCCTCGAGATGCTCGCTCTCCGCCGCGCCGCAACGCGCGTGATCGAGCTCACCGACATGCTCCTCTTGTCGATCGTCGCGGCCACCGCCGGGAAAACCGGCCCACTCCGTTTCGCGGTCGCGATGGTCGGGCCCGGCCCGCAGGAGGCGCGCAACTTGGTCGAGCAAGTCGTCGGCCAAGTCCAAGGTTTGCTCCCCGAGGGCCTCGACCTCGTGGCCTCGATCGCCCGCTGCGAAACCGCCGCAACCGTCCGCCAACTCGTCGACCCTTGACCTCGCAGCTGGCAAAACTATTTCGGCGTGAGCTTCATCACCCTTCCGTCGGCATAGTTCGTCCAGTAAACGCTCGTCGCGTCGACAGCCACGGCGCCAAGGTCGCCCTGGTTGGCCGCGAGAACCGATGGGTTGTCGCCGCATCCGGCGGTGGCGCACTTTCGCACCATTCCCTCGGTTGAATTGGTCCAATACACGGCGTTCGCGTCGACGGCGATCGTGGTGAACGTTTGGGCGTATAGCCCGGTCACGAGCGTCGTCGGGCTCTCGCCACATCCGCCGACAGCACACTTCATGACGGCACCCGTCCCAGTTGTCCAATACACGTTCACGCCATCGCTAGCGATCGCTTGAGGGCTCGATTGCATCGAGGCGATCGTCAGGGGCTGCGGCCCGCATCCGGTGGTTGGGCACGCCATAACGAACCCGCTGGTGTTGCAGTCGAGGCCTTGAACGCACGTGGTCCAATAGACAGTGCCGTTCGTCACAGCGATCCCGGTTGCACTTCCCGTGATCGCGGCAAGTGTGGTGTACGAGCCGCTGCATCCAGAGATGGCACAAGCGTTCACCTCGGTGAAGCCGTCGATCCAGTAGATGTTCTTCGAGTCGAGGGCGGTGGCGTGCGCCCCCATCATGTCGGTGGCCAATGTCGTCGGCACACTGCAAGCAAGCGTGCACGCAACGACACTGCCGCCCGTTCCGTCGTTCCCCCAATAGACGTGTGTTGCGTCTACTGCGATGGCTCCTGGGGAGCCTTGCCCTGACGCGATCACCGTAGGCTGTTCACCGCAGCCCGATACGCTGCAGCTCAACACCGTTCCGCCACCGTAGTTGGTCCAGTAGACGTTCGCGCTGTCGACCGTAATGCTCGTCGGACCTTGCTGGTTCGACGCAAGGATGACGAGCCCACTCGGCAGATTCGGTTGTACCTCCGCGTCACCACCCTGGCTGATAAGCTCACTCCTACAACCAAGCTCGATCAGAACGACGCACAGACCCGCGTGACGAACGATGCTGAGCACACCGTCGAGCCTTCGAGTCCATAGGTGAGTTGCGTGCATGTCTCTCCTTGTGTGCAAGCCGTCGAATACGGCGCGCAGTCGCCCTGCGCGTAACAGCCTGGAGTGGGAAGTGTCGGCAACACGCCTTGCGGGCAGCCTGGCACGAGCCACCGGCATCCGCTGTCGCTGCACGACTCCTTGGTCGTGAACGTCGAGCACCGTGGACCGGCCCAACAGACGTCGAGCTCCGCAAAGCACGCTGCTGCATCATCGAGACACGAGTTGATGCTGAGGGCGCGGCATTCCATGTTCGCCGGGCATGGCAAACTCGGATCTCCGCACGTCTGCCAGCCATCGACGAGATCGCAGCCGCAGAACGAGATGTGTGGGTCCGATCCGCAATGGTCGACGAGCGCCGCGCGACAGGTCGGATCGCCACAGGCCGCAGCAGGCGATGCGCCATCGCAGAAAGGCGCAGGGCCGTTAGTCGAGATCTCGCCAGTGCAGGCAGCGCCCAGAATCGCCCCGCCAAACATGAGAAGTTTGAACCGAGTAAAAACCATTACGTCGTCGGTGAAGTTGTGCGCCTGAAAATCTCAGCGCGAAATTCGGCGGCCGCTCGCGGGGCGCTCGTCGAAACGTATGAGGCCGTGACGGCGCCAACCGGTCGCGCCAAGCCAGGTACGTGACGACACGACCACGCGCTCTTCGTTGGTGTGTGCGCACGGACCGGAGAAGCCGGCGAACCACGGGGCGGAAGAGAAGCGGTCGACACCTGCAAGCAGGCGTTGACCATGGTTCCGAGCGTTCATCAGCACGTAGACGATCGCGTTTCGCACTTCGCGCGGTGTCTTGAGGTCGCGCGCGTCGTAGCGGTCGCCCCAGACGGGCCCCGACACGCCGAGCGCGCGATTGACCGCGCGCGCGAGGCGAATCGCAAGACCACGCACGCCGCGAGAAAGCGTGTCGGCGTTGCTAGCCTCGACGATGAAGTGAACGTGGTCGTCCTGAACGCTGAACTCCACAACACGAAACGCGTCACCCACCGCGGGCGAGCGGCTGGCCGCGCGAATCGCACCGCACATCTCGGCGAGAATCGCCCGCTCCCGAAACGGAGGCAGACCCGCCCGCGCTCGCAACGTGAGATGCACGGGATGCGCCGCGCGATGGACCGCCCGCGCACGGTGCACCACGCACGTCCGCCCGAGCTTAACGCGTTTGCGACCTGCTCCGGTACGCTTGCCGCCCCAGGTCGGGAAGGCCAACGCGAGCTGTTTCGATTTTCGCGGCACTTGATTGGGCTATATTCATACATTTGCGTTAGCAGGTCAAGCGATCAGACCGAAAATGCGTGGGTGTGGCTGATGGGTCAGACCGAGGACATCCCTGATACTCGCGTCGGGCAAGCCGAGGACATTCTTGACACCCCACGGCGATACCCGGGCGTTTGCGTTTGCGCGGGCGGGGGCGGGGGCGTAAAAGAGGCGTCCCGATGGCCGAATCCAGCCCGCCGCCTTCACGTTCGCGGTTCGAGCGTGAAGAGGACGAGGCGCCTCGGTCGCGGCCACTGCGGCTCATCGATCAACCGATGCGGTCTTCGCAGCCGTCGCATCCGCCAAGTGAGCCGCGGCCCATTCCCGGGCGGCCGGGTGCAGACGCGGGGGCGGATCGGCCCGCTCGCGTACAGCTGATCGCAGCGCTCCTTCTCCTTCTCGTTCTCGTCGTCGTGCCTCTCTATTTGTGGCGCCGACCGCGCGCCGCCGCGAACGATGACGCCAAGCCGAACGCTTCGGCGCTCGCGCTCGCGTCGGCGCAGCTCACCGAGGCTCCCGCCGATCCGAAGGTGCACACGAAAGACGGCATCACGGTGAGCGACGCGAAAATCACCGGCTGTCACGATCACGGATCGAAACGCACGGCCGCGGGCGAGTGCGATCACTTGCCCGGTCTCGAGGCGGCGTTCAGCAAAGCCATTCTCGATTCGGCATCGTGCGCGCCGGCTGGCACACCTGCGGGCGCGATCGCGTTCGTCGTCGACGCGAGCTACGCGCGCCACAAGGGCCCGAAGAAAATCACATCCAATCGCGATGGCACCACGATGCCGCCCAAAGTCGTAGCAGCGTGCATCGCCGAAGTTCGAAAGACGCTTGCTGCGACGCCGCTCGATCAAACGCACGCGCACACGCGTTACGACGTCGAGATCGACGCGACCTACGCCGGCAAACGCTAAGCCAACACTCGCCGGCAAACGCTGACGTGAGCTAGACTCGAAGCCGTGCGTCGCGCGGTTTTCATTTTCGTTGTCGCCGCGCTCGTTGTGGCGTGCGCATCACAGGACGTCGGCTCGAGCTCATCGAGCGTCGTCGGTGGAACTTGGGACACCAGCCTCGGTCCTACGGTCGGCATCTTTCGGTGCACGGGAACGTGCGTCTTCACGCCGTACTTGAACGTCGACGAGATTTGCAGCGGCACGCTCATCGCACCAAACCTCGTTCTCACCGCGCGTCATTGCGTCGCCCCGCAAATCGACGCCGACGCAGGCGTTCTCTGTTCGAAGTCGACCTTCGGCGCAACGTATCCCGCCGCCAACTTCATCATCACGCCCGCAAAAGACGTCCTCGAAGGCGGCCCGTGGGACATCGCGCGCGACGTCGAGGTCGACGGCAACGTCGGCGATCTCGTTTGCGGAAACGACGTTGCTGTTTTGCATTTGCGCCAGCCATATGTCGGCGCATCGCCCATGACGCCGCGCATCGAAACGCCACCCGTCACGAAAGAGCTCTACTCGGCGATCGGTTATGGCGACGATCTCGACGGCGGCATCGGTTATCGCCACCGTCGCGACAATCTCCACGTCGGCTGCGTCGGAGGCGCGTGCAAATCCGTCGGGCCCGACAACGCTCCCGTGATCGCGCCAGGTGAATTCCAAGGCGACACCGGACTCTGTGGCGGCGATTCCGGTGGACCCGCGGTCGACGCCACCGGTTTGCTTCTCGGCGTCACCTCACGCGCGAACGCCGCGAATTGCACATCACCCGTTTACTCGCGCGTTGACGCACATGCCGCATGGCTCGAGCGAGAAGCGTCGATCGCCGCAACCGCCGGCGGATACGAGCTGCCGCCTTGGGCGTACGTCGCGCTCCCGAGCGACGCCGGTCCCGAGGCGGGCCCATCGTTCGACGCATCGCTACCCACATCCCCCGACTCTTCGACGCTGCAAACGGGAAAAATCGAAGGCGGCGGATGCGCGATCGCAAGCGGTTCGCCCACAAACGACATCATCTGGGCCGTTCTCTTGTTGCGTTTTCTACGAAGGCGTCCAAGATCGTCACATGCTGAAGAAGCTGAGCCCGTTCGCACTTTTTAGCGCCGCGTTTTTCGCGGCTCCTGCCGCGTTTGCGTGTCCGGCCGCAGCCTCTGCTTGCGGCACGTGCAGCGGCTTCGGGAGCTACGTCTCTTCCGTGTCGCTCGGTGTTCTCATCGGCGTCGCCTCCGTGGGTGTCGAGAACGTGCTAAGACGCCGTCGTTGACTAGGCCTCACACACTCCGCGTGGCGCTTCCAATCCTGTCGGAGCGTGACGACCGCGACGACGATCACTTCCGTGACGAATGCGGAGTGTTTGGGATCTTCGGTCACGCAGAGGCTTCGAACCTCACGTACCTCGGGCTTCACGCGCTCCAGCATCGCGGCCAAGAGTCGGCGGGCATCGCAACGAGCGACGGCGAGCAGCTCCACCTTCATCGCGCGATGGGCCTCGTGCAAGATGCGTTCAGCGAAGAGCAGCTCGCGGAGCTCCCCGGTCGCGTCGCGATCGGCCATGTGCGTTATTCCACGGCGGGCGGCTCGTACATCAAGAACGCGCAGCCCTTCGCCGTCGACTACGCGAAAGGCTCGCTCGCCGTCTGCCACAACGGCAACCTGACCAACGCCGACGACATCCGCGCCGAGCTCGAGCAACGCGGCTCCATCTTCCAATCATCCGCCGACACCGAAGTGCTCGTTCACCTCGTGGCGATGAGCCAAGAGATCTCCATCGAAGATCGCATCTCGTCGGCGCTCGCCCGCGTTCAAGGCGCGTACTCGCTCCTCTTCTTGACCGAAGACACCATGGTCGCCGTGCGTGATCCGATGGGCATTCGCCCGCTGTGTCTCGGCATCTTGCCCGGCAACAAAGACGCGCATGTCGTCGCGAGCGAGCCCACGTCGTTCGATCTCATCGGCGCCGAATACGTCCGCGATGTCGAGCCCGGCGAGATGCTCATCATCGACAACACCGGCCTTCGTAGCATTCGGCTTCCGGCGAAAGCGGACTCGCATTTTTGCGTGTTCGAATACGTGTACTTTGCACGCCCCGATTCGCACTTCCGCGGCCGCAGCGTCTACGACGTTCGCAAGTCTCTCGGCGCGGCGCTCGCGCGCGAGCATCCCATCGATTGCGACGTCGTCATTCCCGTCCCCGATTCGGGCGTGCCCGCGGCGATTGGTTACGCGTCGGCGCGCACGGTTCCATTCGAGATGGGCCTCATTCGCTCCCACTACGTCGGCCGCACGTTCATCGAGCCGCAACAATCGATTCGCCACTTCGGCGTGCGCCTCAAGCTCAACCCAGTCGCGCCCGTGCTTCGTGGCAAGCGCGTCGTCGTCGTCGACGACTCCATCGTGCGCGGCACGACATCGCGCAAGATCGTGAAGATGGTTCGCGATGCAGGCGCGCGCGAAGTTCACCTGCGCATCTCGTCTCCACCGACGCAGTGGCCCTGCTACTACGGCATCGACACACCCACGCGCCGCGAGCTCATCGCGTCGAGCCACTCGGTCGACGAAATCGCGCGCTACGTCACGGCCGACACGCTCGGATATCTCTCGCTCGAAGGAATGCTCCAAGCGGTCGCGGGCCCTGGCGCGCCGAGCAACGGCTTCTGCCACGCGTGCTTCTCCGGTGACTACGCCATCCCGTTCAAGACGGCGGTGCCCGCGAAGAAGCAAATGCGACTCGTCGGGGTGTAAGCGGCCGTGAAGGTCGGCATCGTCGGGCTGGGTACGGCCGGATCGGCAGCGGCTCTTTTCTTGTCGCGCGCGGGCCATCGCGTGACGCTCTTCGAGCGCACCGAGCACCCGACCCCCATCGGCGCGGGCATCATGATGCAACCCTCGGGCCTACTCGTTCTCGAGCGACTCGGTTGCGCTGAGCCCATCGCCGCGCACGGCTCGCGTGTCGATGCGCTCGTTGCGCGCACCACGAAAGGGCGAACGGTGCTCGATCTCCACTACGCCGAGCTTCACGAATCGCTCTTCGGCCTGGGTCTGCATCGCGGCGTGCTTTTCGAAACGCTCTACGAAGCGGTGAACGCGAGCGACATCGACCTGCGTCTCGGCATCGACATCGTCACTATGCGCGATCGCCGATTGACCGATCGCGAAGGCCGCACGCATGGTCCGTTCGATCTCGTCGTGCTCGCTGACGGCGCGCGCTCGCACTTGCGCGATTCGCTCGGCATCACCATGAACGTGCGCCCCTATCCATGGGGCGCGCTCTGGTTCATCGGCAAGTCGTCGCGCGGAAGCCGCGAGCTCACGCAATTCGTCGAGGGAACGTCGCGCATGATCGGTGTGCTCCCCACGGGGCGCGGCCCGCTCGGCGCGCGGGATCCACTCGCGAGCCTATTTTTCAGCGTCCGCGTCGATGAGCATGAGAGCGTCTTCTCGGGTGGGCTCGATGCGTGGAAAACGGAAGTGCGCCGCGTTGCGCCGATTGCCGAAGAGCTCCTCGATCAAATCCACGCGCCGACCGATCTCACGTTCGCGTCGTACTTCGACGTCAGCATGCCGCGCTGGCACGCCCACGGCGTGGTTCTCCTTGGTGATGCAGCGCATGCAACGAGCCCGCAGCTCGGCCAAGGATGCAACCTCGCGTTGTGTGATGCAGCCGCGCTCGCCGACGCGCTCGCGTCGCACGACCGAATCGACGACGCGCTCACGTCGTACACGCATGCGCGTCGCGATCACCTCGCGTTTTATCAGCTCGCAACCCGCGCGCTCACGCCGCTCTTCCAGAGCAACCACGAGCCGCTAGCCTATGCGCGCGATTTTTTGACGCCGCTCGCGACGATGCTTCCCTTCGTTCGTCGCGAAATGCTCCGCGCGATGGCCGGCACGAAAACCGGCTGGATTTGGGGCTCCCGTGAGACGCGGATGCCTGAACTTCTGGGAGCTCGAGGCGGCGACCGCCTCGAACAAGATTAGTGGCACGTCGACGGATCGTGGATCGTGCATGTTCCCACGATGCCTCCGCCATCGACCGTGTTGCCCGTACAAACAGCCGGCGGCTGGCATAGCGGCCCGCTTCCGGTGTCGCATGCGGCGCCATCGGCGGCCGGTGCCAAGCACGTTCCCATGAGCGTGGTCTTGTCGATGTTGGTGCACAGACCCGCCGCGGAGCACGCGGTGAGATCGCCCGTGGTGGTGTTATATCCGCACGGTTGGCCCGTCGCGGCGGTCAGGATCGGAGTGCAGCGCGTCCCGTGAGGCGTGCACCAGAAGCCTTTCGCGCCATCACACAGCGGATTTTTGGTGTCGCAAGCGGAGCCCCCGGCGAGCGGCGTTTGGCATTTGTTCGTGGTGTCGCAGATGAGATCGTACCCGCATGGAATGATCGGGTCGACCTTGGAGCACGTTTGCCCGACACCCACCGGCGCAACGCAAACGGCGCTCGCGCAGACGAGACCCGCAACGCAATCGGTCGCCGATTTGCATGCGCCGCCGGACGTAGCGGCGGCGATGCACGTGCCGCATCCCGTTTGCGGATCGACCTGACACACGTTCGTCGCGCACTGACCGGCCGTGCCGCAGACGGCGCCCGTTGCGAGCTTGCCCGACTCGGTGCGTTTGCAATCCGTCGCGGGGTTGTTCTCGAAGGCGTTGTCGCAGCTGAGCGTGGCGTAAGCCTTGGAGCATTTCTCGGCGAAGTCGGGTGTGTCGGCGGTGTCTTTGAGAGCGAGCGCAGACTCGCAGGTGCTGATCGTTCGCGACGTACACGTGGCGACGTTGCCGTAGCCTTGCGTGAGCACGAACGGCGCGCAGTCGGAGACTTTGCTGCAAACGGCCGTTGCTAGGTCCGTGCACGCTTGTGTCGGGCTTGTGGAGGAGCATGCGAGCGCGAGACCGACGCTTGCGGGGACCAGGAAAATAAAGAAGCGGCGCATTACACCTCCGAATAGATGCGTAGCGAACGGACGAGCCCGCTATCGCCGCGCTGAAGCACGAGTAGTCCCATGCGATTGGAGTCGCCGAATGCGACCTCGACCGCGCACGATTGACCGTTGTCCGCGACGCCGTGGACGACCATCGATTTCGTGAGCAAGCGCGCGGCCGCATCACGATCGTGCTCGGCGCCGAGAGCGTCGCGAACGCTGCTGTCTTCTTCGAAGCATGCCGCAGCACCGACGGCGTCGCGTTTGCCGAGGGCCGCGAGCAAATCTGCGGTGAACGACGGCACGGCAGTGGCGACAGCACCGACAACGGTCGGACCTTTGGCGGGAACACCGAGCGCGCTCGTGCCGCAATAGACACGCAGCGCGACCTCGCGCTCTTTGCGTAGCTCCATCAAGAGCGCGATGGGCAGGGCGCGATCGCGCATCTCGATTTTTCCTTCGGTGACGTCGCGATCGCCGCCGACGAGGGTGACGGTGCGATCGTATTGACCGTCGCGGTCGCTGATGAAGCTCGACCACTCCGCAAGACGTGCACGAAGCGGGTCGAGGCCCGACGCAGCGCCGAAAATCGGATCGTCGAGCTCGGCCTTGTCACCGAGCCGCCTCATGAGCGCGTCGATCATCTCCGTGGTGAGGGCGCTGAAGAAAACCTCGCATAGTCGGCCGCGTAAGCTCGACGGGGGAAGGTCTTCTTCCGCGTGCCGCATCTCGAAGACGACGATATCATGGGTTGATGCCGGACCGCGTCAGCGTCTACGAAGTCTCCCCACGCGATGGGCTTCAAAACGAGAAGGCCACGGTGCCGCTCGGCGACAAGATCCGCCTTATCGAAGCGCTTACGGCAGCAGGTCTCCGCCGAATCGAGGCTACGAGCTTCGTTTCCCCGAAGTGGATCCCCCAGCTCGCCGACGCCGACGACGTCGCACGCGCACTCCCTCGCATTGCCGCCGGGCGGGACGTCATGTATTCGGCGCTCGTCCCGAACGCGCGCGGGCTCGATCGGGCCAAAGCCGCCGCGATGAAGGAAATCGCCGTCTTTCTCAGCGCGAGCGAAACCCACAACCAAAAGAACGTGAACAAATCGATCGCCGAAACGCTCTCCGCGTTCGAATCGACGATCGGGCCCGCCCGCGCCGCAGGAATGCGTGTTCGCGGCTACGTGTCCACCGTGTGGGGCTGCCCGTATGAAGGCGAGATCGACCCGAACCGCGTGCTCCAAATCGCCCAAAAGCTCCTCGCCATGGGCTGCTACCAAATCTCGCTTGGCGACACGATTGGCGTCGGCACGCCGCGGCAAACGAAGAACATCGTCGCGATGATGCTCGCCGAGATCCCCAAAGAGGCCATCGCTCTCCACATGCATGACACACGCGGCACGGCGCTCGCGAACATCCTCGTGGGCATCGACATGGGCATCCGCGACTTCGACGCATCGGTCGGCGGGCTCGGCGGGTGCCCTTATGCACCGGGGGCAGCAGGCAATTGCGCTACGGAGGACCTCGTCTACATGCTCCACGGGATGGGAATCGAGACCGGAATCGACCTCGAGCGGTTGGTCGAAGCGGGGCGAGCAGCGGAAGGAATCGTCGGCCGACCGCTCCCAGGTAAGGTCCATCAAGCGGGCGTTCGAAGCCTGCGTGCATGAAAGGCTCGCGCCCCCAAAGTGGGTGGAACGCTTTCGAATTTGCAAACCGCGAAATGAGATTTGTTTCAGAAGTGAAAGCGTACGTCTGAAAAGATGCGAATTTTGATTGGCACAATCCTCGCTAAGAGGAAGTTTGGCATCGTGCAGGAAGGCTCTCCCCCCCGGGCCACTGCGCGATGCCACTTTTCTTTTGTGCTCCTCGCACTGGCGGCCTGCAGCCGGGCCCCCGCCGAGCCGTCGCCGCAACCGCTCCCCGATCCGACGGCATCGACCGCGACGGCAGCCGCAGGCGGTACGACGCAAGCGCACATGGCTCGGTGCATCACGCCGCTCGCCCAGACGGCGCCCTCGGTTCCGCCAGCCGCGGGCCCACGATGCCCAGCCGACCCCGCGGGCCGCTTCCATCTCGACCGCGCGCCGGTCGTTTTCCCCGACGCGCACGCCTCGGTCGACGCCGAGCTCGCGCGCACGATGGACCAGGGCGAGCGCGGTCTCATGTTCCGCAAGGTGATGGGCGAGGACGAAGGCATGTTCTTCTTCATCGACGAGCGCAGAATTCAGACGTTTTGGATGCACAATACATGCATCCCTCTCGACATGATTTTCATCGACGACGACGGCACCATCGTCGGCGCGGTGGAGAGCGCGCCCGTCCTCGACGACGGCCCACGCAACGTGGACTGCGCATCGCGCTACGTGCTCGAGGTGAACGCAGGCTGGGTGCGCCGGCACAACGTGCAGCCGGGCCAGCACGTAGTTTTGCCGAAGTGAACGTGTCCTCTGAAAGGTGGTAAAGGGCGGCTCATGAGAAAAGTGATTCTCCTCTGCGCCGCGTGCGCAGCGTGCCGAACAGAGGCAGCTCCCGAGCCCCACGCCGACCCAGCGCCGCAAGCGCAAACGCAATCCACCGGAGCCCCAGGCGCCACGATGCCATCCGCCGGTGGAGGCGCGAGCGCAGCGCCGAGCGTGATGGTCGTCGCGACCGTGCCTGTGTCGCCCGATGATCCAGTGCATGGCCATTTCACGATCGACGACGCCACCAAAGGTTTGCCCGCGGGTGACACGCTCACCGCGACGATCGATTCATCGCACGGCAAGCTCACGTGCCGCCTCTACGCGGACAAGGCGCCGATCACCGTGTCGAACTTCGTCGGGCTCGCGCGCGGCACACGCCCCTGGAAGGACCCCCGAAGCAACCAGTGGGTGTCGAACAAACCCGCCTACGACGGCACGACGTTCCACCGCATCATCAAGGGCTTCATGATTCAAGGCGGCGACGCCAAAGGCGACGGCTCCGGCGAGCCCGGCTACGTCATCCCCGACGAAGTCTGGATCGGCGCCAAGCACGATCGCGCAGGCCTCTTGTGCATGGCGAACCGCGGACACAACACGAACGGCGCGCAGTTCTTCGTCACCGACGCCGCGGCCGCGCACCTCGACAACAACTACACGATCTTCGGCGAATGCGAGCCCGAGCCCGTCGTCCACATGATTGCCGGCGTCCCCACCGGCGCGCAGGATCGGCCCGTGTCACCCGTCACGATCCGCTCCGTCAAGATCTCGCGCACGATGAGCTCCGCCGCCGTTCCATTCGCGGGCGCTCCCCGCGAGGCCGGCCGCGACTAAGTTTGAGTCAGTGTTGGAAGGTGCCGACGAGCTCGCCTAGGCCGAGCACGTGGCCGTTCATGGCTTTGTCGAGGTCGGCGCGTTTGTCGGTGGCTTTCAGGCCCGTGAGCATCGCGTCGAGTGCGTAGATTTTGAAGTGGTAGTGGTGCAGCGCGCCTTTGGGCGGGCAGGGGCCCGCGTAGCCGGAGCGGCCGAAGTCGTTGGTGCCGCCGATGCCGCCCGCGAGTCCGCCGTTGCCGCCTGCGCCGAGCTGACGCGTGTCGGGTTTGATGTTCCACAAAATCCAATGCGTGAACGTACCGGCCGATGCGTCCGGATCGTCGACGACGATGGCGATCGATTTCGTTTTGTCCGGCACCGACGTCCACGCGAGCTGTGGGTTTTGATCTGCGCCGTCACAGGAGTGGTCCTGCGGGATGGCCGCGCCCGAGCCGAACGACGCGCTCACCGAAAACGACGCAGGCGTCGTGCCTTTCGGCGGACCAGGCGCGACGTTGCCGGCGTCTTTGCACGCCCCGATCGCAAATAGGAGGCTCGCGGAGAGCGTGAGGCTCGCAAAGAGAAGGCACCATCGTTTCATCGTTTGTTCTCCATCTCGTCGAGCTCTTGCTTCGAGTGCGCACAAAATAATTTCACGTCGTCGTCTGCTGCTTTGAGCTCGCGGAGGCGGCGTTGGTTGTCGCGGCGCGCGCGGTCGTCGATGGCGATCTGACTCTGGAAGACTTCGAAACCGAACGGCGCCTTGGCTTTTTCGGTCATCTCGTCGCGATGAAAATACGCGTCGCCGCAATGAAGGAGCCACCCCTCATCGGTGCGCACCGCAACGGCGGCGTGGCCGCGCGTGTGGCCCGCGAGCGGAACGATGAGCAAATCAGGCTCGTCTTCGGAGAGCGCTCTCACCGCGGAAAATCCTTTCCAGGTTTCGCCCGCGGTGACGTGTGCGTTCCACTTAGGACCGTGCGCGAAGTGCGCGGCGATGTAGCGGCGGCGCTCGTTCATCGTGCCGCGGCGCTCGGCGGCGTCGTGCTCGGCTTTGGTGACGTGAATTTCGGCGTTCGGAAAATCCGAGATACCGCCGCAGTGGTCGAGATCGAGATGCGTGCAGACTACATGGCGAACGTCGCTCGCCTTGTACCCGAGGCGTTCGATGCCTTTCGCTGCGGTGGCCTCGTGATCGTTGCCGACGCGCATGAGAAAGCGAAACAATCCGGGCGTGCGCATCGCCTTCCAATCGGCTTCGGCGAAGAGGCCGGCGTCCACGAGCACGAGCCCGTGCTTGGTCTCGACGAGCAAACAGTGACACACCATCTCCGTGGCGTCGCCGAGCGCGAGCTTGGCGCGCGGACACATCGAGAGTGCGTTGAAGTGCTTCGCGATCATCGTCGAGCGCTGCCCGGGAGCTCAATCATCTTGGTAGAGCACGCGCTGGGTGCCTTCGCGGAAGTAGTACTTGTCGTAGTTGCTTCGGTCGAACGTGACCGCGCCGAAGAGATTCCACGCGACGCCCCAAATGGCGAGCGTCTTGAACCACGCCGAGAGCGGGCGAGCGCCAAGAGCGAGCGCAACGAAGAGGAGCAGCGAGTAATCATTCGAGAAGCGGTAGCTGAATTGGCGCCAGCCGCTGTTCTGGTAGAGCAGATCCATCACGGCGGGCCCGAGCGCCGCGAGAAGCACGACGTCGTGCAGGAAGCTTCGCTTCTTCGGCCAGAGCAAAAATAAATAAATCGGCGTGACGAACCAGAGCGCGAGACCGTGCTCGTTCACTTGGAACGCAGCGGTGCCCGCCGGCGCGTCCTTGGCGGGCAAAAACGGGAGGATGGTGAAGACGACTCCGAGGTTCTTCGCGAAGTAGTGGTACCCGAAGACGCCCCACTTCAGCATGCGGCCCTGCCACGCGACGGTGAGGTACTCGTGGCCGAATGCCGTCGGGCTGAGGCGGCCCCAGCGCGAAACATTGAGCCACGACGCGAACGCCATGCACGCGAGGATCGGCACGGAGAACATCACGACGCGACGCATGAACGCGGGCTTGTCGACGCGCGCCCACGTCTTCTCGATGCGCTCGATGAGCCTGCCCTCGGTCACGAGGCCGTCCTTGCAAGATACACGGATCGCCTCGAGCCCGAACACGAGCGACGCGAGCACCACGTGGGGGCGCGTGAGGAACATGAAGCCCATCATCAAGCCTGCGAGCCATGGCCTCTCGGCGTCGATCGCGAAGAGCATGTAGATCGCAAGTAGCGCGGCGGCGACGATGTGGTGCGCAAACCACGTGGTGCCTTCGACCGCGGTGAAGAAGTAGACCGTGCCGAACGCGTAGAGCAGTGCGAAAAATATGTTTTCGCGTTCGCTGCGCGCCGAATCGGATTTGCGTCGCAGCTTTTCGAGAACGAGAAAAAGCACGGCGGGCGCGATGCCCGAGAGCCACACCATGAATTGCCCGTCTTGGAATTCTTCGGGGCTGCCCGCGAGCACCACGAACGGAAGCATGAGCATCGCGGTGAACGGCGGGAACGTGACGTACCACTTGGCTTGCGGCGAGTTCGGCGGGAAGCGGCCGAAGTCGTTCATCTGCGAGTATGGGGCGGGGCCTTTGTAGAGGTCTTGGTGGCCGTGTGCCCATGCGTCGGCGAGCTGCGCGTAGTGGTTGAACGCGGTGTGCTTCGTGAGCCGCTCGGGACCCGCGACGATCGCCATGATGATGACGACGATGGCGTAAATTCCAAGTGCGACGAGGAGCCTCCGGCGGCGTGTTTCGGGCTCGAGCCACTTCTTCTTTGGCGCGGGCGCCCGAGTCTTCGGCGCGGGCGTTGGCTCTGGCGTCGGGGTCTCGGACGCGGTCTCGGTCATGCGAACGTTTCTACGCGTTCACGCACCCAGATGGAAACGTTCGTTCGCACGTCCGCGCGATATTGCCCATGTTTTCGACGACGTGGAGGTGGCACGCACCTTGATGGTAGAGGGCTCCAAGGTACCTATGGCGATGTCGATTCCCGTGAGCGAAGACCCGAGCAGCAGCCGCGATCCGCGCGCCCACAACATCCTCGCGAAGACGATGTACAAGGAGCTCCGCGCCAACGGATACGACGAGCATGCCGTTCTGGCCATTGCCGGCGAGCTACTCGGTATGGTCGCCGCCGAGGTCAAAGACAAGCGCGGACGCTGACACGGCCGCTCTACCGGCCGCGGGAATTGGGCCTCAAAAACCCAAAATGCGCAGTTACGTTGACACTCGAGCGTAAGGCCCTCCACAATCGCGCGTGAACGGCATGTTCACGATCGTCATTAGCGAGAAGGGCGGAGCCGAACGCAGGGAGACGTTCGACAAAAACGAGATCAACGTTGGCCGCGTGCAAGGCAACGACTTGATGCTCCCGAAAGGGAACGTCTCGAAACATCACGCGCGCCTCCTCTACCGTGACGGACGATTCATCGTCACTGATCTCAAGAGCACGAACGGCACGTACGTCAACGGGCGCAAGATTGCGCAGGCGACGATCGTCCGCGAGGGCGACAAAATTTACATCGGCGATTTCATTCTCCGCATCGACGGCGGAGGCGCAGCCGCAACCGAAGGCGAACCGCCGCCGCAAGACCAAGGCGCGCCGCAGCCACAGATGCCGGCGCCGCAGCCGATGATGCAGCAAGGCGCGCCGATGCCGATGCAGCAGCAACAACAACAACAACCGATGCAACCGATGCAGCCGATGCAGCCGATGGGCGCAGGCACGCCGCTCGGGCCGCCGGTGGTGCAACCGCTCATGACATCGCCGGCGCCGCCGATGCAAATGCCGATCGGGCAAATGCCTCCGGGTATGCCACCGATTCCGCAGCAACCGATCGCGATGCAGGCACCGCAGCAGCTCGCAGTCATGCCGACGCCCGGCGTGCCGATGCAAGTGCAACGCTTCCCCGGCGGGATGCCACCGATTCCGGCTGGTGGGTCGCGGCCTGCGGGTGAATCGCAAGGCGTGAGTCACTATCCGCTCGAGCGTGATCCCGACGAGTCGGATGCAGGTCAGCAGGCGCCTCAAGGGCAGCAGCAGCAAGGTCGCATGCCTGCGCCGCCGCGCATTCCTACGATGGGAAGCCAAGCCATGCGCGGCACGCTCGCCATGGGTGGAGCGAGCCCGCAACCACCGGCTGCTAGCCCACGTCCGCCGTCGCTGCGGCCCGGGCAAGGTGAAGCGCCGCCACCGCGTGCATCGCAGCCGAGCTCCACGCCTTCGCGCATGCCGCCGCGCGAGACGCCACAACAAGTCGGGCGCAGGCTCGCACTCGGCTCGCTCGTCGACAACATCGTCGAAGCGCTCGGCGATGCATCCGTGATTCGCAGCGCGCAGCTTCCGCCAGATGTCATCACGCGCATCGAGAAGCTCGCCGCCGAACAAGCCAAGACGATGAAAGACGAAGGCGACGTCCCCGACGGCGTCGATATCGAAATGGTGAAGGCCGACGCCATCCGCGAGCTCACCGCAACCGGCGGCATTGGTCCGCTCCTCGAGGACGACGAGGTCGCCGAGATTTGTTGTCTGCGCCACGATCAAGTCGTGGCGGTTCGCGCCGGTGCGCTCCAACTCGCCGACGCCAGCTACACGAGCGATGCCGCACTCGGCCGTGCGATCGAGCGCCTCGCAGCAACGTCCGGTCAACCCGTGCGTCCCGATGAAGTGTTCATCGATCGCCGACTCGCGCGCGGCGCGCACATGCTCGCGTTCCGTCCGCCTGCTTCTCTTGCGCACGCGGTCGTCGTTCGCAAGCGTCGCAAGATCGAGATGTCGCTCGAGGACTTCGTGCGTCTCTCGGCCGTGTCGCGCCCGATGGCCATGTTCCTCGAAGGTTGTCTCGCTGCGCGCGCGAACGTTCTCGTGTGCGGCTCGACGCCAAGCGCCTCCGCGATGTTCCTCGGCGCGCTCGTCGCCGCGGGCACGCCGGGCGATCGCATTGCGGTTCTTCAAGACGAAGAAGAATTCGGCATCGCGCACGGTCAAGTGGTTCGCCTCGCGGCTTCCGCGGGGATGAGCGCCGAATCCCAAATTCGCGCCGCCGCGCGCATGCGTCCCGAGCGCCTCGTCGTCGGCAATCTCACGGGCACGCTCGTCGCCGCGGTTCTCGAAGCGATCGGCGAAGGCTCCGAGGGCATCCTCGCTGCGATGAGCGCGCCCTCACTCCGCCAAGCGTTGTCGCGCCTGAGCGGCCAGCTGCTTCTCTCGCGTCCGGGTCTTGGAAGCGATGCCGCCCGCGAGCTCCTCGGAGAGGCGTTCGACATCGCCGTCGAGATCCACATGCTGCCGGATGGCCGTCACCGCGTCGCCCGCATCGCCGAGCTTGCTGGAGCTGATCCCAAGGGAATCGTGTCGCGCGACATCTTCGTCGCGTCGGACGGCAACAGCGGCGAAAGCCACGTTGCAACCGGCGTCGTGCCGCGCGTCGTCAACGAGTTTGCCGTGCGTGGTGTCCGCGTGGATACGAATTTGTTCAAGAAGGCGCGCTAAGGCTCCTCCCCCGGCGCGCATTCGCAGAGGGCGCCGTGAGGGTTGTGAGAGCCGTCAGCGTGAGCGTAGGCGTGAGCGTAAGCGGAAGCGTAAGCGGAAGCGTAGGCGTGAGCGTAAGCGGAAGCGGAGGCGTGAGCGTAAGCGGAAGCGGAGGCGTGAGCGTAAGCGGAAGCGGA
>JBBSFE010000062.1:0-36919 GCA_038239005.1 Polyangiales bacterium
CCGTGGGTGCGTCCGTATCTCTTCGCCGGCATCGGCGTCTACGATTGGGAGGCCATCGGCTCGCAGAGCGCTTTGGCCGCGTCGCAGCTCCACTCCTCGTCGCAGCCCGGCGTCCCGATGGGTATCGGCGTCGAGACCATGGCGTCGATTTGTACGGCGAGCAGCAAGCGCGAATCGTCGCCGGTTATGAATTTCACACGATCTACATGAACGGCGCGACGCCGCCGAGTTGGCTATGCGGGGGCAATCCGAACATCTCGACGAGCCCAACGTGGGAGATCGGTTACAACGAGCTCGCCAATCGCAATTCGGTGGCGATGCCGAATACGGGAACGCTCGTCACGAAAATTCGCCCAACGAGCGCAGCGCTGCAAATGGCCTGGGAGACGCTCACGCATGCGGCTACGGGAAACGCTGGCGATCCGTAACTGCGGTGCGCGTGGAAGTGCATGCGGGGCCCATTCGCCTGTACACCGGGTAAATGCGCCAACGCCATCGCCGGCACGTACGCGTCGTGCGTGACGCGTCGCCGACAGACTTGATCGACTCAACCAGGCGCGCTCGCAATCGCGCCCATCCCTAGTCTGCGACTAGCGCAGACCAAGCCACGACAGAATCGCAACCACGATGACAACGGCGCCCACAATCCAGATTATCTTGTTCATGGTAAGGCACTATGCGGATCTCGTGCCAAGCGGTTCGAGCGCGATGTTCTCTTTTCTGATGCGTTCGGGTCCGTGCGTCGGGCTTGACGTCCACGCACTCCGGACACATTCGGGGCAAATCGGCTGGGGCCCCGGCGCAGGCGATGGAGACTCCCAAGCTTCGCGTTCGCTCAAGGTCTGTACGGCCCCTTCACTTCGCCCCAGCCCCACTTCGGCATCGGGGCGTCGTCTTGCGCGATCGCTCCCGGTTGGGAATTGATCACGGCGAGCCGCGTCCCCCACTCGAGGTAGCCCACGAGCGCGGAGCGAAACTCGGGATCGGTCGGCACGCCGACGTCGTCGGCGCATTCGAGGAGCATCGTTACCCACCTCTTGCGCTTCGCGTCGTCGAGCGAGCGTCCGATGTGGTGTCGAATCATGTTCGCGTGACCGCCGCGCTCTGCGCTGTAGGTCTTTGGTCCTCCGAAAACCTCCGCGAGAAATTCGGCGACGTGCTGCACGTGATCCGACGACATGTTCGCGAAGACGGGCCCGATGAGCGGGTCCTTCGCGACGCGCGTGTAAAACTCGCCGATCCAACGAGCGAGCGCAGGCATTCCGCCAAGGTAGTCGTAGAGCGATGGCGTCTCACCTGCCTGCTCCGAGTTCGATTGCATCTGATCCGCGTACGACGCGTCGGGGCGTGCGCGCAACTGGCGGAATGGCTAGTTGTCACGCGGAGGCGAGAGGGAAATAGATGCGCAGGAGCGTCCGGGGCGCGCACGACTTCACGCGAGCTTCGAGCGTGCCTTCTTTTGCTCGCGCGAGGTGAAGCGGCTCCTCCACGCCGGTGCCGAGATCAGTCCTGCTCGCGAAGGCCTCGGCTGCAACGTCACCAAGGCCATCGAGGCGAAGAAGAACGTCATCGCACGCGTAGCGGTTCATCAGTCCGATCCATTCGTAAGGCGACGCACGCATGCCGTTCACGCGTTCGCTCTCCGCAAACGTTCTGCAAAGGCCGCGCTCCATGCGATAGCGCGTCGGCTGTCCGAAATGGAGCTCGAGGCGAGCGTCGGTCGTGACCCGGGCCGCGCCATCCGGATCGAGAACGAGCTTCGCACCAGGAGTGAAGTCGACCGTTTCCACGTACCTTCGCGGCGAGTTGCCGTTTCCGTCGACGCTGTGAACGCAATCGTAATCCCAACGTGCGCCGTCGTGTGCGGAGGGCATCACACGACAATATCGATGGTTGCGCGCGAGCGACGGACCCACGTTGCCCACGGCGTCGAGCGCGACGGGCGTGATCTCCCACGACGAGCCGCGCTGCATTGCGCGCGCGAGCTCGCGCCGGGCGAAGCGTCCTGTCGACCGGCCTTTGTAACCGAACGAGAGCGTCTCCGCGTCGAGCTTTCCGTCGTCGAGCTCGATGACGTTGAACGACGGCCACAGCTTCGCCCCGTCTTGATGCGCCGTGGGTGCCCATGGCTCGGCGACTCCGCAGCTCCCCGCGGACACGATGAGCACGTCGCCTTGCTTCTCGATCATGCCGCGTAGCATGCGCGCCGTCGCGTAATGTTTGTGTCCGTGGAGAACCAACACCGCACGATCGAGCTCATGGAGCGTGGAGATCGCAGTGCCCGCGCCGAGCGCGGTCATCGTCAGCTCTTCACGATCGGCGTTGGCGAGCACCGCGGGGACGAGGCTTCGCACGAGCCACTTCACGGCGCCGCTTGCTGAATCCACACCCACGGCACCCACGTCGGTGAGCGGCGTGGGAACGAGGTGATGATGCAGAAGAAAAACGACGGGGTTCGATCGCGCGTCGTCTTCGATGAGCGCCGCGGCCTGCAGCAAATCTTCTTGCCGAATGAGGCCACCCGCGCCGAGCAAGCCGCGCGGCAAATACGTGGAGTCGTACGCGATGAGCGAAATCGGCAGCCGGTGGTAATCGCGCGGCACGACCGCAGCGAGGAAGTGTCCGTCGCCGCCATGCACGAACGCACGATCGCCCAGAGCAGCTCCCAAAGTCCGAAAGAGCCGAAGATCGTGCGGCCCGACGAAGCCCAACGACGTCGATCGTGATTTCCCGGAATGATCACGGTGGGCAGTCCCGGTCCGATGGCGTTCGTGACGCGTTCGTGCAGCCGACAAAACGTGTCCACCGCACGCTGCGCGGAGAGCCGCGCGCTGTCGAACACGTCTCCCGTGATCACGAGCAAATCTGCCTTGCGATGCACGTCCGCAAAGCGACGGCCAAGCACGGTGACGAGCGCATCGTAAACTTTGCTTTGCCCCTCCATCAGACTGAGGTGGAGATCGGACAGCTGGACGATCGTGTGCACGCACCTATGTTTTAGCCAGACGCAGGTGACATTCGCGTGCCAAGAAGCCTCCTTTTGCTGTCACGTTCGTGAGCCATCATGCTGCGATGATTCTTCAAGACGAAGGCATGATGCTCGAGCGCATTGCGACGGCCGCCGCGCGCAGACCGAACGGCGTCGTTGCCTTCGATGCCGACGGCACGCTCTGGGGTGGCGACGTCGGTGAGGACTGGCTCTCGGTGATGCGCAGTGATGACTCGATTGCGCGTGCTTGGCTCGACGAGACGCACGCCGCGGACGCAGACCCAGCGGCCGAAGAGCGCTTGATGGAGCTCGTCGCGCTTGGTTTGACCGGTCGTAGCGCCGAAGCCGTCAGCGCCTACGCGCAACGCGTGATCGCTCCAATCGATTGGCCGTCACGTTTGCACGGCGAAACTATCGCGATGCTCTCCGGCATTGCCCGGCTCGACGTCGACATATTCGTCGTGAGCGCTTCGCCGCGCGCGATCGTCGAAGCATGCGTGTCACGACTCGGGATCGCCACCGAACGCGTCGTCGCTACAACGCCGATGTTTCGCGACGGCGTGATGGTCGGCGAGGTCGAGCGGCCGATTCCGTACGGCGAAGGAAAGGTCACGTGCTTGCGACGGGCCATCGGCGATCGGCCGTGGCTCGCTGCGTTTGCCGACAATCATTTCGACGCGGCGATGCTACGCGCTTGCGAAATCGCCGTGGCCGTGCGGCCGAAAGCGGCACTCCGACGGATCGCAGACTCGATTCCCGGTCTCGTGGAGCTTGCGCCACGCACTCAGTCGAATCCGCAGCCGATACGATAGAAGCCATTCACCTCGGGAACGTTTCGCACGAAAGCGTAGAGTGAGGTCATGACGCCATTTCGCGAGGCGGCGGAATCACCGACGCAGGTTGCGCTCGCGCGTCTCGATGCGCTGCCCGTGCATCCCCTCCGTCGCATGTGCGTGTGGTGCATTTCTTATCGTGAGGTCCCGCACGCCGCATCCAAGCCAAACGACGTTGCGGCGGCTGAGGCGCTTGGTTTCAGGCGCCTCGGGTACGCGGCTGAAGGGTCACGCGTCCTCACCGGACAACGCGCAGCGAAACAGATCTTCGTCGACGCCGCGCGCACCACGCAAGCGCACCTTTCCGAACGCAGTCCCACGCTCAAGACGAGCTACTTCCTCGTAACGTATTTCGAGAGCGGTCACTGCATCATCACGTGGGACCGCCAACCCCTGACGAAGAGCAGCGCCCGGCTCGAGTCGCGCTCGAGCGAGGGGAGCTTCGCCGCCGACTACGCCGCACACGTGTCGGTCGTGAAGGCCCGAGCCAAGACGGAAACGGCGATCGTCGTAGAGGACATCGGGGCCGCAGTCGCACTCGGCCGCTTCTACTACCGCCACGTCGTGGCGCTGACGTTCGCAGTGTTGATCGGGATCCGGCTACTCGTGTTCTTGGGCTTCGCAGCGGTGATCGTGATCTGGATGGTGAGACGCTCGAGATAGTCGCGCGTGACGGAATGGATTGCGTTTCCAAAAACGGCGCGCCAAAGTCGCATGCAGATGATCGCGTTTGGATTTGCCGCTCTCGGCACGTGAATGGCGAAGACGACGGAGCGCCTGCTCGGGGAAGTGCTCGAGCTCTCGACCGACGATCGAGGCCGCCTCACGTCGATGCGCATTCGCGGAATGAAATGTCCATGGCTCCAGATCGACCCGAACGTGCCGACCGGCGAAGTGCATTACGAGCACTTCGGCGACAAGAGTCGGTGGCGCGACGGCGTGCACCACGAGGAGACCGGCGGGCCGTGGGAGTCGGAGAGCGACAGAGAGAAACCGTTCGAGGCGTTCGTGCACGAATCGGTGATGGCGATGCGACATTCGTTCGTCACCAAGCGGCTTGCGAAGAATCGCGACGAGCGCGCGGAAGTCTTCGAGTACGCGTGTCGCCATCGATTGATCTCGCCCGAGTCGAACATCTCGAACAGCGAGCTCGACGTGATCGTTCACGCGCACGGCGCCGCGCTGAAGGGTGATGCGTTCGTCGAATATTGCGCCAAGCTGATCGAGGCAGGCGCGGTTTGGCGATATGCCGACGAGCTCCTTGCGTTGGTCGCCGCGCAATCGAAGACAGTTCGCGAACGTGCGGAGGCCGCGCTCGCCCTGTGGCTCACGTCGGAGCTCGGCACGCTCGGAGAAAGTCAGCTCGCGCGGTTCGAGCGGCGTGTTGAGAACACGAAGCATCCATTGATGAAGGCGCTCTTCGCGCGTGCCGTCGACGCGGTCGCATCGCAGTCACCGGCGTTTGCAGATCTCGCGGCCGGTCGCGCCATCGTGGAAGGTCGGCCCGAAGCTGCGATCGCGACGCTCACCGAACGAGCGCGGCACCCAAACGCCGCGATCCACGTGCTCAACAATTTGTGTGCGGCGCTCCTCGAAGCGCGCGATCGCGATGCCGCGAGGAGCTTGCTCGAGCGAATTCGTACGCGAATCGCAGCGCGCGGTCCTGCTTCGCTCGAAGCGATGTCGAAAGAGCTGGAGGACGAATATTTCTTTTTGACGCACGCCGTCCGCCTCGCGTGGGACGAAAAGCGATACGAAGACGCGCTACCCGACGCACGACGCGGCTACGAGATCGAGCGCGCGATCCAACGACTCGCCGAACACGAACAGCCGTTTGGGAGCACGCGCGTCTGCCCAAAGGAGGTCGCGTACAGCAAAGGTGCGTGGGGTTTGATTTCCGTGCTCACGCGCGCGAAACATCTCGATGAAGCGGTCGCCGTCGCTGCGGAGGTCTTGGGCAACGAGCTTCAGATGCGCGCACGTCTCGCGAGAAACAAAATCCAAGCCGAAGGTTTGCTCGTGGCGATCACGTGCCTGTTTCTCGACCCGCAGACCGACGCGATGCTCGAGCGCTCGCGCCCGCACTTCGCGACGATGCGCTCCCTCAGCCCGAACCCCGAGGCGTCGCTTGCGTATTCGTACGCCTGCATCTTCGCACGCTATGGAGAACACGACGCCGCGCTCACCTGGCTCGCCCATGCGAAAAAGCGCGGCTACGACATCGCGACCGCCGCGCAGGACATCGACTTCCGATCGCTTTACGAAGACGCACGCTTCAAGCGCGCGATCAAGACTCTCTCTCCACGATGAAGAGTATCGTCGGCCGATGCTTCTGTCGTTTCGTAGAGTCGAGCTTCCACCAACGGTCGATGCCCTCGCTCCGCACGAGAAAGCTCAGTTGCTCATCGCGGGAGAGAGCCACGACGGAGAGCAGCGCTCAATCGAAGCGAGGCTGCGTGAAGGACAAGGAGCGGGCGAAGGATCGGTGGAGCGCTGGCGCGTCGGTGGCGACGACGTTGCGCGATACGAGATCTGGATTTTGGGTGGCGACAGCGGTGCGGTCTTCTTCGCGAACGAATCGCGTCTGGTCGGGCACATCGTGCAGTTCGGCTTCACGGCGCCAAAGCACCGCGAGGACTGGCGAGCGCTCGACGACGCGGCGCGGTCCGCCGCGGAGCACGATGGACCGTACCCATCCGGGATCGACTTCTCGATGGAGGCGCCTGCCAGCAGTTAGTGATCGACGTCTAAAGCTCTCGGATCAACAGCGTGACGTGGCCCGTGCCCGTGAGCGATTGTCGCTGCACCGAGATTTTCGGTGCGGATGCGTCGCCACATGTCGCGGTGAGCGTGCACGCGGTCGAATCCATTTGCGCGGCTTCTTGTTCGCGTCGGGCGTCGTCACTCGTGACCGCGAGGAGCGCGGCGCGAACGCGATCACATTTGCCCGGCCCGAGCACCGCCGACGTCGTCTGCGGCGGCGAAGTCTTCTCTTCGTACGCGTGACTCTCGGTCGAAGTCGACCGCGTGCACGTCGCGAGATCGACGCGCGTGGAGCGTGAGCTCGTGCCGAGCCCCGGATGACTGAGCCCGCATGTGTAATCAACGATGCAGGTGTTGACGCTTGCGGAATCAATCACGCCACGCGCAGGACGCGATACATCGACCGGATCGGCAACGACCACACCGGCTGCGGGTGCCTCATTCCGCTCGCAACTCGCGAGCGCGAATCCAGCCATGAGCAACGCGAACGCTCTCATTCGGGCCGATCGAATGCGGTGTCAGGATCGGGACGCGCGGATGCAATCGCCGATGCCGATGGAGTGGGCTTCGACACCCGTCGCACGACGGGCGCGTCGCGATGAATCGGCGTGGCGCTCGACTCGATCGGGAGAGGCGCCGCGCTCTGCATCGATGGCGCCACCGACAAGGCGCGCGCAACGGCAACCACGCGCTCTTGCGGGGCGCTCGCCACGACGAGGTCGGTGTGGCGATTCGCGAACATGGCAACGACGACGCCCGCCCCGACGACGGACATCGCGACCACCCACCAGCGCGACGAACGCTCTCGCGCGGGCATTCCCAAAATACTGCGCACACGCGCGGCGTGATCGCGCATCGATTCGGGTCCTACGTCGGCGAGGGCGTCGGCGAGCGTGGCGATGTTGCGATACCGATCGGCGGGATCTTTCGCGAGGCACTTGTCGACGATCGCGCGAATGCGCGCGGGCGCGGCATCGAGCGGCGGATGCGGGCGATCGACGATGTCGGCGCGCAGGCGTTCGAGATCCGTTCCCGCGAACGGCGGGCTCCCGCATGCCATCTCGTAAAGGATCGCTCCGAGTGCCCAGATGTCGCTGCGCGCGTCGACATCGCGCGAGCTTCGTACTTGCTCCGGCGACATGTATCGCGGCGAACCGATCATCGCGCGCGTGCTCGTGAGCGTCGCGTCATCGACCTCGGGTCGTGCGGCGAGGATGTGTGGATCGGACGACGGCGCCGTGTCCGCGTCGGTGTCGAAGAACGCCGCGGCCGCCTTGGAAACGCCGAAATCGAGCACTTTCATGAGCGCGCCGCCATCGGCTTTGCGCGTGAGAAAGAGGTTCGCAGGTTTCAAATCTCGATGAACGATTCCGAGCGCGTGCGCCTCAGCGACGCCCTCGCACACCTGCAACATGTAATCGACAATCTCGGCAATCGGCAGTGGTGCTTCCTTCGCGATGTGCGTCGCGAGGTCTTCACCTTCGAGCTGCTCCATGACGAAATACGGCAGGCTGTCTCCGAGGACATCGACGTCGAAAATGCGGACCACGTGCTCGCCGTGGAGCTTCATCGACAGCCGCGCCTCGCGCATGAAGCGAGCGACCGCGGGAGCGCGCGCGGCAATCTCCGGCTTGAGAACTTTGATCGCAACGCGCTCTCGCAACCGCAGATGCATCGCACTGAGGACGATCCCCATGCCACCGGTGGCGAGCACACCTTCGACGCGGTATTTGCCGCCGACGATGTCTCCGGTTGCGGGCACGGGCACCATGGTCAGCTCTTCGCCGTGATGTTGTGGCGCTGCATGGCTCGTTTGAGCTGCGTGCGATGGAGACCGAGCTTGCGCGCAGCTTCGGAGATGTTGCCCGCAGCTTGATCGAGAGCCTGCTCGACGACTTCGCGTGTCAGCTCCACGCGTGATGTCACTTCGAGCCCGGCCGACGCCCGCAAGTGCTCCGGACGCACGACGTTCATGTTCGCGCGCCGTGCCGTGTCCGCGGCTGCCGCGATTTCGGACAAGAGCTCGCGCACGTTGCCCGGCCACGGACGCAACAGGCACATCTCGACGAGGCGCGAATGCGCGGTGACCTTCGCGCGCGCGAGCTCCCACGCGATGAGATGCGGGATCTCCTCGCGACGCTCCTGAAGCGATGGCACCGCGATGTGGGCGCGCACGCGAAACAACAGATCGGTGCGAAATCCGCCCGATTCGACGGCCTGGCGTAGCGACGTCGGCGATGCGAGACAGAAGCGAACGCGCACGCTGCGCGCCGCGGTCGAGCCGAGTGGAGTCACCTCGCCCGTCTCCATGACGCGAATGAGCTTCGCTTGAACCGCTGGCGAGAGCTCGAGCGCTTCGTCGAGGAAGACGACGCCACCGCTCGCCGATTCGATGAGCCCCGCGACGTCGCGCGTGGCTCCCGAGAACGCTCCGCGCTTCGCACCAAACAAGACGCGCTCGGCAACGCCGTCGGGGATGGTCGCGCAGTTGACGGCGACGAAACGCGCGTCACCGCAAAACGCGTGAGCGACGATCTCTTTTCCGGTGCCGGTCTCGCCCGAGATCCCGAGTGGATCTCTCGCGCGTGCCGCCGCTGCGAGGACCGCCGCGAACTGCGGGCCGCGGACGACGCCATCGACGATTTCCACGTTGGCCTCGAGGAGCGCGCCCACTTCGTCGCTGAGCATCATGATCGTGCCGCCCGTACGAATCACCGCCCCCGGACGAAGAGGCACTTGCCCGCGGACTGCCACACCATCGACGAACGTCCCGTTGCGGCTGCCGAGATCGCACAGCACGAATGCTCCACCTCGACGCACGATGGTCGCGTGGTGGCGCGAGAGGCGCTCGTCGGTGAGAAGGGCTCCGATCGGATCATCGCGACCGATGCCGACCTGACGTGCGTCGTCGAGTGGCTCGCAAATGAGCTTGGGCCCGTCCGAATGGAGCACGACAAGGCCGAATCGAGGGGTCTGCTCGTCGCCGCTGTTTGCCGGGGTGTCGTCGCGAGTCTCCCGCATCGAAGCATTTTCGATGATAGCGAACTTTCCGCGGCGCTACGATGGCGGCATTGGTGCGGTGGCGAACATCTTTGGGAGTGCGTGGGGGTTTTGCGATGATGCTCGTCGCGCGCCTCGCTTCGGCAGACGGCCCCGTCGAGCTTTCACCCGAGGTTCAGGTCCTTTTCAAGGATGCGCGAACGCTCATGCGCGAAGGCGACTATCAGCACGCGAGCGAGCGCCTCGAGCAAGCACGCCGCATGTCGGATGGCTCGGGCATCAAATACAACCTCGCCGTGTGCGACGAGATGCTCGGCAAGACGGCGACCGCGTGGCTGCTCTATCTCGACGTCGCCGAGGCCGAGCGACAGTCGGGCGACTCGGGACGCGAGCAAATCGCTCGGTCACGCGCCGAACGCATCAGCGCGCGTGTTCCGCACCTTCGCATCGCGGTGACCACATCGACGACGAACCTTGTCGTGATGCGCGACGCCCTCACGCTACAGCCGCGCGATCTCGGCGCACCGACCGCCGTCGACCCGGGTCACCACACGATCCGCGCGAACGCTCCCGGTCACGCCGAATGGTCACGCGAGATCGATCTCAAGGAAGGCGAGACGGCCGAGGTCGTCGTTCCTGATTTCGATCCACCGCAAGTCGTCGCGTCGGTGCCGGTGTCGATAACGCCGACGCTCACCACGATCCCTGCCGAACCCACGCGCAACCCGTGGCGCACGTTCGCGCTCGGCACGGGCATCGTCGGGAGCGTGGCGCTCGCTGCGGGCGGCGCGTTCTTCGTCGCGGACGTCGCAACCTATTCCGCAGGTGGCGCATACTGCACACCCCAAAATTCGTGCGGGCCGCGCGGCGTGTCACTCCGCAACGACGCGCTTACCTACGGAGACGCTGCGACCGTCCTCGTCGTCACGGGCGCTGTCGCCCTCGCCGCCGCGGTCGTTGTTTGGTTCGTCCAACCGAAGCGGCGCGACACGGCGATGCTCCTACCGACATTCGAGTTCTGACGACACGTGTACCGACACGGTGTCACGATGCCGCTGCTATCGATGGTCAAACGCCCTCGTTTTTCGATGCCCCGTGACGTGGCACGAAATCGGCAATGGACCCAAACATGAACGACCGCACTCTCGTCCTCTTGCCGTGCCTGCTCTTTGCGCCCGCATGCGTTGGCGATTCGAACGCCGCGAATGACGGCGGGGCCGACTCCAGCGCCGACACCACCGTCGTCGATGCGCCCGCTATCGACTCACCTTCTTCGAACGACGTCGCGAACGACGTCGTGGTGGACGCTGGCACCACGTACAACGACATCACCGACAAATCGAAATGGGAGACGATCGATCTCGCGTCTCTCACGAGCGGCAACACGGGCTACCTCGGCGGAACCTTCGACGGCAAGTACGTCTACTACTCCCCCAACCAGAACTCGGCACCGTTCGGACTTTTGATCCGGTACGACATCAGCAAGGCGTTTGCGACGACGTCGTTCGAGAAGCTCGACTTGGCGCAAACGAACGCGGCGTTCGTCGGCTTCGACGGCGCGGTCTTCGCCGGCACGAAGATTTACTTCTCGCCTTACAGCCAGCACTCGCTCGTCGCCTACGACACGACGAAGCCGTTCGCATCGGGAAGCTCGTACGCCGGGTTCGATCTCGTCGCGAACGTCGATCCGAATGCGTACTCGTTTGCGGCTGCGGGTTTCGATGGAAAATATGCGTACCTGACGCCGTATTTCGGTGGGCTCGTCGTTCGCTACGACACCGCGGCGACGTTCGATGCGGGCGCGAGCTACGAAAAATATCAGCTCTACGCGCCCAACACCTACGGCTTCAACAGCATGAACTACGACGGCAAGTACATGTACTTTGCACCTTACGCCGGCCCAACGCTCGTTCAGTTTTCGGGAAAAGTGCAGCGCTACGACACCGCGAAGGCGTTCAATTCAGCCGCATCGTGGCTCGCGTTCGACGTCAGCGCGATCGACACGAACGCCGTTGGCTTCGGGTGCTCCGTCTATGACGGTCGCTATTTCTATCTCGTGCCGCACCACGGCACACTCGTGCTTCGTTACGACACGCAAGCCCAGTTCGACACGGCGGCATCGTGGACCAAGTTCGACCTCGTGAACGTCAACTCCACGCTCGGTAACTTCGCTGGAGCCACGTTCGATGGTCGCTACATTTACTTCTCACCCGAAAACAACGGCGTCACGGTTCGATACGACACGACGCAAGCGTTTGGCGCGACCCCGTCGTGGCAGCCGTTCGACATGACGACCAAAGACGCAGCGGCGAAAAATTATATCGGCCTCGTCTTCGACGGTCGCTACGTCTACTACGTGCCTTACGGCGGCACCGTCGCGGCGCGTTTCGACGCGAAGTCGCCGCCGAGCCTACCGCCGTTTCAGAGCTCCTTCTATTGAGAGGCGCGCTCTGCGAAGCTCACCCTGATGCGTTGGCTCGCCGCACTGACCGCGCTCTGTGCGGTGGGCTGCAATTTCCTTCTCGGTTACACGGTGCCGACGCTCGACGATGGCGACGCGGACGCGGGTGATGCTGCGAGCGACGCGAGTGTTTATGGAGACCTCGCCGACGAGACGCGATGGAGCGTGTTCGACCTCGCTACCGTCACGAGCGCGACGGGCTATTCGGGCGGAACTTTCGATGGAAAGTACGTGTACTTTGCACCGGGCGCCTCGACGACGCCCAACGGTCTCGTCGTGCGGTACGACACCACGCAACCGCTTGTCGCGAGCGCGTGGGACACGTTCGACCTCACGCATTGGGCGCCCAACCTCCGCGGCTATGAGGGCGCCGTGCACGACGCGAACGCGCACGTCTACTTCATCCCGCACGATGACGGGCTCTTTCACGGACGCATCGCGCGGTACACGAGCACGCTCGCGTTCGGCGACACGGGGTCGTGGGACAGTGTCGACCTCGCGACGACCGTCGGTCCGAGCTCGGTCGGTTTCGGCGCCGGAGCATTCGACGGCCGTTTCGTGTATTTTACACCTTTCGGGAGCGGAACGGCCGTGCGCTACGACACGTCGACGGAGCTCTCCGTCGGCGCGAGCTATACCGCGTTTCACTTGTCCGACTCGTACCGGTGGCGCGGCGCGGCGTTCGACGGACGCTACGTTTATTTCATCCCGCACGCCGACACCGGTGCGGCAACGTTTGGTGCCATCGCGCGTGTCGACACGCTTGCTACGTTCGACCAAGGCGTGGCGTGGCAAACGTTCGATCTCGCGACGCGCGTCGACACGCGCGCCTATGGTTTTTTCGGCGCGGTCTACGATGGTCGCTACTTGTATCTCGTGCCGTCGAGCGACACGATCGCACTGCGCTTCGACACGCTCGCCGACTTCGGCGACCCGGCGTCGTGGACCAAGACCGATCTCGCGATGGTCTCGACCGGCGCGCGAGGATACGCCGGCGGCGTGTTCGATGGTCGATACGTGTACTACGCGCCGTCGAGCGCGAAGCTCGTGCTGCGGTTCGACACGACGTTGCCGTTCGATCAGGTCACGGCGTTCCAAGTCTTCGACCCGAGCATCCAAGACCCTGGCGCGTTCGGGTTCGCGGGCGCGGTCTTCGACGGCAGCGCGATTTACTTCGTTCCGTCACAAGGCACGGTGATGGCTCGCTTCCAAGCGCGCACGGTGCCAGCGTCACCAGCGACGTTCTCGAGCTCGTTCTACTGAGCTTCGCGAAGCGGCGATGCCGGCGTCTCGATACTGCGCACCGTGCAACTCGGATGTCGACTGCCCGCTCGACCAGGGTGTGCAGCAAAGTTGCGTCGACGTGAACCAAAAAGAGTGGGTCTCCGCCGCGGAGTGCGCGAGCGACGGCATCTGCCCTCGACGATCGGTGCGTCTTCGACGGCGAAGCCAACACCACGGTGTGTTTCCCACCAGCGCTCACGTGCGTCGGTGGGGGAACGTTGTGTTCGCCATGCCGCTCGGATCTCGACTGCAAGAACCGGCGTCTGCACGGTTGCGGACTATTCCACCGAGCACTTCTGCACCGCGCCCACCAAGACGTGCACGTACGAGTCGGCGACCGTCCGCGGCACCAGCGACGGCACGCTCTTCGAGCTCGAGGGCATAGCGCTCATGATTCTTCTGGAATGCTGTCGGTCGCCCGCATCGGCGCGACCCATCGTCATATTCGACCTCGTTGAGCGTGGGCGGCGGGTGGCACGCCATCGCGCTGCAAGTCGACGCGACGACCGCGCCGCTTTCGATCATTGTCTTCGTGGACAAAGCGCAAAACCAATCACCGACGAGCCTCGTCGCGTGGGCGGCCGACTTCACGTCCTACGACCTCCTCAAGTCGCAGTCTCGCACCTTCGAGACGTAGATGACGTCGTGCTCGTGCGCGAACGCGCGCGCTTTCTCGAGGATGGCCTGTCCGTAAACCCGTAGCTCCGGCGCGAGCATCGACTCCCACGCTCGTGCCATGAGCTTGTTCCGAGACGTCCTCGACATCTGTCAGGAACTGCGCGCGAAACGAACAGCGGTCCACACCCTCGTACATTCCGCCGTTCGAGTAGACCGGAAAGCCGTTCTCTGCGAGTCGCTTCTTCAGCCAGGCGTCGGCGGATTTGTCGAATCCAACACGTGGCGCTCCGAGAGTCTGAAAAGGCGCATCGCAGATTTCACGGAAGCGTTCGATCTGTTTTGGAGTCGGTTTACGCTTTCGCATCGCGTGAAAGAGCTTCTCGTGCTCTTCGCGTTGCCCGCGCTTCGGCCGCCCCATCGGTGTCCAGTCGAGACCCATGATCGGCTCCCGCCGTCGATGGTACAATCGGCGAATCGAATGTCGAGCGCGACCCATCACGTCTATTTGTCGCCGGGGATGTTCGGCTTCACCCGCCTCGGCTCCTACGATTACTTCACGCACGTACAGCGCGCGCTCGGTGCTCGCTTCAAAAAGGCCGGTCAGGTGCTCGAGACCCACCTGTCCGATGTGCTCCCCACGGCGTCGGTTCGTAGGCGCGCGGCAAGACTCGCCGAGCTGATCGCGAGCACTTGCTCGGGCAGCGGACCGATCCATCTGCTCGGCCACTCGACCGGCGGGCTCGATGCGCGGCTGGTCGCCTCCCCTTCTGCGCAGCTTCCGACCTCCGCCGATGCGGATCCGGCGCGTTGGCTTCCACGGCTCGCCAGCGTCACGACGATGAACACCCCGCACTACGGAACGCCGCTGGCGAGCTTCTTCGCGACCGCAAAAGGGCAGCAAGCGCTCTACGCGTTGTCGGCATTTACGGTCATCGGGCTCTCGCTCGGCGAACGTCCATTGGCGGTTGCGAGTGTGCTGATGGGCGTCATCGGTCGCAGCGATCGCGCGCTCGGAATTACGCTGCCCATCCTCGATCGATCCGTCGAATCACTTCTCGGCGTCGTCGATGATGCGCGGAACCCAGACGTGCGCACCTACCTCAAGGCCATCAAAGACGATCAGGGCGCGATGCTGCAGCTCAGCCCCGAGGCGATGGACTTGATGGTGGCGGGCTTCGAAGACCGGCCCGGCGTCTGGTATCAGTCGACGGTCTCAATGGCTCCGACGCCATCGCCAAGAACGTGGGTCGGAATCATCGGACATCCCTGGCACGCGATATCGCTTGCGCTGTTCACCGCGCTGCACGACATCACCGCTCGTTACGACGAGCATTATCCGTGTGCTCGAGTGGCCATCCATCCCGACGCGCCTGATGCGCCTATCTTGCAGTCGACCGAGGCCGTGCTCGCTGCGGCACTGGGTCGTGCGCCCGACTTCCATGGGAACGATGGGTGCGTCCCCATTCGCTCACAACTATGGGGAACGCTCGTGTGGGCAGGGCTCGGCGATCATCTCGACGTGCTCGGTCACTATCACGACATCACCCCCGAATCGCAGATCGAGCTTCGGCATCACGATTGGCTGACGAGCGGATCGCACTTCGACGATGCGAGCTTCGACGCGCTCATGGACGCGGTCGCCAACGGCATGCTGAAGTCCGCGCCTTGAAAGGGAGCTCCAATGATCAGAATCAAGATCACGAACGCGCAACAGATCGTCCAGGAAAAAAAGGGCTGGTTCGTCGCCAACGTCGTCGGCGCGGTCGTCGATCTCGAGGCGCAAGTCGAGGCCGTCGTGGTCGAGCGCCTTCGAGCGTCGCTCCTCAGCGAGGGCGTCGAGGCGATCATCGAAACCGTTCCAACGTAGCGGAGAACAGAACTTCGCTATTTGCGTTTTGGTTTCTTCGAGAGCTTGGCGATCTTTCCCGACTCGAGCAGCTTTCGAAGGGCGCGTTCCATTTCACGGCCGAAAATCACGCGAACGGCCTCGATTGCAGTCGGTCGCAAGGCTGCGAACACTTTGCCCGGATCGCGCGCGTCGATGCGTCCGGCCTCGGCGCGAGCCATGAAGAGACTCACGAGATCGGACGTCGCCCGCTGCATGTGCTTTTTGATGAGTAAGCCCGCTTCGCTCGAGCTCTCGAGATCCATTCCCGTGCTCTCCAAACGCATGGCGACGCCGAGCAAGGCCGGACTCTTCAAGAGCAACCGATCGCCGGTGCGCGTGACGAGCTTCACACGAACGAGATCGGCGATGAGCCCGGGACGCTTCGTGCCCGCGATTTCGTAGAGCTCGTCGTCGCTGACCATGCGCGGCTGATCGTTTGCCCACGGTGCCTGGATCTCGCCCTCGATGCCGAGCCACTCGGCGAGATCGAGCTCGCCCTTGTCGATGCTGGTGCACAAATCGCGAATCGCATCGATGGAGAGGCCGCGATCTTGGAGCTGAGCGATGAGCTTCAACCGCTCGACGTGCTGCGGGCCGTAGAAGGCGACGCGGCCCTTGATCGTCGGCACCATGAGCGCGCCGCGCGACTGATAGAAACGGATGGTGCGGCTCGGCACGTGCGCGACCGACGCAAGCGTGTCGATCGTAAGCTCCTCTTCCGTAGCCATCGCGTCCATGCCTTATCACGCCATCGCGCGAAGTAGGTCGGTCGGTCGCGCGAGCCTTGCGACGTGGGCGAGCGCCTTCTTCAGCGTGGTCGGCCACGAAGCCGTTCGATACGGGACGCCGTACTTCTCGCAGATCGCGCGAACCTCGGGCGCGACTTCGCGCAATCGATGGGGCGGAAATTTCGGAAAGAGATGATGCTCGATCTGCCGATCGAGTCCGCCGCAGAACACCGAGATGGGCAAGCTCACCTCGAAGTTGTTCGTCCCCGCGATCTGCATCGCATACCACTCGCCGCGCGAGTGCGGCCGCGTGCCGACGTCCCAGCTCATCGTGTCTTCGCCGACGTGACCGCAATAGATCGTGGCGGCCGAATAGAGATCGCGCATCGTCTCGGCCATCCAATTGCCGAGCAGCACTTTCCAAAACATCGGACCCGCGAGCACGGGAAACAGCACGTAGTTGTAGGCGTAGTACGGCACCCACTTTCGTAATGCCTTCTTCCACGCGGCGCGCACGGTCTCCGGTTTTCGATCCGCGAGAAAATCCATGCGTGAAGGAAGACCATTGTCGAGATACGCGTCGCTGAGCCCGGTGAAATGCGTGTTCATGAGCATCGTGAAGTTCGGCGCCAACACGAACAACATGAACCACAGCTGCCAGCGATGCTTCGACGCATGCGGCGTCTTGTCCGTGAGGCGAATGGGTCCGAAGTGAATGTCGGGATCGCGCCCCGCGACGTTGGTGTTTCCGTGGTGGCGAACGTTGTGCCCGTTGCGCCAGCACTCTTCGTCGATGGGCGTGTCCCATCGGTACGTCTTCGACTGGAATCCTTCCGCTCCCGGAAGATCGTCGTACGCGCCATGCAGCGCCGTGTGTCCAATCTCCGTGGCCTGAAGCTGCTTGTGGACCCACAACGCCGTGACTCCGGTGAGGAACGTAATCGGCTCGGGGCTGAAATGAATCAGCACCCTCCCGACGACCTCCATCGTTTTGGAAAATCGGTGCAGCTTTTTGACGTGCGCGACGTCGCTCGCTCCGACCTTCACGCGATGCCGAACCGCATCGATTTCCTCACCAAACCGTTGAAATTGAGCCGTGTCCATGATGCTCCTCCTGGGTGGGTCATCCTCAGATGAGACACTAATAACCGTGACAGTATTCGCTGTCAACGTTCGCGCATGGAAACGCGCGGAGCGTGTTTAGATTATGCGCGCTGGCCGATCGGTACGATGCGTGTCGCTACCCGGTCGGCGAAGTCCCTGTCGTGTGTGGCGACGAGCGCGGTCGAGGCGCGTACGCGTTCGATGACGCGATCGCGACTGCGAGCGTCGAGCGCGTTCGTGGGCTCGTCGAGCACGAGCAAGGGGGGCTCGCCCGTGAAGGCTGCGAGCAGCGAAATGCGCTGGCGTTGCCCTAGCGAGAGCGCGCCGACTTTGCGACCGAGGAGCTCGCGCACGTCGAGATCGTCCACCCACGCAGCGCGTTTGAGCGACGACACGAGGTCGAGCCACTCGCGCGCGAGCAAGTGATCGGGGATGTCGGGCCGCTCTGGCGCATAGCCGATGGCATGAGGAATTTGGAGCGTGCCTTCGAAGACCTCGAGCACACCCGCGACGATTTGCAGGAGCGTGGATTTCCCGCAGCCGTTTTCCCCGAGCAAGACGACGCGCTCGCCTTCACCGACGTCGAGCGAAACGTCATCGAGCACACGATGCGAGCCAAACCATTTCGTGACGTGACGAAGGCTCAGCACGTTGCAGCTCCCGCGGTGAATGCCGCCGCGATCGCGATCACGCCGGCGATGAAGAGCGATGGGCGACGCGCTCGCGCCCACACCGCAATGACCGATGCGATCGCAACCGACCAAGCCACCGACGCGGCCGCAAGCATCGGTGATGTGTGCGCGGCCAGCGCAGCGGCGATGGTCGCCGTGCCTGCAAACGCGGTCGATGGTGTTGCGAGTGCAAGCGCCATCGCGAGTGCGAGCGTGAACCGGCGCGTGCGCGTCGCGCGGATGAGCGGAAGAAGGCGCGTCTCCGTTTCGAGCGCAGGTGCCGCCAAGAGGCCGCACGCGGCGCTGAGCGGGAGCGCAAGAACCACGAGAGCGCGCTGGATCGGACGCGCATCGGGATCGTTGCGAAGTGTGAGCGCGAGCGCTGCGCCACCGCCGAAGACCATGACAGCCGCGGCTTGAAAGCGGCCGCGCGCGGACCGAATCATGCGAGCGACATACGTCGCAGCAAGCGCAATCGCAGCGGGCGAACGGCACACGAGCCTCGATACGCCATGCTCGTCGAACGCGCCTCGCCATGCTTGGCGAACGGACACGAACGCAAGCACCACCGCCGGCGCAATCATGAATGCGTGCGCGCCGAGCGCGATCACGACGACGCTACTCGCAATGAGCCGGCGATCACGCGATGCGAACGCCGACGTGATCGCGATGGCCGTGAACGTAGCGAGCGCCGCGGCCGCAGCGCCTGCGCCGCGCGCGAAAAGAAGTACCCACGGTGTTTGCGCGAACCCGACGATCGCTGCGACGATTAGGAGAATCGCCCGAGACGGTCGCAGGGATCGAATCGTGCGCGTCCCGATCGCGTCGAACGCCGGAGAAACCGCGGGCGTCGCGAGCGTGGTCCACACGGCCCACATCGCGAGCCTTGCGACGACGCTTCCGTTCATCATCCGAACGACATCGCGCGGCTCGAGCCCGTGCGGCGCAAACACGATCGCAGAGGCGATCCCCACGGCGCCCGCGAGCGGCGCGGCACGCACGAAGACCGCGCGACCCGAGGTCGCAAGCGTGGCGCGACCGAGCTCGAGCATTCCCCCGAACGAACCGCGTGCGCCCGCCGACTATTCCCCGCCGAGCCTCCGTGCGATCGCGTTTGCAAACCGCTCGGGCGCGCGCGCATCCATGCGCAAGAAAAGCTCGGGCTCGACGACCTCGAGCTCGTTGATGCAAAACCCACCGAACTGCGGGCACACGATGCCGTCGATGCGTGTGTACAAGAAATTTTCGCCGGACGCAGCAAGCGCGCGCTTCGCGTCGGCAACGATCTCCGCGGGCGCGACCGCAGGCTCCGCGAAGCCTCCCCACTCGACGTGAACCCGAAAGTCCCCCTTCGGACAATGCTTCTTCACGGCATGGCTGTATTCGCCGCCATAGAAGAGGAGAGACCACTCGCCATCGGTTTCGACTTCTTCGACGAATGGCTGAACGATTTGCGCGCCTTCGACGCTGACCGACGAAACGTTTGCGGCGTCGAAGAGCGCCGTTCGGTGGCCGCCTGCGCCGAGCGCGGGCTTGATCACCGCGCGGGCGTATTTCCGCTCCGCGATGAGCGCGGTGAGCTCACTCGACGACTCGACGACGTGCGTCGGAATCGTGCGCACGCCACGTGACGCAAGGTCGAGCAAGTAGCGTTTGTCCATCCACGCGCTCGCCTTGCGATTCTCCAAATGGTCGAGTCGATCGAGGAGCGCAGAAAATCGCGCGGGTTGGTCTTGCCAATCCCAGGTCGAGCGGAGGACGACCATGTCGAACTGGCTATAGTCGATGGAGTCATCGGTCCAGACGGCGGCCGCGACATCGATGCCGCGCGCCGCGAGGTGCGGGATTGCGAGACGGTCGTCCTCGGTCAGCGCGGCAAGCTCCGCGCTCGTGAGAAACGCGATCGTGCGACGGGGAGTCGTCAAGGCTCGGAGCTTACCCTAAGCTCTCGCGTCTCTCATGGCTTACGCGTCGCTCCGCGAATGCATCGATGATCTCGAGAAGGCCGGCAAGCTCCGCGCGATCGACGCCGAGCTCGACGCAGACCTCGAAGTCTCCGCCGTGCAACGCCGCGTCTTCGCCGCCGGCGGGCCGGCACTTCTTTTTCGCAACGTACGCGGGTCGCGGTTCCCCCTGGCGTCAAACCTCTTTGGCACGAAAGAACGTGCATATTACATCCTTCGTCACGGCCTCGAAGCGGCGCGTTCGCTTCTCCTTGCGCGCCTCTCACCAGGCGACCTCGTTCGTAAACCTTTCGCGGCTGCAGGCGCGGCGCGCGCGCTCACACATGCGCTGCCGCGCACCGTTCGAAGTGGGCCGTCTCTCGAGATCGCGTCACGCATTTCGGAGCTGCCCCAGGTGCGCGCGTGGCCGCGCGATGGTGGTGCGTTCGTCACGTTGCCGCAGGTCTACACCGAAGACCCTCGCGCTCCCGGCGTCATGAAATCGAATCTCGGGATGTATCGCATCCAGCTCACGGGCAACGACTACGTCGTCGATCGCGAGGTCGGTTTGCATTACCAAATTCACCGCGGTATCGGCGTGCATCATGCAGCCGCGATTGCGCGCGGCGAACGCCTTCGAGTGAACGTGTTCGTCGGTGGCCCGCCCGCGATGACCGTCGCCGCGATGCTTCCTCTTCCCGAAGGCATGCCGGAAGTTCTTTTTGCGGGCGTGCTCGGCGGGCGCGCGATTCGATGGTCGAAGACCGATGGCCTCGACGCACACGCCGATGCAGACTTCGTCATCCGCGGAGAAATCGCGCCGACACTGAAGCGCGAGGGGCCTTTCGGCGATCACCTCGGCTACTACTCCGAAGAGCATCCCTTCCCCGTTTTGGCCGTGCACGCGGTCACGCATCGCACAGATGCCGTGTGGCCTTTCACCGTTGTCGGTCGCCCGCCGCAAGAAGACACCATGTTCGGTGAGCTCGTCCACGATCTCTTCGGCAGCTCCGTCACGAGCGTGCTTCCTGGCGTGCGCGCGGTACACGCGGTCGACGAAGCTGGAGTGCATCCGCTGCTCCTCGCGATCGGAAGCGAGCGTTACGCGCCGTACACGAAACAGGCGCGTCCGATGGAGCTCCTCACGCAGGCGAACGCGATCCTCGGGCAAGGCCAGCTGTCGCTCGCGAAGTATCTCTTCATCACGGATGCGCAGAACCTAGACGTTCACGACGTGCGTGCGGTTTTTGGCCACGTGCTCACGCGCGTTGACCCTTGCCGTGATTTGCATTTTCAAACGCACACGACCATCGACACTCTCGACTATTCGGGTGAAGCGCTCAACGAAGGCTCGAAGCTCGTCATCGCCACGTGCGGGGAAGCCGTGCGAGCACTCGCAGCTGAAGTCCCGGCGAATCTCTCGCTTCCCGGTGATTTCGGGCCTGCGCGCGTTGCGATGCCGGGCGTTCTCGTGGTGCGCGCGCCGCGATGGGATGCATCATCGGCCGACCGCTTTTGCGCATCGATGAGCGGCACGGCCATCGATGGTTTTCCGCTCGTGGTGCTCACGGAGGACGAAGACTTCGCATCGCGCTCGCTCGCGAACTTCGTGTGGGTCACGTTCACGCGATCGGATCCAGCGAGGCACGTTCACGGTGTCGGCGCATTCTTGCGCGACAAGGCATGGGGCTGCACGGGATCCATCGTGATCGACGCGCGCATCAAACCCGGGCACGCCGCACCACTCGAGGACGATCCGAAGACGACACGACGCATTGAATCGCTCGCCGTCCGCGGCGGGCCACTCGCGGGGCTCTTCGAATGATCCGACCCTACACACCAACCGATCGCGAAGCGGTGCTGGCGTTCGTCAAAGAAGTGCTCGGCGAATACGGGTTCGAATCCAACATCGGCGGCGTGGAGGGCGATCTCCACGACATCGAGTTGCGATATGTCGCGCCGCACGCCGGCTTCTGGGTCACCGAGGTCGAGGGCGTCATCGCAGGCACCGTCGCGATTCGCTCGAAGCACGAAAAGACGTGCGAGCTCAAGCGCCTCTACGTCTCGAAGCGCGCGCGCGGCCGCGGACTCGGTCGCGCACTCTACGAGCACGCCGAAGCGTTCGCACGCGCCGCCGGTTACGACCGCATCTGGCTCGACTCATCTCGAAAATTCACGGACGCCCGCAAGCTCTACGAACGAAACGGCTTCACGCTCACGGCCGAGCTCGACAACGATTGGTGCGACAACGTGTACGAAAAAAAGCTCTAAACGCGATCCGGTGCGTACGAGGAAGGGTTGAATAGCGTTCGGCGTATGACGTTCAAGGGAAGGGTGAGCCATGGGGTTTGATCGGAACCAGTTCCTTCTTCTTGCAGGAGCGATTGGGGCAGCGACGGCGGCCACAGGCGCAAAGTCCTACTCCATCGAGGATCAGAAAATCGAAGCGGAGCCCGATCAAACGGGCGCCTGCGATAGCGACACCGGGCAAACGGGGCGCGCCAAGTACTGTCCAATCGCCGAGGGTCGCCGCAAGGGTTGCCTCGATTGGTTGATGTGCAGCGACACCGGTTTGAAGGCTGCGTCCGAGCTGCGCTTGTTCGATTGTCTCGCGAGCTCGCCCGTCAATGCGTGCACCGTCGAAGGCTCGACGAGCGCCTACATGCGGTGCTCGCAACAAGTCGTAAACCGCGCCTGCGCCGACCCCACCGCCGCGCAAACATGCACGCGCGTCGCCCGCACCTGCGGCGGCCACCAAGGCTCGATGATGCAATCGTGCTCGATTTACCTCACGCCCATGACCGCTGCCGGTCGCACGAACTTCGCATCGTGCATGGTCGAAGGCTGCGACGACTACCAGTTCAAGAGCTGCGTTCAGTACATGCGCTGAGGTTTGCGCTGCGTCATCGCTTGCAACGCGACGTCGCGATCCGAAAAAGGCAATCGCTCGCGCCCAATCGTTTGGTGCGTCTCGTGGCCTTTGCCGCAGACGAGCACGACGTCGTCGTCATGCGCCATCGTGATGGCGACTTCGATGGCCCGCGCGCGGTCGAGCTCGATGGTCACCGATGCGTGCTTGCCGATCGCGCTCGTGAGATCGCGTGCAATCGACATTGGATCTTCCGTGCGTGGGTTATCGTTCGTGACGATGACGACGTCGGCCTCGGCCGCGGCGCGGCCCATCGGTGCGCGCTTGCGCGTGTCGCGATCGCCTCCCGCACCGAACACCAGAATCACACGCGCTGAGCCTCGCGGAGAGCGAGAGACCATCGTGCGCGCTGCTGCAATCGTTCGCGTGAGCGCATCGGGCGTGTGCGCGTAATCGATGACGACGCGCGGCTTGTCCGAGACCATCTCGAAGCGACCCGCGGGCAACGCGAGCGTCGCGAGCGAGCGAACGATCGCATCGACCGGAACACCCGCCGCAAACGCACCAAGCGCTGCTGCCAGCGCATTCTCGACGAATACGTCCGACGTGAAGGGCAGCGTGATCTCGCGCGGAAACGCGCTCAGCGCCGCAGATCGCTCGAGCAGGATTGGCGAAGTCGTGTCGCGCACGAAGAGGTCTACATCGGGCGCAGGCGCGCCGCGGCTCCCCACGCCGTACTGAAGCCATTTCACACCTGCCGGAAGGACCTCGCGAAGGAGGGTGCTCGCGGGGTCGCACGCGTTGAGCACTGCAACGCCGCCGGGTGGCAAGTGCATGAAGAGCTGCGCCTTGCTCGCGAGGTAGTGCTCGGGTGTGGTGTGGACGTCGAGGTGATCGTGCGTGAGGTTCGTGAACACGGCGATGCGAAACGGCCAGATCTTCGCGAACCCATGATGGAGCGACTCACTCGTCACCTCGAGCGCTGCGGTGCGAGCGCCACGGGCGTGAGCTTCGCCGAGCGCGGCGACGAAACCGTCGAAGTCGAGCGCGTGATCGAGTCTCTCCTCGCCTAGAAAATATCCGAGCGTCGTGGCTCGTGCGACCGCGCCGAATTTCTTGGCGAGCATCTGCGCGATCCACGTCGTCGTCGTCGACTTTCCGTTCGTGCCGGTCACGCCGACCGTGAGAAACTCTTCGCCGAACGAAGGGCGCGGCGGAAGGGGCCTCGGCGAAGTGTACGCGCGGCGCAGCGCGGACGTCACGCGTTCGAGTCGCATGCCTCGACTTCCTTTGACGATCACGAGCGCGCCTTCGAGTGCTCCCCAAACGCCATCGAGCAAATCGAGTGGGTCGGCACGCGACGGAACGTGGATGAGCGAGCCGAGCTCGTGCGGTGTCGACGAAAGCTCGGCGTGCACCGCTGCCATCGCGTCGCCAAAAAGTCTGAGGTGCGCGCCACGGAGATCGGCCAGCACGGGAACGAGCGCTGCATGACATCGCGCGGTCGCGTTGCCGAGGTCGAGCATGTCGCCGAGCAAGACCGCTCTTGGGCGATGCGCCCACGCGGGCTCGTGCGCGAGCTCGAGCGCGACGCGCATGCTCGCGGGGCTTGCGTTGAAGGCGTCGTCGACGAGCACCACATCGCGCCCGAGCGCAACAATCTCCGCGCGGCCCGGCGATGCACGAAATGCCCTGAATCCCGCCTCGATCTCACGCGCGCTTCGCCCGAGCGTAACCCCAACGTTGGCAGCGAGCGCCGCGAGCCGGGCATGCACCGCGCTCGGCAAGGCGACGTCGAGTGCGATTTCGCCGATGGTCACGGTGCGTTTGTTCCCATCGAAGTCTCCGATGATCGGCGCGCCTTCATCGATGCGGTGCGCGCCAGTCGAGAGCACCTCGAGCTCCTCGCGTGACGCGGTCTCGGCGTCGATGAGCCCGCGCAAGTGCTCCTCGCCGAGCGACGTGATCACCGCGAAGTCTGGTCGCGCGAGCGCCGCGTGGTTTCGCATCGCACCGATGGCGTCGATGCCGATCTCGATCACGAGCGCGGAGGGAGGCGCGTCGCGCGAGAGCGTGCGATCGAGAAGCGTGAGCGGCACGCCGTAGTGTCCGTTTTCGGTTCCGCGTGTCGCCGTCACGAGGCGATCTCCTCCGCGCAAGACGGCGGCAATCATGTCCTTCGTCGTCGTCTTTCCGTTCGCACCCGCGACCGCAACGACTGGGCACGTCACGCGCGACCGCATGAACGCGGCGAGGCGCTTGAACGCTTCGAACGTGTCGGCGACGCGAACACAGCGTTCGCCAGCGCGCGACGTGACAATCGCAAGCCCGCCGCCACGCAAATACGCATCGACATGCGCGTGCCCATCGAGACCATTCAGATCGAGCGCGATGAGAACATCGCCAACAGTCCACCCGTCACGCACCGCAATGCCCGTGAACGACTCGGCATCCGCAGCCTCGCCGCCCTCACCGCCAATGGCCGCGCGGATCTCCCGACCGAGCAGCGGCCACATTACTGGGGCAGCGCGGGAACTTTGCCCTTGGGATCGTCGGCGAGATTCCGAAGGAACTGCGCAGCCTGATTGGCGCACGCGGGAACGTCGAACACGACGAAGTGGCCATCGCTTCGATATTCGCAAACCTGGTCTGCGTCGCAAAACCAGGGCGCGCCGGGACAGTCCTTGTCGACCGAGCACGCGTGACCCAAGAAGACCTCGGGCGGGAACTGCCCGAGCACGCCGCTCGCTGCGCCACCTGCGAGATTTCCGACGATACCATTCGGTGGGACATCGATGTCGCTGATCCCGCTCCATGCGTCTGCCGCGATCGTGCGAACGCCCGGAAGTTGGCGTGGCAAACCGAGAGCGACCGATGCGAATTCGATTCCGTGCGGCGGCGCGTAGCTGTCGCCGTTTTCGCAAACGTGATCGGCGTTGCACTTCCACGGCGCGCCTGGGCAGTCCGTGTCGACTGCGCATGCGTCGCCGAGCTCGATGCCCTCGGTTTGGTAAATGCTCTTCGACAGCCCGTGGCGCGGACGCGCGATGATGTAGGGCATGTAGTGAACGGGGTCGGTGGTGTCGACGATCGTCTGCGCGAGGTTGATGATCGGGTGAAACAAATTGAGCTCGGTGTCGTAGTCTGCGCCGTTCAAATCGAGGAGCGTGCGCACGGCGCCTGCCACTGAAGGCGCGGGCTGCGTCTTCTCGAGGAGCGCGACCGTGATCATCGCGCCCGTTCCGGAGAGCACGCCGCCGCGCGTCTGATCATCGGCCGCAAGAAACAGCGGTCCGTTCACGCCGCCTTGCGAGTGCCCCACGAAGAGGAGCTTCGTGGCGTCGAACTTGATCTCGCGCTTCGTGAGCGACACGAGACTCGGAATGATCGCGTGCGACTCGGTGAAGAGTCGCGCTTGCTGCACGACATCGACCGCACCTTGTCGCCCGTTGGTGCGCGCCGCAATCGTGTTGAAGAGGTTGAAGAAGAGAAGATCGACGTCGTTCTCGTAGTTCGGATCATTCTCGGGCGGCGCACCGGGTCGAGCGCCGTGAAAAATCTGGTCGACGCCCATCGTTGCGACGCACTTCAGGGGAAGCGTCGTTCCGAAGCCGCCCGTCTCGCGCCACACCGACTCGAAATTCCCGCCGGTTCCGTGCGCGTAGAGCGCGAGTGGATATCCGTCCGCTGGCATCGGGCAAGCTGCCTCGTGAGGCACGACCAGCGAAAATCGCATGTTGAACGTGCTCTGCACGATCGGTTTGCCGGCGGCGTCGAACACGAAGCCGCCGCCATCACCCGGTTCTTTGAACGGCAACTTGCCGGCTTGGTAGTTGGGCGCGGGGCCGTAAGAGCCTTCGTAAATTTCTTTTGTCGAATCGGAGAGCACGAGCTTCCACGTCGATGGGTCGACCGTGGGCGCAGGGAACTCGAGCTTCTCGTGATCGATGACGCGGAAGAGCTCGTCGGTTGGATCGTTGGTCGTGAAGACCGTCATCTGGACGATGCGCTGCCGCGAGACGCCCGCGGCTTCCACTTCGGTGACCGCGGGTGCGAAGAGATCGTGAACGACCTGCGCGTGCTCGGTGGTCGGCAGAATCTCGAGCACCTCGAGCAAATCGCGGCTCGGGAGCACGACGCCACCATCGGACGAACGAACGCTACGCGTGACGACAACCGCATAACGCGTGCGCGGCAAGAGCGGATAGCCGTGAGCGGGCGCAATCGCCAGCGTGTGCGGTACCCAATAGAGACCGCCTTCGATGCCGCGGAAGTACCACTCGATGAGCTTGCGTTTCCCGTGCTCGGGCGAGGCCGGGTCGACGTCGATGAGCTGAATGGTCGCGTTCGGATCGAGCGCATCGCTGGGCGTCGCGGGGAACGACGTCGGGTCGAGTGCGCCATCGAACGTGAAGTACGTCGCTGCGGCGGGCGAAAACCCATCGAGCAAACCTTTGGTGACGTCTTCGTATTGCTGAACGACGAGATCGAGCGTCGGGTTGAGCATGCCGCCGAGCCGCACGGTGCCGTCTGGCTCGCGTCGCAGGTCGCTCGGAAATGGGTGATCGTAGAAGTGAACGTCGACGAGCTCGTCGATCGAGCCCGGCGCGACGAAGATGCCATGCACGGTCGTTGGGGACGAACAGCCGAACGCAACCCCGAGCCCAACGAGGCCCGCAACGATCGCCGCATCCGCCTTGAGCTTCATGCGCGTGCTTCGTCAACGGCCGCGCGGGCTTTGGCGGCTCGCGCGATCGATCCGTGGGTGATCTCTTTGAAGATGTGCGTCGGGCGCAAACCGGGCGCCATCGCGGATGGCGTGATTTCCGTCGAAGGAAACATCTGACAAAACGCGGGCCGTGCCTTCACGCGATCGACGATCGTCCGCTCCAGGATCATCGACGTGTGTTGATCGCCGCCGGCCTCGGGCGTGTTGCAGTTGATGAGCACTTCGAGATCTTCGAGGCGCGCCGTGCGCGCGATGCCGGGAATGCGACTATCGAGTGGCGACCAGCAATCGGCGCATGTCCCGTTTTCGCTCGTGCCCCACACGCCGGTGTCGGTGTGGACGAAGAGCGTTTGGTTTCCGCTCGTGTGCCCCGGCGTGCGAAGCAGCATTACGCCGTCCCCGAGGCTCAAATCGCCATCGGTGAGGGCGACGCGATTCATCTTCACGCCCTTGCGACCCTCGGCGATGAACCAAGTCTTCTGCATCGGATGGAGATCTTCCCATTCGTCCCACTCGACCTTTGGCGCGAGCAGCGTGGCGTTCGGAAAGCGCGCGATGCGGGCGCCGTCGTCGGTGCCGAGCTGCCCGCGGAGGTCTTGGGTGTGGAAGTGATCGAACGCGATGTAATCGATGTCGGCGTTGGTGAAGCCGATGGCCGCGAGCTGCTGCTCGAGCGGATCGTATTTTTTCTGAAGCACGGACTCGAGCTTTCCGAACTTTTCGATGAGCTTCGCGAAGTACGGCGTCGCGCGCGCGGCTTCGATGTCGGTCGGGTTGAAGAGGAGGTTCTTCAGCGCGCCGCGTTGAAAGAACTGAACGAGCAAACACCGATGCGTGAACGACACGAGCGGCGCAGGCGACATCGCCGCGCCGCGAAACGCATACTTCGTCGGGTAAGGTGCCGAGCTCAGCGGAAGCGTCCGGACCGACACGCAACGCGGCCCGCTCGCAAATCGATCGCGAACTTTCTCGGCCGCAACCCGCACGCCTCGATGACGCGCCCCGTGGTGGGCAGCTGCCCACGCGTCATCGAAATCGGTAAGGCGCGTCGCGCCCGGGGGTGCCGAAAGCATCGCGGAAACCTATCACAGCGGCGCGGCCATGACGGCGCCTGGACCCTTGGCGAGGCCGCTCGTCCAGTAAACGCAAGACTCGGAAGTGGTGATTCCTAGCGGGCGCAGTGCGGGATCGAGTGTCGCGATGTCGACGATGTCGTCGTTGTTTTTTTCGACGAGCTTGCGGATGCGCGACCCCACGCGGTCGGTGATGTAGAGGTTTGCCGACGTCGCGGCGATTGCAAATGCGCCCATCGTTGCGGGAAATTTCGTCGTGTGGAGACTCTCGCGATCCATCGCGACGACGAAGGCACCATTCGTATCGTCCGCTTGAATGAAATACACGGTGGCGGGATCCACGACGAGATCGCGCGCAGACACGCCGTTCATCAAGACGGCTGGCCCGCCAGGAAGCTCGTAGTCGTAGACGCCTGGATCGGCCGTCGCGAAGGCTGCGTTGTCGCCGTCGAACACCATACGCGTCGCTAGGTGGGAGAGCGTCGTGCCGTTCGCGAGCTGCAGGTCGGTTCCATCGAACGCGACGCTGTCGAGCTCCGTCGTCGTCATCCCCCAGTACGACCAGAAGTAGACGCGCGTCGGGCTCGATGCGTAACGACCACTGAAGATCGCGGCAGGGAGCAGCGTGATCGCTCCGCCCGCGAGCGGCGCGAACGCAGGGCTCGCATTGCTGTCGAAGAATACGTTGCCGCCGCCGATCGCGAACGCGGATGTGTTGGGCCAATTGTCGGGGTGCACCGCCACGATGATCGAGGGAGTGCCGCCCAAAGTCGGGACGCGCGAGATGCCGTTGGTGTCGTGCCAGTAGATGAATCCCCCGGTCACGGCGATGGCGTCGGGCGCCGCACCGGTAGGCGCGATTGTCACGACGCCCGCGCACGCCGCAGGAAGCGCGTCGACGCCGACGTCGTGCAACGCGATATCGTCGTGCGCGCTGGCGTCGACGATCGCGGTACCCGAGCCGAGCTCGGTGCGAGCTCCACACGCTGAAACAAGCGCGACTACGATCATCGCTGCACGCACGACAAGAACTTATCACGTGCTAGAAGGCGCCTCGTGCGCTCCGCTGTTCTTTGCTTGCTCGCGGCCTGTAGCCCGGCTCCCAAAACCTATGGGCCCACCTACGACGGCGGGGCAGATGGCGCGACCGATACGGGAGCCGATGTCGCATCGCAGCAAGAAGCGGGCGTCGACGCCGCGAGTGATGCAGCCGTGTGTTCTTCGATCGTTGCGCTCGTGGGTGGCAACGCGACGTCGCTCTTCGCGGGCGGCGGTGCGCTCTCGTCGGTCACGGCGTCGAGCTTGTCGGGCACGCTCGCCGATTGCGGCAACGACTTCGGCTGCGCGAGCCCCGTCGCGATCGCGCGCTTGTCGACCGGGCTACTCGCCGTGCTCGCAGCCAGCAACGGGTCGCTCGCGTCGACGGTGTTTCAGTCGAGCTGGGCCGACCCCGCCCCCATCGCGACCGCAAAGACGATCGACGGACCCGCGCTCGCCGTGATGGGCAGCTCGGCGCACCTGCTTTTTCAAGGTGCAGATTACAAGTATCTGCATGCGATCTACACGCTTTCCGGGTGGGATTCCGCGAGTGATCCCGTGGGTGGGTCGGGCTCGAGCCAGAGCTTCGGTGCGCGCGGCCCCGCGGTCGCCGCGACTGGAGCTGATTTGGTCGCGCTCCAAGCTGGCTCGGATTCGTATCTCTACGATCAAGGCTGGACGGGCTCGTGGCAGGGCGCGCACAAACAAGGCGCGGCGATTCAGAACACGTTGCCGCCCGCGATCGTCGCTCTCACCGGCGGCGCGTCGGAGCTCATGGCCGCGTACCTGCGCAACGGCGACTACAAAGTCATGGCGGTCGATCGCAAGAGCGGCGCGTGGAACACGACGCCGACGCTCATCGACACCGCGGCATATGCGAACGATCCGGTCGCGCTCGCTGCCCTTCCCGGTGGCAAAGCGCTGCTCGTGTTTCGCGGGTCCGACAAGAAACCGTATTTCTCGACGTGGGACGGCTCATCGACCTGGACCGCGCCCGCTCCCGTCGCGACGACGAACCCAGCCATCTTGTCGACACCATCCATCGCGCCGGGCGTGTGCGGCGCAGACGCCATCGTCGCGTGGGCCGAGAGCGGCGGAGGCGTGAGCGTCGCAACATTCACGGGCAGCGCGTTCGCGAAGCCCGTCGCGATCTCGGGAACGAGCGGCGCGAAGTTCGTCGCCATCGCGACGCTGCCTTAGTGGCGCCTCAGCGAAGCTCACAGCGGTGACGATAGTTTTGCTCCACGAGCGCGACCTCGGGAGCGCGCGGCGCCAGGTGCTTGAGTGAGCTGATCGCGATGCGCGCTTCTGCGCAATGACCGATGTCGATGTGGTGTGTGGCGTACTGCACGCGATCATCGACGCTGAGCATCGCAAACGGATCGGTGAGCGTGTATCGAGCGACACGAACGCCGGCACCGATGACCGTCGATGCGCACAAAACGACGATCCATATCGTTGTCGACTTCGAGTACGAGTCGTCGCGACGCCAAGCTGCGGCAATGCTCGCGCCAGCAAGCGCACCTGCCGCGTGTGCGGCGTTGTCGAAGCTCACGCTCGCGCCGCCGAGCTTCAAGATGTAACTGACGATGAGCCCGAGAGCGAAGAGCGACGCGAGCCACCGCGCCATCGCGCGCATGATGGGGCTGCTCTTGCCTTCGACGCGATACCCAATGACGAGCGCTGCGCCGACGAGACCACAAATCGCGCCCGACGCGCCAACGCTCACGCGCTGCACCGCCGATTGCCAACCGTAGAACGTGCTGCCCAGGCTCGCCGCGATGCCCGACAAAACGTAGAGCGGCGCCATGCGACCCACACCTACTGCGCGCTCCACGAACGGCCCGATTTGCCGGAGAGCGACCATGTTGAAGGCGATGTGGAGGAGCGACCCATGCACGAAGCACGCGGTCAGCAGCGTCTCGTAGCGATTTTCGTACAGCGTCGCGTTGACGTTGTTCGCGCCGACCGCGAGGAGAACCCACGCGGGCATGAACGCGATGGAGCCGAGACCACCGAGCGCTACTTGCACGACGAACACGGCAACGTTGCTCGCAATGAGCGCGAAGGTCAGCGGCGCGCGCTTGAGGAGCGGCGCCTCGGGCTCTTCCTCGGCCGCCGCTGCGCGCACAGGAATGTGCACTTCCCCGCTCGCGGGCAAACGAGGCGCGGGAGTGGGCGCGCCGGACATGACGAGACCATAGCACGCGCGCTATAGTGCGTCTTCGTTGGCCAAAGCGCAGTATAGTTCTCAGTCTCCGTCTCGGGCGAAGTCGAACGAAGCGCGCCGCGCGGCGTTTCTTCACGATCTCGGTGCGAGCGTGCGGGCGCGGCGCAACGAACGCGGGCTCACGCTGAAGGCGCTCGCCGAGACGGCGCACGTGAGCCCCAGGTTCTTGCTTCAGCTCGAGGCCGGCGACGGAAATGTTTCGGTTGCGCGACTCCTCGATATCGCCGAGGCACTCGGGACCAAACCGGCCGACTTGCTAGCGACGTCGTTACGCTCGTCCGAGGCACGCGGCGTCATTGCGCTGCTCGGGTTGCGCGGCGCGGGGAAAAGCACGCTCGGGGCGCGCGCCGCAAAAGAGCTCGGCGTTCCGTTCGTCGAGCTCGATGCGCTTGCCGCCACGCACGCGGGGATGAGCTTGCCGTCGATCTTCGAAATGCACGGCGAGGCCTATTTTCGCCGGGTCGAGCGCGAAGCACTCCGAAAATTCCTCGCCGAGACGGACCGCGCCGTGCTCGCCACGAGCGGGTCAATCGTCACCGATGAAGAGACGTTTTCACTCCTTCGACAGAAAGCGCGAACCGTTTGGCTGCGCGCCGACCCTGCCGACCATTTGAAGCGCGTCGTCGCTCAGGGAGACTTGCGCCCGATGCAGGGGCGACCTGCAGCGCGGCGCGAGCTCGAAGGACTTTTGCGCGTACGCCGCCACCTCTACGCGCAGGCCGACGCCACCGTCGAGACATCGACCCTCGGCCTCGACCGCTCCGCCGCCCGCATCGTCGAAATCGCGTCCACGCCGCGGTAAAAAACCGCTGACGGAAATTGGGCCGAATGGGCGCGCTCGTACGACGATCGATTCATGGGCAGCACCCGAATGACCCCCTTCGGCACCGAGCTTTTCGGCCTCGGCATGTTTGTATTCTGCAGCTATTGCGCGCAACGCCCGGACGCCCCGGCGCATGCGATGCTGGCCGCCGCCATCCCAACGGCCAACGCCAACGCCAACGCGAACGCCAACGCGACCGCAATCGCCAACGCCAACGCGACCGCCAACGCCACCGCAATCGCGACGCCTGCGCCGACCCAACCGAAAGTGGTCCTCCACATCGGCGACTCCATGGTCGGCTACGGCCACGGCCTCTCGCTCGCGATGAAGAAGCGCTACCAAGCCGCGGGCATCGAATACCACTGGGACGCATGGACGAGCGCGCAAGTGCAGACCATCGATCGCGCGAAGATGGATCACCTCCTCGCCGCGTTCAAACCCGACCTCGTGCTCTTCAACCTCGGCACCAACAATCTCACCGTGCCCCATCCGGAAGCGCTCGCCGGTGGGATCAAAGCGCTCGCAGCGCATCTCGCCGAGCAGGGGCGCACGTGCGTGTGGATCGCGCCGATTCGCCCCAAGTGGACGTTCAATCCGCACCTCTATGACGTGCTCGAGGCGAACGTTGCACCCTGCAAGTATTTCGACGCGGGCCCGCAGCTCGATCCGCCGCTGCAAACGGACCACATCCACCCCACCGACCCGGGTGGCGAACAATGGGCCGCGCCGCTCTGGGATTTCCTGTCGACGCGCTAAGCTAGGTCAGATGTCTCTTGAATCGATCGCGTCTTGCCGCTGCGCGGCGATCGAACCGCGGCAGCGCGACAAGCGCGGCCGGGCCGCCCAATGTTCGATCCAAGACGCGCTGGCGGCAGAGACGTGGCGGCTCTCGATATCTGCGCCCATCCACGCGCCGGCCCCGCCGGTTTCATCACGCTGCCGCCGGTCGATCGCGAAGCCCTCACGATACGCGCGACTCAACTGGGCTTTGGAGTAAGCGTGCGACGCGCATGGCTTCTCCCGATTTTGGCGGCTTGCTACGTGAGCCCCGCCGAGCCGGCGTCGACCGAGCCCGAGCTTTTCATCGCACTGAAGAGCGATTTTCAAAACTACGACGCATGGCAAAGCTATTACGTCGGTGATGCGCCCGCGGCCGAAGGCGTCGATCTCGCCGGCGCGCGCACCGTGTACATCAATCGCGTTCCTGCTCGCGGTAGCGATCATTTTCCCGTGGGCACGATGATCGTCAAAGTCGTCCAAGCCGGCACCGCGCCCGAGCAGTGGCAAATGTTCGCGATGGTGAAACGCGGCGGCGACTTCGATCCCGAGGCCGCCGGTTGGGAATGGTTCGGCCTCTCCCGCACGACCACCGAAGTCTCGATCGACTGGCGCGGCGTCGGCCCACCACCCGACGGCGGCTACGGCGGCCTCATCAACGTAAGCTGCATCTTGTGCCACGACACCGCCCACGGCAACGACGACATCCAAACCCCGCAGCTGCAACTCGGCTCGCTGTAATGCTAACTTGATGGCACATGACCGACGAACCTCGCGCTGAGTGGGATGCGGAATTCGCCGCCGCAGCGCGCCGTCCGCTCGCGTTGCGCTTTCGGTACGCGTTCATTCGTACGTACAAGCCCGTGCTCGACGACGCCTCCTATCGCTCCTTCGAGACGATGGCCGACTACCGCGCGTGGTGCGAAGCAAACCTTCCGAAGTTCTTGGGCTATGCCCGCGAAGTTTGAATACGCACAAGCCGAAGAAATTCGCGACGCATTCGCGCGACACGGCGTTCGATATCTTTTTTTGGGAAAATCTGGCGCGATCCTCCTTGGCTACCCGGACACGACGCAGGACGCCGACGTCTTCGTCGAGAAGAGTCCGACCAACGGAGCCGCACTCGTGCTCGCTCTCCGCGCGCTCGCGTTCACGCTCACCGAGGAGCAAGCCGCCGAGATCGCACGGGGCAAAGACTTCATCCAGCTGAAGAACGGCCCCTTCGATCTCGACTTGATTTTCGCGCCGGACGGCATCGAACGCTTCGAGGATGCGTGGCAACGTCGCGTCGACGTGGAGGGCTTTCACGTGTGCAGCCTAGATGACATCATCGCGAGCAAGAAGGCCGCGGGCCGCGCAAAGGATCGCGAAACACTCCCGCGCCTCGAAGCATTTCGCGACTACTGGCGAGCACACGAGAAGAAGGCAGGAGATTTTCAGATAGTCCTCACGCTCTTGGCCGGATGCGATGTGGCGGCAATCAAGTCAGCTCGTCACTCGCGAGCGGACTTTTCTCGACGACGCAAGTCTGGCTGAGCGCCGTCGAGCCGTCGCGGAGCATCTCCGGCAGCTCGCCCGACGCGGTCGCCCTCTCGCTCGACGGCACTGCGTTGACCGTCGCCGCACAGACCACCGCCCTCCAGCTTGTCGCCGCCCCCATCGTGAACCCCGCAGGCGATCCGCCGTCGGCACGCACAGACTACGTGGCGACATACTCGCGATGGGCCGGCGGCGTCTTCGTCGCGGGCGGCACCGCGCTCTCCGATCATTCGACGCTCCATGACGTCTGGTTCCAGCCGATCGGAGGCGCGTGGACCGACGTGACCCCGCACGGAGGCGTCGCCGATCTCGGCACAATCCGAGCGATGACGTACTCGTATGACGATCAGAAGCTGTGGCTCATCGACGAGATCCCGATCACGATCAAGAAGATTCATCTGACGCAAGGACGCCTCCTTCGCGCGTCTGCCGGCGGCGGCCTCGAAGTGCTCGCGTCGTGGATCAGTTTGGGATTCGCGGACAGAGAATACCTGTCCGTCGATCACGACGGCGCGGTCCTCGCGACGTTCGCCCTGAAGAACCACGGCTTCGCGACGGCACGCGTCACAGTTGACACAAAAACCAATACGGCGCGCGTGATGTCGCTCTACGTGAACGCGTTCGACAAGCTCCACGGTGCGCCGTTCGTGAGCCCCGTCGGCTATGGCTTCTTCGTGCAACACGGAACGAAAGACGAAGTGCTGCGCGTGCGCACGTTGCCGACACTATCGGCGATACGCAACTTCGATGAATCGCTTTGCCAGTGAGACATTCGGTGTTCGCTGTCGGCGCGTGTCTTGCGAGCTGCGGGGCGTGCACTTCGACGCCGGAGCCGGACGCGGGCCCGCCAGACGCGCAGCACGACTCGTCCGCCGAAGTCGCGCCAGAAGCCGCGCCGTGCACACCGGCGCCGCGGCCGAGCTACGTTCCCGCGGGCTGGGTGCGGTACGACGATTACGCGCCGTGCTCCGGACTCTACGTGCCGACGGATGTATCGCAGTTGCCCGCACCGATTGACTGGCAAGCCTGCGAGGCTGCCGCAGGCGTATCTGGATGTCGCCGAATGGCGAGTGGTGCAACGACGGACGTTGTGATTGACGGTAATGGCACAGTGAACGTGTTACTCTCCACATCGACGTATAGCGGTGTTGCAGCCGCAGATGGTCAATTTTACGTCGCAATTCTTGCCACGGAACCTGCGCGGTACTTGCCATACGTATTTGTCCCGCCGACGTACACCCTGCCTCGTTGGTTGTTGCTCGTTCTCGAGAACCAACAATTCAATTCCGGTGGCTACATCGCCGGCGCGCTAGATCGCATTGCGCCTAATGTGACAGGCCATTGGTCCGGCAACCAAACCGCTGTGGTTGGCGATCTTGGAGTGCTGCGAATCGGTGGTAACGCGATCATCACTCTCCTCGACTTCGACTCTGGCGCCAAGCTCGCGGACATCCAAACGCCGTCGCTCTCGATGAGCTTCGAATGGATGTTTCGCTCGAACGTCTTTTGGCAAGGAAACGCCGGGCGTGTCAACGACGTCGGCAGGTGGACGCCCGACG
>JBBSFE010000063.1:0-36873 GCA_038239005.1 Polyangiales bacterium
CCGCCGACTCGCTCGACGGGTCTTGGTCGAGGGCCGCACGATAGTTGAGCACCGCACGCTCGGGGAGCTGGGCACGCTCGGCCACGCGCGCCGCGGCGAGCGAGCGTTGCGCGCCACCGCCGCCCCACTCGGCGAGGGCCGCCACGACTTCCTCGTGGCGTTCCCCGCGGCGCGCGGACTCGATGCGTAGCGCCCGCGCAAACGCGGGCGCAATCCACTCCGCCGCATAGGCGGCGGAGTCCAAGTCGGACGTGCCGGACGCAAGGAGCCGCCCGACGCGAACCGCGGCGCGACTCGCCGCCGACCCAGCCGTCCGCTCGACGTATGCCGCGACGTCCTCACCTTTGGTCGCGGCTGCAGCCGCGAGCGCCGCACCGCTCTCGTCGCTCGTGAGCGCGGTGATGTCGTGCTCGGCGCGTTCGCTCTCGAACCCGAGCAACGCCGCGAGCGCGACGCGATCGGCCGGCGAAAACGCGCCGCCCGAGCTCGTCGCGCGCGCTGCTGCCTCCGCATCCCCAACTTCGACCGCACGCGCTGCGAGCGCGCGCGGCGCGAGATCGTCCCCGCCTTTGGCGAGCGCATCGAGCAGCTCAATCGCTTTCTTTCGCGTCGGTGCGCGCACCGCTGCGAACGCAGCCGCAATCCATCGCGCGCCGCGCGCGAGCACTGGCTCCGTTGCGTCGCCTGGCTCGGTCGCTGCGAGCTCACCAAGCCGATCGACCGCGCCCGCGACGTCGCCCTTTTCGAGCGACGAGCGCGCGCGCCCGAGAATGTCGAGCGCGCTGCCACCACCGCTGTCCGAATCGCGCCCTTCGACGCCGCGCGCGCGCAGCACCACGGAAAGGGCAGTCGATAGCGCTGCGAGCTCGGGAACCTCGGGCAATCGCAAGGCCGAGTTCGTGAGCTCGCCTTTGTGAAGCGCGCGCAGTGCACGCGCGAGCGCGACGCGCCCGTCGTTCGGGGCGAGCCGCGCGGCCATGTCGTAGCGTTTCGCGGCGGCGTCCTCGTCGCCGCCGGCGCTGTTCGCCTGAGCGGCCATCACCATCGCGTGAAGCTTCGCCGCGGGCGAAGGCGCGTGTCGCATTTCGTCGTCGAGACTGTCGACGATGGCCGCGGGATCGCGCGAGCCGAGCCCGCGAATCTGTCGGTGTGCGAGCGGCAAGTGCGCACCGAGTGACTTTGCTTCTTCGGCGAGCCGCCGGGCATCGTCGAGATCGCCGATGATCGCACGTAGCTCGCTCACCGAGAGCAGAGTTTTAGCGCTCCCGATTTTGTCGACGACGTTTCGCGCTTCGTCCTCGAGCCACATCGCTCGCTCGCGTAGTGACGCGATCGTCTCTTCGTCGAGCCACTGCACTGCGGGGCGTTCGTCCTCGATCGCGGCACCGATCTGTGGCGCAACCGAAGGTAGTTGTGGAGGCTCGAACTCCCGAACCTCTTCGACCTCGGAAGTGACGCTGTGCACCCGAGCCGGCAATGGGTCCGATGCAACGCCAACCTCGAGCTCCGGCCCGGTTTCGAGTTGCGGCTCGTCGCTCTCGAACTGCGGCGCATCGGTTTCGAGCTCGGGCGCGTCACCGATGGCCTCCGGCTCCGGTTCCGACTTTCCACGAGCGGGCGCGCTGCTCGGCACGGCGGCGTCGGGGATGACTTCGTCGAACGCGGGCGACGTCGGCTGCGGCGCGCGCATGTCCATCATCGGTGGCGGATGCACCGTTGGTACGTCTCGTCCGCGTGCGGGCGGCTCCGAGAACGGATCGAACATCTCGCCCTCGCCGATCTCTTGCGAGGTCTCGGCCGCGCTCGCGCTGAGCGCGTCGTCGATGTCACCGACACCGGTCTCGACATCGACCGCGCTCGTGACCACCCCTTCGTCGTCGTCTTCGGCGCGATAGCGTTTGCGCGCACCCGGCTCGTCCATGAGCACGTCGATGGCGTCGTCTTCTTCGCCGGGGCCGAGCACGCGTTTCATGTCGGGTCGCGAAAAGAGCTGCCCGAGCCCGCCGCGCCGGCGATTCGCAACGGACGGAAGCGGCTCGGCCTTCGGCAACGCAGGCGCCGCGCGCGTGGGCACGGGCGGAGCGGCTCTCGTGGGCACGGGCGGAGCTGCACGTGGCGGAACCGGCGGCGCCCGTGGCGCGGCGAGCTGCGCCGACGACGGATCGGTCGTCTTCATCGGCGCTCGATAGAGCGGTTTGTCGCCGGGCGGTGGCGCGCCTTTCTTCTCGCCGACTTCGACCGGTGCCTTGTCCCACTCGGCGAGTGCGGCGTCCCAATCGAAGTCGTCGAGTGGCGACTTCTTGCCGGTCTTGTCGGAATCGCTCATTTTAGGACGCTCCCTCGAGCCCGAGCCCGCGGCGGAGCTGAACGTACGCCGGCGAGAGCATGAACTTCGCGAGCTCGACTGCGCGCGGATCACCCGCTTGCGCGGGCGGAATCATGTCGACGAGCACGACCGCCGCTTCCCCACACGCGACCGCCGACGTACGCGCTTGCGACGCGAGCGCAGCGCGCGCATATGCCTTCGGATCCGCGCCGCCTTGGGCCACGAGCGCGCACACCTCGGGAAGCGCCTTCTTCACTTTGCGTGGCACCGCGCTACGCAGCGATTTTTCGACCTCCGCCAAGATCGCGTACGGCGGCGAGTTGATGGGCACATCTCCGATGTGGCACGCGGCCACCACGACTGCGGCGACCGTGGTGTCGTCACGCGTGCGCAGCATCGTCGTGCCGCGCGCGAGTGCGAAGAGCTCGCGCGCCACGCGCGCACACGTCATGGCATCGAATGGCGTCTTCACGCTCGGCCCGACGACGATCGCTGGCGTCTCGCCCGCAACGCCTTGAACGCCAATCGGATCCCGACCGCCGACATAAAGCTCGAATTCGCCAATGCCGAACGCGCCGGCCCACGCTGCGATGTCTGCGCGAAGCTGCAACCCAGCACGCGCATCGACGCGATCGCGTTTGCCGACACCGAGCGCGACGAGCGTCGGCCCGAGCGCTTCGGCAATCGACGGAGCGAGGAGCAGGAACAAGTCCGAAAGAGGTCCTTCGTCTTGGGGTGCGCGAAGCACGCGGAGATGATCCGCCGTGAGCGCCCACTGCGGCATCGCACGCGCATTGCGAGCGCGCGCACGCCCAAGGGCGCCTTCGACGTGACCATCGGATGCGCCCATCGCCACGGCCACCGCCGCCGACGCCGCCTCGAGCGACGCATCGCCGAGAGCGCCCGCGATGCGCACCATGCGGCGGAGCGCGTCACCATCGTTCGGTGTTTTTTGCAAATGAGCGTGAACACCTTCGCGCGCACGCTCGAGCATGTCGCGTTTGCCGGGCGCCTCGATGTCGAGAAGCACGTCGACGGCTTCACCGTCCGAAGGCAGCTCCTCGAGAACTTTCGTCACCGATGCAGCGGCGCGTGGTTTGTCGCCGAGCTTGTCGCGGTGGATGGTCATCGCGAGGCGCGCAGCATCGACGCGGCCGTCTCTTTCGGCGCGCTCGACCATGAGCTGCTCGAGGATCGACGTCGCCTCTTCCCACGCGCCCGCGCGGCCTGCAGATTTGGCGAGGCGCTCGCGCACGGCGAGCGTGGAGAGCTTTGCTTTGTGGAGCATCGCGAGGACTTCGACGGCGCGTCGAGGTTGATCGAGCTTGTTCTCGAAAATGTCGGCAGCCGCCACGCCTGCGGTGATGCGATTCTTCGGCGGCGCCTGATCGAGTCGAGCGAGGTGCGAAAGTCGATCGGCGGCCTCGGCGTACTGTTGGCGCTTCAAGAAAATCTCGCCCGTGAGAGCCAGAGCGCCGACGTGGTCCGGCTCGATCATCGTGACGTTCTCGAGCGCCGAAAGCGCGCCATCGGAGTCGCCCTTTTCGCGGAGCACACGCGCTTGCTCCCAGTAGAGTTTGGCGACCTCGGGCGGGTCGTCGGTGTTCTCGAGGCGAATCGCGATGAGCTCGAGCAAACGCTCGCCGTCTTTGCGTTCGCGCACGCGGCGAAACAATTTGTCGAATGCCGTCGACCGCTTGGGATCGCGCGCGAACGCCTCTGTGAAGGCAATCTCCGCTGCGTCTTCGTTGCCGACCGCGAGCCACACCATCGCTGCCTCTTCCCAGAATGCAGCACCGCGTGTGGCCTCACCGCATCGCGCGCCGAGCTCTTCGGCGGCACGCGCCTGCGCTTCACGCGCTTCGAGCGCCTCGGCTGCGGTGCGCATGCCTTCCCATGCGGCAAGATCGTCGGGATTGCCTTGCGCGACGGCGGCGAATGCGTCGAGCGCGCCGGCGACGTCGCCCATCATCAAAAGTGACCACGCGCCGATTCCCATGGCGTCGGCGTGGGCTTCTTCACCGAGTGCGTCGTTGATGTTGCAGAGAGCTGCCGCGCGCCGACGTGGATCACTTCCGGGTGGCGCGAGCTCGATCGCCGTGAGGCGTGCAGCCGCGCTTTCGCCCGCAACGAGAGCGGCGTCGCCGTGGAGCATGCGGAGCGTTCCCGACCACGCGTGAATCGCTTCACCCGCTTCGCCGCCGACGGCGCGCGCAACCGCATCGCGTGCGTCTGCTTCTTGTGCAGCGTCACCGAGCTTTTCGGCGCACATCAGCCATTCGAGCGCGGCGCCCGAGCCACCACCGACCGCGAACCACTCGCGCGCGGCAGCTGCGGCTTCGGCGGGATCGCCGTCGCGCACGGCGCGGTAACGCTCGGATGCAGCGAGCGCGGCCGAGCCTGCTTCACGCAGTCGGTCCATCGCCTTGTTGAAGGCATCGCGGTCGGTCATGCCGTCGGCCCACAGCAATCGACCGAGCGCGGCGGCCACCGAGAGATCGCCGGTGGCGCGCGCTTCCACGATTCCGAGCGCATCGGCCGCTGCAGTGGCGTCGCCGCTGAGCACCTCGGTTGCGAAACGCTCCATGCCGAGCACGCGTTCGTCACCGCCGGCTTCGAGCGCTCGCCCGATGGCGCGCCGGCGCGATTCGATCGTGTCCGGCTCGACGCCACGTGATGCCCATCCGACGATGGTTTGCCCGACCGTGGGTCGCCCGTCGTCGGTGGGCGGAAGTTTTTCGGCGGCCGACACGAACGAATCGAGCGCTGCGCTCTTGTCGCCGACGCGCCAACGCAAGAGTCCTGCTTTGATCCACGCCGATGCGGATGCGATCGGATCGCCCGTGGCCGTCGCTGCTTGCTCCATCACGATCGCAGCTGCCGTCGGATCGCCGGCCGTGGTCTCGAGCTCCGCGAGGAACGTGGCGACCGAAAGATCTTCGTGGCGCGCGGTGGCGGCATCGCGAAGAACGGCGCGCGCGGCATCGACCTCGCCGGCTTGCACCGCGCGAAGCGCACCGAGAAGCTCGAGAGAGCGTGCGGCGTCTGGGTCGGTCTCTTGCGCGGCGAGCGCACGGAGCGCGGCTGCGGGATCGGGCGAGGGAACACCGGGCAAAAACGCTTCGAGCGCTCGACCGAGCCAAGCGCTCTCGGGAAGCCCTGCGAGCTCGCCGAGCGCTTTGCGTGCGCCCTCGAGATCGCCCCGCGCAAGACGAAGCCGCAGGAGCTCTACCCAAAGCTGAACGAGCTCGCTGCCCTCGGCGCCGCTCGCGATGACGCGCCTCGTGGCTTCGTCGTGCCAGCCTTCATCGCCGGTGAGCAGTGCGAGCATGCGCGCAACGCGCGATGCCGTTTGTTGTGGGACGCCGAACATCGACGCTTGCGAGAGCGCACCCTTCGCGGCTGACACATCGCCGACGCGTGTGGCCCAAACGAACGCGGAAAGGAAAAACGCGCGCGCGCGGGCGTCGTCCGTGGGAAACGAATCGCAAAGGGCTTCGAGCTCGGTTGCGTATCCACTGGAGTCGCCGGTGTCGGCGAGGATGTCGAGCTGAAGCGCGCGTGCAGGCACGCACGCCGGATCGTGCTTTACAGCGCGCGTGACGGCTTCGAGCGCACGTGCGATGTCACCTTCGGACGCAGCTTGCTCGGCGATGCGCATCGCGAGCGCAGCCGCCGCCGGACCATCGCTCTCGTGGAGCAAGCGCGCTTCGGCGAGCGTTGCGGCGTGGGCCGTGTCGCCGAGGAGCTCGGCGATGCGCATGCGCGCGGAGATGAGCGCGTCGCGCAAGAGCCTCTCGGCGTCGATCTTCGTTTCGGTGGGCGCTTCGTCCGTGACCGGCACGACGGGCTCGGGCACCGCGTCCATCGCGCGATCGAGCAAAGCGGCAGCGCGACCGAGCTCGCTGCGAGAGCGTCGCACGTCGGCGGCGCGCAAATACGCGTCGACCAAGAACGCGCGATGAAGCGCCCAACGCGGCACGCCGAGCTCTTTTGCGCGCGCGTCGTCCGAGAGTGCTTCACCGACGAGCGCAGCCTGCGCTTCGAGTGCGTCGGCGTACGCGTCGCTACGTGTCGTCGACTCTTCGGAGTTCGGCAAACCCGGATCGCTCTTGGCGAGTCGCTCGGCTTCGAGCGCCGCGGCGAACGTCGCTTCCGAGCCGAGCCCGCGTGCTTCGCTGAAAATCGCTAGGGCGCGCTCGGTCTCGCCGCGCTTGGCCGCCATGCGCGCGATGTCGAGCAGCAAGAGAGCCTTCCAAGTGGCGTCGCCGGCGTCCTTCGTGCGCTCGACGAGCCCTTCTTCGCGAAGTGCTTCATCGGCGAGGCGTGCGGCAACGAGCTCGAGCGTGAGAGCGACAGTCCCGTGCTCCGGAATTTCCGTTTCACTCTCGTTCGACGCCGACAGCGCTTCGAGCACCGAACCTTTGGCGACCTCCATGTCGTCTTGAACGTCTTCGGCGTATGCGGCGCGCATCACGAGCGCGCGCGCTTTCTCCGATGGCGTGGATGCGGCGCGAACGAGCGCGTCGATCACGCGCCCGAGGTTCTTCAGTGAGCGACGCCGCTCGAGCAATCGCACGAGCGCTTCGAGTGGCTCGCGGAACGTTGGGTCGGCGTTGAACGCGGCGAGGTAGTCGCGCGCGGCGGTGGGCTCGTCGCCTTCGCTCTCTGCGATCTGACCGACTTCGCCGAGCAGCCGCGCTTGGCGGAGCTTGTCCTGCGTGCTGCCAATTTCGAGACGCAAGAACGCTGCGTCCGTCTCGGCACCCGCCGGGATTTCTCCAGCCATGGGAATTTGCGAGCTAGTCACAGAATCTGGTCGAGTTTCTCGTGAATCTTGGCCTCAATCGTGCCCTTCATCACCCGCAGCATGAAAGGCAAATCGACCGTGACGCGGACATCCTTTTCGCTCACGTGAACGTCGCCTTTCGTCCCTTTCGCGACGCCCGATTTGGCCTCGAAAGCGATGTTGCTTCCTTGCCATTTCCAGGTCATCCCGAGCTTGGATTCCAGGCTTTTTGCGAGGTCCTCCGCCTTCTGGCGAGCGGTTTCGAGTGGCAGGGTGTGCGCGCGCGAAATATCGATCGTGGACATGGTTTGTCGCCCCCACGTTTATCACGTTAAGCCGCTGATCTCACTCGCTTGTGAGGGTCACTCGATCCGTTTGACGACCCAGTAGCCCCGCGGCGTGTCGACCGGATCGCTCACACCGCTCGGGGGCAGCGTGAACAGCATGTATTCCGCGGCGGGCTCGAGGTAGCCGCGTTTCATGGTGCCTACGTCGTCGGAGGAGCCTTCGTCGCCGCGGCGAACAGCCGCGTGAAAGTCGGCTTTGGCTTGAGCCGCGAGCTTTTGTGCGAGCTCGAGCGCATCGGGCTTGGGGCGTGCGCTCCGAGGCGCGTCTTCTGCGCCGGCGTACGCGACGAGCACCACACCGAATCGCACGAGGCGCGGCGCGGTTGGCGGAAGCGGCGGGACGGGCGTGCCGTCGGGCATCACGAAGCCGACGCCCCCGTCGCGGACTTCACGCGGCGGCACGTCCGCGTCGAGATCGAACGCGAAGAGCCCGCCGTCGAGATCGAACGACCCGGCGTCGCCGCCGTCGTGGGCGAGCTTCGGCGGATGCCAGTGACTCATCCCTTGCCACGTGAGTGCGATGGCGAGCCCAACGGCCACGAGACCGAGGACGATCGACAACCATCGCTGCGCGCGCATGATTGTTTACGGAGCCGGCGGCGGCGCGTCGCCGTCATCGGGTTCGCTCGAGGTCTCGTCGATCGCCGACGCGCCATACTCTTCGTACGGACGCATCGTCGGCGGCGCGGGATCGCCGTAGAGCTCGAGCTCGGCCGCGAGCCAGTTCTCGCGCTCGATGAGCTCGCGTAGTCGTGCTGCTGCAACGCGGCCCTTTTCGCTGCTCTTGTCGGTCGCTTCGACCTCGGTCTGTTGAATCTCGGCCTGCACGGCTTTCAAATCGGTGCGCACGATGACGGGGTCGATGCCTTCGCGAACCGTGAACTCATCGGTGAGCAAAAGCACTCTGTCGCCGGTGACTTCGACGAAGCCGCCACTGACGGCGCACTTCTTCCACTCGGTGCCCACGCGATACGAGACGATGCCCGGGCGCACGGCCGCGAGCGTCGCGAGGTGACCCGGAAGAACGCCGAACTCGCCGTCGACGCTTGGCGCGGTCACTTCGTCGGTGTCGACCGTGAGCGCGCGGCCCTTCGGCGTGACGATCTCGAGAGAGATGCCGCCCATTGTCATTTCTTCGCGTCAGCGACGAGCTTCTGCGCCTTCGCCTTCATGGCGTCGATGTTGCCAACGAGGTGGAACGCCTTCTCGGGGAATTGCGAGTCGTCGTCGAATTTGCCGCCGAGGATTTGCTCGAAGCCGTCGATTGTCTCTTCGACCGGGATGTATGCGCCCGGCAAACCCGTGAACTGCGACGCGACCGAGAAAGGCTGCGAAAGAAACAGCTGAATCTTTCGCGCGCGTTTGACGACGAGCTTGTCGTCCTCGCTCAATTCATCCATGCCGAGGATCGCGATGATGTCCTGGAGATCCTTGTATTTCTGAAGTGTATTCTGCACGCGTCGCGCGACGCCGTAATGGTGGTCGCCGATGACGTTCGGGTCGAGCAGCGTCGACGTCGAGTCGAGCGGGTCGACGGCGGGATAAATTCCGATTTCGGTGAGCGCACGGTTCAACACGGTGGTCGCGTCGAGGTGGGAGAACGTCGTGGCGGGCGCGGGGTCGGTCAAGTCGTCGGCGGGGACGTAGATGGCTTGCACGCTCGTGATGGAGCCCTTGTTGGTCGACGTGATGCGCTCCTGCATGCCGCCCATCTCGGTGGCGAGCGTGGGTTGGTAACCGACGGCGCTCGGGATGCGGCCGAGGAGAGCCGACACTTCGGAGCCGGCCTGCGTGAAGCGGAAGATGTTGTCGATGAAGAGGAGAACGTCTTGGCCCTCTTCGTCACGGAAGTGCTCGGCCACCGTGAGCGCAGAGAGAGCGACGCGAGCGCGGGCGCCCGGCGGCTCGTTCATCTGCCCGTAGATCAGCGCGGCCTTCGAGAGAACCGATGCGCCCGTGTCGAGCTTGGCTTCTTTGAACTCGAGCCAGAGATCGTTTCCTTCGCGCGTACGCTCGCCGACGCCCGCGAAGCACGACACGCCGCCGTGTTTCTTCGCGATGTTGTTGATGAGCTCCTGAATCAAGACGGTCTTGCCGACGCCGGCGCCGCCGAAGAGGCCGATTTTGCCGCCCTTACGATAGGGGGCGAGGAGATCGATGACCTTGATGCCGGTCTCGAAGATTTCGACCTTGGTCGACTGCTCCTGGAACGTGGGCGGCAGCCGATGAATCGGCATGTGCTTCTTCGCGTTGACCGGACCCGCTTCGTCGACCGGCTCACCGATCACGTTGAGAATGCGGCCCAAACACTCGGGGCCCACGGGCATTTGAATCGGCGCGCCGGTGTCGCGAACCTCCATCCCGCGGACGAGGCCGTCGGTGGTGTCCATCGCGATGGCGCGGATGGTGCTCTCTCCGAGGTGCTGGGCGACTTCGAGCGTGAGGTTGTCTTTGTCGCCGGAGATGCCCGGGTTCGACAACTTGAGCGCGCTCAAGATTCTCGGGAGCTTGCCCGAACCGAACTCCACGTCGACGACGGGGCCGATGACTTGAACGACTTTGCCTTTTCCGGAAGCCAGAAGATCGAGCGAGCTTTGGGTCATGGGTCTTTTGCGGGGCGTTTACCACGCGCCGCCTCGCCGCGGAAGTAGGGTCAAGGTAGCCAAGAAAACACGGTGTCATGATACGAACACTTCGTGCATCTGCTGGCCTTGGTTCTCTCCGCCGGAGCGCTCGTGTTCGACCCGAACAACCACGCGCCAGAGTGGGACGCCTCCACCCCAAAAGAGGAAACGGGCAGCTCCGAACGCTCGATTCACTTCACGGTGCGCGCCAACGACGCCGATAGCGATCCGCTGACCTACAGCCTGAGCGGCTTGCCCGCCGGCGCGAAGGCCGAACCGACCGAAGGCGCCGTGAGCGTCACCTGGACGCCCACGTCCGACGATCTCGGCGTCTACAAAGTCATCGCGACGGTCACCGACGGAAAAACGAAGGTCGACCGCGAGATCAAAATCGTCGTCGAGGACGAGCACGAGAGCTTCTTCATGCCCGGCCTCGGTTACTCGATGTGGGTTCCGGGCAGCACCGAGAAGTACGGCGTGTTCAACGGCTTCTCGATCGAATTTCTCGGCGTTCGCTGGGTCCACCAAAACGACAAGCGCGGCCCGAGCCACGGCCGCATCTACCTCGACTTCGACGTGCTCTTCTCGACGCACTCCGCGACCGATCCGGCGTTCATGCCCGTGCTCGGCTTCGATCTCTCGCTCGAGCGAAATCCGGCGCGTCGATACATGATTCCGTACTTCGGCCTCGATGGTGGTGCGCTCTTCCAAAAGCAAGTGACGACGCTCGGGTTTTTGACCGCGTACGGCGGCATCCACTTTTACTCGAGCCGCAACGTCGAGATTGGCCTCAAGGCCGGCTACATGCTTCCGTTCACGTCCGAGCAGTTCGCCGACGTCGCGGGTTTCCGCGCGCGGTTCACGGCCGACGTTTCATTCTGGTGATGCGTCGGTTCCGCTCGCGGCGTCATCGCCGGAGTCGTCGCCCGCTTCGACGCCCGCGTCGCCAAGAGGACACGCGCCCGGAAAATTCGAAGGACGATCGACGCTTGCACCCGGCGCGCACACGCTAATGGTCGTGCCGTCGCAGCCGCACGCGACGTTGGGCGTGCAACCCAATTGAGCCGTGAAGTTTTGGCAGACGCCTTTGTTTCCCTGGAGCGAGCAGCCGCCGTCCGCGGGGAAGTAGCAATGGTCGCCGCCGCTAGGGCAATCGTAGTCGGCGTTGCAAGTCGTCGGACCCTTTGCGGAGTCGCCGCTATTGCCGCCGTCGGTTGTGGAAGTGTTGTCGCTGCACGCGAGGAGTCCAAGAACCGAAAAGACAAGAGCCGTTCTCCACATGCCCTGGACCTTGACACAGCTCCGGCGCCGTTGCACAGCCGGCGCTGAGTCGTCTTGATATCGCCGGACACCATCGCGCTCGTCCGCGAACGCACCAACGTCGTCGCGGTGATTCAGGAGAGCGTGCCGTCGCTCAAACGCCGCGGCCGCTCGTGGGTCGGGTTGTGTCCGTTTCACAAAGAGAAGACACCAAGCTTCCACGTGAACCCGGACCGCGGGTTTTTCCATTGCTTCGGTTGCCAAGAGAGCGGCAGCGCGATCGATTTCCTGATGAAGCACGACGGGCTCACGTTTCCCGAAGCCGTGCGCGCGCTCGCAGACAGGTGCGGCATCGAGGTCGAGGAAGATCAAAAGCGCGACACGAGTGAAGTCGACCGCCAAAAGAAACACCGCGACGATCTCTATTCCGTGATGAGCGTCGCGGCGACGTTCTACGAGCACCAGCTCCACGAGCACGAAGCGAAGAGCTACGCGATCGACGAGCTGAAAAATCGCGCCCTCGAGCCGACACACGACGTCATCCAGCAGTTTCGCATCGGCTATGCGCCGGGCGCGTGGGACTCACTGGCCCTTCACTTGAAGGCGCAAGGTTTGTCGCCCGCGCTCGCCGAGGAAGTGGGGCTTCTCGTTCCTCGCTCCTCTCGATGGGGAAACTCCCCAAACCCCTCGGATCAACTCGATCCTCGGAGCTCCGCTCCTCGGGTCTCGGGGGGCGGGCACTACGATCGCTTTCGTCATCGCTTGATGTTCTCGGTGATGGACACCCAAGGGCGCGTCGTCGCCTTCAGTGGGCGCGCTCTCGCGGAGCTGCCGAACACGAAGCAACAAGACCCGCCGCCGAAGTACGTGAACTCGCCCGAGAGTCCCATCTACACGAAGGGGCATTTGCTCTTCGGTTTGTTCCAGGCGCGGCATTCGATTCGTCACGATGACAACTGCGTGCTCGTCGAAGGAAACTTCGACGTCGTGTCGCTTCATGCGCGCGGTCTCACGAACGTCGTCGCGCCGCTCGGCACCGCGTTCACAGACGAGCAAGCCAAGCTTCTCCGTCGCTACACGAACCGCGTTGTCGTCTGCTTCGACGGCGACTCCGCTGGCCGCAAAGCCACGCGCGCGGCTCGCACCCCGTGTCGCGTCGCGGGTCTCACAGCGCGCGTCGCGCTCATGCCGCAGGGAAGCGATCCCGATGCGCTCGCGCGCGACAAAGGGATCGACGCCGTGAAAGACGCCGTCGCCCAAGCGCACGAGATCGTCCGCTACATGATGGACGACGCCCTCGACGCGACGTTCTCCGCCGCCGACGTCTTCGAGCGCTCGGCACGCGTGAAGGCCGTCGTGAAAATCCTGGCCGAAGAGGAAGACCAGCTCGCCCGAAGCCAGCTCAAGGTCATCGCCGACGAGCTCGCCGGTCGCCTCGACCTCGTCGCGCGCGCCGATGGGGCTCGTGGCAACCGGTCGCCCGAGACGTTCCGAATGCTCGAGTCGCTCATCGAGCAGGAGCTCCGAAAGGTGCAAAAAGCGCCGGCCCGCCAGGCGGATCCCCGGCAAAAAGCGCTCGAGCCAGGGCGCATGGCCAGGCGCGAAATCGTGGGCGCCCTCATCGAATGGCCCGAGCTTTTAGGCGATCCGGAGGTGGAAGCTGTATGCACGCTTCTCGAGAACGAGTCGGCACGCATTGTGGCAGCACTGGCCTCATGGATGAAAACTTCACCGAACGGGGAAAAAACGCTTTACACAACGGAGTTTCTTGCGCAAATGCCTCCCGCGATCCATGCCTTTGCGGCCCAGCGCCTTGCATCCCCGCGGCTCGAGAACAAGGAAGAGGCGAAGTCTGTGGTCCTCTCGAATGCGGAGAAGCTCAAAAGCATGATGTTGCAACGTGAAACGAAGGAACTCTCTCAAGAGCTCCGTCAAGCGAGCGATTGGGAAACCGAGCTCGCGCTTGTAGAAGAAGCAGCTCGGCGACAGAAGCAAGCGCGTGGTTTGGGAGGCGAGGACTGATGGCGACGAAGCATTCGAACGGTCACGGAAAAAACGGCAAAGCGGCACCGGAGCGCGCGTCGAAACGTGAAATCGAGCGACCGAGCAAGCGCTCTGTCGAAACGGACCGCGCGTCCAAACGCCAAATGGGCGACGACGGACCGATTTCCAAGAGCAAGCTCCAGGCGCTCGTCGATCAAGGCAAAGCCAAAGGGTTTTTGACCTACGACGAAGTCAACGACGCCGTACCGGCTGAGCCGGTCGTCGCCGATCAAATGGACGACGTCATGAGCGTCCTCGGCGATGAAGACATCGAAATCGTCGACGCAGCGACGCAGGTGAAAATCGCGCCGAAGCGCATCGTCGAAGAAGAGGTCGAGAAAAAATCGATCGAGCAGCGCAGCCCGTCAGCCCCGAAAGAGGAAGACGTCGACGGCTACTACTCGAAGTCGAACGACCCCGTTCGCATGTACCTCCGCAAGATGGGAAGCGTCTCGCTTCTCACGCGCGAAGGGGAAGTCGAAATCGCGAAGCGCATCGAGCAGGGCGAGCACGCCATCCTTGGCGCCATCCTGAATTCGCCCGTCGCGGTCCGCGAGATCATCGACCTCGGCGACAAGCTCCGCAAACGGAAGATCCGCGTCAAAGAAATCATCCGCGACGTCGAAGAAGAAGACCGCGAGTTCGACGAAGAAGAAGCCGACCGCCGCATTCTCCGTTTGATCGACAAGGTCAAACACCTCGACAAGGTCGCCCAAGACACGGCCGAGCAGCTCGAGACATGCGCGGCGTCGCGCAAGAAGGCCGTCGAGGCCGAGCTCTGGAGTGTTCGCCAGAAGATGGTCGAGACGCTCGAAGAGATGCGTCTCAACAAGAAGACGATCGATCGCGTCGTCGCCAAGCTCCGCATGCTCATCCAAAAGATCGAGCGCGCCGAGTCCACGAACACGGACCTCACGCGCCGCACCGGCATCGACATGGACGTGCTCCGCAAGGAAGCGCGTGCCGGCAAAGGCGACGCCGGCGAGGAGCGCAAGTTCAAGCGCAAGTACGGCGTCACGGGCGAAGAAGTGCTCGCGAGCCACTCGGCTGCTCAGAAGAACTTGAAGAAGGTCGAGGAGGAGCTCCAACTCGACATCAAGTCACTCCGCCAGACGTACAACGAGATCCGCACGGGCGAGCACGTCGCCGAGCGCGCGAAGGCCGAGCTCGTCGAGGCCAATTTGCGCCTCGTCGTCTCGATCGCGAAGAAGTACACGAACCGCGGCCTCCAGTTTCTCGACCTGATTCAAGAGGGCAACATCGGCCTCATGAAGGCGGTCGACAAATTCGAATACAAGCGCGGCTACAAATTCTCCACGTACGCAACGTGGTGGATTCGTCAGGCCATCACGCGCGCGATCGCCGATCAGGCACGCACCATTCGAATCCCGGTGCACATGATCGAAACGATCAACAAGTTGATCCGCACCTCTCGTTATCTCGTTCAGGAATACGGCCGCGAGCCGACGCCCGAAGAGATCGCCGAAAAGATGGAGCTCCCGCTCGACAAGGTCCGCAAGGTCCTCAAAATCGCGAAGGAGCCCATCTCCCTCGAAACGCCCATCGGCGAAGAGGAAGACAGCCACTTGGGCGACTTCATCGAGGACAAGAGCGTCGTCTCGCCGGCCGAGGCCGTCATCAACATGAACCTCGCCGAACAAACCCGTCGTGTCTTGAAGACGCTGACGCCGCGCGAAGAAAAAGTTCTCCGCATGCGCTTCGGCATCGGCGAAAAGAGCGACCACACGCTCGAAGAAGTCGGCCAAGACTTCGAGGTCACGCGCGAGCGCATCCGCCAAATCGAGGCGAAGGCCCTCCGCAAACTGCGCCACCCGTCCCGCAGCAAGCAGCTGAAGCCCTTCATCGAAACCTGATCCCACCTGGGCCAGGCCTAAGACAGGCGCCAAGGCGCTAGAAGAAGAGAGGGGAGGGGTCAAACCGCGCGTAACGCGTGTTCTGAACCCAATTCTCTTCTCGTCTTCTGGCGCCTTGGCGCCTTGGCGGCTGTCTTAGGGCGCGTAAAGCGCGTTAGAGGGTGGCGCGGGGGCGGCCGGCTTTGATCCACTCGGCGTCGTTTTGGACCGTGTAGACGTAGAAGTGTTCCATCCGGCCCTCGAGGTCTTTCGCGAAGGTGGCGGCTTGGTCGGGCAAGTAGGTGAGGCGCGTCGTTAGGTATTTGCGGTGGTACGCGATCTGCGCGGCTTCCCAGTTTTTCAAGTGCTGGATGGTGTGGGGGCGCGCGCGGCGGTAGGCGTCGTCGGCTTGGTTCATCGCGACGAATTCGTTCCACGCGGACTCTTGGCAGAGCGAGTGGAGGCAGCTCGCTTCGACGTAGCGCGTGCGCGTGCCCGGCTCGTATTCGTTGACCGTGCGGCAGTGCACGCACGCGAGGTTCACGACGCGGAAGGTGTGCGGCACCGCGAGCGGCGCGCCACATTGCTTGCACGGGTAGCCGCCTTGCTTCTCTTGTGCGTCGAGCGCGGCGACGTCGCGGGCGAGCTTGCAATAAATCTCGATGCGCACGCGCTCGATTTCGAGCGCCATCCAATCGCGGAACGCATCGCCCTTTTGCGATTGCTGCGCGATGATCGGGCGCGCGACGCTCGCCTCTTCGAATTTCGGCTCGACTTGCTGGCGCCATGTTTCGTCGACCTTCGTCGAAAGATCTTTCGCGCGGCGCTCCATCGCTCCCCACGCGTTGCCCATGGGGATCGGATCGTAGTTCGACTCGGCAAGAAGCTGCGCGCAGCCCTCTCGCGACTCCTGCATGATTTGGTCGAAGCGGTCCTTGATGCTCTTCAAGAAACCATCCCAACGCGCAACGAGTGCTTCGCTCATGAACTTGACCTCGCATTCATGCGAGTGTCCCTCCGCAATAGACGCATGGTCCGACCGCTGCGTCGTCGTTGGTTTTGCGCGGCGCTCCGCACGCCGTGCATTTCATCTGGTTCATGCCGGCTTTGACGCCCATGGCCGAATAGTTTGGCGTCGATGCTTTCGCTTTCGCGAAGATGCTCGATGTCGTCGGAGCGGCGGGTGTCACGCGTTGCAAATGCTCGCGCGTCACTTCATCGACGATGGCATAGAGACGCGTTTCGATTTTCTTGACGAGATCATTTTCGGCCTGCGTCTCGGCCTTCATGTCCATCGCGCGCACTTGCTCGCGCCCGCGATCGTAAATCGCGGTGACGGCCCATCGAACTTCGATCGGCAGTGCGCCGCGCGATTTCTTCGGACCTTCGGCGATGTGTTTCTGTCGCTCTTGGACGGGCATGCCGCGAACGCCGAGCTCCGTGAGGAGGGCGTCCCACGCGGCGTCGCCGCCGAGCGCGCAAGTGCTCCCGACTTCGAGCACCTGCGCGGCCTTCTCGTCGACCCACGACGAGAGGCCGCGGAGATGGGGCTCAACGGCCATTTTCTAGAACGAGATGTCCATGTCCGCCTTCGCGGTGGCGTACTTGGCTTTGTATTTTTCGGAGAGGCGCGTGTACTCCTTGTGCACAGCGCCGTCGTTGCGCATGGCGTTGTCACTGATGTACGCGCTGAACCACGCGCCGAGGTTCGACCAGTCGAGCACGGTGATGCCGAGCTTCTTGAGGACGGCTTGTGCGTCCTCGCCCTGCGCGGTGAGCGCGTTCTGCGCTTCCATGATCTCGACGTACTTCTCGAACGGGATGGGCATGTCGCCTTTGCCCGGGTTCTGCGCGGCTGCGCCGAACTTGCTTCCACCGACGCCGGGCTTCGCCTGCGCCTTGGTGAACGCGTTGCCGTACGCCGTGGCGATCGATGCCGTGGTGTCGCGTGACATGCGCGCGTTCCACTCGGCGCTGACGCGGTCCCACTTGGCTTTGTCGCAGCCGACAGCCTTGCAGATGTCCTCGATGGTCGCGCCGCTGATCGCGCGCACTTGCTGCTCGGCCCATGCCTCGAGCGAGATGCCTTCGACGGGCTCGATCTCACCGGCGAGCTTGCCGCCCGCTTGAGTCGACGCTTGCATGCCCTTCATCATGAAGTCCTGCGTCGCCTTCATCTTGACGTGCATGATGTCGCCCTGGTCGCCGTACTTGGCTTGCGCGGCGGGCGTCTGGATGAAGCGCTCGACGGTGGCTTTCACCTGGCGGTAGTGCTGCACGTTGCGAACGCCGTACTCGGAGAAAATCTGTGCGCGACCTGCTTCGTCCTCCCAGGCCTGCTCGATGCGGAACTCGGCGGTGTAGTAGCCGGGTAAATCGTTGAGAAGATCGAAGCCGGCAGCGTCGTCCTTGGCTTCCATCGCGTAGTCGCGACGATCAGGGTCGGGCGCTTCTTCGGCGGCTTCCTCGTGATGCTCTTCTTGCGGCGGGGGCGCAGCGTGTTGCTGTTGCGGATGACCCTGCTGCTGCACCGAGTTTGCGGCATCGGTCGCGGCTTTTGCGGCGCCGCCAAACAGATTCTTCAACGAATCAAGAAACCCCATCGCGTCCTCCTACGTGGCTGTGGAAGGACGCAGCATCGCCGTGCTCGACTCGTGTGTCTAGGGGTACGCGGCGGAGCTCCGCATCCATCGTTCCGCGGGCGATCTTCGACCACATGATGAAGTCGGCTTTCAGCGACCAGAGCGGATATTGGAACGTGGCGGGCTTGTTTCCCTCGATGAAAAAGTGGGAAAACCACGCCGGCCCATACCCCGCGAGCGGCGCAACGAGCAGCGGCCACGCCTTTCGCCGAACGACGCCGTAAGCCACGAGCGCCATCACGGCGGTCGTGCCGACGAAGTGAATCGTCCGTGTCGTTTTCTTGGAGTGTTCGCCCACGTAATAGGGCCAGAATTCTTCGAAGGTCTTGAACCGCTCAGCCATGCTCCTCTTATACCTCCTCTCGCTCACCGCGTGCGAGCGTGGGTGCTTGTCTCGAGCCTCACCCTCAGCCTCGCCGCTCGAGTCAGCGATTGCGGTGAAACAAGACTGCCCGACGGGCCTTGCGCGATGCTCGAACGGCTCGGTCGAAATCACCGAGGGCAGGGCGCCGTGCAGCGGGTGTGCATGCACGTGGAAGCGCATCGAAGTGTGCGAGCACGGATGTGTTGTCGAGAACGTGGAGCTTGTCCGCGAGCCCGACCGTGCGGCTGCTCTCTGCAACCCGTTGCCGGTTCTGGCAACGCTCCCGTCGCTCGACGCGAGCACCGCGGCGTGTCCGAGCGAAGCGCGCTTTCTTTGCCGCGCCGGACACGTTTTCGCATGTCCGTCGGGCTCGCCCGTCGCCGTGGCGCATTGCAGTGCAGGATGCCTCACGGAAGACGAAACGCTCGTCGAGGAAGGTGTCGACATCGCAGCAGCGACGGCCCTTCTTTGCGTAAGGCATGACAGCGGGATCGCACCTCCGTAAACCTTGTTTTGCGCGTAGGGCCCATCGCGCGAAGCGCTGCGGCCGCGAGCCTTAGCGCCGGATCGTTCGGATCCGAACGATCGTCTGAAAGTTGGCGGTGGAGCGTCTGACAAACATACGATCGCTTCCAAACACGCGAATGCAGGTCGAGAGAGACGCGAACAGACACACGCAGCGAATGGCCGTTCGCCGTCGGCCCGCATTGGCCGTGCTTTTGCACTCCTATCCCTTCGAAATGTTTCGTCGCGCGGGAAGGGTCATCGGATTTGGAGCCATCCTCGGAGCGGGTCTATTCCTGTTCGGAGTTCGGTCGGCTCCAGCCTCTGTGGCTCAGCCAGGCGACCTCGCGGGCTCCGCGAAGCTGACAGACGGAGCCACGCTGGCGAACGCAGGCATCAAAACGGCGACGAACACGGTCCCGATGTCCTCGGTTTGCGCTGCGGGAATGGTCGAGGTCGAGGGCGACTTTTGCCCGTATGTGGAGCAGAAGTGCCTTCGCTGGCTCGACCCCGAGACGAAGATGCGCTGCGCCGAGTTCGCGCCGACCTCGGACTGCCCCGTCCACACATCACACCGACACTTCTGCATCGACCAATACGAGTACCCGAATTCACCGGGCGCAAAACCGCAGGTGATGGTGACATGGAACCAGGCGCGCCAGGTGTGCGCGGGCGAAGGCAAACGCCTCTGCGGCGAAACCGAGTGGACGCTCGCATGCGAAGGCGCCGAACGCCTTCCGTATCCCTACGGCTACGCGCGCAACTCCGAGGCATGCAACATCGACAAAGCCCACCCCGATCCGAACGAGCGCCTCATCGCCGACCCGCGTACGCGCGACGCCGAAGTGGCGCGCCTCGATCAGCGCGATCCGTCCGGCCAAAACCAGGCGTGCGTAAGCCCGTACGGCGCGTACGACATGACCGGCAACGTCGATGAATGGGTCGTCAACGAGAGCGGCCACCCACATCGCAGCGGCCTCAAGGGCGGCTATTGGGGACCCGTGCGCGATCGCTGCCGCCCCGTGACGACGGCGCACGACGAGAACTTCGAGTTCTACCAAATTGGCTTCCGCTGCTGCGGCGACACCGCGGCATCGCCGTCTGGCTCAGTGCGTCACGAAATCATCGCAGGCAGCTGAGCGGCGTTCCGTTATTCTTTCGGCGTCGGAGGTTTCATGCGCCGTTCGAGCTTGGTTGCAGTCTGCACGCTTTCTTTTTCGTTCGTGTGGGCGTGCGGTGGTCACAACACCGGATTCGGTGACGACGCCGGTGACGGCGGGATTCGGCGACGGCGCCGACAACGATGGCTGCGCGTTCTGCGGGCTCGACTCCGGCAAAGGCGACGGCGGCCCAACGCTGACATGCTCGCCCGATCTCCATTACATCCTCGACTCGGGCGGCAACGTCGTGAAGACGTGCCCACCCGATCAAGGTTGCGCAGGCGGCGGTTGCGTTCCGGCTTGCCAAGCTGCAGCAGCTGCACACGGTTCGATCGGTTGCGATTTCATGATCGCGACGCCGTCGTTCTTCGCAGATCTCTACCCACAATATTTCTCGCCGTGCCTCGCCGTCTTCATCGCGAACAACTGGACCGAAGACACCACGGTGACCGTCGATCGCTCTGGCGTTTCGTACGACGCCACCAAGTTCGGCCGCATCTCCGCGACGGTGACGCCGCCGACGTCGTGGGCCGCCATCCCGACGACGGGCGTGCCGCAAGCGAAAGTCGGCGTGCTTTTTCTCGAGAGCGATCCGGCGAGCAGCTACAAATGCCCAGCCGGCCCCGCGCTCCTTCAGGGCACCGCCGTGCAAGGTACCGGGCGCGGGCAAGCGTGGCACGTCGTCACGAGCTTCCCCGTGAGCGCGTACGACATTCTTCCATTCGGCGGCGCGAGCTCGTACTTGCCCGGCGCGACGCTCATCTACCCGACGACAGCCTGGGGAACGAACTACATCGCGGCGCTTCCAAAGCTCGGAAGCGGCGGGCAAGCCTCGGCAGGCGGGCCACACTGGGGCCAAATCGTCGCGTTCCAAAACGGCACGACCGTGGACGTCGTCCCCACCGTTGCGCTCCCGAGTGGGACCGGCGTCGCGGCGGCACCTTCGAACGTCAAGACGACGTACACCCTCAACGCAGGCGAGTACGTGCAATGGCAAGCGGGCTACACGTACGGCGTCGGTGAGCTCACACCGATGGACATGTCGGGCTCGATCATCAGCTCGAACAACCCAATCGCGTTCAACGGTGGCAACGGCTACTTGTGCTTGGGCTCGGCCACGTCGACCGGCGGTGGTTGCGATTCCGATCACGAGCAGATCGCACCGATTCAGGCGCTTGGTTCCACGTACGCGATCGTGCCGTTCGAGCCACGCGCAGGAAGTCCGGAGTCGGTCATCTATCGATTCACCGGCGTCGTCGCAGGCACGACCCTCACCTACGATCCGCCGCAATCCGGTTTGCCGACGACGCTCAACCTCGGCCAAATGGCGGAGTTCGAGTCGACCAAAGAATTCCTGGTGAAGAGCCAAGACGCTCAGCACCCATTCCACGTCGCGCTCATGATGCCCGGCTGCAACGGCGGCGGCGGCATCGGCGACGAGGACTACGTGCAGATGGTTCCGCCCGCGCAGTTCCTCTCGAGCTACGTCTTCTATTCGGACGTCACGTACGCGACGACCAACTTCACCGTCGTCCGCAACAAGACGAGCTCCGGTTTCCAAGACGTCACGATCGACTGCGTCGGCACCGTCTCGGGTTGGATCCCGGTCGACTCCGGCGACACGTACGAATACGCGTGGGTCGACATCGTCAAAGGCGGTGTGGCTCAACACAACAACTGCCAAAACGGCCCGCACACCGCATCGAGCAAAGGCCCGTTCGGCATCACGGTCTATGGCGAAGACAGCGCCGCATCGTACGGCTATCCGGCAGGCGGCAACCTCTCATCAATCAACACAGTCATCGTCCCGCCCGTCCCGCACTGATTTCCTGGTCCGGCGCCTCCGGCGCCGATGGTCACTCCTCGGCTGCGGCGTCGGTCTCTTGATGCGGCGGCGCGGGGTGGAGCGTTGGCGGGTCGCCGTATTCGACGCGGAGCTTTTTGGCGAGCGAGTCGACGAAGACTTGCTCGTGGTAGCGCGGCATCTGCGAGAGCGAGACGACGACGCGCACGGGCGCTGATGGATCTTTCGAGCGCACGAACTCGATCGAGCCGGGCGACGCGTTGTGGCTCTCGGGCGATTTGTAATCGAACATCACGTAGCCGTTCTCTTGGTCCTTTTCGGTGACCTTCAAGTTCATGTCGACACGCACGAGGCGCAGCGCTGCGTTCCACGTTCGCTCGTAGCCGTAGGTCGACTCGTAGGCCGAGCGCGCGTTCGCGTCGCGGTCTGTCATCACGATCGCTGCCGTCACGGCGAGGCCGCAAAGAAGGCCCGAGATCAGAGACAGGATTTTTGCGTGCATGATGCACGCTTATCGAAGCACTTGCTCAGGGGCCAAGTTTTCGGTCATCCTCAGCGAGCGTTTTGAGACTCGTGTGCCGAGCCAAGAGCGCGACGCCACCCGATGCCAAGATCCAAGTGATCTGGATCAAGAACATCAGGCACGCGTAGACAGCCCCATGATCTCTCACGATCTCTTCGGGGTAATACATCGTCATGCCGCACATGAGCCCGGCCTGGAAGATGCCGAGCATCCCGGGCGGGCCAGGGATGAGAATCGCCATGCCGAGCATGCCCATGATGGCGCACGCTTCGCCGAATGTCGGCGCGCTTCCGTCGGCGTGGCAGAGGCCCGCGCCGTATGCGAGGACCCACATGCTCGCTGCGTTCGTCATCCAATAGATGGTCGTCTCGAAGAGAAAACCGGCGGCGTCGCGACCGCTTCGAAAAAAATCGAGACCGTGCGAGAGCTTCTCGAACTCGTCGGCGAGCTTTTGCGCGAGCGGCCTCGAGACGACGCCGAAGACCGCGAGCGTCACCTTCTTGGCGAAGTCGCGCGCGAAGAAGAAGACCATCAGCACGACGAGCCCACCCACGAACGCGCTCGCCGTGACGAACGCGTACCAGCGCGTCTGCGCGACCGTGACGGGCAGGCCGACGACGTGCACGGGCAAGGGATGAATCGTCGGCACGACGAGCAGCGCAATCACGAGCACGACGCTGAGGTAGACGCCATCGACGATGCGCTCGGCGAGGATGCTGCCCGTCGCCGCGGAGAACGAGACTTTCCCTTTTTCGCGCAGCATGCCGGGCCGCACGAACTCGCCGAGCCGGAACGGGAGAATCAAGATCGCCGCAAAGCCCACGAGCGACACCGCGAGGATGCGTGGTTTGCCGACATCGGGTGCCGCGCGGCGCAGCAGAAAGCGCCATCGCACGGCGCGAAAATACGTCCAGACCATCACCGTGGCGAGATAGACAGGGACGGTCCACCAGCGAACGTGCGCGAAGCGTGACCACGCGGGCAAGAGCTCGAGGCCCGAGTGCCTCGCCGCCCAGACGACGCAAACCGTGAGCACCGCCGAGCCGATGAAGCGCCCGGCGTGTCGCCGAAAGAACCCATGCTCTCTCACAGACGGATGATTTTCGCCGTCGCGTTCGCGCGGTGAGGCCGCGTCGCGTTGCGCGTGTCGACGATGACTTTCGCCTCGCGAACCATGCGCGCGTAATCGATGTCGGTGTGGTCGGTCACGATGAGGACGGCATCGTACGCCGCGAAGCTCGCCTTTGGATCGGCGGATTCGAACGAGTGCCCGTGCTCCTTGAACGAAGGAACGAACGGATCGATGTAGCTCACGTGCGCGCCGCGTTTGAGTAGGCCGGCAATGACGTCGACCGCGGGCGACTCACGCACGTCGCTGATGTCCTTTTTGTAGGCCACGCCCGAGACGAGGAGCTTCGAGCCCTTCATCGATTTCTCTTCTTCGTTGAGCGCATGCGCGACGAGGTCGACGACGTGCTCTGGCATGGCCGTGTTCACCATGTCGGCGAGCTCGATGAAACGCGCGGGCACTTTGAGGCCACGCATCTTCCAGCTCAGATAAAGCGGGTCGATCGGAATGCAGTGACCGCCAAGCCCCGGACCCGGCTTGAACGGCATGAAGCCGAACGGTTTCGTCGAAGCGGCCTCGATGATTTCCCAGACGTCGAGATTGAGCCGCTCGCAGATGAGGGCGAGCTCGTTGACGAGGCCGATGTTGACCGCGCGAAACGTGTTCTCGAGGAGCTTCGTCATCTCCGCGGCATCGGGGCTCGACACGGCGACGACGCGGTCGACGATTTGCTTGTAAAGCGCGTCCGCGACTTCCATGCACGCGGGCGTGACACCACCGAGCACTTTGGGGGTGTTGCGCGTGCCGTACTTCACGTTGCCTGGGTCGACGCGCTCGGGCGAAAACGCGACGAAGACGTCTTTGCCGACGGTAAACTTTCCTTGGTCCTCGAGCTTTTCGCAGAGCACTTCGCGTGTCGTGCCGGGGTATGTCGTCGACTCGAGCACCACGAGCATGCCCGCGTGCTGATGGCGCGAGACCGCGTCGGCGGCGGACTCGATGTACGTCATGTCCGGGTCTTTGTTTTTCTTGAGCGGCGTCGGCACGCACAAGATCACGCAGTCGGCTTGGCCGAGGATGCGTTCGTCGGTCGTGGCGTCGAGCTTGCCGCTCTTCACGTGCGGCGCGAGATCGTCCGATGCGATGTCTTCGATGTACGAGCGGCCTTTGCCGAGGCTCTCGACCTTGTTCTTGTCGTGATCGAAACCCGTGACGCGGAAGCCCGCGCGGGCCAGCTCGACGACGAGCGGCAAACCGACATAGCCGATGCCGACGACGACGACGTGAGCGGTTTGGTTCTGAATCTTTTCGAGAAGCATGAAGTCCCTTAACTGAATTCGCCGCGGAGAATGGCCTCTGGGCCGCGGCGCATCAAGCGATCCGTTTCGTCGTCGCCGGCGATTTTGCGAAGCCGCTCGATCGCTTTCGCGGTGATGTCGGCGTCGCCCGGACGATGCGCGTCGCTGCACGCGGCTTCGTATGCGTCTTCTTCGAGGAGCTTTTCGGCGGTTTTCTGCGGTTTGTCGCCGTATTTTCCGACGAGCGCGCAGACATCGAGGAGAAGACACGCGCCGGCGTCGAGGAGCGGCTGCATCGAATCGGTGTCTTTCCACGCCGGTTGGTAGCGCTCGGGGTGCGCGATGACGGGTTTCAGGCCCGCGCGCCGCAAATCGAGCAAACGCGCCGGCAACGCGAGAGGAAATTGCTGCGGGTTGAGCTCGACGAGCACGGACTTTCCGCCGGGGTAGGGGAGTCCTTCGCCTTTCTTGAGACGCCCAAAAACGACGTCGTCGAAGTAGTGCTCGCTCGAAAGCCCGACCTCGGGCAGTCCGGCGGGAAGCACTGCGACCATCGCTGCGAAGGCGCGTTCGAGGGCGGCTTTGTCGTTGTCGAACATGCCCGGCCTCATGTGGGGCGTCGCGACGACCTTCGAAAAGCCTGCAGTCTGCAACCTTCTGAGCATCTCGATACCTTGCTCGATCGTGCGTGCGCCATCATCGATGGCGGCCACCCAGTGGCAGTGCAAGTCGATGAAACCAGGCATTGTGCGAGGGTCCTTAGCATAGGGCAGCTCATGTTGGATGCCCGCGCAGGCGGGAGAATTCGACTATGCTCGCCGGCGCATGGCGGCCCTGAACCCGCTGACAAAAGAGCTCGTCTTCAAGATCGTATTTTACGGTCCTGGGCTCGGGGGCAAGACAACGACGCTTCAGGCGATCCACGAGCGCACCAAGCCCGAGCATCGCGGAAAGCTCGTGTCGCTCGCGACGCCCACCGAGCGCACGCTCTATTTCGATTTCTTGCCCGTACGCGTGCCGCGCATCCGCAACTTGAACGTGCGGCTCCAACTCTTCACGGTGCCCGGGCAGGTATACTTCAGCGCAACGCGCAAGCTCGTGCTGACGGGCGCCGACGGGATCGTGTTCGTCGCCGACTCGCAGCAAGCGCGCATGGACGCGAACCAGGAATCGGTCGAAGACTTGAGCGGCAACCTCGCCGAGCACGGGCGGAGCCTGTCGCAAATCCCGCACACGTTTCAGTGGAACAAGCGCGACATCGCCGACGTCGTCACCGAAGGCGAGCTCGATCGTCGCTTCAACTTGTTCGCCGCACCGACGACATCCTCCGTCGCAACGCGCGGCGTTGGCGTGTTCGACAGCCTCGAGAAGATCACGCGGCTCGTCGTCGAAGCTTACAAAGCGCAGTTGCCTCGCGGCGGAAGCGCCGACGACAGCGGGGGAATCGCGGCGCTCGATCCGGACGATCTCGGCATCGAAGAAGCCGTGCGCGAGCTCGCCGAATCCGATCGCGCTCCGAAGGCGTCGCCTGCGCCGCAGAGCGTTCGCGGACTCGGGCGTATCTCGTCGCAGTCGAAGCTTGCTGCCATCACTTCGACGAGCTCTCCGATTCCGGAGATGCGCGAGATGTCGACGCGCGCTCCGCCCGATGTCGTGCCGCCTTCCGTTGTGCCAGGCTCGCTCTCGTTTGCGGAGCTCTGGCCCGAAGACGAACGGGCAGCGGTGCGCCGCGCCGAAGCGCTTCTCGCGACGGGTGATTTTTCCGGCGCGGTGCTCGCATGTGACGTGCTCGTGGCACGCGTGCTCGCATCGGGTGCGGCGCTCGCCGGCTCGCTCGAGGCTCCACGCGATCCGGGCGTCGTCGTCATGCTCCTCGGCATTCATGGGCCGCGCTATCTCGCGTTTCGTGCGGTGGTTCGTGCGGTGCGCAACAAAGAGCCCATCAGCGGTCGCCATGCAGCGGAGTGTTTCTTGTTCGCCGCCGAAACGCGGCGCGCACGCAGCGTGCTTTAGGACGCAGATGCTTCGTCGGGGATGGGCGGCATCGGCCAGATCGTGAACGCGAGCGCGCCAGGAACGGCGAGCGCGCCGAGGACGATGAGCACGTCGTGGTACGTGTGCGTTTTGTCGAGCACCATGCCGACGACTGGCGCCGTCACGATGTGCGCGAGCGATTGCGCTGCGGCCGCGAGACCGCCCGCCGCGCCGGCACGGCCGAGGCCGATGCGTTTGAACAGATCGCCCGCGGCGAGCGCGTAGAGAGCGCCACCGCCGGCCATCGATGCGGCGCATATCGCCATGCCCGGAGCGGGCCGCGACGTCCACGCCGCGAACGCAAGCGAGCCTTCGAGCAGCGCAGCAAGCACGACCAAGTCGTTGATGCTTCGGCCTTTCTGATCGCGGTGTGATGCGAGCCATCCGAAGAACACAGCGCCTGCGTCGAACGCGAGCGGCGGGGCCCACACGTAACGCGCTTGCATTCGCTGCGGCACACCGAGCTGCGTCTCGAGAAGCTGCGGGCCCCAGTTGAGCACGAGCATGATCGCGGGCGCGCTCGCAATCACGAGGAGGCACGCGCGGCGGACCGCAGGCTCAGCGAGGAGCCCCGCGACTTCGCGGAGCGAGCTCTTCGTTCGCGCTTCGCGACGCTCGACAATGGCGACCACGCTCGGATCGCGCGTCGTCAGCCAGAAGATGGGCGCGTAAAGCGCACCGACCAACGCGATGCCAATGAACGCGACGCGAAAGCTATTGTAGTGAGCCTCGAGCCATATCGCAGACGGACCGGCCACGGCTGCACCCACCGAGCTTCCAGTGAAGAGCCACGCGAGCGCGGCCGAGCGCGACTTCGGCGGCGCGATGGCCCCAACGCATCGCGCGGCGGCTGGATACGTCGGCGACTCGGCAAGGCCGAGGAAGATGCGCAACATGAAGAGCATCGCGAACCCGGTGACCATCGCGTGCGCGCCCGCAACGAGCGACCACACGAGCACCGCGGCAACGAGCCCGCGGCGCGCGCCAATGCGATCGACCAGCGACCCGGCGATGGGTGCACCAATCAAGTACGCAATCGAGAAGGCGCTCGTGAGCGCACCCCACTCGGTATGCCCGAGCGACAACGCCTTTTTCACGGTCGGGCCGAGCGCAGCCATGGCTTGGCGGTCGACGTAGCTCACGGTCATCGCAAGCGTTGACACCGCAATCACGGCGAACATGCGCTGACGGCTGACCTCGCTTGGATTGGCAGGGTGCTGAGGCACGCTTGCGCGTATCACGACTCGCTTTCGGCGTGGTAGAATCGGAGGATCGACATGGTGGATCAGCTCGCGCCCGACGATCTCGTCGCCGAGATCGGTCTGTCTGCCGAAGAGCTCAGGCCGGGCACTCACCTCGGGCGCTACGAGCTGCTTTTGGCGATTGCGAAGGGCGGGATGGCCCGCGTTTGGGCCGCGCGCCAACACGGCCAGCGCGGGTTTTCGAAGACGGTCGCCATCAAGACCATCTTGCCGCACCTCGCCGAAGAGCCCGAGTTCGAGCGCATGTTCTTGGATGAAGCGCGCATCGCCGCGATGATTCATCACCCGAACGTCTGCGAGATTTACGAGCTCGGCGAAGAAGGCAAAGTCCTCTATCTCGCGATGGAGTGGGTGAACGGCGAATCGCTCGTTCACATCCTACGCAGCTCCGGGAAAATGGCGCCGATGGAGCCGCGCCTTTGCGCGCGCATCATCGCCGACGCATGCGCGGGCATTCACGCGGCGCACAACCTCACCGACGACGAAGGCCGGCCCCTCGGCGTCGTTCACCGCGATGTCTCGCCGCACAACATTCTCGTCGGCGCCGATGGCACCGTGAAGGTCGCCGACTTCGGCGTCGCGAAAGCGCTCGGGCAAATGCACAGCGCAACCATCGCGGGCCAAGTGAAAGGGAAGATCGCGTACATGTCGCCCGAGCAAATCGCGGGCACCGTATCCGATCGTCGCGTCGACATTTTCGCGATGGGCGTCGTGCTCTACGAAGCATCGACGGGACGCCGGCCGTTCACCGGCGAAGGCGATCCGCAAGTGATGCACGCAATCATGTCGGGGCGCTACACGCTGCCGTCTCGCATCATCCGTGGGTACTCGCCCGACCTCGAGCAGATCGTCGTCACGGCGCTGTCGGCCGATCCCGCGCGGCGATATCCAACGGCCGAACGTATGCGCGCGGCGCTCGAAGAGTATCTCGTGCGAAGCGGGCCGATGCTCATGCAGTCGAACGTCGGAACGTTCGTGCAACAACGCGTCGGCAACGTCCTCGACCGCCGGCGCGATCGCATTCGCGCCGCGGCCAACGCATCTGCGCTCGACGATAGCCGACCAGGTGTTGGCGGAGAGCAAGTCGGCGGAACGCCGTCGGCGCCTGCGCGCGTCGTGAGTGGCGTCCAGCAAGTGAGTCTCCAACCGCCGCCCGGTGACCACACCGGCCCATCCATCGTCGCCGCGATGGCGCAGACTCACGCTCAACCTTCGAGCGCCGGCAAGTACGTGCTCTCGGCGGCCGTGGGTGTGATTGTCGCCGCAGTCATAGGCTCGGGTGCGATCATCGCGATGCGCAATCGCTCGCAGGAAGATCTCATGACACCCTCGCCCACTGCCGCCAAACCCACGGCGAGCGCGAGCGCGCCTGTGGTCGCACCAACGCAAGCTGCACCATCTTCTGCGATCGAGCTCCGTGGCCTTCCGGCCGATGCGGTCCTTCGCGTGAACGGCGAAGCGCTCGCGGCGAGCGTTCGCGAAATTCCGCGTCCGGCACATGGCGTCACCACCGAAGTCGTCGTGACCGCGCCTGGTTTCGCAGACGAGACGTTGAAACTGGACGAAACGGCGGCTTCCTCTGTAGAGGTGGCGCTCACGCTTCAACAGGCGCCGTCGTCCCCAACGACCGCCACGACTCAAACTTCTCCGACCAGCCCGACGCCATCGCACAAGGTCGCGCTTCCAGAAAACCCTTACTGATCGGTTCGCATGCGCGCAGTTACATCTTCGGTCGTTCTTGCACTCGCACTCGCACTTTCGCCGCTCGCTCGCGCTCAAGATGCCGATGAGGGCGCCGAGGCAAAAAAACAATTCGTCGCCGGAAGCAAAGCGTTCTCGGCCGGCAAGTTCGCCGAAGCGGCGCAGGCGTTCGAAGCCGCAGCGGCGTTGAAACCGAATGCGGTCGCGCTCTACACCGCGGCGCTCGCTTGGGAGCAAGCGAACCAAACCGAACGCGCCGCCGATGACTACGGGCGCGCGGTCGAGCTTGCCGGCAGCGGCCTCAATGCGCAGCAGGCGAGCACCGCGCGCGATCGACTTGCAGCGCTCGAAAAGGTTCTCGGCACGCTCGCCATCACCGGGCCGGAGGGCACGAAGCTCCAGCTCGATCAGTTCACCGAGTCGCCTGCGCCCGTTCGCATCCACGGCACGGGTGGTACGCACGCGCTTTCGGTGCGGTTGCCCGGCAAGCAACCCGAGAAACGCGAAGTGCTGCTCGAGGGCGGCCAAACCCAGAAGCTCGATGTGTCGCCCGTCGCGGTCGTTGTCAAACACGAAGACACCACGACGGCGCCGCCGAAAGAAGTCGTCGTCGAGAAATCCGTCTCGCATTCCTCCGCGCTGAAGGCCGCTGGGTTCTCGATGATTGGTATCGGCGGCGCGTCCGTGCTCGGCGCGATCTTGCTCGGAGTCTCCGCACAAGATGCCGGCGATGCGTACAAAGCCGCACCGAGTCACGCGGGCTACGTGCACGCGAACGCCCTCGCCGACTGGACGACCGGCGTATGGATCGCAGCCGGCGTGTTCGTCGCGGCCGGCGTGACGCTCGTCCTCATTCCTGAAAAGAGCGACACGGCTTCAGCACCCGCGAAGAAACCCGCGGGGGACAAAGCGGACGAAGCGCGTCTCACGCTTTCGCCGTCGATCGGCGGCTTCGTGCTTCGAGGGACGTTCTAATGCGCCGCCAAAGGCTCCTCTTCGCGGGTCTCGCCTTGTTCGTTGCGAGCGCGGCGGGTATCGCGTGCTCGCTCGGTCTCGACCCGTCGCTCATCGGCGGCAATGATGGCGGCGCCGATGTCGCCACGAGCGACGTCGGCATCGACGCGCCCAATCCGGTTCAGTGCAAAGCCGATCCTGATTGCAAGTCGAGCAACGGTTGCCTCACCGGCAAATGCGACATCGCGAAAAACCAGTGCGTTTACGCCGTGTGTCCAGCGACCGCATGCAACTCATCGGTGTGCGACAACAACACGCACACGTGCTCGTCACCCACGGCCTACAATTTTCACGCCGGCACCTTCCACGTATCGCTCGGCAGCGCAGGCTGCGGCGGGGGCGGCGGGGGCGCGCGCCGGTGCTTCGCGGCGGTTTATCCGTTCGTGTTCATCGGCACCACCAACGGCGTCGTTGCGTATCCCGTCGACAGCCCCACGAACGGTACGCCCGTGTCGATTCCCGTCGCGGGTCTGCCCTTCTTTCCGACGTTCGTCGTCACGAGTGGCACCACGATTTACTTCGTCGGCGCGGTCGCGGGCACAGGGCCTGATTACAAAATCCCGATCGCGTCGCTCGCCGTTCCGACCGATCCCACCATTTCCGAAATGGTCGCCACGACCGTTTTCAACACACTCGAAGTACCATCGGTCGATGCCGTCTTCGCTGACACATCGGGCGGCATCTATCTCGTGCGCGACGACCCCGCGAAATCGTTTCCTGCAGCGCGCATCGCTGCGCCTCTCAAAGACCTCGACTCGCTCACGTTCGCACCGACGGCGGGCTTTCCCGTCAATAGCTTCGTTCAAGCTGCGAGCGGCACGCGACTCATCACGTTTCGCCAAGAGAACGGCGGCACGTACAACACGTTCTTTAGCCTTGAAAACGCCGCGGCCACGGGCAGCGCGCAAAACGCCGGCGAGCAAGACACGCTCGCGAGCATGGGGCAGACGTACGCCAACAGCTACCTCGCACAGAGCCCGACGGGCGGTCTCCTTTGGACGACCGACACCGTCACCGTCCCCGACGGCGGCCCCGCGACCACCACGGCGGCTCGCGTCGTGTGGGTTCTCGCCGACGACAAGGCGACGAAGTTCGACGGCACCACGCACGTCGACATGACGACCTACGCGATCCCCGGCTTCTCAGCCGATCTCGCCGGGCCCGCCGCATGGGTCGACGACAACGACGCCATCGTCATCTCCGCGCCATCGACGAACACCGCGCAGTCACTCGTCCAGCTCGCGAGCCGCAACGGCACGCCGGGCGTCGTTCCGAACCACTCTTTCCAACTCGCATTCCACCCGAGCGAGCTCGCAATCGTGTCCTCGAACACTTTCGGCTACGTCCTCACGCCCGACCCCACGACTGGCGCGAACGTCCACGTCTTCGGCACGGCCTGCAAAAACTGACTCTTGCGGTTAGTCCCAGCGGATGAGGGACGTTTCGTACGAGTGGCTCATGGCGGCGGAGTACGGCATGACGCGGACGGCGAACGCGTGGGCGCCGCTTTCGCGCGTGGGGATCTCGCCAGCGTAGCGGTAGCGGCCGGACCCTGCTTCGTCTTCGACTTTCATGCGGACGATCGCGCCGCGCGCGAGCTCGGTGCCGCCTGCGGTGGGTCCGTAATAGAGCTCGACGACGACGTCCTCTGGTGCGAGCTCGCCGAGGTTCACCGTGGCCGTGACGCGCACGGCGTCGCCGACGCGAACGCTTTCGGCGGTCTTTTGCGAAACCTCCGCGACGCTCACGGCGGGCCACGCCTTGCGGACGCGTTCCTTCCACGCCCAGAGCTCGCGTGCGCCGCGCAAGTCGCCGTCGACCATGCGGTGCCAGAGCTTGTGCGACGGAACGTAGAAGCGTTCCGTGTATTCGCGCACCATCCGCGCTGTGTTGAACGCGGGCGCGAGATGCGCGATCGCGTTTTTCATTTTCTTGATCCAACGACGCGGAAGGCCTCGCGCCTCCGGAGCGACGGAGCTCCCCGCGTGTGGTTCGTCTTCGCGTTCGTAGAACGTAGGGATGACGTCGCGCTCGAGCAAATCGTAGAGCAGCTCCGCTTCGACGGAATCGCCGGCTTCGTCAGCGTATTCCTCGCCGTGACCGATGGCCCAGCCGACGTCGCCGCCGTGTGCGGCGTAGGCTTCGTCCCACCAGCCGTCGAGGACGCTGAGATTGAGAACGCCGTTTGCAGCAGCCTTCATGCCGCTCGTGCCGCTCGCTTCGAGTGGGCGGCGCGGCGTGTTGAGCCAAACGTCGACCCCTGCGACGAGAGCGCGCGCGATGCGCATCTCGTAGTCCTCGATGAAGACGACTTTGCCCGCGAGGCCCGCTTCGCGCGCGGTGTGGACGATGCTGCGAATGAGCTCTTTGCCCGGCTTGTCTTGCGGATGGGCTTTGCCCGCGAAGACGAGCTGCACGGGCCGACCCGGGTCGCCGAGCAAACGCGTCACGCGATCCATGTCCCGGAAGAGAAGCGTCGCGCGCTTGTACGTCGCGAAGCGGCGCGCGAAACCGATCGTGAGCGCGCGCGGGTCGAGGACGTCGTCGCATGCGTTGATTTCTTCGCGCGATTCACCGCGCCGTTCCGCGGATGCGCGAAGCCAGCGCCGGCAAAGTTGCACGAGACGATGGCGCCGGTGCTCGTGCACTTCCCAAAGCTCGGCGTCGGAAATTTCGTAGACGCGCGACCAAAGTGCGGCGTCGTCTGAGCCTTCGCTCCAGCTCGGGCCGACGTAGCGCGTGAAGAGCGCGCCCATTTCGTCCGAAACCCACGAGGCGGTGTGCACGCCGTTGGTGATCGATTGAATCGGGATCTCGTGCTCGGGCAAATCGGGCCAGAGCTTGCTCCACATTTTGCGAGACACCTCGCCGTGGAGCGCGGAGACGGCGTTGTAGTGGTCGCTCGCGCGAATCGCGAGCACGGGCATGCTGAATTTGGTTTTGTCTTCGCTCACGCCAAGCGCGAGGAGCTGCTCTTCGGTGATGCCGAGCGCCGCGCGGTACGGCTCGAGATATTTTCGCACGAGGTCCGCACCGAAGACGTCGAGCCCGGCGGGAACGGGCGTGTGCGTCGTGAATACGTTTTGCGCGGAGCACGCTTCGCTCGCGACGGCGAACGTCGCCCCGCGATCACGCACGAGGCGACCGACGCGCTCGATCGCGAGAAACGCCGAGTGTCCTTCGTTCATGTGGCACACGGTCGGCGAGAGCCCCATGGCTTCGAGCGCGTGAACGCCGCCGATGCCGAGCATGATTTCCTGTCGCACGCGGAATTCGGAGTCGCCTCCGTAGAGTGGTCCGGTGATGGCGCGATCTTCGACGACGTTTTGGTCGATGTTCGTATCAAGCAAGAAAAGAGGCACTCGCCCGACCTGCGCCTTCCAGAGCTGCGCGTGCACGATGCGGTCCGGATAGGTGACGTCGATGACGAGCCGTTTGCCATTCGCGTCGTTCACCGCAGACACGGGCATGCGATACCAATCGTTGATCGGGTAGCGCTCTTGCTGGAGACCATCGCGATTGAGTGCCTGCCGGAAATAACCTTCCGCGTACGCAAGGCCGACGCCGACGAGCGGCAGCCCGAGATCGCTCGCCGTCTTCAAGTGATCGCCCGCGAGCACGCCGAGGCCGCCCGAGTAAATCGGCAAGCACTCGTGGATGCCGTACTCCATCGAAAAATACGCGATGCGCGCGCCGTCGCACTCGGGGAACGATTTCTTGAACCACCCGTCGCGCGACATGTAGCGCTGGAGCGTTGCGTAGGCCGTTTCGAGCCGGCCGAGAAATGCGTCGTCGCGTGCGAGCTCGTCGAGGCGGCTTTGCTCGACGCGCGTCAGGAGCTCGATGGGGTTGCCGCGTACGGCGTCCCAGAGATCGCCGTCGATGCGGAGGAAAAGCTCACGCGCTTCGATGGCCCACGACCACCACAAGTTTTCTGCAATCTCGCGAAGTCGTTCGAGCTGCTGAGGAAGACGCGGAACGACGGTGTACGTGCGTAGCGTGGGCATTTGGCCCGCGCGAAGATACCCGAAATCGAGCTACTGGCAGTACCCGTAGTCGTAGCCGTTGTCGTGTGGTGGTGTACCGAAGGCCATGCACGTACCGCTCTTGCAATCGCTTGCGCCGATGCGACACCAGGGCGCGCACGTGTACTTGCTCGTGCCGTCGAACACGCACACGTCACCGGGTTTGCAGAGCGACGACGCCGCGCTGCATGTCGTGCTCGTGCCGGTTGGGTAGCAATCGACCTGATCGACATCGAAGTAGATGCAGCCCTCGCTGCCACCGCCGCACCCGGTCGCGCTCTCGAGTTGGCAGTTGATGTGACACACCAGCAAATTCGGGATCGGATTCATGCTGTTGTCGGTGAGGTTGATGCACGAGTTCGTCAGCGGATCGGTGCAGAGCGAGCCCTCGGTGCCGCAATAGGGGTGACACTGACCCCAGATGCACGTGAGGCCGGGCGCGCATTGGCCCGTCGTTGCGGTGCATGCCTGACCCGTGGTCTTCGTGCCGGCCGCGACGCACGACGAGGTGCCGTCGAGCGTGGTCTGATTGACCTCGCACGTTTGGTTCGATGCGCAGTCGCATTGCGGAAACACGCCACACACGTTGCTCGGCGCCGCTTTGGCGCATGTGTCGACGGCGCCATCGCCGCCGCCCGAGTCCTTGCCGCCGCCGGAGTCGTTGCCGCCGCCGGAGTCGTTGCCGCCACCGGAGTCCTTGGCGATACCGCTGTCTTTGTTGTTGCCCGCATCCTCGCCGCCGCCGGGGTTTCCGCCGGTAGCGCAAGCGCTCGCAACGACGGCGAAGGCAAAAGCGCAAACTGCTAATTCTTTCATGGCGACACCCCGCGTTTAGAGATTACCACTCGCGACCTCATCCATCGAGCACGATTCGGTTTGTGAGCTTCCCGAGCGCGTCGATCTCGAGCTCGACGACGTCCCCGGGCCTGAGCCACAGGTTGTCTGTAATTTTCGAGCCGTTGAGCTCGAGCAGGCATCCCGTGCCGCACGTGCCCGAGCCGATCACGTCGCCTGGATAAAGCGTGACGCCATAGCTCGCGCGCTCGAGGATTTGAGCGAACGTCCACGTCATGTCTTTGACGTTGCCGCGCGAGAGCTCCTTGCCGTTCACACGCGCCGTCATCTCGAGGTCGAAGTGATTGCCGTTGGGTGTTTTGACGGTTTTGCTCGCGAGCTCGTCCATCGTGACGAGCCACGGGCCGAGGCTCGTTGCGAAGTCTTTGCCTTTTGCGGGGCCGAGATTGAGCTTCATCTCTTCCATCTGCAGCGCGCGCGCCGACCAATCGTTCATGATCGTCATGCCGAAGATGATCGCGTCTGCATCGTTGGCGGTGAGGTCGCGCGCTTCTTTGCCGACAACGACGGCCGCTTCGAGCTCGTAGTCGAGGCGCTCGGTATGAAGCGGGCGAACGTGGACATCGCCCGGGCCCGTCACGGCAGCGTGATTGGTGAAATAGAAAATTGGAAATTGATCGAACTCGGGGATCATCTCGAGCCCGCGATTTTTCCGCGCCGTCAGCACATGTTGGCGAAACGCGTAGCCGTCGCGCATCGAAGGCGGGCGCGGAATCGGTGAGCGTAGATTCGCGTTCGCGAGAGGCGAGGCGAGGGGAGCGCCTTCGAAGTCAGCGGGGAGCGCGGTCTTGCCGAACGCTTCGACGATCTCGTCGGCTACGGGGCGCGCGTGGGCTGCATGTTCGACGAAACCGAGAACGCCGTGCCCATACTGATCGGCGACGTGGGCTTCGTCGCAGCGGCGACCGCGCGCGTGCTCGTACCAAGCGAATGCGCGTGCGAGATCGATGATCGACGTCCCAACGATGACGCCCGCGCGATCGTGCCCGGTCGCGTGCCTAACAGTGACGAGCTTCATGACCTTCCTTCCGCCCTCCGGGCGTCAGTCGTTCCTGTTGTTCGCTCGAGCGTTCCGCTCGACCTCGAATTCATGACCTTCCTTCCGCCCGCTTCTACCGCAAGTTGGGCGGGCTCATGGGCGTGTTATTGGCTTGCTCGTGAAAATACCGACGGGCGCATTCGTGGTGATGAAGGAGATCCTCCGGCACGTCCTCCGGCGACCGGTCGTCGGGATAGCCGTCATCGCGCGCGATGCGGAAGGGCGCTATTTGCTCGTGCGCCGCGCCGACACGGGAACTTGGGCGCTTCCCGGCGGGACCCTCGAATGGGGCGAGCGGCTCACGGAATGCCTGGTCCGTGAGCTCCGTGAGGAAACG
>JBBSFE010000064.1:0-36840 GCA_038239005.1 Polyangiales bacterium
CGACATCGAGCGCGGGCAGATCATCTGCAAGCCCGGCACGGTCACGCCGCACAAGAAGTTCGAAGGCGAAGTGTACGTCCTGAAGAAGGAAGAGGGCGGCCGTCACACCCCGTTCTTCACCAACTACCGCCCGCAGTTCTACATGCGCACGACGGACGTAACCGGAACATGCCACCTGCCCGAAGGCACCAAGATGGTCATGCCGGGCGACAACATCACCATGACCATCGAGCTCATCACTGCCGTCGGCCTCGAGGAGCAAATGCGTTTCGCGATCCGTGAAGGCGGACGCACCGTCGGAGCGGGGATCGTCACCAAAGTCATCGAGTAAGAGTGAGCACCCGCATCACGGTCTCACTCGCGTGCAGCGAGTGCTCGAACCGGAACTACAAGACCACGCGCCGCGTGGATCAAGTGGGCCAGTTGGAGCTCCGGAAATTCTGTCCCAAGTGCAACAAACACACCGTCCACAAGGAAACGAAATAGAGAGTTTAGGGGTTTAGCTCAGTTGGTAGAGCAGCGGATTCCAAATCCGCAGGTCGTGGGTTCGAGCCCCCCAGCCCCTGCAAGAAACAAAACAGATGTCGATCGAAGAGAAAAAAGAAGGCGAAGAGACTACCGAGTCCACCGAAGAAGAGTCTTCGGAGGAGCAGGTCGTGCTCGAGCCCACCGGTGCAGCCGGTGGCGTCGCGGATCCGAAGCCCATCGTCGAAACGAAAATCGACGAGCACGGCCCAGCTCCGACCGCGCCCGTCCAGCTCGGCTATCGCCGTTACGTCTACGCGGCGTACATGGCAGGCGCGGTTGCGGTCGCGTTCCTCTCGACGAAAGTCATCGACTACGCATGGTTCAAAACCTCGCAGTGGAAGCCCGCGTGGTTCGGTCAGTACGTCGAGCCGCAGGATGAAGCGGTCGTCATCATCGGCGGCATCATCGGCGCGAGCGTGGCCATCTACTACTGGCGTCACAAAAAGACGCGCACCCTCATCGAAGAGATCGCCGAAGAGCTCACACGCGTGACGTGGCCGAGCCGCAAGGAAGTCACCAACTCCACCACCGTCGTCATCATCGCGACTGCGTTCGCCACGATCTTTTTTGCTCTCATGGATCAGTTTTGGCTCTGGGTCACCAAACACGTTTATGGCTCATGAATAGTCTTGGGGTCGCCATGTCGAAGAAGTGGTTTGTCGTCCACACGTACTCGGGTTTCGAGAACAAGGTGCGTGATGCGCTTCAGCAGCGCATCAAAGAGCACCATATGGAGGAACGCTTTGGCGAAGTCCTCATCCCAACCGAGACCGTGAGCGAGCCGCGCGCCGGCGGAAAATCGCGCGTGCGCCAGAAGAACAGCTTTCCCGGTTACGTCTTCGTCGAGATGGAGATGAGCGAAGAAGCTTGGCACCTCGTCAAAGACACACCGAAGGTCACCGGGTTCATCGGCAACCAGCGCCCGCAAGAAGTGAAGCCGCCGCAGATCGACGACCTCCGAAAGATCATCGTCGAAGGCGCCGTGAAGGTGAAGCCGCGCGTCTCGTTCGAAGCGGGCAACGTCATTCGCGTCATCGATGGTCCATTCGCGAATTTCTCGGGCACCGTCGAAGAGGTCAACCCGGACAAGCAAAAGCTCCGCGTCAAAGTTTCGATCTTCGGCCGCGCAACGCCGGTCGAGCTGGATTTCGCACAAGTCGAGAAGAGCGCCTGAAATGAAAAAAATTACTGGTTACGTCAAGCTTCAGCTGCCTGCAGGCAAGGCCAACCCGGCGCCGCCCGTCGGTCCGGCTCTCGGCGCGCACGGCGTCAACATCATGCAGTTCTGCAAGGACTTCAACGGCAAGACTGCCGGCGGGGACATGATCATCCCCGTCGTCATCACGGTCTACAGCGACCGCAGCTTCACCTTCATCATGAAGACGCCGCCCGTGAGCGTGCTCTTGAAGAAGGCCGCCGGGCTCCCCACGGCGAAGAAGCCGGGCGCAGGCTCGAAGGAGCCGAACAAGAACAAGGTCGGCAAAGTGACGATGGCTCAGGTTCGTGAGCTTGCGGCCTCGAAGATTCAAGACATGAACACCACCGACCTCGAAGCTGCGATTCGAACGGTCAAGGGCACCGCGCGCTCGATGGGTATCGACGTAGTTGAGAAGTAACCCCCATACCACCGCGCCGGACACATCGATGTGGACCGGCCAACGGTGGGAGATCTAGAGAGAGGATCACGAAGGAGGACAATGGCAAAAGTGTCTAAAAACCGCGCGAAGGGCGACGAAATCGTCGACCGAACGCGCAAGTACAGCGTCGAGGAGGCTGCTTCGCTCGTGAAAAAAGCGAAGTTCGCCAAGTTCGACGAAACGGTCGACATCGCGGTTCGTCTAGGCGTGAATCCCAAACACGCCGATCAGATGGTCCGTGGTGCGCTCGTACTCCCTCACGGGACCGGGCAAACCGTTCGTGTCCTCGTGTTCGCTCGCGGTGAGAAAGACCGCGAAGCGCGCGAGGCTGGAGCCGACTTCGTCGGCGCCGACGACATGGTGCTCAAGGTCAACGAAGGCTTCATCGACTTCGATCGCGTCATCGCAACTCCCGACATGATGGGTGCAGTGGGCAAGCTCTGCCGAGTTCTCGGTCCGCGCGGGCTCATGCCGAACCCGAAAGTCGGAACGGTGACGTTCGATGTCGGTCAAGCCGTGCGTGAGGCCAAAGGCGGCAAGGTGGAATACCGAGTCGAGAAAGCTGGAATCGTCCATGCGCGTGTCGGCAAATCGTCTTTTGAAGAAAAGGCGCTCGCTGAAAACGCATTGGCGATCATCAACGCTCTCGTCAAAGCAAAGCCATCGACTGCCAAGGGCACTTACCTGAGGAGCATCACGCTGAGCTCGACCATGGGTCCTGGCGTGCGTGTCGATCCGGCGCCGTTCATGGGCCACACCGAGGAGGCCTGACCATGGAACGCGAAGCCAAAGAAAAACAGATCGGCGAAATCAAGACGCGGATGGACAAGATGACGGCCGCGGTACTTCTCGACTTCAAGGGAATGACCGTGGAGAACGCGACCAAGCTTCGGTCGGAGTTCAAGAAGGCCGGCGTCGAATACAAAGTCGTCAAGAACACGCTCGTCAAACACGCCATCAAAGGCTCTGCGTACGCAGGCAAGCTCGACGACGCACTCGTCGGCATGACCGGCATCGCGTGGAGCTACGAGGATCCCAGCTCCGGAGCGAAGGTCGTCACGGCCTTCAAGAAGGACGCAGCGGGAGACAAGCTCACCATCAAAGCCGGCCTCATCGAAGGCTCGGTGCTCGACGCAAAAGCCGTCGAGGACCAGCTCGCGACGATGCCCGGCAAGAACGAGCTCCGCTCGATGCTGCTCGCGACGCTTCAAGCGCCCATGCAGAACTTCGTTCGGCTCATCAACGCGCCCGCGCAGAACTTCGCGTATCTGCTCGCCGCTAAAGAAAAACAAGACTCGAAGTGATTACGGAGAATTCAAATGAGTGATCTCACCAAAGAACAAGTTGTCGATTTCCTTTCGAACATGCCGGTCATCCAGCTCGCTGAGATGATCAAAACCCTCGAAGACAAGTGGGGCGTCAAAGCCGCTCCGGTTGCCGTCGCGGGCCCCGCGGTTGCTGCTGGCCCTCCGCCGGCTGCGGTCGAGGCGCAGACCGAGTTCTCCATCGAGCTCAAAGAAGCTCCGGCGGACAAGAAAATCCCGATCATCAAAGTGGTCCGCGAGATCACAGGCCTCGGTTTGAAAGAAGCCAAGGACTTGGTTGACGGCGCGCCGAAACAGGTCAAAGACGGCGTCGCGAAGGCAGAAGCCGAAGAGTGGAAGAAGAAGCTCGAAGACGCCGGCGCGAAGGTCGAGCTCAAATAAAGACGAGATAGAGAACAGGGAGACGCGGAGGTGCGGAGAAAACTCCGTGACTCGGCGGCTCCCTGTGATTCTTCGGAAGCGTGGTTACGTAGGTGTGTTTGCGTGAGGAGCGACGATGGCGACGGCGATTCAAAGCAATTTTCGTATTCGTAAGAACCTCGGGCGTATCCAGAAGGTCATCGAAATCCCGAATCTGATCGACATTCAGAAGACCAGCTACGACAAGTTTCTTCAAAGCAACATCCCGATAAGCGAGCGGCAAGAGGTAGGGCTTCAAGCCGTCTTCCGCAGCGTCTTTCCTATCAAGGACTTCAACGGCACGAGTGAGCTCGTGTTCGTGTCGTACAACTTGGAAAAACCCAAGTACGACGTCGAAGAATGCCGCCAGCGCGGCATGACCTACGCCGCCCCCATCAAGGTGACGACGCAGCTCATGATCTACGACACCGACGACAGCGGTCAGCGCATCGTCCGTAACATCGCCGAGCAGGAAGTTTACTTCGGTGAAATCCCGCTGATGACGGACACGGGTACCTTCATCATCAACGGCACCGAGCGCGTCGTCGTCTCCCAGCTGCATCGCAGCCCGGGCGTCTTCTTCGACCACGACAAGGGCAAGACGCACTCGTCGGGCAAGCTTCTCTATTCGGCGCGCGTGATTCCTTATCGCGGCTCGTGGCTCGACTTCGAGTTCGACCCGAAGGACATCATCTTCGTCCGCATCGACCGCCGCCGTAAGATGCACGCGACCGTGCTCCTTCGCGCGCTCGGTTACTCGACGCAAGACCTCCTCAATTACTTCTACAACACGGAAACCGTGTTCGTCGAAAAGGGCGGGAAATACGGCAAATCCGTCGAATACGATTTGCTCGCGGGCCAACGCTCCACGCGCGACATCAAGGTCGGCAGCGAAATCGTCGTCAAGAAGAACACCAAGTTCACCAAGGCGGCGATCAAGAAGCTCAAAGAAGGCAAAATCGATCGCCTCCTCGTCGACCCCGAAGAGCTCCAGGGCAAAGTCGCGGCGCACGACGTCGTCGATCAGGAAACCGGCGAAGTCCTCCTCGAGTGCAACGAGGAAGTCACACCGGCCAAGCTCGACAAGCTCCGCGAAGCGGGCATCGAAGAATTCAAGATCCTCTTCATCGACGGTCTCAACGTCGGCTCGTATCTCCGTGACACGCTCCTCGCCGAAAAGGTGAAGACGACGGAAGACGCGATCATGGAGATCTATCGCCGTCTCCGCCCGGGTGATCCGCCCACGCTCGAGACTGCCAAGCAGCTCTTCAACAATTTGTTCTTCAACCCCGAGCGCTACGACTTGTCGCGCGTCGGTCGCTTGAAGTTGAACTACAAGTTCTACCGCGACTTGCCGGAAGAGCAGCGTCCGCCGCTCGACACCACCGTGCTCACCGCGCAGGACATCCTCGAGACGGTTCGCCATCTCATCGAGCTCAAGAACGGTCGCGGCTCCGTCGACGACATCGACCACCTCGGCAACCGCCGCGTTCGCGCAGTCGGTGAGCTCATGGAAAACCAATACCGCATCGGTTTGGTTCGTATGGAGCGCGCGATCAAAGAGCGCATGAGCATGTCGCAAGAGATCGACACGCTGATGCCGCACGATCTCATCAACGCGAAGCCCGTCAGCGCCGTCGTCAAAGAGTACTTCGGCTCATCGCAGCTCTCGCAGTTCATGGACCAAACCAATCCGCTCTCCGAAGTGACGCACAAGCGTCGCCTCTCGGCGCTCGGCCCGGGCGGTCTCACGCGCGAGCGAGCGGGCTTCGAAGTCCGCGACGTTCACCCGACCCACTACGGTCGTATCTGCCCGATCGAGACCCCTGAAGGTCCGAACATCGGCCTCATCGCGTCGCTATCGACGTACGCGCGCGTCAACGAATTCGGCTTCGTCGAAACGCCGTATCGTCGTCTCGCTGAAGGCGGCCGCGTGACCGACGAGGTCTCGTGGTTCTCCGCTCTCGAAGAAGAGGGCAAGTACATCGGCATGGCCACCGCGTCGATCGACGAAAAAGGCAAATTCCGCGACGCGCTCGTTTCAGCGCGCCTCAACGGCGACTTCCACATGGTCACGCCCGACATGGTCCAGCTGATGGACGTCGCGCCGAACCAGATGGTGTCCGTCGCCGCTGCGCTCGTTCCGTTCCTCGAGCACGACGACGCGAACCGCGCGCTCATGGGCGCCAACATGCAACGTCAGGCCGTGCCGCTCATCGGCACGCACGCGCCGTACGTCGGCACCGGTATGGAGGGCAAGCTCGCTCGCGACAGCGGCGTGTGCACCCTCGCGCGCCGCGATGGAACGATCGAAAGCGTCGACGCGACGCGCATCGTCGTTCGTCCCGACGGCGACAAACCGGATCTCCCGGACATCTACCCGCTCCTCAAATTCCAGAGGAGCAACCAGTCGACTTGCTACAACCAAAAACCGATCGTTCGCGCAGGCGAGCACGTCCACGCGGGCGAGGTTTTGGCTGACGGTCCGTCGACCGACATGGGCGAGCTCGCGCTCGGTCAGAACGTGCTCGTCGCGTTCATGCCGTGGCAGGGCTATAACTTCGAGGACTCGATCCTCGTCTCGGAGCGCATCGCAAAGGACGACGTCTTCACGTCGATCCACATCGAAGAGTTCGAGTGCTTCGCGCGCGATACCAAGCTCGGCAAAGAGGAAGTCACTCGCGACATCCCGAACGTCGGCGAAGAGGCCTTGAAGGACCTCGACGAGAGCGGCATCGTCCGCATCGGCGCCGAGGTCAAACCGGGCGACATCCTCGTCGGCAAAATCACGCCGAAGGGCGAGACGCAGCTCTCTCCCGAAGAGAAGCTCCTTCGAGCCATCTTCGGCGAAAAAGCCGGCGACGTCCGCGACAGCTCGCTTCGTGTCCCCCCGGGCGTGAGCGGCATCGTCATCAACGCTCGCGTCTTCTCGCGTCGCAACACCGAGAAAGACGAACGCGCCAAAGACATCGAAGATCACGAACGCATGCGCCTCGAAAAGATGCGCGACGAAGAAATCGCGATCCTGCGAGACAGCTTCTTCCGCAGCGTGATGAAGACGCTCGTCGGTCGCGACACCACGGGCAAGCTCGTCGACGACAAGGGCAAGGTTCTCCTCGCCAAGGGCGTCAAGCTCGACGACGCAACCCTCGACGTCGTTCCGCGCAAGTACTGGGCGGAGCTTCCCGTCGAAGGCGGCGAAGAAGTCGCGCAGAAGCTCACCGAGCTCGACGACGTCGTGCGTGTTCGCGAAGAACACTTCCGCGACAAGATCGATCGCTTGAGCAAAGGCGACGAGCTTCAGCCCGGCGTCATCAAGATGGTGAAGGTCTACATCGCCATCAAGCGCAAGCTGCAAGTCGGCGACAAGATGGCAGGCCGCCACGGTAACAAGGGCGTCATCTCGCGCATCCTCGCCGAAGAGGACATGCCGTATCTGCAAGACGGCACACCGGTCGACATCGTGCTCAACCCGCTCGGTGTTCCGAGCCGCATGAACGTCGGGCAGATCCTCGAGACGCACCTCGGCTGGGGCGCTCGCGTCCTCGGTGCGCAGCTCAAATACATGATCGAAGCCAAGTTCGGCGTCGCCGAGCTCCGGCAACACATCGTCAAGATCTACGACGGCGATCCCGAGATCGCGAAGTGGACGACCAAGATGAACGACGAAGAGGTTCGCCTCGTCGCCGCCAAGCTTCGTCGCGGCATCCACTACGCGAGCCCCGTGTTCGACGGCGCTCAGGAACGGCAAATCAAGGAAACGCTGGCGCTCTCGGGTCTCCCGACGAGTGGGCAAGCGGTTCTCTTCGACGGCCGCACCGGCGAAGCGTTCGACCAGGAGGTGACCGTGGGCGTGATGTACATGCTCAAGCTCCACCACCTCGTCGACGACAAGATCCACGCGCGCTCGATTGGTCCGTACTCGCTCGTCACTCAGCAACCGCTGGGCGGCAAAGCGCAGTTCGGCGGCCAGCGCCTCGGTGAAATGGAAGTGTGGGCGATGGAAGCGTACGGCACGGCCTACGCGCTCCAAGAGTTCCTCACGGTCAAGAGCGACGACGTCATGGGCCGCACGCGCATGTACGAATCGATCGTCAAAGGCGAATACACGCTCGAGCCCGGTCTGCCGGAGAGCTTCAACGTTTTGATCAAAGAGCTTCAAGCTCTCTGTCTCAATGTCGAGTTGGTCGAGCCGGGCCCGGCCCGTGACCAAGCAGCTGAAGAATAATAAGGAAGAACCCATCGGCGCGAAGCGCCGGAGCAGGAAAACAGATGCGAGACATTTTCAGCTTCTTCGAGAAACCGAAAGATCCGCTCAGCTTCAGCGCGATGCGTATTTCGCTCGCCTCGCCGGAAAAGATCCGCGAGTGGTCACACGGCGAGGTCAAAAAGCCGGAGACCATCAACTACCGAACCTTCAAGCCGGAGCGCGACGGGCTCTTCTGCGCGAAGATCTTCGGCCCAGTGAAGGACTACGAGTGCAACTGCGGCAAGTACAAGCGCATGAAGCACCGCGGCATCGTCTGCGAGAAGTGCGGCGTCGAGGTCATCCAGTCGAAAGTTCGACGCGAGCGCCTGGGTCACATCAACCTCGCAACGCCCGTGGCTCACATCTGGTTCTTGAAGAGCCTTCCGAGCCGCATCGGCGCCATCCTCGACATCACGCTGAAGGATCTCGAAAAGGTCCTCTACTGCGAAGCGTACGTCGTCATCGACGCCAAAGAGACCGCGCTCGCACGCGGTGAGCTGCTCAGCGAGGAGCGCTACGCGCAAATCCTCGAAGAGTACGGAGACGACAAGTTTTCGGCCGGCATGGGCGGCGAGGCAGTCCTCGAAATGCTCAAGCACGTCGACGTGCACACGCTCTGCGAATCGCTCCGCGCCGACATGCGCACGGCAACGAGCGAAGCCAAACGCAAGAAGGTCGTCAAACGCCTCAAGGTTTGCGAAGCCTTCCGCGAGTCGGGCAATCGTCCGGAGTGGATGATGCTCACGGTCATCCCGGTTCTTCCGCCGGACCTCCGTCCGCTCGTTCCTCTCGATGGCGGCCGTTTCGCGACGAGCGATCTCAACGATCTCTATCGCCGCGTCATCAACCGCAACAACCGCTTGAAGCGCCTTCTCGAGCTCAACGCGCCCGAGATCATCATCCGCAACGAACGCCGCATGCTCCAAGAGGCGGTCGACGCACTCTTCGACAACGGCCGTCGCGGCAAGACCATCACCGGTCCGAACAAGCGCCCGCTCAAGTCTCTCAGCGACATGCTGAAGGGCAAGCAAGGCCGCTTCCGCCAGAACCTCCTCGGCAAACGCGTCGACTACTCTGGCCGTTCGGTCATCGTCGTCGGTCCGTCGCTCAAGCTCCACCAGTGCGGCTTGCCGATCAAGATGGCGCTCGAGCTCTTCAAGCCGTTCATCTACAACAAGCTCGAAGAGCGCGGCTTCGTCAACACCATCAAGTCTGCAAAGAAGATGGTCGAGAAGGAGCGCCCCGAGGTCTTCGAGATCCTCGAAGAGGTCGTGACCGAGCACCCGGTTCTCCTGAACCGCGCGCCCACGTTGCACCGCCTCGGCATCCAGGCGTTCGAGCCCGTTCTCATCGAAGGCAAAGCCATCCAGCTCCACCCGCTCGTGTGCGCGGCGTTCAACGCCGACTTCGACGGCGATCAGATGGCCGTGCACGTCCCGCTCTCCACCGAAGCTCAGATGGAAGCGCGCGTGCTCATGATGAGCACCAACAACATCCTGTCGCCGGCGAACGGTCGCCCGATCATCAACCCGACGCAGGACATCGTTCTCGGCCTTTATTACGCCACGCGCGAAAGGAAATTCGCCAAGGGCAGCTACCGCGAGGGCAGCCTCGTGGTCGACAAGAAGGGCCACGCCGAAGGCCTTCTCCGGGGCGTTTACTCGTCACCCGAAGAAGTGCGCATGGCGTTCGACAACGACGAGGTCACGATTCACACGGGCATCCGCGTGCGCGTGCGTGATCCGGAAACGGGCGAGCGCAAGATGGTCCTCACGACCGTCGGCCGCTGCCTCATCTCGGAGATCCTCCCCGATGGGCTCTCGTTCGATCTCGTCAACAAGACGCTCGACAAGAAAGCGCTCAGCGCGCTCATCGACGCCTGCTACCGAAAGCACCGCAACAAGGCCACCGTCCTTCTTGCCGACCGCCTTCGTTCGCTCGGCTTCGAATACGCGACGCGCTCCGGCTCCTCCATCTGCATGGACCACATGGTCATCCCGGATGCGAAGGGCGTGCTCCTCGGCGAGGCGCAAGAAGAAGTGCAGCGCGTCATCGATCAGTACCAAGAAGGTTTGATCACGGACGGCGAGCGCTACAACAAGATCGTCGATATCTGGGCTGGCGTCGCCGACAAGGTGACGACCGAGATGATGACGGGCATCGGTAAAGAAAACATCACCGATCCGGAGACCGGCAAAGAACAAGTCGAGCCGAGCTTCAACCCGATCTACATCATGGCCGACTCGGGCGCTCGAGGCTCGACCCAGCAAATCCGACAGCTCGCTGCCATGCGTGGCCTCATGGCCAAGCCGAGCGGTGAGATCATCGAGAACCCGATCAAAGCGAACTTCCGCGAAGGACTCTCCGTGCTCGAGTACTTCATCTCGACCCACGGCGCTCGTAAGGGCCTCGCAGACACCGCACTGAAAACGGCGAACTCCGGTTACCTCACGCGTCGACTCGTCGACGTCGCGCAGGACGCCGTCGTCACCGAATTCGACTGCGGCACGCTCGACGGCATTCGCGTCACCAAGCTCGAAGACGCCGGCGAGGTCATCCAACCTCTCGGCGATCGCATCCTCGGCCGCGTGACCCTCGAAGACTGCGTCGATCCGCTCACCGGTGAAGTGCTCGTTCCGCACAACACCGAGCTCGACGAGCAACTCGTCATGAAGATCGAGGACGCGGGCATCGAAGAAGTGATGATCCGCACCGTGCTGACTTGCCAGAACAAGCGCGGCATCTGCGCCAAGTGCTACGGGCGCGATCTCGCGCGCGGGTACAAGGTCAACATCGGTGAGGCCGTCGGCATCATCGCAAGCCAGAGCATCGGCGAGCCGGGCACCCAGCTCACGATGCGAACGTTCCACATCGGTGGAGCGGCGGCGCGCGGCAAGATCGAGCAGAGCTCGCTCGAAGCACGCACCGAAGGCTTCGTCCGCATTCGCGGCGCCAACGTGGCTCGAAGCCGCGAAGGCACCGTGAGCGTCATGAACCGTCACGGCGAAGTCGTCATCGTCGACGAGACCGGACGCGAGCGCGAGCACCATCGCCTCGTGTACGGCGCAATCCTCAAAGTCGAAGAGAACGACAAGGTCCGCGCGGGTCAGCTCCTCGCCGAGTGGGACGCATTCGCAATGCCGATCCTCACCGAGGTCTCCGGCATCGCGAAGTTCGGCGACATCGTCGAAGGCGTCACGATGGTCGAGAAGCTCGACGAGGTCACCGGCCTCTCGCGCAAAGTCATCATCGAGTCGCGCGCAGCGGATCTCCGCCCGCGCATCTCGATCAAAGGCGAGGACGGCGAGACGCGCAAGCTCCCGAACTCACAGCTCGACGCGCGTTACCTTCTCCCGGTCGGAGCAAACATCGTCGTCCAAGACGGCGATCATCTCCAACCTGGCGAGGTCATCGCGAAGATCCCGCGCGAAACCACGAAGACGCAAGACATCACCGGCGGTCTGCCGCGTGTTGCCGAGCTCTTCGAAGCGCGCAAGCCGAAGGACCACGCCATCATCGCGGAAGTCGACGGCGAGGTGTCATTCGGCAAAGACACCAAGGGCAAGCGCAAGGTCGTCATCACGCCGTTCGATCCGGAAGGCAACCAGCTCCCCGATCAACAGCGCGAGTACCTCATCGCGAAGGGCAAGCACATCCAAGTGCAGCCGGGCGACCGCGTTCGCGCGGGCGAGCCGCTCATGGACGGGCCCGCGAATCCGCACGACATCCTTCGCGTCAAAGGCGAGAAGGAGCTCGCAGCTTACTTGGTGAACGAAATCCAGCAGGTTTACCGCTTGCAGGGCGTCGCCATCAACGACAAGCACATCGAAGTCATCGTTCGTCAGATGATGCGGCGCGTCCGCATCAAGGACGTCGGCGACACACCGTTCCTCATCGACGAGCAAGTCGAGAAGCACATCTTCGAGCGCGAGAACGCCAAAGTGATCGAGCGTGGCGGCAAACCGGCGATGGCCGAGCCGCTTCTCCTCGGCATCACGAAGGCGTCCCTCTCGACCGAGTCGTTCATCTCGGCCTCGAGCTTCCAAGAAACCACGAAGGTCCTCACCGAGGCCGCCATCAACGGCAAGACGGACTTCCTCCGCGGTCTCAAGGAGAACGTCATCATGGGCCGCCTCATCCCGGCGGGCACGGGGCTCGGCGCGTACAAGTCTCTCCGCGTGATCGTGGAAGACGCAGAACCGGTCGGCCAAGTCCGAGCCGCTCCTGTCAGCGCCGCTTCGCTCAGCGCTGTGAACGAAGAGTAAGTCGAGAGAACAGCGAGCCGCGGAGACGCGGAGAAGATGGGGTTGGTTTCACGACCGACCCCGTTTTCGTTTTGTTCGCGGGCGTTCGCGTTTGGGTCGTGGCCGAATCAATGGCGAGGCGCGGGACGCGACAACTTGATCTTCAGTTTCATCCTCGCGGTGGCAAGCGCGTCGGGGCGGGGCGCAAACCCGCCGGGGCGAAGGCGGGCGTCTCGCATCTTCGACGACCGCAGTTTGGGCGTGGGTTGCCCGCGCCGTGAGGTCGGCCTCCGCGTGATATGGAAAAGCGGTTGAAGCGTGTTGCGTTTGCGTTTGCGTTTGCGTTTGCGTTTGCGTGCGCGTTTGTGTGCGCGTGCGCTCCGGCGGTTGCGCCGGTTGCGGGTGGGTTGCGCGCCGATGGGCTGCGGCTCACGGTGGGGCAGCCCGCGAGCTTCGTGCTCGAAGGGTCGCCGAGTGGGCGCGTGTTTACCAAGGGGACGACGATGTTCGTGGTGTCGGCGAACGAGATTCGGTCGCCGCGCGAGACCGATGGATCGTCGGTGCTCGTGTTTCGCATGAAGGGCGACAACAAAGTCGTCGGTGGCGGCAAGACAGGCACGTTCGACGCGACCAACGACACGCTCACGTTCGACAACGGGATGAGCATCACGATTCGCGACGGCGTCCCTTACGTGACGACCGCCGAGGCCACGACGCCGCTCGTGATGAAGTTCGAGTCACTGCCGACGACGTCGAAGCGCGCGGCCCTCCTCATCGCGCTGCTCATCCTCGCGGTGGCCGAGCACCGCTAACGTGTGCAAAAAAGAGTGACCGACGCAGTCGCTGGAACGGCACCGGCGATCCGCACGTCCTGCACGCAGCCATCGGCCTCCGGACCTTCGACGAGGCACCATCCCGCGTTCGTGTTCGTGGCGGCCGCACACGAAGCGCCTTGATACGCGGGCGGATCCGAATTCGAGCAACCCGTCGCCACGGCAACGCTTGAATCAGGGCCGCCGACGAGTTGAGCGACTACGCAATACGTCTTCGCCGACATCGTGGTGCTCTCGAGCCAGTGAAGCGTTGCGCCATCGGGCTGACTCAATCCGGGCGCAACGCATGATGCATCGAGCGTGTCATCGGAGATGATCATCGTGCACTGCGCCGCGCAACTCGACGTCACGGCGATTGCGGGGAGGCATTGGCCATCACCCGGAGGATTCTCGAACGCCCACGCGCGTGCCGTCACGGTCAAAAACACAGCCGACGTGGCGGCGTCGCGGTCCTCCGCATCGTTGGCGGAGCACGCCGCCGTAACGAATAGAATCGAAGCGAGGGCTCGCGTGCTCACGTCGGCCATGTAGCAACCAGCGCGCCACGAAAAACCGACGGAGAACACCGCGACAACCAACAACTGAGTTGGCGCATCGCCAACTCGGGCGCGGTTACTTTTTGGCGAACGCGCAGCTCTCGGTGTTGCCGAGCTTGCATGCTTTCTTGAAGGCGACGTCGGCTTCGGCGTTGTGCTTGTACATCATTTGCAAATAGCCGAGGTGGTAGCAGCCGTCGGCTTCGTCCTTGTCGCAGAGGCGCTGGCAGCTCGGGATGTCCTCTTCGAAGCCGCTGAGTTGGCACCGCTTCGCGTCGGACTTGCTGCAAGAAACGAGAGCGATTGCGGCGGCCAGCGCGAGCATCGGTTTCATGCGTTTCATCAGGGCACTCTAACGCTTACACTCGCGTCGGTGAACTCGCTCCTCGACACACGGTGACCTCGAATGAAACGACTCATCCTCGTGCTCTCCGCGAGCCTCGTCGCGATCTTCGCTATCGCCTGCAAACGCCCCACGGGAGATCGGCCCGACCCGACCGTCGTCGTCACGGTGCCTCCGCCCCCGAGCGCGATCGCTGCGACCGCCGATCCGACGACGACCGCGACTGCCGCGCCGACCGTGAGCCCGAATGCGCCTTCGAAAGAAGAAGCCGTCGCGCTGGTGCAGTCGACCGTGCCGAAGTGGATCACGATGCTCAAGGCCGGCAAAGACGAAGACTTCATCGACGACGCCGTCGTCCCCGAAGACATGGAGAAGCTCACGAAGGGCCAAACCAAAGGAGAGCTCGTCAAAGATTTCAAAGCCGACAAGCACGACAAGGTCCTCAAAATGCTGACGACCATCCAACACGCGGCGCCCACGAAGGTTGGCGTGAAAGGCGACCGCGCGATGGTTCGCTATGAAGTGCGCGGCGAGAAAGATGTGAACTTCGTCGTCTACGGCGGCCGCGTTCACATCAAGAACTGAGCTTCGCGGAGAGCGTGTTAGTTGCTCGCGATGAGCAGCGGCAGGTAGTGATTCACCGTGCCCTGCGTGCTGATGATCGTCATGAGCTCGAGGCCGATCGGATTCGCGATGACCTTCACGTTGATGAACGTCTTCTCGCCGTTGACACCGCTCGTCTTGAGCGGGTCGATGGAGAGCGTGAGGCGGCCACTGACGGGGTTCACGAGCGGGTTCGACTCGGCGACGCTGACCGTCCACGGCCCTGTGGCGCCGTCGCTGTAGAAGCCGATGGGGATTTGAATCGTGTCGTTGAGCGCGCACTTGTAGCCCTGCGTCGCAAACGCTTTCGGGCCACCCGAGCCGGAGAGATCGACCGTGACGTTCTGAATGTCGAGCGGCGCCATGTTGAAGTACACGCCAGTGAACGGCTGACACGGCGAGTGCCCAAGCGGACCCTGCACGTTCGACCAGAGCCGCTGCACGTTGTACGAAAACGGCGACGGCGACGTGAAGAACGAGTCCTTGAAGAACTCGCACGCGTCTCCGTTCTCTTCGTTGTTGCGCTGCCACTCGTAGAACGCGAGATACGGATCGTCGAACCCATCGACGCCAGGATTCGTGCTGGGCTGTGGGTCCGTCGCCGCCTCGCCGATCTCGTGGCTCGCGTATGAAGTCGCGCTCGTCGCGCTACCGCAGTGCGGAACGACGGCGTACGAAATGCTCTGCGTGTTGTAGACGAAGTTGTCGTGGTAGCCGCCGATGGAGCTGCACGCCTTACCGCCACCGAACGTGAACGACGTCGTGGGCGACGTGTAGACGAGATAAATCGTCTGCGCGGTGTTCGCGGGAAGCAGCCCGCCGAGGTTCGTCTTGATGAAGTTCTGGACGTCGGTGTCGCTCATCGTCGAGGGCGCCGTCGTCGTCACGTGAACGTGCACGCTCGTCGACGCGCCAACACCCCACTCGCCAACGGCGGCTGTCCAATACGCGGACGCACCGAGCCCGTCGGCGAAAGCTTCGAACGTCGAGCGCCCGGTGTCGTTGTCCCACGTGATCGTGACGACGTTCGGCGCGGACAAAATCGGTCCGCCGTTTTTCGAGAGCTGACCCATCCACGGTGTGAACGCGGGATAGGTCGTGCTCGGCTGCCCGTAAGGTCCAGCCTCGACGGCGACATCCGGTATATCGACGACATCAGGCGCTGCATCAGCACCCGTCGACCCATCAACCGTGGCTTCCGCGCCGCCATCGTCGACGATGTCGACGTTGCTGCCACCGCACGCGCACACGAGGGCCGCCAGCCCAAGCCCGAGCTTTCGCATAGGAAAGCATTGGTCGCGTTGTCATCGGCTGTCCAGATACACTGCAACTCCGACCTGCATTTTGGTGGGAGGTTTGGCCACGATTAACGGGCTGCACGAGAAATTTTCCGTGGCGCGGCATACTTGTCAAGGGCTGCAAATACTTCGGGCCGCGAGGGAATGTTTCGAGTACTAGAGGCGTATCGCATCATGTGGTACAAGTCGCTCTTTGACACACCCGGAATGACCATGAAGCTTTCAAACGCTGCCGTATTGCTCGACGACGAACGCACGCCCCACGCCGGCGCGTACGCCCTACCAATGTTCCCGCTCGACATGGATGAGGATCTCGCCACCACGCTCGACGGAAAGGCCTTCACGCAAACGACCGAGTCGGCCACCACGCTCAGCGATGCGATGGCGCTCGAGCCGCGTGAGGAATCGTACATCGGCAAGAAGCCGCAAGCGTCGGTTGCCGATGCAGTGCGCGAGCGTCACACGACCTTCGTGCAAGCGGTGAGCGCTCTCGAGTCGGTGTGCGCCACGTTTGACTCGGTCGACATGTCGGCCGTCGCCGCGCAGACGGTTCTTCGTCGCCGTGTCGGTTCGCTCTCGATGCTCGGCCACGCGCTCGAAGGCGTCGCGAGCTTCGTCGAAAATCCGGACACCGAAGTTCTCTTCGGCGGCGAAGGTCTCCTCGCCCCGTACCTCGCGGGCATTTATCTCTGGGCGGGCGACGTCACCGAGACGCTCGCAACTCTCGCGCACGATCTCAACACGCTCGCGCCGAACTGGGGCACGACCCGCGAACGCTTGAACGACGTCGTATGGATTTTCGCGATGGCCCTCGCCGAAGGTCGTCGTCTCGAGAACGACATCGACGTGCTCCCAGTCGAAATGCACCAAGCCCTCGGCGAGCTCCTCGTGTGCGCCATCGGTCTCAAGCACAAGCTCGACGAACCCTTCGGCTGACCCCTTCTTTCACTTGGCGCAGCGGAAGCCGAGGTCGGCTGTGCGTGCTGCGGGGGAAGTTTTTTTGCGGGAGGCTGAGCGGGCGTCGCGCATTTCGTCGGTTTGCCACGAGCTGCCGCGGGTCGAGCGGAGGTCGGTGTTGCAGTTCGAGCCGGGGTAGGGGCAGAAGGCGCTCGACGTCCATTCGCTGACGTTGCCGCCCAGATCGAACACGCCTTGCGGTGAGCGGCCCGCAGAGAAGCTTCGAACGGGAGCCGTGCCCACGAAGGCGTCGTCGCTTGGGTAGAGAGCGGTGAGCTCGATGTTGAGGAGCTTGGCTTGCGCCGCGCACTCGGTGCCGCATGCGTTGAGGAACGTCGCGCTTGGGCGGTCGTTGCCCCAGGGATACGTGCGGCCTTCGGTGCCACGCGCGGCGTACTCCCATTCGTCTTCACTCGGGAGGCGCTTGTCTTGATGCTTGCAGAATGCACGCGCTTGGTCGGAGGTGATGCAGTTGATCGGGTGCGTCGCGCGATCGACTTTGCCTTCGTTGCAGAAACCGTCCCAAACAGCGTGATCGTGCGCTTGGATGCCGCTCCACTCGACGGCTTTTCCCGCGAGGGGACATGCGCCGTCTTTGGCGCATGTGTCGTATTGGGCAACGGTGACCTCCGAGAGATCGATGCAGAATGCATTGAGCTGGACGTCGTGCACGGGGCGCTCGTCGCTTTCGCCGTCGGCCGTGCCCATCGAGAGCTTGCCGCTCGGGATTGACGCCATGCCGTCTGGGCAAATGAGCTCGGAGGTTTTTCCAGTCGCTATGGTCGGTGTTGGGGTGACTGGTGAAGACGAAGCAACATGCATCGTCGCGAAGATGCCACCGCCAACGGCAGCGGCGACGAACGCGAGGCCTGCAAAGAGCGGCCACTTCGAAGCGGCGACCGGTACGTGTTGCGGCTCGTCCTCTTCCGGCGAGAGATCGGCCGTGTGCGGGAGCGTTCGCGCGAGCGCCATGTTGGCCGTGCGCACTTGCGGTTCGACCTTGGGAGTTTCGTGCGCGGTCGGCAGCGTCCACGAGCGTTTGCCTGCCGTGCTCGCGAGCGCTTGCCACGCGACGCCTGCGTCGTGGAAGCGTTCGGCGGGCTCGCGCGTCACGCACTTCGCGAACCATGCATCGAAGCCTTGTGGCATGCGTTCGGCGGCGCCCCACTCCGCAGCGCGCGTCGACGCAGGCGGAATCGGCTCGAGCACGAGCTCGCGCATGAATGCGGTGAGCGACGAGCCGCCGTCGTTGGCGGTCTTCCAAAATGATTTTCCCGCGAACAAGTTGAACGCGATGAGCCCGATGGCCCATACGTCCGTCGCGGGAGTGATCGTTGCGCGGCGCTCGGTTTGCTCGGGCGCCATCCAAAATGGCGAGCCGAGCGCGCCTGTATTGTTGCTCGTGCGCGCCTCTTCGACGACTTTCGCAATTCCGAAATCCAAAACCTTCACGACCGCGGCGCCGCCTGTTCCGGTGCGCGTCTTTCGCAAGAAGACGTTCTCGGGTTTCAAATCGCGGTGAACGATGCCGCCCGCGTGCGCCGCAGCAACGGCATGACAGAGCTGCTCGAGAATGGCGTAGGCCTCGTCGCTCGTGAGTGGCTCTTCGTGGAGACGCGCCTCGAGGTTCTCGCCTTCGAGGAGCTCCATCGCGAGATACGGAACGCCCGTTGCGTCGTCGACGCCGGCCGCGACGACCTCGACGACGTGATCACTCTTCACGCGTGCGCCGATGCGCGCCTCTTGGACGAACTTCGCGCGCATCGCACCATCGCCGACGAGCTCGGGGTGCATCAACTTGAGCGCTCGCTCGCGGCCAGTCGAGAGCTGCTCGACCGTGTACACGGCGCCCATGCCGCCTTCGCTCAGCTTGCCAATGACGCGGAAATCACGCGCGAAGATGGTGCCGGGCGCAAGCGCGACGAGCGTGGGCATCGAGCCTCACGATACCACCTCCGCGAGCGCTTGAACTGCGGCCATCACATCGGGAGCATCGTCGATCACGCCGCGCGCGAGATCGCCGAGGCGCGCCAGCCGTTCGGGAACCGTGCGTATCGTGAACTTCGAAGGATCGAGCTCTGTCGTCACTTCATCCCACGAAAGTGGCGTCGACACGGTTGCGCCGGGATACGCCCGCACCGAATACGGCGCGACGATGGAGCGGCGTCGACCGGTCTGACCGATGTCGACGAGCACGCGCGCGCCACGCCGCTCGACGACTCGCTCGAGCGTTGCGATCTCCGGATGCCGCCCACCGACGAGGCGACCGAGGAGCACGTTGAGCGCTTGAGCCGTCGCGAACGAGACGCCGGGGCCGAGCGGAATGATCACGTGAAGACCGCGTTGGCCGGATGTCTTCGGATAACCGCGAAGGCCGATGCGATCGAGAAGCGCGTGCAGCTCGAGCGCGAGGATGACGCCGTTCTTGAGCGTGGATCGACCTACGTCGAAATCGATCGTGCAGAAGTCGCATGCGTCGAGCGAGCTCGCGCGACACGCGAGGATGTGGAGCGGGATGGCGCCGAGATTCGCAATCGCGAGGAGGCTCTGCAGATCGTTTGCGAGAAACACGCGCTTGCCCGCGGGCGCCGAGTTTGGAGACATGCTCGAAGGCGGCGCCGCATCATCGCCGTCGTCCTTCGGTGGTAGCGGGATATGGCGAATCCATGCGGGGAAGGCGAAGGGCACATTCCACTGAAAGAAATTCTTCCCCTCGATGCCGTCGGGATAACGCACGAGCACCACTGGGCGATCGCGAAGGTGCGGCAAGAGCGCGCCCGAAACGCTCTCGTAATAGCGACAGAGATCGCCCTTCGTGTAGCCCTCCTTCGGCCAGAATATTTTTTCTTGGTTCGTGAGGATGGCGCGCTTCGACGACGTAGGAGCCGCGATCGATCGCGGTAGCTCGCTTGCCGGAAGCTCGTCTCCAGATTTCGTCGGCCCCGCCGTGCAGTCGACCGGTGTGCGGTCGTAGTCGATGCCACGGAACGTCGGGAAGCGAAGACGGCCGTCGTCCGACCATCCGAGGTAGCGAACGCTGACGACGATCTTCGGCTGCACGAAGGTGCGTCCGTTCGGTGCGGCGTCGAGGTTGCCGCTGAACATTCGCTCTTTCGTGGCGATGGGCTCGAGCATGCCGAGCAAGCGATCGATCGTTTTCTCGTCGAGACCGCTGCCGACTTTGCCGCGCACGACGACGTTGCCGTCTGCCATGGCGCCGAGGTCGAGCGCGCCGAGCCGCGAGCGACCATCGTTGCCGCGTGTCCAGCCGATGACGATGAAGCTCTCATCGCGCTCGCACTTCACTTTGACCCAATCGGCCGTGCGTTTGGGGCCCGCGCGATATGGGGAATCTACACGTTTCGCCACGATGCCCTCGAGCTGCCGCGCGCGGCAAAACTCGAGCAGCGCATCGCCCGCGGCTGGGCCATCGAGATGGTCGAGCGCACGAAGAACGCCGCTGCCCGGTACGACGCGTTTCAAAATTTCGCGACGCGCATCGAGGTGGAGCGAGCGCAAATCGTGACCGCCGATCGCGAGCACGTCGAACACGAGATAAACGACCGGCACGGCCAGCACCGAGTAAGCGGCGCGCGTTTCGGTCAGATGAATGCGCGAAGCGAGGCGCTGAAAATTCGGATGGCCATGCTCGTCGAACGCGACGATCTCTCCATCGAGCACGACACGCGGCGACGCGAGCGATCGAATCGCCCGTTCCACTTCGGGATAAGCCTCGGTCGTGTCGCGGTTCGAGCGATACGTGAGGCGCACGTGATCGCCCTGCTTGTCGGCGATCACGCGAACGCCATCGAGCTTGAGCTCGTAGCTATAGCCCTTCTTCAACCAAGCGGGCAGCGCCGTCGTGGGTGCGTCGCCGCCGCGATCGTCGATGGAGCTGCACAGCATCGGAGCGATCGCGGTGCCGTCGACTTCGGCCGTCGTTGCGCCGAGCTCTTTCGCGAGCGTCTCGGCGACGCGCGCCATCTCGGGCGCCTCTTCGAGCTCGTCGACGGTGAGACCCGAGAGCACCGAGCGCGGCTGCGCTTCGCGGATGTCGTCGGTCGTCGAGAAGGCGTCTTGCTTCTTGATGAGCAACCACTCGTTGCCCTTCTCGGATTTCTCGAGCTTCACGAGCGCGTAGCGACCCTTGAGCTTGAAACCCTGGAGAATGAAATCGAGCTTTCCGGAGGCGAGCCCGTCTTCTGCAGTCGACTCGAGATAACGGATCATTCCGCGGTCCCAACAGATCATCGGGCCCGCGCCGTATTGCCCGTCGGGGATCACCGCTTCGAAATCGACGTACTCGATCGGGTGATCTTCGGTGCGTATCGCAAGCTGTTTCTCGACCGGATCGAGCGCAGGCCCTTTCGGCACGGCAAAGCTCGCAAGCACACCGGCATGCTCGATGCGCAAATCGTAGTGACGCCGCGTCGCGTGGTGCAGATGCACGACAAACGCGCCCGCTCTCGTGGCGCTCGGCGCTTCCGGCTTTCCGCCGTCGTGGCCGCTCGGCTCCGGCGAGACGCCCGCATCGCGTTTGCGACGATACTTGCCGAGCTTGTCGTCCTCACTGCTCACAATCAGGCCCACGGGTTCAGCAAATCGATACCGGTTCGCTCGAAATCGCGAACGTTCCGCGTAACGAGAATCAGCTCATGCACGATGGCTGTGGCTGCGAGAACTCCATCCACCACAGGCAGTGGTCCCGTTCTCGCGTCCAGGCTGCCCCATGCGTCTGCCACGAGCGACGTAACAGGCAACACGCGACCGCGGTGATCTCGCGCAAGGCGATGAAACCACCGGTCGAGCGCCGTCGCGGTTGCTGCGTCGCGCCGTCGTACACTTTCGATTCCACGCCGGAGCTCACCGAGCGACAGAACACTGAGCCACAGCGACGCAGCATCGGCGGCTTCGTACCAACTTCGCAGACGGGCAGACGCGCGCACGCCTTTGCGGAGCTCCGACACGACATTCGTGTCGAGCAGGAATCCGCGTTTCATAGGCGCACTCGTCGCCGGGGTTTGCTCTTGGGCCGCGTGAAATCGTCGTCTCGGCCGGCGTCGGGCATCGCGCGAAGAAGTGTTTTGAAAGACTCTGCGTCGACCAGTGCGTCCTCCAAGATTCGTCGATGCTCGGCTTCGGCTGAACGACCATGCGACGCGGCGCGCTCCTTCAACCTACGGACGAGCGTCGAGTCGACGTTGCGGACGATGAGCTGCGCCATTGCTATCAATGATAGCACGTGCGAGCGCCACTGACCGCCTGAGCAGGTCGAAAGCTCGACGGTGGGTCGCATTGTCGAGATATTCGACAAGTGGGATTCCCGATCGATACCATTTGGGAATCATGGCAGCTCGCGCAACTGGGTCAGGCACCATTTCATTTGGTCTCGTGTCGATTCCTTTCAAGGTCTACACGGCGGCTTCATCACAGAACATCTCGTTCAACTTGCTGCACAAGAAGTGCGGTGGGCGAATGAAGCAGCAATACATATGTCCGCTCGACAACGTCACGGTCGAACGCACCGACATGGTCAAAGGCTACGAGTTCGCCAAAGACCAATACGTGCAGTTCACCGAAGAGGACCTGAAGAAGCTCGAAGCAGCCAAGACCGACGCACTCGAGCTCATCGAGTTCGTGCCCGAGTCGACCGTCGACCTCGTCTACATGGAGAAGAGCTTTTACCTCGGCCCCGACAAGGGCGGCGACCGCGCGTATCAGCTCCTCGCGCAATCGATGAAGCGCTCAGGCAAGATCGCCGTGGGCAAGTACTGTACGCGCGGCCGCGAGCAGCTCGTGTTGATTCGCCCGTACCACAAGGGCCTCATCATGCATTACGTGTATTATGCAAATGAAGTCCGCAGCTTCGAAGACGTCGGCATCGGTGGCGACGCGACGTTCAAAGACATCGAGCTCGACCTCGCCGACAAGCTCATCGAGCAGCTCGCGACGTCCGAGTTCAAGGCCGACAAGTTCAAAGACGAATATCAAGACCGCGTAAAAACCGCCGTCGATCAGAAAATCTCGGGCAAGGAGATCAGCGTCTCCGAAGAAGCACCGAAAGCGCAGATCATCGATTTGTTCGAGGCGCTCAAGCGCAGCCTCGCCGCTAGCGACAAGAAGGACGACAAAGCTCCAGACAGCGCCAAGCCCGTCAAGAAGGCCGCGCCGCGCGACGGTAAGAAGAAAGCTGCTGACGGCTGACGCTCGGTAGCAATTTTATCCTACCGTGGTACGTTTTTCGAATGCGTACCGCGAAGATAAGCATCGCCATCGACAAGACGAGCCTTGCGCGCGCTCGCGCCGCTGCCAAGTCGCGAGGCCTCAGCCTCTCGGCTTTCATCGGGAAGGCGCTCGACGTCGAGCTCGACGATCAAGACCGCCTCGATGCAGCGCGAAGGCTGTGGGCGTCATGGGGACCTGAGAGCACGCCGACGGACGACGATCGCGAAGCGCTCCAGCGTCACATGGCTCGTCCAAAAAAGAGGCGCGCTCGCGCAGCATGACGCCCCGGCTGATGTTCGATACCGGCGCTTTGATCGCACTCGAACGCAGACACGACGCGATGCGACGCGTGCATCGCGCCGCCCTCGAGGGAGGTTACGTGATTGCAGCGATCACACCGGTTCTCGCGGAATGGTGGCGCAAAGGCAAACGCGAGAAGGAACGTACGGGCATTCTTCGTACGCTGCTCCTCGAGGCTCCAGACGCGCGAACAGCCCGTTTGGCTGGTGAGGCATTAGGAATCGTCCGGGCGGGCGTTGTCGATGCGCTCGTCATGGCGGCGGCGTCGGCGCGTGGCGACACGGTCTATACGGCCGATGTCGACGATCTGAAGGCGCTGCAATCGGTGTTTCCGAACGTCACCATCGTTCGCGCGTGAGCTAAACCGAAGCGACCCACTTCATGAGCGAGCCGCAGAGATCGCTTTGCGGGTTTCGGTCGCGTTCGAGCTTGAGGCCCGTGCGGAATAGCTCGGCGGCGCGTTTTTCGTCGCCAATGACGACGCAGCAGATCCCGAGCCACTGAAAATCTTCAGCTGCGCCGAGCGCGCCGAGAATTTCACTCAGCGGTTCGATGGCCGCGCGGAACGCGTCGATCTGCGTTGGGGTTGCGCGGCTCGGGACGACTTTGATGTTCGCCACGAGCTTGATGGCCTGTCGCTGCTCTTCCATCGGGTACGTGCGAAACTCCGCACTGCGATAAAGGTCGGCGTAGCCTTTGTAGGCGTCGTCGGCTTTGCCCGACTTCGCCAGCGCCACGATTTGTTTTACTTGGGCAACGAGTGCCTCGGTCGCCATGAGGGGAGCCTACCCGGCCTTGTTGCCTTTGCGAAACGCCAAGTAGCCTCCGATGGCGAAGAGCACCAAGATCACCGCGCCAATGATCTTCCAAAAGGGGATCTTTCGCTGCTCGACGGGCTCTTCTTCGTCGCTTGGCGCGCTGCCAGAGGAGTTGTCGCTCGGTTTCGCGCCTCCCGCTTGGGCGCTCGCGGCGCTGCCGCCGCCGCCACCACCCGCAGCTGCTCCGCCACCGCCGCCACCCGCGCCGCCTTGTTGTTGTGCGCCCGCTCCGCCGGCGCTGTCGCCTGGTGCACCCTGTCCCGCTCCGCCACTCTTGTTGCCAGCGTGTTGAGCTTGGAACTCTTGATTCGTCTTGTTGCCCGCACGGCCGACGCGCTGCCCCATCACGCGGTACGTGACCGCGGCGATCACGATAATCAAGAATAAGAGGAGCGCGTACTCGGCGACGCCAGCGCCGCGTCGGTCGCGCAACATTCTCATTGGCGCGAAATCTAGCATTAGACGCTAGTCGCCCCCTGCAATTCGTGCGAGATCAAACGAGTCGCATGCGTCATCACGTGCTGCTGACAGTTTCGCTCTGCGCGGCAGCGTCGCTCGTCTGTTTGAGCGCCACGGCGAATGCCGGAACGTTCGATACGAACGGCGTCTTTAGCTTCGATCCGTCCGCGGTGACCACGCAAACGTTCGACGACATCGCGCCGTCGGCGAGCGTCACGGTCACGCACGCAGGCGATGCCGTGCAAGGCAGCACGTACATCAACATCAACGCGCAACAAGGCTCGGTGAATTTCCCGCTCGTGCTTCCCGCGAAAGGCGCATCGTATGTCGCTCGTCTCTTCGGCCGCACCAACCGCACCGTCGCCACGATTTCCGTTTCGTACCCGAACGATGGCGGCTCACCGAGCTTCTCGGCGCGGCTCTACCCGAGCGGCACCGTCACGAGTGACGGCTGGTACGAAGTCGTCTCCAACCAGTTTTCGATTCAAGGCAGTCGCAACCCGCAGGTCGCCCTCGCCATCACTGCGAGCGGCGCTGACGTCGACGCATTCGAGCTCGTGCCTTCGGGCACGTTCAAAGCGCTCGCTTCGTGCGCGCCGCCGGTGTCTTCGGCCTGCGGCGTGCACGAGTTCTGCGGCGCGGGCTGGTGCCACGACGGCAATACGTTCGTGCCACCGCTTCCGCCCGCGAACGAACGCGACGACGTGCTCGCGTATTTTCGCGGCCGCATGACGAACATTTTTGGCGGGCGCTTCTCGCGACTCAACTATCTACCGAACGCGCTCGCGATGATCGACTCGCTCCACGGCGCACCCGACGCGTGGACGTACTGGGACGGAATATTCACCGCGGTTCGTCGCCTCCACGATTGGCACACGCAAGTGTTCGGGCCGGTGAGCATCAGTGGGCGCGGCGCGATGCCGGTGTGCTTCGTCGAAGGCAACGCCGACATCTCGCATGCCATCGTCCCCAAAGATCCGAATTACTTCGACGTGCTCGTCTCGCACACAGGGCCGTCAGGCACCATTCTCAAGCCCGGCGATCGCCTCGTCGCCGTGAACGGCATGCACCCGGTTGCATTCGCTGACAGCCTCGAAGCGCTCGACTCCGGCATGTGGCACTCCGACGACCCAGACGGGCACGCCGAAGCCATCGAGCGCATGCCGAGCTTGATTCGCCGCTGGGCGACGAACATTACCGTGATTCAATGCACTGCTGGTGTGTGCGGCGCGCCCAAGACGATCGCCGTCACCGATCTTCCAGTTGATGATGGCTCATACACGTATCCCTATTGCGATCACCGGCCGCTCTATCACCTCGGTCTCAACGGGCCGAACGCGGTCACGCACGACTCCTACGACGGCCCATTTTTCGGCGTCGCGAGCGAAAGCGGCGCGGGCGAAAATATCTACAACATGGTTTGGGACGACGTTTATCTCGATCCCTCCAACCAAAGCGCGAACCCGTATCAACCCGCATACGACACGTTTCAAGCAAACGCGAAAGCGGTCATCCTCGATCACCGACTCGGCAACGGCGGCGACGTGAACGGCGCGACGTATCTGACATCGCTCTTCCGCGCGCCAGCCACGGTTGCATCGTGGGCGGGCTTCAACCTCACGCTCGGTGAGTTCGACAACTACACGACCTCGTTCGGGTTGAGCCTCTACTCGGATTCGCTCCCGACGGGCGGGTACCTCGTCGGCTCATCGACTGCGCGCACGAATCTTCCGGTTGCGCTCTTGCTCGCACGGGACGGAAGCGCGAGCGATTGGTTTCCGCGCGGCATGACGGGCGGCGGCGCGAACATTCGCATCTTCGGGCGACACACCGCGGGCGCGTTCTCGTCGTATTTCTTGTTCGATTATTTTTCCGGCATGAGCTGGCGCTTTGCGTCGGGCGATCTCATCAACCCAGACGGCACGACGAATTTGGGCACGGGCGTTCAGCCCGACGAAGAGATCGTTCCGAGCCAATCCGATCTGGGCGCCGGGCGTGACACCGTTTATCTGCGTGCGCTCGATTGGGTGCGCACCTGCACGACGTGCCGCCTATGAAGCGCGCGATCTTCACCACCGCGCTGCTCGTCGCCGCGTGCAACCAAGACCAAACGGGGACGCAGCCGCAGCCGCCCATCACGAGCGACGCCGCGGTGCCGATCTTGACGACGCCGCCGCGCACGGTGATGCATCGCAACCCCTTCGGCGATGTGCTCCAGCACGACAACTTGATGATCGACGGCGATTTCGAAATCACCGGTCGAAGCGATCAAGCGCCGTGGGTCGCCTTCAACACGACGGCAGGGCAGACGACGCTCAACTACGACACGGGCGGTCACTGTCGCTCGGGTGTTCGCTGCGGCGTCATCGGCGTCGGCGATGCGCTCATCGGTTATCTGGCGACGCCGCTCCTCGGCAACTTCGAGGTGCGTCTCTACATTCGTCCCGAGGGCGATCACTGCGCGGACGCAACCGTGCTCGTGTTCGACACGAGCACGCAGCAAACCGGCGACACCATCGCAGCGGTCGAGCCCGCGCCGCGCGCCGATGGTTGGTGTTACTTCGAAGGTGTCGGGAAAAATCTCGCGTACGGGCAGCCGGCTCTTTACGTGGAGCTGTCGAAGGGCTCGAAGAGCGCGTTCGTCCGCATCGATGAAGCGAGCGTCCTCCCCGTGACCGAAGCGCCCGCGCATCAGCTCAAGCTGCTCACGACCGCGCCCGTCGATCAGCTCGCACGCGCAGACGTCGCTGCGAAGTGGATGCGCGAGCATCGCAAGCTAGGAAACTCGACGCCGCGGAGCATTCCATGAAGTTCATCAAGTACTCGATCGCTCTCACGGTGCTCGTCGTCGGGTGCGGCTCGTCAGGCGTCATCGACGACGGCGGCACCGACGCACAAGACGAGCTCGCCATCGATGCTGCGGTTGACGCACCCATCGACGCGCAACTCGGCGCTCCCATCACCGGTCTCACACCGGGCACGTGGACCTGGGTTCCATTTGCGGGCGCCCAATGCCGTGACGGCACCACGACCGGCATCGGCGTGAGCCCCAGCGCATCCGGCTCCACGAAAGTCATGATCTTCCTCGAAGGCGGTGGCGCGTGCTTCAACGCAACCACGTGCGGGAGCAACCCCGCTCACTTCGACAGCCTCACGTTCGTCAATCAGTTCGTCAACATCGAGTCGCTGCTCGGCATCTTCGCGCGAAACGACGCCACAAATGCCGTCGCCGATTGGAACATGGTGTACGTGCCGTACTGCACGGGCGACGTGCACGCAGGCAGCGTTCCGAACGCCACGCTCGCCGGCGTGATCGGGCCGCAGCAGTTCGTCGGCTACACGAACATGACGCAATACCTCTCGCGCATCGTGCCGACTTTTCCCGGCGCGACGCGTGTGCTCCTCACGGGTCAGAGCGCGGGCGGGTTCGGTGCGGCGCTCAACTACGCACAAGCGGCGCGCACATTCGGAAGTGTTCCGATCGATCTCCTCGACGACTCCGGGCCGCTCATGGGCAACCCCTACCTCGCGCCGTGCCTAGAGATGCAGCTCACGGCGCTTTGGGGTTTGTCGCAGACGGTCGTCGGCGCGGATTGCGGAGGCGACTGCACCGATCCAGGAAACGATTTGCTCCTCTATTGGGAGCACCTGCCAAAGACGTATACGAACGTACGTTTTGGTTTCGTCGACTCCGTGAACGACTCGGTCATCTCGTCGTTCTTCGGCTATGGCGCGAACAACTGCACAGCGTTCGTGCCGGTCAGCAAGACGGACTACGAAGCCGCCGTGCTCGACATGCGCGCCAAAGTGCAATCGTACCCGAACGTCGGATCGTTCCTGTTTCCAGGCGGATCGCACACGTCGCTCGTGAGCGCTTACACGACGCGCGTGGCCGCCGGCCTCGACGGAGGTACGGTGAAGCTCGAAGATTGGACGAGCGCTCTCGTCGGCGGCACCGTGACGAACGTCGGACCATGATCCGCGTCACGCTCGCGTTGTGCGCGGCGATGTCGTGCAATCGCTCTCGGGCGATCACCGACCACGCTACGGTGCGCGCGATCGGCGCGGTCGAAACGCACGACGGCATCGAGATCGAATATGACGCGTGCCGCGACGTCCACGACGTCTTCTTCTTCGACACGAAACCGCCGATGCCGCCGGTCACCGTGACGTGTTTGCGAGGGCTCGGCGTTGGCACCAAGGTCGATGTCACGATGGAGTCGTCTCACAACGCGCAGGTGAAGGGCTGGCACGTGACGCGCATCGGCGCATGCGCGCTCCCGGCCGACATCGACGGAGTGACGAAGACGAGCGGCCCCGGTCGCTGCTCGTGGAACTAGGCGTCTAGCTGTGGAGCGCGTGTGCCGTGTCGAATCGTCTGCGCGCCGCTCATGTCGATGATGCCGACGACGTTGAGCACCCGCATCACCTGATAGGTCGGGTCGAGCTCGAACCAGCGCGCGGCGAAGTTCGGGCTCATCGCGAATTTGTGGTGGTTGTTTTGAAAGAGCTCGCCGGCCGTGACGAAGTCGAAGACGAGCGTGTTGCGTGAGACGTCTTTCAAATCGAAGTTGCGGTAGCCATATTTGTGGCCGCACCAGTTGACGATGGCGCCGTGAATCGGGCCCATGACGAAGTGAAACGGAATGAGCGCGAACATCCAGGCGTGCGTCGCGAACCTCAAATAGAAGAGGATGTAGAGCGAGCCCCACGCGATGCGCGCCGGCCATGATTGGCTTAGCTTGTCGAGCGCGGGCCAGTCGGGCATGCCGCCGTCGAAGCGGGCTTCGGGCTCGGCGCGGCGATACGCGAACGAGTCGTACCTCTGCTTTGTCTCGAGCATCATCGCCATCGCGTTTTTGTGGTTCGTCGGCGAGTGCGGATCTTTTGGTGTGTCGCTGAACGCGTGATGCATGCGGTGCAAAATCGCGTAGCCGCGGGCCGAGAGGAAGCTCGGCCCCTGGATGAGGTACGTCATCAAATGAAACGTGCGCTCCCAGAAGCGGCTCATCGTGAACTGCTTGTGAGCGCCATACCGGTGCAAAAAGAAGCTCTGGAAGAACACCGAGAGCTGCCAGTGCGCGACGAAAAAGACCGCGATAATCACACGCGTTATCTGCCTCAAACCGCCCCACCCGGACATCACCGTTCGGTCATTTTCAGCTCGGATGGGGGCTCCCGTTCGGATCCGAACGGGAGGGCCTTTTTCAGAGGGTGGTGCCGGGGGTGAAGCGGCGGCGGGCGTGCTCGTACATCGTGATTCCTGCGGCGACCGCAAGCGGGAGGGAGTGGTTCACGCCGTAGATGGGGATACCGAGAACATCCGAGCAGCGTTCGAGAACCGCCGGCGGGATCCCGAACCGTTCGGATCCGAACAGGAGCACGACATTGGGCGGGAAAGCCGCGACGGCAGTGAGGGGGCGCTTCGCCGCGTCTTTCTCGAGCGCCCATATTGGGCGGTCCGCGACGTGTGCGAAAAATGCGGCGTCGTCCTCTACTTTCACGATCGACTCGAACTTCTCCATCCCCATCGACGCTTTTTCATAGGCGGGCTCGTCGCCGATGATGATGGTTTCGCGTGCGAGGAAATTGTGAGCGACGCGGATGATCGCGCCGAGCGCGAACGCATTGCCTGCCGCATAAACGGCCACCGAAAAATCGGAGCGAAGCGGTAGGAGTGCAGCTTTGACCTCGTCCGGCGAGGCATCGAGCGGCGGAACGAGCGCCATGGCCCGATGGTACTTCAAAGCTCGAGTTGACCGTCTTGCGCCAACGTTGCGATCGACCGCGCGGCAAGTAGCGACCATTTGGCGGCCGGCCGCGATTGTCTCGTTGCCGTCGCTCGTGCGCGACGAAGCGGCAAGACTCGATCGATTCAGCGAGCTGCTTTAACTGGCGTACGCTCCGTCGCGTGAGAACGCTCTACGTCATCCACCACTCGCCTTGGTCCGAACGCGCGCGCTGGGCGCTCCTTCATCACGGAATGAAATTCGAGGAGCGCGAGCACGTGCCGCTCGTCGGCGAGATCGCGCTTCGCATGCGCGCGAAGAACACCAAAGGCAAAGTCTCGGTGCCGCTGCTCGTCGAAGAAGACGGCGAATCGGTGCAAGGCTCGCTCGCGATCGGACAATGGGCCGACGCGCACGGCAAGAAAGAGAAGCTCTTTCCCGAGGGATCGCGCGATCGCATCGTCGCCCTCTACGACAAGCTCGAAGACACGCTCTCGGCAGCACGCGAGCGGTTCGTGCGCGATCTCATGACTGATCGCGAAGCGCAGCTCGAGAGCCTCCCGGCGATGCTTCGTGGGCTGCCGTTCGCGTCGCTCTCGGCGAAGGTCGGCACGTCGTTCGTCGCGAACAAATACAACGCGCGCATCGGCTCCGTGGACGATCGCATGCGCGCGGGGCTTCAAATCGTGCGCGAAGCGAAGGGCGACAAGGAATACATCGAAGGCTCGTTCTCCTTCGCTGACATCGTCGGTGCGACCGTCGTGCAAACGATCGCGCCCGTCGAAAAGAAGTACCTCGACGTTCCCCCCGCAACGCGAAAGCTCTGGGAGTACAAAAAGCTCGCCAAAGAGTTTCCCGATCTCATCGCGTGGCGTGATGCCATCTACGAAAAGCACCGCCCCATAGGCAGCTCTTGACAGGGGGCGCGTCGCAGGTAAATTGCGCGCCCCCGAGGTCCCGCTTTGCCCACGATCAATCAACTCATCAATCACGGCCGAATCGCCGCACGCTTCAAGACGGCGTCGCCGGCCCTGAAATCGTGCCCGCAGAAGCGTGGCGTCTGCGTCCGCGTCTACACGACGACGCCGAAGAAGCCGAACTCCGCGCTCCGCAAGGTCTGCCGCGTTCGCCTCACGAACCAGATGGAAGTCACGTCGTACATCCCCGGCGAAGGTCACAACCTTCAGGAGCACTCGGTCGTGCTCATCCGCGGAGGCCGCGTGAAGGACCTTCCGGGCGTTCGCTACCACGTCGTCCGCGGAACCCTCGACGCCTCGGGCGCCATCGGCCCGTCGTCGACCAACAAAGTTAACCGGAATCGCAAGCGCTCGAAATACGGCGTCAAACGACCCAAGGCCTGAGAGCCATCGGGGCGAAGCCCCGGAACAGGAAATAAAAGAAGATGCCGCGCCGACGAGAAGTACCGAAACGCAAGATCACGCCGGATCCGAAGTACAAGGACAAGCTCATCTCCAAGTTCACGAACACCATCATGCTTTCGGGCAAGAAGGCCGTGGCGGAGGGCATCCTGTACGGCGCGCTCGACGTGATCGAGGAGCGTTTCAAAGAAGACCCGCTCGAGGTCTTCCGCAAAGCTCTCGACAACGTGAAGCCGAAGCTCGAAGTGAAATCACGCCGAGTCGGTGGCGCAACGTATCAGGTTCCGGTCGAAGTCCGCCCCGAGCGTCGTGTCGCTCTCGCGATGCGCTGGCTCGTCACGTACGCGCGTGAGCGCGGCGAAAAGACGATGCGCGAGCGCCTCGCCGGCGAGCTCCGTGACGCCGCCGAAGGTCGCGGCAACGCCGTGAAGAAGAAAGACGACACCCACAAAATGGCCGAAGCCAACAAGGCCTTCGCCCATTACCGCTGGTAGCTCGTCCTCGTAGCGGTTCGCGGAGGATTTCCGATGCGGTTCGCTACTGTCGGTGCTGACCGTCGATAGCTTCGGCATCGCTTCCTGTGCTGACGGCGGTGGCAGCCAAGTCCTCATTGACCCGCCGAACACCGACACCGAGATCGTGTTTCAGTACGACGCGACCGGCGAGCTCCAAGCGGTCATCGAATACGACTATGTTGCCGATGCCGCGGCAACGTTGCGCTGTCTCGCTGGCCCCACGACGTACGCGCCGCCAAGCAACTGTCGCTCGGCGTTGGTGGGGTACGCCTGCGTACGCGACGCGGGAGCGGACTAGGCCGACAGCGGTTGTACGAAAGTCATACTCACGTTAGAATTGAAGTATGACGAAGCGCGAGCACAAGGAGCGCATGACCGTCACGGTTGATCCCGCTCTCGTGCGTGCCGGCAACCAGGCCGTGAAGGCGGGGCTTTCGGCTTCGCTCAGCGCGTGGGTGAACGCTGCGCTGGTCGAGCAAGTTGCGCGCGACGTTCAGCGCAAGGCGCTCGAGCACGCGATCGAGGCGTACGAGGCCGAGTTTGGCGTCATCACACCCGAGGAAATGCGCACACAGCTTGCCGCCGATCGACGCAATGCTCGCCGCGTGCGACGGCGAAGCGCTTGAAATATCTGCTCGACGCCGGTGCTTTCGTCGCTCTAGAACGTGGCGATCGAGCCGCGTGGCGTCGTCTTGCCGCCACGCTCGAGACGAACGTCGGAGCTGTCACGCATGGTGGCATCGTCGGCCAGGTCTGGAGGGGGAAAGGGGCGCGCCAGGCGCTTCTTTCGCGCGCGCTGGCGTCCGTCAGCATCCGTCCCATCGATAGCGCGTTGGGGCGCGCGGCCGGGGCGCTCCTCGCAAAGGCGAAGACGACCGATGTGGTCGACGCAGCGCTCGTGGTGCTCGCCGAGGACGACGATCAGATCGTCACGTCCGACCCGGACGACATCGAGCACCTACTCTATTGCGCCGGGATCGACGCAGGCATCTTGACCGCCTAGGGCTTGACAGTTCTAGCCTCGCAGGTAGATTGCGCGTCCCCGAACGTCCGAATGACATCCCTCACATAAGTATCGGGTTACTCGCCAAAATCAGCGCGCAGTACCCCGACACCCTCTCTGGACAACCCGCCTTGCGGGCAGCGCTTCGAAAAAGAAGCCGCTGGGCCAGAGGGGGTTTCGTGCATCTAGATCCAGGAACTCATCATGGCCCGCGAATACCCACTCGAACGAACACGCAACATCGGCATCATGGCCCACATCGACGCGGGCAAGACGACGACGACCGAGCGCGTGCTCTATTACACGGGCGTCAACTACAAGATCGGTGAGGTCCACGACGGCGCCGCGACCATGGACTACATGGTTCAAGAGCAAGAGCGCGGGATCACGATCACGAGCGCCGCGACCAACTGTTTCTGGACGCCGCTCGAAGGTCCGAACGCGGGCGTCAGCCACCGCATCAACATCATCGACACCCCCGGCCACGTCGACTTCACGATCGAAGTCGAGCGTTCGCTCCGCGTTCTCGACGGCGCAGTTGCCGTTCTCGACGGTGGCAACGGCGTCGAGCCGCAAACCGAAACCGTCTGGCGTCAGGCCGATAAATTTCGCGTCCCCCGCATCGTGTTCGTCAACAAGATGGACAAGACCGGTGCCGACTTCGAGATGAACGTCAACTCGATCAAAGACCGCCTCGGCGTCACACCCGTCGCGATTCAATATCCGGTCGGCGAAGAAGATCAGCACAAGGGCGTCGTCGATCTCATCAAGATGAAGGCCGCCATCTTCGACGAAGCGTCGAAGGGCCAAAAATACGAGTGGGTCGAGATCCCCGAGGCGCTCAAAGCCAAGTGCAAAGAGTTTCGCGAGAAGATGATCGAAGCCTGCGCCGACGTCGACGACGACATCATGGCGAAGTTCCTCGACGGCAAAGGCGATGAGGTCCCCGAGCCGCAAATCGTCGCGGCGATTCGTAAGGGTTGCTGCAGCTTCAAGTTCTTCCCGGTCATCTGTGGCTCGGCGTTCAAGAACAAAGGCGTCCAGCTGATGCTCGACGCGGTCGTCAACTACTTGCCTTCGCCGCTCGACATCCCGCCGGTCAAGGGCATCAACCCAGACAACGAAAAAGAAGAAGAGCGCAAAGCGGACGACAAAGAACCGTTCGCTGGCTACGCGTTCAAGATCATCAACGATCCGCACGGCAACTTGACGTTCTTCCGCGTCTACTCGGGCATGATCACGTCCGGCACGATGGTGTCGAACTCGACGCGCGGCAAGCGCGAGCGCATGGGCCGCATCCTGCGCATGCACGCCAACAAACGCGAAGAGCTCACCGAAGCCGACTCCGGAAACATCTACGCGGCCGTCGGTTTGAAAGACACGCGCACGGGCGACACGCTCTGCGACGAGAAGAAGCCGATCATCCTCGAGAAGATGATCTTCCCCGAGCCGGTCATCTCGATCGCCATCGAGCCGAAAACCAAAGCCGACGTCGAGAAGCTCGGCATCGGTTTGCAGAAGCTCGCCGCCGAAGACCCGTCGTTCCGCATCCACACCGACGAAGAGTCCGGTCAGACGATCATCAGCGGCATGGGCGAGCTCCACCTCGACATCATTTGCGATCGCTTGAAGCGCGAGTTCAAAGTCGAGTCGAACGTCGGCAAGCCCGAGGTCGCGTATCGCGAGGCCATCACCAAGGGCGTGAAGTGCGAATACAAATACGCCAAGCAGTCCGGCGGTCGCGGCCAGTTCGGTCACGTGCTCATGGAGATCACTCCAGGCGAGCGCGGCACAGGCTACGTCTTCGACAACGACATCGTCGGCGGCGTCATCCCGAAAGAGTTTATCCCCGCGATCGAAAAGGGCGTGCGCGAAGCCATGGGCCGCGGCGTTCTCGCTGGCTACCCGATCGCCGACATGGGCTGCCGCCTCTATGACGGCAGCTACCACGACGTCGACTCGAGCGCGCAGGCGTTCGAAATCGCGGCGTCGCTCTGCTTCCAAGACGGCGCCAAGCGCGCTGGGTTGGTTCTCCTCGAGCCCATCATGAAGAACGAAGTCGTCGTCCCCGAGCAGTACATGGGCGACGTCATCGGTGACTTGAACTCACGCCGCGGTCGCATCCTCGGCATGAGCCAACGCGGCAACGCGCAAGTCATCGACAGCGAAGTTCCGCTCGCACAAATGTTCGGATACGTCACCGACCTTCGGTCACTTACACAGGGTCGCGCAACGAGCTCACTGCATTTCTCACACTACGCGCCGGTTCCCGCTGCTGTTCAGGAAGAGATCGTCGCGAAGGTCAAAGGCACGTCGAAGTAGGTTTGGAGAACGATCATGGCGAAAGAAAAGTTCGTACGTAACAAGCCCCACGTAAACGTCGGCACCATTGGTCACATCGACCACGGCAAGACGACGCTGACGGCTGCGCTCGTCAAGGTTCAGTCGAAGAAGGGCCTCGCGAAGGCCATCAGCTACGCGGACATCGCCAAGGGCGGCACCGTGCGTGACGCAACCAAGACGGTGACCATCGCGGTCTCGCACGTCGAGTACGAGAGCGACAAGCGCCACTACGCGCACGTCGATTGCCCCGGCCACGCTGACTACATCAAGAACATGATCACGGGAGCCGCGCAGATGGACGGCGCAATCCTCGTAGTAAGCGCGCTCGACTCGGTCATGCCGCAGACGCGCGAGCACGTTCTTCTCGCTCGCCAAGTCGGTCTCACGCACATCGTCGTTGCGCTCAACAAGTGCGACGCCGTGGAAGACGCCGAGATGCTCGACCTCGTCGAGATGGAAGTCCGCGAGCTTCTCACCAAGTACAAGTTCGACGGCGACAAGGCGAAGGTCGTCAAGGTCGCTGCATTTCCGGCGCTCAACGGCGACGCAAAATGGGAAGCGTCGATCACGGAGCTCATCGCCGCGCTCGACACCGAGATCCCCGATCCGGTTCGCGACATCGACAAGCCCTTCTTGATGGCGATCGAAGACGTGTTCTCGATCAAAGGCCGCGGCACGGTGGCGACGGGTCGCATCGAGCGCGGCATCGTGAAGGTGGGCGAAGAGATCGAGATCGTCGGCTTCCGCGACACGCGCAAGACGGTGGTCACGGGCGTCGAGATGTTCAGGAAGCTCCTCGACGAAGGTCGCGCTGGCGACAACGTCGGCGTTTTGCTCCGCGGCATCGAGAAAGACGACATCGAGCGCGGGCAGATCATCTGCAAGCCCGGCACGGTCACGCCGCACAAGAAGTTCGAAGGCGAAGTGTACGTCTTGAAGAAGGAAGAGGGCGGCCGTCACACGCCGTTCTTCACCAACTACCGCCCGCAGTTCTACATGCGCACGACGGACGTCACCGGAACATGCCACCTGCCCGAAGGCACCAAGATGGTGATGCCCGGCGACAACATCACCATGACCATCGAGCTCATCACTGCCGTCGGCCTCGAGGAGCAAA
>JBBSFE010000065.1:0-36711 GCA_038239005.1 Polyangiales bacterium
GATCATTTCCAGCATGCGAGCCTACCTGCACCAGCTCGCAGCGAATGGAAAGCGATACGTGCATCATGCAAGAAACAAACCGAGGGGATCCCTCAGGAGCTGAAGAAGAAGTGACCGCTAGGGTTTGAGTCGCGCGGCGAACGCGTCGGTGCCAGTCAACGTGCACGTCAGCGTTCCCGACGGGAACGCGACGCTGCCGCTGCATTGCCCCGCGATGACGAAGTCCGGCCAGGCCACGAATGCCGTTGCCTGGCTTGCTGCGCTCGCGGCTGCACCCCAACTGCGGAGAGAATTGCCGCTCGAGTCGAACTGCACGATGTAGAGGCCTTGACCGCTCGGCAACGCGCCTTGTCCAAAGTTGAGGTTCGAGCCGTTGTACTGCCCGGTCATTGCCACGCCACCTGTTGGATCAGCAACGACGCTCCAACCTAGTACCGCGCTCGAGCTTGCGTAGTGCTTGCTCCATTTGTGGCCGAGCGAACCATCGAGCTCGCCGATGAAAGCGTCGTAGCTTCCCGTCGCCGTGAGTGTGCTCCCGCCGAGGTTGACCGTGTCGGCATCCACGCCGGTGACGAACACGTTTCCAGAACTGTCGGTGGCGAGAGCGTTGATGATTCCGTTGGTCGTTGTGGTGGCTGTGTTCAGCTGGTGCAAATAACCTTCGCTCGCATCGAGCTTCGCAATGAACAAGTTGAAGGTGCCCGAACCCGCCGTCGGCCCGCTCATCGTTCCGCCGCCGAAATCGATCGCACTTTCGAAGCGGCCGCCCACGAAGATGTTGTCGCTCGAGTCGAGCGCGAGACCGTAGATCTCTTGGGTGCCCGAGTCGCCCCAGTTCTTTGCGCGAACGAACGACATGCAGCTCGTGACCTCGACGACGAGCGCGTCGTTGCCGCCTGTCGGACCGATGGATCCGCCACCGAAGTTCTCGGTGCCTTTGAGGATTCCGGCGATGACCACGTTGCCGTTCGATTTCACCCGGACTTGTCTGAATTGGGTCTTGGGGAATGGGCCGTAGTTCCACTGGAATGCGCCCTTCGCGTCGTACTTTACGACAAATGCTCCGGGACCGAACTTGCCGCCTCCGAGGTCGATCTGATCGGAGGTCTCGCCCGCGCCGTACATGTTACCGGCGTCGTCGAATGAAACGCCCCACGCGAGGTGAGTCGGATACGAGTTGCTGCTGCCGACATTGACGGACCACACAGTGTTTCCCGCTGAGTCGAGCTCTTGAAGATAGAAGCGCTCATCCGACGACTGATGTGCGGAACCGCCGAGCAAAATGTTGCCCTTGGGGTCGACGGCGGAGGCCCAGACGTTTCCGTTTCCTAGATCGGTGGCCCACCCCACCGTTGCCGCGTCGATGTTCACGTACCCATCGGCCTTTGCATCGGGCGCGGTGAAACACGCTGCTTCGGACGCAGCATCGAGCGTCGCGTCGACGCCCGTGTCGACTCCCGCATCGGCGCCGACATCGATTGTGACATCGCTCGCTTGAACGTCAGAGCCGACACTCGTGTCGATTCCGGCGTCGGTGCCGCCACCGTCGTCGTCGCTCACGGGAAGCGTTCCACAACTTGCAAGAAGGACAACGAGAGCTCGGCGATATTTCATGAACTACCTCAGAAGGCGTATGACACACTCGTACCGAAGAAGAATGACAGATAGTGCGTCGACACGCCCTCGACAGCCACGCCCTCGACGTGGCCGTTCGTGAGCGCGTAACGAAAGGACGGCGCATGGAGCTCGATGATGACGTGGCCCGTGTTGAACGCGACGCCGATCAGGTCGGCACGCCCTTCGAAAAAGACGTTGCTGTTGGTGTTCGTGCCGCCGGCGAAAATGCCCACACCGACGCGAATCGGCCATGAGATGCCGGCGGTTGGACGCGGGATGAGCGGGATCAAATATCCGTAGCTCACGTTGAATTGGAAAGCCGGACCGGGTGCAACGCGAAGGTCCCAAAAGTCCGTGAAGGGTGAGATCTCGACAGCGAGCTCGTGGTGATTGATAAGAACCCCTCCACGAAGCGCAAACAAGAACGCGCCGTCCACACCGTTGCCCCAGAGTGATCCTTGCGAGCCGGTGTAGCCACCGTTCAAGAACCCAAAACCGACGGTGAAGCCGACGAATGGATGGACGCCCTTCAGCTCGAAGCGCAACCAATCTTGAGACGCATGACTCGGCGGCTCTTCGGCGTTGACGTCGTGTCCGCCACCGATCGGTTCATCCACTTGCGGCGTTGGTGTCTGCGTCGTTGTTGTTGGGTGTTCGACGACGACCGGCGGGTGCGCATGTGACGCGCTCGGATTGACGCAGATCTTGTCGATGCACTTGAGCGTTCCGCAATCGGACGTGGCTCCGCACGATTCGCCATCGTGCTCGTCGATGCAGACCGCTGCGAGACACTTTAGGCCACGCTTGCAGTCCGCTCGCGCCCGACACGACTCACCTGGACCACCAAGGGTGTCGTCCTCGGCTGCGTGCGCGAGCAACGGAAATGCAACGATGGCCACCAGCGCAAGCGCTGCCGTCTTCATTGACATACGCCGTACTCGATTCCTTGAACGAGAAAGGGTGTGTTGAACGGAGTGCATTGATAAGCACCACAGTTGTCGAGTGCAACTTCACACCACAACGCGCACGTGTCATCAGCGAGACACGCGTAACCGGGAAGGCAGAATGGTTTCTGCGCCGTACAACTGTAGCTGTTGTACGGCGTCAGATCGCGACAGTCTGTTTCGGTTGGCGAATTCCAAACGCAGCCTGCGGAGCCGCCCCCGCACGCGTAGAGATCATCGAGCTTGCAGTTGATCGCGCACACGCTTGCGTTCGCGATAGCGGTTCCGTCGTCGGTCCCGAATTGTTCGCACGCGCCGAGCCCGCCGCCACACCCGACGCCCAGGTTCGAGCAATACGGTCGACAAACCTCCCCCCAACACGAAAGACCGACTGCGCAGTCTTGTGTGGTCCCGCAGTGGCTCATCGGAGCACCGGTGCCGGTCGACGTAACGCAATGCGCGGTGCCGTCGGTGTGTGACGGGTAATCGACGTCGCAGGTCTGACCCGATGGGCATCCGCATTGCGGCGAGAGTCCGCACGTATTGCTCGGCGGCGTGGTTTGGCACGACCCGCTGTCCGACGCGGACGAGTCCTTCGACGAGCCGGTGTCTGTCATGACGACACTGGCGGCGTCGGATGTCGAGGCATCACTACCGAGGGAAGGCAATCCGCCGCTACACCCGAGAACGAGCACAGAAGAAAGCAGCCCCCAACCCCAGGTCATGAGTGCATCGTAGCGCATCGCCGATGTACCCTCGTGACAATGTGGCGCAGGTTCATCGTCGTCACTCTTCTCATCGCGTGCGGCAACGGTTTGCCTGTCCTCGGATCGGACGCGAGCACCGCGGACGTGAAGCGACCGTGCGATTCGGCGAAACCGTTTGATGCGCCCGTGAGGCTTGCGGGCGTGGCGTTGCCTACTACCGCGGTAGTCTTCGCGCCTACGTTCACGTCCGATGAGCTGACAATGTATTTCGCGGAGCTCGATGAAGACGCCGGCGCGACCGGCGACATCCTTTCGACGACGCGTGCTGATCTGACAACACCCTTTGGTACCGCAACGTTGGTCAGTGCGCTGAACACCAGTAGCTCGAACGACACCGACCCTGCGCTTAGCGCCGACGCGCTGACGATGTACTTCTACTCGGATCGGGCCAACGGACCCTTGATGGGCAGAATCTACATGACGTTACGTCCATCGCTGCTCGTCGACTTCGGCGCGCCTACACTGCTCGCCAGCGTCAACTCGAGCGACAGCGACGACGTGCAACCAACCCTCGATTGGGACGGCTCGCTCGTATTCGCCTCGACGCGGCCAGGTGGGCTTGGCAACTACGATCTGTTTCGCGCGCAGAAGTCGGCGAGCGGCTTCGATGCGCCCATCGCGCTGATCGAGCTCAACTCGAGCACGACCGACTGGTCGCCTGCGCTCACGAAAGATGGGTTGACCATCTACTTTGCGTCGGCGCGAGCATCCGCGTCGTGGGATATTTTCGTAGCGACACGTCCGAATGTCACCGCGTCGTTTTCGATGCCGGTGATGGTCAGCGAGCTGAGCTCGCCCGACAACAACGAGCTTCCTCATTGGGTTTCACCGGACAGCTGTCGTCTTTACTTCACGCGCTTGGTAGGTAGTGACTATGCCGTTTTCGTCGCGTCACATCCCTCTCTTTAGCTTCTTCATCGCTGCTTGCGGCACCTTGCCCTGTCCGCCCTTCAACTACGAAGTGACCGCTGTGGGCGTGTCTCGCGCGGTCGTGGCCGATCTTTCGTGAAGTCGCTTTACGTGGTGTTGACGCTCACGCTCGCGTGCAGCCGCTCAGAGCTGGACATCGACGACGGTGATCGTGACGGTGACGCGGGCGTGCCGTTCACGCACGACGCTGCGGCCGACGCGGGCGCGAAGGATGCGGTGCCCGATGTGCTCGGGTCGAACGCTTGCACCACCACCGACGCGGATCCGTCGTTCGGTGCTACCGAGAGCCTCGACTCGTGCAGCGAAGGCCAGAACAGCTCGTCGCCGCTCGACACCAACTGCGCGACGAGCTCCGTTGCGTGGGAGTACGTCCCCGCGCACGACATCGACGTGACGCGGCTCGAGCTCGACGTGCTCGGGGGTGGCGTCGCGCTCTACGACAGCGACGGCGACTCGCCCGGAGCGAAGCTCTTCGAGGGCACGTTCATCGCGGGCGACACGCCAGCGTGGCGGGGGGTCGACGTGTCGCCGCCGATTCATCTGGTCGCGTGTCACCGCTACTTCATCCAACAAGTCACGGAAGACGGAGGCCAAGCGTGCTCGATCGCGCTCGCAGGCGTGGCCGAGCGCCAATTCAATCCGCCCGGCTTCGATGGTGAAGGTTGGGGTGGCCCGTACATCTGGCTTCCGTGGGCCGCTCATGTGATGGGGACGTGCAAGTGAATCCGACAAAGTGCGGCCAATTGAGTCGCAAGTTGGGCGAGCTCGCGAACGCCGCAGCCGCTTTGCGTCGCTCGTGATGTCGACACCGTTGTCGAAGATCTCGAGCTAACTCGGCGCGCCTGGGCGTTCGTCGAGACGCACGAGCCCGCGCCGCCGCCAGCCGACCGAGGCAAGCCACGTGCGCGCGACATACACCGGGCTGCGCTCTGCGGGTGCGGCCACGCGGTGCGCGAAGCCGCCGAACCATGGTGCGGACGAGAACGTGTCGATGCCCGTTGCGATGCGGGAGCCATGCTTTCTCGCGTTCATCAACACGTAGACGATGGCGTTGCGCACTTCACGCGGCGTCCGGAGATCGCGCGCGTGATAGCGGTCGCCCCAGACGGGGCCGCGTGCGGAGAGCGCACGATTGACTGCGCGAGCGAGTCGAATCGACAAGCCTTGGACGCCGCGAATCAGAACGCTGCGGTCGCTCGCTTCGACGATGAGGTGAACGTGATCGTTCTGCACGGAAAACTCGACCACACGAAACGACTCACCAACCGCCCTCGACCGATTCGCCCCCGCGATGGCCCCACGCATCTCGGCCAACACAACGCGCTCGCGAAACGGCGGTAAACCCGCCCTGGCGCGCAACGTGACATGAACCGGGTGCGCCGCACGATGTTTGGCCCGCACGCGATGCGGCACCCCCGCCCGCCCTGCACACGCCTTCCGCCCCGCCCGCGCGCGCTTGCCTCCCCAGGTTCGAAAAACGAATTCGCGCTGCGCGGCCATCTTGAAAGGGCAATATATTGCGCGGTCGATGTCCCGTCAATCGCTCTCACAAAAAAACACAACGCAACATCCGACGAATCCGCCGGTCAGACCGAGCGATCCCTCACAGATAGACCGAGGACATCCTTGACACTCGCGTCACGCAGCCCGAGGACATCCCTGACAGTGGCAAAGTCGGAGATGCCTCGCCCACGCCCACGCCTACGCCCGCGTGTTAAAGGCGTTCGTCTTGGGACGGCTAGTCACGAACCAGCTGGGAGGCCTCGCGTCATGCTCCGGTACTGGAGCCGCGCGGCTCTGCGGAGCGTTAAATTGTTTTTTTGAGGAGATGGAGAGGGTGATGCTTTGGCACCCAGGCCTGTCGCAGCTTAAACTCAGTTGCTGGGCGGGATGCTCGGCGTGCGGCGGCGTTCGCGGCGCGCCTTGGGGATGCCCACGATGAGCTCGACCAGCGCGAGAACGATGTAGCAAGCCAGGAGCCACGTGAGGACGAACGCTGGGTTTGTCTGGAGTGAGATGATCGCGCTCGACATGACGATGAAGAGGACGAACGCCACGGTGCGCGCGTTGAAGCGGAGCTCCTTGAAGGAGCGGAACTTGATGTTCGAGACCATCAAGAAGCTGAGCGTCACCGTGAGCGCGGCGAGCGGCCAGACGTATTGCGGGCTCCGGAGGTTTCCGCCGATGGCGTGGTTCGCGAGAACGAGCGACACGAGAATGCCCGCCGCGCCAGGGATGACGAGACCGACGACGTACTTGCTTGGCTTGTTGGGTTTGCCGCCCTCGCCCATCGACAGCACGTTGAACCGCGCGAGGCGCACGGCCCCGGAGCCGACGAAGAGGAACGAGCACACGATGCCGATGACGCCCGCTTGGCTGAGCGACCACTGATAAACGAGCAGCGCCGGCGCGACACCGAACGAGACCATGTCGGCAAGCGAGTCGATTTGGAGCCCGAACGCGCTTTGCGTTTTCGTCAGGCGCGCGACGCGGCCGTCGAGCATGTCGAAAAGAAGCGCGAAAACGAGCAGGATCGACGCGCGATAGAAGTCATCGGCGGACTGCGCTCGAGCTGCCAGGCGAATGGCGTCGAACCCGCAGAAGATCGACGAGAGGGTGATCAGATTCGGAAGAAGAAACAGCGTCTTCTTCAGGTCGATGCGGCGCGGTCGGGAGTGCTGGGCCACGGGGAAACGCTGACTTTGGCTCAAACCAGGGTGCCCGTAAAGAGAAGCGCATTACGCACCGTGTCGGGAAATTGGCCCCGAAGCCCGCCACAACTTACGCTTGGGGGCAGGATGAAAAGGATTTTCATGCTCGCGGCTCTTCCGGTCGTGGTGCTCGGGTGCGCCCGCAGTGCGGAAGAGAAGCAGCTCGACGAGATGCGCGAGGCGCTCACTCACGTGGACGAGAACCAGTCGTTCGGCGAAAAGCTCACGGCGAAAGAGCTCGCGGACATCGTCAAACAAAGTCGGCCGAAGCCGCCCATCACGACGCCGCAACGCACGGTTCACTTCGAAGACGGCTCCGAAGAAGAGGCGGGCCCGGCGAGCGAGACAGCCGGCTACGAAGCGGACGATCCGAGCACGCGCCCGCTCCTTCGCGTGAAAGGCTCGCCGCATTCTCGTAACGAGGTCGTCGAACAAACGATGCCCGACGAAAACGCGACGCAGCCCATCGCGACGACGCGACCAAGCGCGCTCGATCCCGAGGCGAAGCGCTCGTACGACTCGGCGCTCGCGCTCGTGAACAACAAACAATACGGGCCCGCGCTCGATGCGTTCGCCGGGTTCTTGATGAAGTACCCAGACCATCCGTACGCCGCGAACGCGATGTACTGGCGCGGCGAGTGTTACTTCGCGCAGGGCGAGTACGTTCGCGCGGTCGAGCAATTCGAGGGCGTCGTTGCGCGATTCCCGCTCGGCGGAAAAACGCCGGACGCGCTCCTCAAGCTCGGCATCTGCCAGCAGAAGCTCCAAAACCCGCAGAAGGCCCAGACCTACTTCGAGAAGCTCACGCGCGAGTGGCCGCGTAGCGATGCGGTGCGCTTGATTCCGTCGTCGTCGTCGAAGGAGAAACCATGAGGAAGTATATGGTTGCGGGCATCGTTGTGGCGTTCGCCCCGAGCACGTTCGCGCCGAGCGCGTTCGCGCAAGAGAACACCGGCGGCGGCGCCGGACCTGGTGGTGGTGGTGGCACCGTCGTCGTCACGCAACCGACAACGTCGACCGTGACGTATCCGGGCGCAGTCGCCCCGCCCCCGCCAGGTGTGCCGCTCGGCGGCGGAAACAACGTTTATTCGACGGAACATTTCGATTTGGGTCAGGGCGGCGGAAACGGTGGCGCGACGGTTCATGGTGGCGCGAACGGCACGGCCGATTTGAGCCAGAGCGGGCGTGGCGGTGGCTCGTTTTCAGTCGGTGAAAATGCGGCAATGGTCGTTCCGGACACCTACACCGTGAAGCGCGGCGACACGCTCTGGGCGATTTGCGACACCTTCTTTCGCAACCCGTATCAATGGCCACGCATTTGGTCGTTCAATCCGCAAATCCAGAACCCTCATTGGATCTATCCGGGCGACGAAGTGAAGCTCCACCAAGGCGGCGCGACGATCGCGCAGCAGAGCACCGGCCAACATCAGAACGGCGGGAGCATCGTCGATCGCCGTCGCCAGGTCGTTCCGCAAACCGTGTTCTTGCGTGACAACGGCTTCATCTCCGACGACGAAAAGGACGATTGGGGCGAAATCAACGGCGCCGCGGAGGACAAGATGTTCCTCACCGACACCGACGAAGCGTACATGCGCCTCGCGCCCGGCCACGAAGTGAAGCTCGGCCAAGAGCTCACCGTCTTTCGTCCTGTGCGCAAAGTGCCCGGCGGAAACGTCGTGCAGCTTCAAGGCACCGTGCGCATCGATCGCTGGGACCCGTCGACGCACGTCGCACGCGGGCAAGTCGTGGAATCGCTCGACGTGATCGAGCGCGGCGCGCACGTCGGCCCAGTGGGTCGCAAGTTCCAGGTCGTGCCGCCGATTCGAAACGAGAAAGACGTCAACGCAAGCGTGCTCGCGAGCGTTTACCCGCACAACTTCTACGGGCAGAACCAAGTCGTGTTCATCGACAAGGGCGAAGAAGACGGCCTCAAGATCGGCAACCGCCTCTTCGTGGTTCGTCGTGGCGACGCATGGCACAAGAGCCTCGCCAGCGACGTCGCCGGCCTCCGCATCGCGCTCGAGAGCGATTCCCCCGCCGACACCGAGCTCCCGCCGACCATCACCGACTCGAAGGCCCCGATGGAAGTCATCGGCGAGCTCCGCGTCCTCACCACGCGCAAACACACCGCCGCGGCCCTCCTAACGACGTCGACAAAAGAAGTCGAGCTCGGCGACTCGTGCGTAGCCCGCAAGGGGTACTGAGCGCGCAGCTAGTCGTACCGCTCCGAGTGGACCTGCTCGCGGGGAACGCGCAGGTCTTTGCGAAGCAGATCGCGGACCGTGCCTACCATGCGATGGAGGCCGCAAATATACGCGTGCGGCGCGCCTTGTTCGGACATTTCGCGCCACAGCGCCGTCACGTGCGTTTGCACGTAGCCCGTGCGACCCGTCCACGTGGGGGGTGGGCGAGATAGCGTGTAGAATACACGGACGTTCGCGTGCGTCGCGGCGAGGGCGTCGAACTCGTCGCGATACAGGATGTCTGCTTCTGTGCGGATACCGAACACGAGCCACAGCGGGCGCTTGTCGCCGCGAGCGATGGCGTCGACCAGCATGCTGCGAAGCGGCGTGACGCCAGTGCCCGTGCCGATGAAGAGCGATGGGCCCGTCTCTGCGTCGCGGCGCGTGAAAAAACCCTGCGGGCCCACGACCGTGAGCTCTTGGCCGATGGGTGCAGAATGCAAGTATGTCGAGCCGGGGCCGCCTTCGACGCGCGTGATGGCGATCTCGAAGCGGCCCGTGCCGGCCGGAGCCGAGGCGATCGAATACGAACGACGATACGGCTCGGCTTCACCCTCTCCGCGCGACTCGTGTGGCAACACGAAGCTCACCCACTGGCCCGCTTCGAACGCGAGCGGCTCGGGGCGCTCGAGGACGATCTCGCGAACGACCGGCGAGAGCATGCGCGCGGAAACGATGCGCGCGGTGAATGTCGGCGGGAGGGCCATCAGACTCGAAGTGCTTCCTTACGATAGGCGAACGTCGCTTTCACGCGCGAAAGCGTACGCAGCGAGTGATCCATGCGCATGAGCACGTCGAGAAACTCGCGCGTGCCGAGGTTGCGCGCGCGCGCTTCGGGCAAGAGCGCCTTCATCGGCTCGAGCGCATCGGCCAAATGGAACAGCGCCCCAGGCAGGAGCACGATTTGCGACGTTCGTGGCACGCCAACGACGCGACCATCGACGAAGCTCGCCGCGCGATCGAGGGCGTCGCGCAAACCGGTGGTGCTCGCGTGCGCGATGAATTCGGCTCCGCTCCATGCGTCGACGAGGCGATATCGATCAGCGTGCGGCTCGACCCGAAAGAGCCCGCGATGGGCGCGAGCGAGCGGCTCCACGAGCGAGCGAGCGTCTTCGCTGATTTCGCCGGCGAGCTCTCGGCCGAATGCGCCGGAGGTGAGTGCGTCGTCCCAGAATGCGGCGCTTCGGGCCTCGAAGAATGCGTCGCCGGGGGTGAAAACGCCCGTTCGCGCCTCGAAGGCCGCCCGCATCTCGGCTGCGCGTTTTTCCCATGCCGGAAGCGCGGCCCGCGCGAGCATCTCGTCGATGCTTGAGGTCACCATTGCGAAAGGGGCATCCTCGCGCGTAAAGATGCTCTGTGGCGATGCAAAATCGCATCTTCTTCCCGCAAGCAGCGCTCGACCATTGGGTGGTCGAAGGCGCAGTCGAGCTCGCCGGCAATCAGCTGACGATCATCGCGGAGAACCGCCGTTATCGCATCGCCGAAGCCGTGCGCGTCTTGCGTGAGGTCACCGGAACGCCCGACGCCAACGACATCGTCGGCAAAGTGAAGTCGCGCGGGTATTTCGAAGAGCTCGGCGCCGAAATTCTCGAAGACTCCATGATCATCGGCGACAACGCCTACGACGTGAAAACGGGCTGGCTCGGCGCGCCCACGAGCTCGTTCAAAGAGCACAGATCTTCGCCCGAGCGCGCGCGCGCGGTGAGCGCATCGAGCGAATTCACGGAAGAGCCGCACACCGACGAAGACCTTCTCGCCCGGTTTCTGCTCAAGAACCTGTAGCGGGCTATACTCGCGGCGTGAGCCTCACGCTGGTGACCGTTCTGCTCGTTTTGACCGCGGCGATGTATTCCGCGGCGGCTGCGGCATTTCTGCTGCACCTCGCGGGGCGCGGGCAACCCAAAGTGTTTTTGCGGAGCGGCGTGTGGCTGCTCGCGGGCGGCGCTGCGCTTCACGCGACGCACATCATCGTGTCGTCGATGGTGCTCAACATTTGTCCGATCAAGGGCATTCACTTCGCCCTCAGCGTCGTGTCGGTCCTTGCGTGTGTTTCGTACCTCGCGATGCGCGCCCGTTATCGCATCGACGCGGTCGGTGTTCTCGTCGCGCCCCTCGCGCTCACGTTCCTCATTGGCTCGCAAGCCGCGCACGCCGATGCCACCGCGTCGGGTCGCGTGAAGAGTGCGGTGCTTCCGGTGCACGTGATCGCAAACCTCGTCGGTGAGGCGCTTTTCGTTCTCGCGTTTGCGGCGGCGGTTGCATACCTCATCGCCGACAAGCAGCTGAAGAAGAAGAACGTCACCGGCGTTGCGTCGCGTCTGCCTGCGCTCGATGCGCTCGATCGCGCCGAGCACGGCTTCTTGCTCGCAGGTTTTCCGATGCTCACGATCGGCATCATTACCGGCGCCGTATGGGCCGAGCGCGTCGAGTCTGGGTCGGCTGTGGAAGTGTGGCGTTCGCTTTTCGGGTACGCGACGTGGTTGCTCTTCGCGGGCGTGCTTCTGCTCCGCGCCGCACGTGGTTGGCGCGGCAAACGCGCAGCTTACGGAACGATCGCCGGCTTCGCGTTCGCGTTCGTCGTCTTGGTCATTTACCTCGTTCGGTCATTTTCGGAGTCGCCTAAAGCATGATCGTGGTCGTCGGACTTTCCTTCCGAACGGCGCCAGTGGAAGTACGCGAGAGGTTCGCGGACGACGCGCTCGAGCACGTCCTCGCGCGCCTCGCATCACGCGAAGAGCTCGACGAAGTGATGTTCCTCTCGACGTGCAACCGCGTCGAAGTGATGGCGCGCCCGAAAAATGGCGGCGAGGTCGATCGCGCGCGCGCGCTTCGTGCGATTCGCGAAGAGCTCGCCACACAAGGCAAGACGACCGAAGCCGACCTCGGCCCCGTGCTCTACGAAAAAGAAGGCGAAGAGGCCGTGCGCCACGTGTTCCGCGTGACGTCGAGCCTCGACTCGATGGTGCTCGGCGAGCCGCAAATTCTCGGGCAGGTAAAAACCGCATACGACGCTGCCGTTGCCGCGGGCTCGCTCCGAAGCTTTCTCGGGCGATGCGTTCACCGCGCATTTTCGGTCGCGAAGCGCGTGCGCAGCGAAACCGCGATTGGCGCGGGCACGGTGAGCATCAGCAGCGTGGCCGTGGAGCTTTCGAAGCGCGTCTTCGGCGATCTGAGCGAACGCACCGTGCTCTTGCTCGGCGCAGGCGAAATGGCCGAAGCCGCAGCGCGAAGCCTCGGCAAGGACGCCAAAGAAATTCGCGTATGCAACCGCAGCCTCGAGCGAGCCACCGCGCTTGCGCAGCGTTTTGGTGGGTCTGCGGCTCCCCTCACGGCGCTCGAGGCCGAGCTCGTGATCGCAGATGTGGTGGTCGCGAGCACGGCGAGCCCGTCGTTCGTCGTCACGCGCGATCTCGTCAAACGCGTGATGCGTGCACGGCGCGGGCGGGCGCTTCTCTTCGTCGACATCGCGGTGCCGCGCAACGTCGAGCCGCGCGTTCACGGCATCGACAACGTATACGTGTTCGACATCGACGACCTCGAGCAACAAGTCGCGACGGGCCTCGCCGCGCGCCACGCCGAGTCGACAGCCGCCGAGAAAATCGTGGAGCAAGAGGTCGCGCAGTTCCTCGTGTGGGCGCGCGGCCTCGAGGTGCAACCCGCCATCGTCTCACTACGCGCAAAGACGCGCGGCGTCCTCGTCGCCGAACTGGAACGCAGCCTCGCGGGCCGCCTCAAACATTTGTCAGAAGGCGATCGCGCCGCGCTCCTTCAAATGGTCGACAGCGCCACCAACAAACTCCTCCACGCGCCCACCACGTTCTTGCGCCGTGCCGCCGGTGACGGCGACGCCCAAGCGCTGGCGGCAATGTTAAAGGAGCTCTTTGATTTGCCCACCTTGCACGAGGCCCGAGACGAGGACGAAGACGGGGCGCCGGAGATTCAGTAAATGCGAACTGTTCTCTCTCTTCTGGTGGTTTCGAGCGTCGTTGCGATTGCCGCGTGCGACGGCCCCCACACGTGCGGGAAAACTTCGATCTCGGACGACAACGCAGATCTCTGGACAGTCACGTACACGCGCTGCGTCGACAAGAACAAATACGGCGTGCTTTGCGTCCCCGATATGTCCCTTGGCATCGGCGGATTTCGCACATGCTCGTGCGCGGTCAACGCGGTCGTCACGAAGACGTTTTCATATCCGCAGCTCCCGCCATCCGATGACGCGATGGTCACCCTGCTCATGAATTCAGAGTGCGGTTGGGCGATCAACACGGATTGATTCGCGCGCTCGCTCTCTCTTTTGCTACTTGCAGCCGCCGCCGCCGGACGTGACGGCGGTGAGCTCGATGCCCGCGCCCGATGGCGTGCCGTGCGGCGTCATCTGACCGGTGCCCGGTTTGGTCGAGATGAGATCCGCCGGCAAAAATCGGCCGAAGGAGCCCATCGCGGTGAGGCTCCAACCTTTGGCGCCGGCGGGCATGGTGAGGACGTGCTCGTCGTCGCCGGGGAAATGCATTCCGCCGATGCGCTGAAGTTGGAGAGCGCCCGAGGCGGCGCCCGCGAACGGGCTGCTTGCCCCGAGCGACGCGAGCGATGGCATGCACGTGCCGTCATCGGCGCGTACGAACGTCGAGAAGTTTTCGATGGTGCCTTTGACCGTGTACGAGTCGCCGTCGCTGAGCGATTTGCCACCGCCCCATTCGGCGAAGTGCGCAGCTGTGCCGCCGGCGGAGGTGAAGCTCACGCGAATCTTCACGCGCTTGTCCGGATCGAACGATGTGTCGCTCTTGCGCGCGGCGACGGTGCCTTCCCACGCGCCGAACGTTTGCGCCGTGTCGATGACTTTGCCCTCGATCAAGATGACGGGCTTCGCGCTCGTGGCTTTGATGACTGGAATCGTCGTGTTGAAGATCGGGTCGGTGCCTGTGCCGATCTCTCCTTGCACGCGATAGATCATGTAGAGGTTGCGGTTCGACGGCATGCGGAGCGATTTCACGATCGCGTTCGATGACGAACCGTTCAGCGAGATGACTTTGCCGCTCGAATCAGCGAGCGCATACGAATCGCCTTCGCGCGTAACGAAGCGCCCGCCCTCCGTCATGTCGGAGATGCCGACGTAGATCGTCGACACGGTCTTCGAAACTTTGTCAGCGGGCGGCCGCACGAACGGCATTGTCGTGAACGCCTTGTCGCAGATGGTCAGCGAGTCTCCGTCCGCGGAGTCACCGGTGTGCTGCGTGGAACACACCTTGGTCGACCTCACTTCGTCGTCCGAGCTGTCCGTCCCGTCCAAAGCGCACCCGGCCAAAACCAGTGCAACGGCGAAAACCACAATTGAGCGCATGCACGCTCATTACCACACCCTAACCTACATTGGCGCCCAATTTCCGCGACCGAAGATAGCCGCCAAGGCGCCAAGGCGCCATAAGAGGAGAGAGGGTCTAAAACCTTGTTAACACGACTAGACCTATTTGGTGAGGACCGTGACGTCGACGGAGAGCCCGGCTTGCAGTGGAAGGTCGGCGGGAGCGTCGACCCACGTGAGCTTCACGGGGACGCGTTGGACGACTTTCACGAAGTTGCCGGAGGCGTTGTCGGGCGGGAGCAAAGAGAACTGCGCACCGGTGCCGTAGGAGATGCTTTCGACTTTTGCGTGGAGCGTGCGGCCGGGTATGGCGTCGATGGTGATGTTCGCGGTTTGGCCCGGGCGCATGTCGCCGACTTGGGTCTCTTTGAAGTTGGCGAGCACGTACGTTGCGTTCGGGAGAACCATCGTCACGATTTGGTTCATCGCGACGAGCTGACCGACGTGGACGGCGAGCCTCGACACGTGTCCGTCGAACGGGGCGACGATACGCGTGTTGGTGAGCTGCTGCGTTGCGAGATCGAGCGCAGCCTGCGCGCTATCTGCGCGCGCGTGCGAGAGTGATGCGTTCGCGCGTGCGACGGCGAGCTGCGCGTCGACCGGCGTGCTTTGCTCGACGCGACCCTGCGCTTCGGCGACGCGCGTCTGCGCGGTCGCGCGCGCTTCTTGTGAGCTCGCGAGCTGTGCTTGCGCCTGCGCGACCGCAGCGCGCGCCGAGAGTGCCGACGCTTGCGCGGTGTCGAGCTGCGCTTGCGGAATGGCGTCGTCCTTTCGGAGCGCCTGCGCACGCGACAAATCCGTTTCGGCTTTGGCGCCGTCTGCCTTGGCGCGATCGAGCGACGCTTGCGCCGCAGCAATCTGCGCGCTCGCACCAAGCACCGATGCACCCGTACCCGAGAGCGCTGCGCGCGCGGAGGAGAGCCCGCCCTTCGAGCTCGATTCGACGATGAGCACTTGCGCGTCGGCCGCGTCAGCCTGCGCCTTGGCCGCGGCGAGCTCGGCTTGCGCCTGTTTTTGGTGGCTCTGGTAATCGGTGGGATCGATTTCGGCGAGGAGATCGCCCTTCTTCACGACTTGGTTGTCGGTCACCGGAAGCGCGACGATCGTTCCGGAAACGCGCGCGGCGAGCGGGACCATGTCGGTCGCGACTTGCGCGTCGTCCGTGGACTCTTTGTTCGCGGTGACGGCGCGATAGCCCGCGTAGAGCGCGAGCCCGACGACCACCACGCCGCCCAAAATCGCGTACGCGCGAGTGCTCTTCTTCTTCGGTTGTTCGGCTGCAGATGCTTCAGCGACGGCTGTCATGATCTCGACACTCCTCCGTGACAGAAAATCTCGACGATGCGTGGTGCCGTCGATGCGAGCGCCACTTTGCGCTCACCGAGGCTCGCGGAGAGCGAAAGGCTGGCGAGCAGGGCGCCGCGAATGATGCTCGTGAACACTGACGCGAGCAAGGTGACCTCGGCCTCTCGCACGCGTTTTTCGCGCACGCCCACGCGCATGATGTGCTCGACGCGCATGCGTAGCTCGTCGGCGACGGGGCGAAAGCGCCCCGCTTTGTCGATCATCATCTGAAGGCGTAGCGGCTCCGACGAAATCGCCACACGCATGAAATCGCGACGGCGTTCGCAATGTGCAAGGACCGTGGTCGCAAAATGTTCGAGCTGCTTCACGAAGGGCGCGCGTGCGTTCTCCTTCATGGCGGCGTCGAGCGCGGCGAGCAATTCGGCGCGACGCGTTTGGAACAACGCGCGGAAGAGCTCTTGGCGATCGGGAAAGTAGTTGTAGATGGTGCCAACCGCGACGCCCGCGCGGCGTGCGATCGCCTGCAAGCTCGCGCCTTCGACACCTTCCTCGACGAGCGATTGCTCGGCTGCATCGAGGATCGAGTCTTGCGTGGCGACACGCAGGCGCGCTCGAAGGCTCGGCTCGCGCCTGTGAGCCTCGCGGAGAGCGGCGGTTTTCGCTACGTGGGCCATGGTGAATATTGATTCACGGAATGTATAGCTGCTATCACTTCCTGAATCTAGAGGTCATCATGCGCCGTTTCGTCGTCACGGGGGTGATCGCGATTGTTTCGTGGAGTGGAGCCGTGGAGGCCCAAGAGCTCGGGGCACCGCGAAAGATGCGGCTCGAGGATTGCGTCACCGAAGCGCTCCGGGCCAATCCCGATGTGCGCCTCGCCGTCGACGAGCACGACGCCGCAACGGCTGGGCGCTGGGAAGCCGGCGGTAATTTCGGGCCGAGGGTTCACCTCGACGCCTCCGTGCAGCAGTGGAATTCGCCATTCGCGATCAACTTCGGCGCTCAGGCCTTTCAGGTGCGTGACGCGTTCACGTGGAGCTTCACCGCCTCGGCGATTCAGCCGCTCACGGGGCTCTTCGTCATCTACGAGCAGTATCGCGTGAAGGACTACGGCGTCGACGTCGCAGCGATCAAACGCGACACGATGCGGCGCGATGTCGGCTACCGCGTCGGCGAAGGCTATTACCGGTTGCTCCAAGCAGAGCGCCTCGCCGAAGTCGCCGTGTCGTCGACCGATCAGCTCACGCTGCAGCTCAAACAGGCCGATTCATTTCACGACCAAGGCGTCGTCAGCCGCGACGACGTCCTTCGCGCCGAGCTCGCGCTCGCGAATGCGAAGCAGCGCGTCATTCAATCGCGCGCGCAAGTGTCGCTCGCACGATCGAGGCTTGCCGTGCTGATGGGCATGTCGCCGTCGGCCGCGATCGATGCAGTACCGCTCGATGGCGAGCCGGATTTGCGTACCGACATCACGCTCGAGCGCGCGGAATCGAAGGCGCTCAGCGATCGCGTGGAGCTCAAACAAGTCGCAGCACAGCTCGATCAAGCGAAGAGCGGCGTACGCCTCGCGTGGTACAAGATGGCGCCGCAAGTGAACCTCATCGCGAGCTATCAGCACCAGGAAGGCTCCCAGTTCGCGCAGGTCGACGCCGCATTCGTCGGCGGCTCGCTCTCGTGGGACATCTGGGATTGGGGTTCGTCGATCGCGGGCGTTCGCGCCGCCAACGCGGGCATGAGGCAAGCGAACGATCTCCGAACCAAGCTCGAAGATCAGCTTCGCCTCGAAGTGCGCGAGGCGTTCCTGAATGTCGGCACGGCAACCGAGGGCATGCAGGTCGCACGCGCTGCAGTCTCGGCCGCGGAAGAACACTATCGTCTCGTCAACAAACGCTACGAGGCCAACACCACCACGTCGTTCGACGTCGTCGACGCGGAGAACCTCCTCACGCAAGCGCGCGCCCAACTGCAAACTTCGACCTACGACCTGCTCGTGGCGCGTGGCGCTCTCCGTCGCGCGACGGGCGATCCGCCCACGGCGCAACACTGATGGTTCCTTTTCGACGCGGGCGCTTCGAAGAGCTCCCCGAGCATCCGCGTCTCGCGCACGATCTCGACAAGACGCGCGCCGTCGAAACGAACATGATCTCGCGACCATTCGGATCGATGAAGGTATTCCATCGCGAAATCGGCGACGGGCCACCGCTCCTTCTCATCCACGGGCTCATGACGACGAGCTACTCGTGGCGCTACGTCTACGGCGCTCTTGGTGCGCGTTTTCGTGTGATCGCGCCTGATTTGCCCGGCGCGGGCAGAACCGACAAACCTCGCGCGCAATCGTATGGCGCGCCCGCGCTCGCGGAATGGATCGGCGAATACCAGCGCGCTCTCGGCATCGAAGGGTGCGGCGCCGTGGGCAACTCGCTCGGCGGCTTTCTGTGCATGATGCACGCAATGAGAGAGCCCAAAGCGTTCTCGAAGCTCGTCGACATCCATTCGCCGGCGTCACCTGATTTTCGATATCGCGCGCTCGGCGCGGCACTCTCGATGCCCGGCTCACATGCGCTGCTTCGCGCGCTCGTCGGCAAGGATGGCAGGCGGTGGACGCACAAGAACGTGCACTACTACGACGAGTCGCTCAAATCGCTCGAGGAGGCCGAGGAGTACGCCGCGCCGCTTCGCACGGCCGATGGGCTCGATGCGTTCGCGCGTTACTTGAAGGAGACGCTCGCGCCGTCGGGCTTCGAAATGCTGGCGCGCGAGATCGCCAAGAGAGAATTTCCGATCCCGCTCATGCTGCTTTATGGGGCGACCGATCCGCTCGTGTCGCCGCGCAACGCCGAGTACCTCGCGAGGCTCATTCCCGCGGCGCAGCTCGTGTGGATCGAGCAGACGTCGCACTTCGCGCACGTGGACACGCCAGGCGCGGTCGTCGATGCGGTCACTGCTTTTTTTTCTTGAGCGTTTTCGCCAGCGCGCCGAGCCGCGTCTGCGTGAGCTCTTCTTTCTTCGGCTTTGGCAGGCTCTTCACCAAGAGCTCGAGTCGAAGCGCGCGCCCCTTCGTCGTACAGCGATGCGTCGCCCGCACGGTGAGCGGCCCGCGGCCTCGCGTGTAGCGCGCACCCTTGCCGGCATCGTGCTGCGCGATGCGGGTTTTCACGTCGCGCGCGATGCCCGTGTAGATCGAGCCGTCTGCGCAACGCGCGACGTAGACGAACCACGTCTCGCGCGTCACCAGCGGAGCGACTCCACGTACGCGATGAGCTCCTCGAGCTTCTCGGGTTCGCCGAGCTGCGTCGTGAGCCATCGCCCGCCCTCGCGAACCTGCCCGCAAATGTGTCGGCGCGGACCGTTGAAGACGCTTCGCGCGAGCGCACGTTTGAGCGTGACGCCGACGCCGCTTCCTTCGAGCACGAGACACACGAAGATGCGCTCATCGGCTGCGAACATTTGCACGACCTGGCGCTGGCGCTTCGCGAGCTCACCCGTCGGCGGAGGCGCGCCTTCTTCGACGATCAAGAGCGCACCGAGCAGACCCGTGCGAAGCTGCAGGCGCGCGAGACGTATCCCTATCTCTTGTGCGTCGAACGCTTCGACGCTGTGCGCTTCGCCACGAATCTGCACGACGACGTTGTCGCGCCGCACGAAGATGTGTCGCGGCGTCTTCCACATGAGCTGGTCGCCGCTCATGGAGGTCGCATCACGTCTTTGCGAACACGAACTCGCCGTCTTTGACGTCGACCTTCACGCTCGCGCCAGTGGCGTAGCCGCCTGCGAGAATTTCTTCGGCGAGCGGGTCTTGTAGCTTCTTCAAGATGGCGCGCTTGAGCGGGCGTGCGCCAAATGCGGGCTCGTACGAGATTTCGACGAGCGCGTTCTTCGCGGCCTCGGTGAGGTCGAGCTTGAGCTCGCGGTCGGCGACGAGCTTTTCGAGTCGACGCAGCTGGATGTCCACGATGCCGCGAAGATCTTTCTTCGAGAGCGGCCGGAAGATGACGATGTCGTCGATGCGATTCAAGAACTCGGGGCGGAGGAAATTGCGGAGCTCGTCACGCAAGACGTCGCGGAGCGCTTCTTGGCCTTCCGCGGTCTCGAACATTTTCACGTCGGTCTCGAGGATGCGCTGCGAGCCGATGTTGCTCGTCATGATGACGACGGTGTTCGAAAAATCGGCGGTGCGGCCGCGACCGTCCGTGAGTCGGCCGTCGTCGAGGACTTGAAGGAGCAAGTTGAAGACGTCGGCGTGGGCTTTCTCGACTTCGTCGAAGAGGAGCACGCTGTACGGCCGGCGGCGCACGGCCTCGGTGAGGAATCCGCCTTCTTCGCTGTCCACGTAGCCGGGTGGCGCGCCGACGAGACGCTGCGCCATGTGTTTTTCCATGAACTCGCTCATGTCGAGGCGCGTGAGCGATTGCTCGTCGTCGAACAAGAATTCTGCGAGCGCTTTCGCGAGCTCGGTTTTGCCGACGCCGCTCGGGCCGAGATACAAGAACGAGCCGATCGGGCGACCGGGATCGCGCAAACCCACGCGCCCACGACGCACCGCGCGTGACACCGAGCGAACGGCTTCGTCTTGGCCGACGACGCGTTTGGCGAGGCGCTCTTCCATTTTGAGGAGCTTGTCGGCTTCGCTCTCGAGCATTTTTGCGACTTGGATGCCTGTCCAATCGCCGAGGACCTGCGCGACGTCTTCTTCGCCGACGATGTTGGGCATCGCGACGACGCCTTCTTTGGCGATCGCGGCTTCGGCTGCATCGAGGCGGCGCTTCACGTCGGGAATGGTGACGTGCTCGAGCTCGCCGAGCTTCGCGAACGTCTGCGTTTTGCGCGCTTCTTCGAGCTCGCGACCGAGGCGTTCGTATTCTTCGCGAAGGCTCGATTGTGCGGCGAGCGCGCCGCGGCGGGAATCGATCTTCGCGCGCAGCTCGCTGACACGCGGCTCGAGCTCTGCGATTTCTTTGTCGAGTCGATCGCGGGTCTTCGTGCTCATCGCATCGGCGTCGTCGACGAGCGATGCGCGTTGCGCTTTGAGCGATGCGAGTCGGCGAATGGCGTTGTCGACATCGGCGGGGACGCCGTCGATCTCGACGCGTTTACGCGCGGCGGCTTCGTCGAGCAAATCGATGGCGGAATCGGGGAGGGCGCGGTCTTGCACGTAGCGCTTCGCGAGTCGCACCGAAGCGACGATCGCCGGATCGCCAATCCGCACGTTGTGATGTTTTTCGAACCGCGTTGCGATGCCGCGCAAGACTTCGATGGCCTGATCGGGCGTGGGCGCGTCGATCGTGAGCACGGTGAAGCGGCGCAGGAGCGCGGGATCCTTGTCGTGGATCTTGCGGAGGCCTTCGGGCGTGGTCGTGCCTAGGAGGCGAACTTCGCCGCGCGCGAGGAGCGGCTTCAGCATGTCGCCGACGCCGCCCATGTTGCCTTGGCCGAGGAGCGAGTCGATTCCGTTGACGTAGAGGACGGTCTCTTTGATGCCGGGCGCGCTTTTGATCGACGAGAGCGTTTGCTTGAGACGCTCTTCGATTTCGCCGCGGAGCTTCGCGCCTGCGTTGAGCGCGCCGACCTCGAGCTCGACGAGAGCGATGTTCGCGAGGTTCGCGGGCACGTCACCGGCTGCGATGCGCGATGCAAGCGCGCCGACGATCGTGCTCTTGCCAACACCCGGCTCACCCACCAAGAGCGGGTGATTCTTCTGGTGGCGCTCGAGAATCTGCAGAAGGCGTCGCATCTCGATGTCGCGGCCGATGATGGGGCCGAACCCGTCGGCTTTTGCGCGCGCGATCAAATCTTGGGTGAAGCGCGTCGCTGGATCTGCCGACGCGGAATCGTAAGAGGCCTCACGCGGGACGCTTTTGAGCGCTGCCATGTGTGGACGAAACGAACCGGGACCGAGCGCGAACGCTTGAAGAACGATCGCCGCCGCGCCACGAATTTCTTGAGAGAGAGCGTTGAGCAATTGCTCGACGCCCACGGTGCCACCGCTCGCTTCACGCTCGGCGCGTGCGAGCAAATCCAGCATCGCGGACGACAAATACGCGAGCCCGCCACTCGACTTCGAGAGCCGCCCGAGTGCCGACTCGGCCTCGACGGCGACATCACGCGGCTCGGCGCCTGCCTTGCGAAACACTTCGGCGACGCCGCGATCGCGATCGAGCGCGCGCGCGAGCAAATGGATGGGCTCGACTTGTGGATGCTTGCGTTCGTCGGCGAGACTTTGTGCGCCTGCGACCAGCGCCTTCGCATCGGGAGCGTATTTCTCGAGGTGAATCGTCTGCTCAGGCATTGCGTTCGACGATACCATTGCCACGATATCAACGTGAGCGACGTCCAGGTCTACACCACCACCCACTGCGGGTACTGCGTGCGGGCGAAAGCTCTGCTGCAAAAACGCGGTATCCCGTACGAAGAAATCGACGTCACCGGCGACCACGCCAAGCGGGACTGGCTGGTGTCCGTCACGCACATGCGCACGGTGCCGCAAATTTTCATCAAGGGTGAGCCCATCGGCGGCTTCGACGAGCTCCACGCACTCGATCGGAGTGGCGAGCTAGCGGAGCGGCTCAAAACTGAACCCCAACGCGCGAGCTGATTTCGTGGAGCACGCGGTTCTGCGGCAGTAGATACGCAGCCCAATCGAGCGCGACGCGCAGGTGACGCGTTGCCCAATAGTTGATGCCGATGGTGCTCGCGTGAACGTCGACGGGGCCGCCGGGTGTGTTCTTGTCTGCCGAGCCGGCGCGCGATGCGCCGTGATACGTGAGCGCCACTTGTTCGAATTTCACGACCGCTTGCAGCCCATGCCGCGCGGGAAGTGATGGCGCGCGCAAATCGGCGTGGAGCGGTTTGCCGGCGCTCGGTGATCCGATGATGTCACGCGTACCGAGTAGCCACGCGCCGAGCTGCACGTAATACGAGTAGCCGAAGAGCGCGCCCGCACGCGGCGTGACGTTCGCGAGCTGATAGCCATCGACGGCCTCGCGTGTCGACGTGGACGCGTAGATGAATTCGCCGGCGACGTCGATCGGGCCCCACGGAACGTAGGCGTCAAGACCGAGGGCGCTCTGATCACCCTGCGGTATGACGTGAACGAGCGCGCCCGTGGAGTCTTTGTACGTTGGCCGCCAAAACGCAAAGCCGCCTTGTGTCGTGAGCGTGGGTGCGTCGTACCCGACGAGCTTCGCATCGCGCTGGCCGTAGCGCGCAGAGATGCCCACTTGCAGCGCCGACTTGGTTGCGAAGGGGCGCACGAATACGCGCGTGACGAAATCGAACGACGTATCGGCGTTCGGACGATTGGGGCCGTCGCCGTTGTAGATGCCTGCGGAGTAGTAGATGCGTTTGTTCGGCGCCTCGCCCCAGACCATCACGCCGATGTCGCGCGTCAGTGGCGCACCGAGGTTGCGAACGGCAAGCGATCGCTCGACGAACGGAGTCGTGTTGTCGCTGATGCGATTCTCCATCGAGAACGGCAAAAGAAACTGACCCACCTGAACGTTGAACCAAGGCGATGGACCGAAGTTGATGAACGCATCGGTGGGCGCGGGCTTTTGCAGCGGGGCCTGCACGGGATTCGTTTGTGGCGTGCACATCTCCGCGCCGGTCGCTGCGCTCACGGCGCAATTGAGCGAATCGGTTTTGCCCGTTTGGTTGTCCGCCGTCGAAGGCGCGAGGTCGATCGAGAGCTGCCACTGCCAATCGTGAAAAAACTCGCCGCCGATTTCGGGGCGCGCGCGGCGCAAGAAGAACGTCGGCTTCAGCGTGGTCGAAGGATCCCCGCTCGTGAGCCCAGGCCCGAGCCATCCGATGGCATCGACGTGCACGCGACCCTGCACGTAGAGTCGAAACGTGTCGGTCTTGTCGCGCACGTAGAAGAGGCCGTTGTGAAAAGCCGCCAGCGGAGGCTCCTCGGCCGCAAAAGCCGCCGGCGCGATGAGCAAAAGGGCGATTGCTAAAGAAGAATGTTTCACTATAATGACGTTTATTCTTTTATAATGAATCGTCAAGTCGTGGTGTAGGCTTCGCGGCCGATGACCATGCGGTTGCTCCTCGCGATGCTTTCGCTCGCCGCGTGCACGAAACCCGTGGCCGGCGAGAGCTGCAAAAAAGAGAATCAGCAAGTCTGCGCGGACGAGCGCGATTCGCTCGTCTGTGTCGATAGCAAGTGGGCGAAGCTCACGTGTCGAGGCCCGAGCGGCTGCAAGTCCGCTGGCAACGATGTCTCGTGCGACAACGACACCTACGCCGACGGCGAGCCCTGCGACGTCGCCCAACACGACTACGAGTGCGGGCCCGACAAGGTGAGCGTCGTCAGATGCAACGGCAAGAAGTGGAAGCTCGCGGGTAAGTGTCCTGGCCCGAGGGGTTGTTCGTCGCAAAAACAAAAAGTCAGCTGCGACGACTCCGTCGCCGACGTCGGCATGCCGTGCGCAACCGAAGGAAGCGCTGCGTGCTCGGGCGACAAAGCGGTGCTCCTCAAGTGCAAGAGCGGCTCGATGTCCGAGGACGCCAAGTGCCGCGGCGCCAAAGCGTGCGATGCAACGACCGGCGTCCCCAAGTGCGACACCACCATCGCGCAAGCCGGCGACACGTGCGGCAACGAAGACGAAGCGGCCTGCTCGGTGGACGGCAAACAACTCCTGCGATGCCGGAGCCACGTGATGGCGGCGACGCAGACATGCAAAGGCGCGTGCAAGGTCGCGGGGACCGAGATCTCTTGTAACTGACCCAAGCCACATGCCGGCCGACGTCCTGCGGCTGGCGAAGAAAGAGGTTGCCGCTGGGCGCGCGAAGTCACTGAGCTCCTTTGTCAGCGAGGCCGTCGACGAAAAACTTCGACGCGACGAGCTCGCAGCGATACTCGACGCGATGGACGAAGCGCACGGCAAGCCGAGCAAGGCAGCGACGACATGGGGAAAGCCCGTCCTCGCGCGGTCGTCCTAGACGCAGGCGCCATCATCGCGTTCGATCGTGGGCAGCCGCGGATGCGCGCACTCGTTCGCGAGGCGCTCGAAAGCCGTGCGTCCGTCGTCCTCGTCGCGCGTCGCGAGAACGCCGTGGTGGTAACGAGTGACGTTGACGACCTGCGACGCCTCGATCCCGGCATCGCGCTCGAGCGAATCTAACCAGCCGGATCTTCGGTTACACTTCCATCGTGCCCAAGAAGGTCGCACTCGTCCTGGCCGGTGGCGCGGCGCGTGGCGCTTACGAAGTCGGCGTCGTTCAACACGTGCTCGAGAGCGTGGCGCGGGAGCTGAAGCGCGAGATTCGGTTCGACATCTTGTGCGGCACGAGCGTCGGCGCGCTCAACGCGTGCGGTCTCGCGGCGTGGGCGCACGAGGGGCCCGGCGCGGTGCAGCGCATGCTCGATGTGTGGCACGGGCTCGAGCTCGACTCGCTCGTGAAGACGGACGTGCGCGGCGTGCTGTCTGCGTTGCGACTTCGCGCGGGGGACCAGCCGTCGCGCGAGTCGGGTGTGCTCGACCCAACGGGGATCGAGGACGTCGTGCGCGAGTCGATTCCCTTCGAGCGCATCGACGAGAATCTCGCGAAGGGTTTCTTGAGCGCGGTGACCGTCTCGACGACGCACGTACAAAGCGGCCGCACGACGGTTTTCGTGCAAACACCCGACGGAAAGCTTCCACCGTGGAGCACGGACCCGACGATCGAGCCGCGCGCGGTGAAGCTGCGCATGCATCACGCGCTCGCGTCGGCCGCGATTCCGATTTTGTTTCGCTCGGTGCGCATCGATGGCGAGTTTCACTGCGACGGCGGGCTTCGTCAAAACGTTCCGCTCTCGCCCGCGCGGCGGCTCGGCGCCGATGCGGTGCTCGTGATCAATCCGCGATTCGTTTCGCCCGTGCCGGAGCCCGTGATTCCGGCGATCGAAGAAGCGTTTCCGGGGCCGCTATTTTTGCTCGGCAAAACGCTCAACGCGCTGCTGCTCGATCGTATCGACACCGATCTCGCTCGCCTCGAGAGCGTGAACAAAATTCTCGACGCCGGCGTCCGCGCGTACGGCGCCGACTTCGTCGACAAGCTCAACGCCGCACTCGGTCACAAACGCGGTCACGGCCTCCGCCCGATGCGCGCGCTTCTCGTTCGCGCGTCGCAAGACATCGGCCACCTCGCGTCCGAGTTCGTACGAACACACTCGCGCGAAATCACCGGCCTCACGGGCCGCCTCATCCGCCGTCTCGCATCGACCGACGGCGACAAGAACGAATCCGATCTCCTCTCGTACGTGCTCTTCGACGGCCGCTTCGCCCGCGAGCTCATCGCACTAGGCCGCGCCGACGCGCAGGCCCGGCACGACGAGCTCCTTGCGTTCTTTCACGCCCTCGACTGACTCCCCGTTTACTTTTGCCCCAGAGGGAAGAGGGCTTCGACGAGGCGCGGGATTTCGGGGGTGCTGACGCCGCAGAGAGCGACGCGGACGGCGCGTTTTTGGGGGACGACGTAGACGCCCATTTCGCGCATGCGGGCGGCTTCGCGGGGGCCGTCGTCGCAGAAGACCGTGACGAAGAAGCCGCCTTCGTAGGTGGGGTAGCGGAGGTTGGCTTCTTTTGCGCGCGTGTTGAATACGGCTACGCGCGAGAGGAGGAGGTCTTTCAAATCTTCGCGTTCTTTTTTTACCGCGACCGAAAGCTCGGGGTCGGTGAGCAAGCGCGTCACTGCGCGTTGGCCGCCGCGAACGCAGTTCGACCACGTGCCGCGGCACGAGTAGCCGAAGGCTGCGTCGATTTGGGCGCGCTCGGTTTTGTCAGGGACGCACGCGACGATCGCGCCGACGCGCAAACCATAATGCGTGAACGCCTTGCTCGCGCTGTAGGCGAACACGAGCTGCGCGCGATCGAGCATGCGTTCGAAGCGGCCGAGCGATGCGCGGAAATCTTTTGCGCCGTAGTCGGCGTACGCGACATCGACGAGCAACGTGACGGGCGCTTTTTCGCCGTGCTTGCGAACGCAGTCGATGACGCCCGTCCACTCGTCGTCGGTCATCGAGTAGCCCGTCGGGTTGTGGCATGGGTCGTTCAAGAAAATCAGCGCGCGCTTGTGCTCGGCGAGCGTTGCGCCGAGCGCCTTGTCGAAACCTTCGACGTTGAACGCTTTGCCCGCGAACATCTCGAACGTGACAACGCGGCGATCGGCTTCGTCGGCGAGCGTTTGATACGGACCCCAATAGAAGCTCGTCGTGACGAGCGCTTGGCCCGGCTCGATGAAATTCTTGATCGCGTGATGAAGCGCTCCACTTCCACCGGGTGTTGCTGCGCTCACCGCGCATGCGCGAAGCGTGGGGTGGCGCCCGAGCAAATCGTCTTCGACGGCGCGTAGATATTCCGGCAAACCCGAAATGGGCGCGTACGCGGCCCACTCGCCAGGCGGGACATCGTGCACCGCACGCGCTGCCGTCGGCAGAACGGCGAGCTTTCCCGAGTCGTCGAGGAGCGCACCGACCGTGGCGTTCACGATCGTTTCACCGCGCGAACGTCGCTCGGTGGCCTCCTTGTTGAGCGCGAAGATGGGATCGTCCCCGGGTCGGCCTTCGTGAGCGGCGATGAGGTACATGGCGCACGCGGATTATGATCAGCGACTGTCAACTTGTCACTCGCCGTCGTGCATCACGCGTGCACATGCCAAGTTGACGGGGCCCCGTTCGGAAATCCCTCGAGAACGGCGCGTTTCCGTGTGGCACGCGCTATGCTCTGAAGAGTCCGATGCGTCCTCTTTGGCTCGCGATCGCTAGCGCCGCTTTTGCGGTGGTCGCCGAGGCGCCTAGCGCCCGCGCGGCGGTCAGCGCAGTCACGGTCAACACCGTGGCTGTGCAGCGCCAAAACGCAGACGGCTCACTCTACGAATGCCCGGGTCGCGGCGCAGGTTCCGCCGAAGCGAGCACGGCCGGCTGCATCGTCGACACCACCTACCAAGGCATTGGCTTTCGCGATTGCTCCGATGACACCGTGCTCGTCATCCCGGTGACCGTCACCGGTTTGCCCGACGCCACCGTCACGTTCGAAATCTGGGCAGGCACCGCCGATTGCACGCAAGCCGGCGCAACGAACAACGCATCGACTGGAACATGTTGGCCCGTCGCCCCGAGCCAACCCGCGCAAGCGGTGATGAGCGTCCGCATTCGCGCGCAAGACATCGTCGGCCAGCTCGGCGTGATCCCGCCCGCGCAAAGCTATTCGTCGTCGACCTCGTCGGTGTGCACGAGCGCGCAATCGGCGAGCACGGTCGTCGTCACCGACGACGCGGGCGTGAGCTCGACCACCGCAGGCGAGTCGACGGTCAACATCTACTTCATGTTTTTCCCGAACGGATCAGCGACGCCAAGCATCTCGTCGACCGCGTATCCCGTGAAAGTGAAGCTCTCGGGCCCTGGTGCGTGCAGCAGCGTGACAGCGGGCTCGGGCGATGGCCTCTTGATCCTCGACTGGATCCCGCCCGCCGGTGACACCACGATCATCGGCTATAACCTCTACGCAGCGCCCGCGGGCACGGGCCCGGTGAGTGACGGCGCCACGATCACCGTGTGCCCCGACGCCGATCCCGGCACCGAGCTCTTCGACGACGCAGGCATCCCGATTCTCGACGACGCCGGAAACCCCATCTTCGTCGACGACGCCGGAAACCCCGTCAATACCGATGCGGGCTGCTACTCGCAATACGTCCCGCCCACGACGAACGCGTGCGGCACCACGGGCGGAACCATCGACACATCGACCGCGCTCACGACGCAAATCAACGGCACCACCAACGCGAGCGGCAAGCTCACCGGACTCACCAACGGCGTCGACTACGACGTCGCCGTGGCCGCGTTCGATCAGTTCGGCAACGCCGGACAAATCTCGAACGTCGTTTGCTCGACGCCCAAGCCCATCAACGACTTCTGGAAGATCTACAACCAAGACGGCGGGAGCGGCTTCTGCGCAGTCGAAGTCATCGGCTCGCGCGGCTCACCGGTGTTCATCGCCGGCACGGGCATCATCGCGATCGTGCTACTGCGACGCAGGCGAAAAAAGTGAAGCTCCGCGCGCTGGGCATCCTCCCGCTCTCCGTGAGCCTCCTTGGTCTCACGATCGCAGCGCACGCACGCGCAGAGACCGTGTCGATCGACACAACGACGATCGCGCGCGTGTTTCCCGATCAAAGCGCCGCGACACTTCGCACGGTCGAAGGTTCGTTCCAAGGCGTCGGCTTCAGCGATTGCAGCGGCGACACATCGTTCATCTTCAACGTCGCCATCGCCGATTTCACTTCGACCACGTCGACGACCTACAACCTGCAAGCGTGGGCCGGCGAAGGTGATTGCTCGACGACGGTCACCAACTGCTGGCCCGTCACCGACACCATCGTGCCATCGACGCCGTTCGCCGTTCACGTGCGCGTCGAAGACTTGCTCTCCAACATTGGCGCGTCGCCACCCCCGCAGACGTACAGCGTCGCAACGTCGAACGCATGCGCGACGGCCAAAAATAGCCTCCAATCGACCTCGAGCACGTCGACCGACGACGCTGGAAATTCCGTCGTCACCGCGGGTGAAGCCACGATCAACGTGTTCTTTTTGCTCCTGCCGATCGGAAGCACGATCCCCTCGGCTGCGTCGCCGGCGTATCCGATCAAAGTGAAGCTCACGGGTCCTGGCGCTGTCACCAATCTCGTCGCTGCGCCCGGCAACACCGAGCTCGTCGTTTCGTGGACGCCGCCCGCCGACCTCGACGTCGCTGGCTTCGACATCTACACCGCGCCGAGCGGCGCAGGCGATGCCGGCATTTGTGCAACCATCGACACGAGCACCGCCGCGCACATCATGGTCACCGGCGGCGCCACGGCGACGATACAAAGCTTGATCAACGGCTCGGCATACGCCGTCGCAGTCGACGCGTACGATCAGTTCGGCAACACGGGCCCGATCTCGAGCACCACGTGTGGCTCGCCTGCGCCCGTCGACGATTTTTGGACCGTCTACAACCAGCAAGGCGGCAAGGCCGGCGGCTGCGCGCTCGCAACCGGCGCAGGCGGCGCAGGCGGTGGGCTCATGCTCGGCGTCGCACTCATGATTTGGATTCGCAGGAGAAAGACGACTCGATGAATACGAGGTTGAGCCGAAGGCTCGCGACGATCGCGGCGTGCGCAGCGGCTTTGGCAGTGCCTTCGATGGCACGCGCCGACGACAGCGATTTTCCGCGCAAGCACATCTCGAAGCAGTGGTTCGCGTTCGAGCTTCGCTTCGCTCCTTACTGGCCGAACATCGACAGCCAACCCGGCGTCACCGGAAATCCGTATCACACGATTTTCGGCAACATGCCTCGCCTCCTCGTGGCCGCGGAGTTCGACGTTCAAGCGCTTCGCATTCCGCACTTCGGCACGCTCGGTCCTGGCGTCTCGTTTGGCTACACGCAGATGAGCGCGCCCGCGCCGCTCGCCGATGGGTCGGGCGTCTCCGCGGAGAACACGAACCTCGAAGTCTTCCCGATGTACGCCGTCGCCGTCTTGCGCGTCGATGTTTTGCTGCGCGAGCTCCGCGTGCCGGTCGTGCCTTACGTGAAGGTCGGCATCGGCTACACGCTGTGGCGTTCGTTCACCGACTCGGGCACGTCGAACTACACCGATCCGGTCACCGGCAAAACCTCCAACGCGTTCGGCGGCACCCTCGGCGAGCAAATCATGCTCGGCGGAGCGCTCAACCTCGACTGGATCGACCGCCGCTCGGCAACCGCGCTCGACGAAGCCACCGGCATCAACCACACGTATATTTTCGGCGAATGGATGCTCGCGAACCTCGACAATTTCGGGTCGTCGTCCGGTTTGCGCGTCGGAACGAACACTTTTTGCGGCGGTCTCGCCTTCGAATTTTGAAAAAATTGTTCGGAATGATTTTCCGGGGAGACCCGTTACATCAGCGAACGACGGTGCGGTCGGAGCGAAACCACTTCCTCCGCACGAGAGACGAACATACCCCGCCAAGCCCAAATCGTCCTCGTGTGGAGAGGCCGGCTCACCCGCATGGGACCCTCCCGAGCCTCACTCCCGCCGCCCGTCGTTCAAATTCTTCGTTCGGCTCATGAAGCGCCTCCATCTCATCGATGGAACGTTCGAGCTGTTCCGCGCGCACTTCGCGCCCGTGCCGTATAGGCCCAAGAAAGCAACGACCGGGCTCGTGCGCGCGATGAGGTCGCTTCACCGCGACGCGCAAGAGAGGCCGACGCACGCGGCTATCGCGTTCGACAATCCGATTCGATCGTTTCGAAACGATTTGTTTCCAGATTACAAATCGGACGAAGGCGTCTTGCCAGAGCTTCGCGAGCAATTCGACGAAGTGGAGGTCGAAGCGAAGAAGCTCGGTCTCGTCGTGTGGTCGATGAAAGAATGGGAGACCGACGACGCCCTCGCGACCGGATGCGTGAAGTACGCCGCCGACTTCGAGCAGATCCGCATTTTGTCGCCCGACAAAGACTTCGGTCAGTGCTTGAACGGCGAACGCGTTGTGCTCGTCGATCGCATTCGCAAGAAAGTCATCGACGAAAAAGCGATGCGCGCAGTCCGCGGGTTCGGGCCGGAGAGCATTGCCGATTGGCTGGCGCTCGTCGGCGACACGGCTGACGGGATTCCCGGCCTCGCCGGTTTCGGCGACAAGAGCGCCGCGGCACTACTTGCAAAATACATCCATGTCGAAGCCATCCCCGACGACTGGCGGGCGTGGCCCGCGACGGTGCGCGGTCGTGAGCGGCTCGCGGCCGAGCTCGCGCCCAATCGCGACAAGGTCGCGCTCTACAAGCGACTCGCCACCCTCGTGACCGATGTTCCCTTGAAGGAGACCGCGGACGAGCTCGCGTGGACGCTCCCGCCCGAAGGCTCGTTAGCAACCTAACGGTGGGTGATGAAGCGCCCTGTTTCTAGGGCGTTCCGGCAGTGGCACCCACGTTGCAAAGTTCCGGTGTCATGCGAGCAGGCGCAGTGGGCGCCGTCATTTTCTTGATGGCGTGCGGTGGTGGCGGCGATCCAGGACAAACGGACGCGAGCGCGGAGGCCGAAGCCGGAATTCCATGCTGGAGCGATTTGGCGACGCCCGACCAAGCGTGCGGGACGCTCTCGTGGGCCACGAGCGACACGAAATCACGGCTGCGCAATCACCACGTGACGTACGTCACGCGTGCGAGCGATGGCTCGTCGTTCATCGTCGCGATTGCGGGCGTCAACGGGAACACCGAGCTCAACGACGTCGACATCGCGCCCATCGCGGCTGACGGCACGCTCGGCGCGTTCACCTCGGGCCCGAAGTTTCCGCAAACCGTCGGTGGCCTCACGGGCGCGAACGTGAACGGCGTGATCGTCGGCGCAGGCGGCATGACCGGCGCGGGTCACAGCGCGCAGGTCTACACGTCGGTCGTTCAATCCGATGGCTCGCTCGGCGCATGGCAGCGCGTTACGCCGATGAACGAAGAACGCATGCATGCTGCATCTTTCGCGTCGGGCTCGCGCATGTGGATCCTCGGCGGCTTTGCCGACGTAGTCCATGACGACATGATCTTCGCCGACGTCGGCTCCGACGGCTCCATCACCTCGTGGAGCGACGCCGGAAAATTGCCCGGCCCGATGACGCACTTCTCGATCGCGTCCGCACAGGGATACGTGTTCGCCACGGGCGGGCTCGACCAAGTGCCGACGTCGAACCCGCCGATGTCGAAGAAGGTGTATCGCGGCGTCATCGAGCCGAGCGGAGCGATCGACACGTGGACGCCGATGACGACGCTTCCGGCCGGCGTGTGCACGCATTCGAGCTTCGTGTACGGCGGCTATTTGTATATCGCCGGCGGCATCGACGATTCGCCCGCGCAGCTCAGCACCGTTCGCCGAGCGCCCATCGCATCCGACATGACGCTCGGCGCATGGGAAGACGCTCTATCGCTTCCGATCGCGCGCGGTCACGTTCACATGACGCCGGTCGTCGGCACGCACGTCTATTCGATCTCGGGCGCGATCGACTTCTCGCTGAATTCGACCGACGCCGTTTTCGTGGGGAGCTTTCTATGAACGCGGGCCCGCCGAAACCGAAGCCGGATGACCCGCATCCGATGCCGACCGAGCCACGCCCCGTTCCGATGGCGAAGTGATGCGAGCGTTCGTCTTGCTCGCGCTCGTCGCATGTGGCGGCGGCAGCGACGCGACCGATGGCGGCGTGACCGATGCCGCGCATGATGCTCGTGATGCCTTCGCGATCGATGCACCGAGCGAAGCGAGCTTCGATGGAGGACGCACGCCAGGAAACGCCCTGCAAACCGGCGGCGCGTGCGCCACGGCGTCGTCGAGCGTCGAGCTTACGAACAGCGAGCTCACGATCGAGCTTTGGGTTCGCGTCGATGTCGCTCCCGCCGACGCCGCCTTGAAACCGATCGTGTGGACCGGCGGCCGTTCGATGACCGAGCCCGGTTGGTCGTTCGACATCAGCTCCGCGGGGCTCGTGTTCTGCATCGCGAGCACGACGACTTCGAAATGCACGACGCCCTACCCGCTCGCGCCGTCGCATCTCGTGCATGTTGCGGCGCGCAGCGATTTTTCGGCGCAGCTCTCGAATTCGCGAAGCGTCACGATCTACGCACGCGACGTGACGGCCGGCGATGCCGCGCACGCACTCGCGGGCTCTCTCGTGAACGGACCGAATGCGTGGGTCGGCGCAGGCCCTCTCGCAGTTGGCGGCGATGGAGCGTGCGCGACCAACGCCGCTGTCACGATCGACGACCTCAGAATCTTCACGACGATCGCGAGCGTCGCATCGCTCGACACCGACGAATCGGTCGACATCGCATGCAGCGGTCCTTCGCTCGACGTCGACTTCAAGTTCGACGAATCCAGCGGCACGACCACGACCGACTGCACATCCACAGCGCTCGCGCTCACGCTTGGCTCGGCCGCAGCGTTCGTCCCCTCCCCGTTTCCTTGACGTCGGGCTTGACGCGCTCGCACGTCGGTCTACGTTTGTTGGTAGAAGGGACTCCGAGTCTCACTCGGGGGCGATCGGTTTCGACGGAGACGACGAACTTTTTACAGCGTGCCGTGGCATCCATGACCCACGTAAAAATTGTGGAAACCCCAATTGCGAACGATAACGCAATCGCTCTCGCTGCCTAAACAGCACTGAAAGCCGTCCGACTCGAAGGCCTGTCAGCACCTCGGGAAGGGCGTCATCAAGTCTGACTGGTCGTTCATCGGGTTACCGGGTGAACGACGAGACCAAACAGGTGCCTAGCTTCGGAGAGAGCCCGCTGGTCGGCGCAATCCGGAGCGATTTAAACGGCCAGACACGCACGTAGAAGTAAGAAGCAAAGCGTTTTCGGACCCGGGTTCGATTCCCGGCGCCTCCACCCATTATAAGGCTTAAATAAGCCACTTCATCGCTTCGTCCACCCCGTTGCCCCGCTATTGCCCCGGACGGTGCTAGAATCGCCACCATGACAGTTCGAGTTGTCCCTTACCGAGGCGACAAGCGGCGATGGATGGTGGACGTGCGCGTCGGGCGTGCGGACGGATCGAAAGCGCGCGACCGAAAGATCCTCGAGGGCTCGCAGCGGCAAGCGCACGCGTGGGGCGACCGTCGACAAGCCGAGCTCCTCCTCAGCGAGAAAAAAGTCGTGCGCACCGAGGGCGAGGCCGCCGACAAGCCGCGCTGCATGACGGTTGCGGTGTTCGCGCCCGAGTGGCTCGAGAAGCATTGCGTCGCGAATCTCCACAAGCAGAGCGGCACGGACACTTTCGAGATGATCGTGCGCTGCCACTTGCTTCCGTTTCTGGCGCGGAAGCGGCTTGACGAGATCACCGACGACGTGACGGCCGGTCTCAAGTCGCGCTGGATCAAAGGCGGCTACACTGCGCCCTCCGTCGACGGCAAAGGCGTCGTGAAGCTTCGCGGGACGAAGAGTCGGAAGACGATGAACAATCGGATGAGCGTTCTCTCGTCGATGCTCAGCATCGCCGTCCGGTGGCACAAACGAACCGGACTGACGGCAATGCCGTGCATGATCGAGATGTCGAAGGTCGATTCACAGAAGACTCCGGGGCACTACGATCACGAGACGTACGAACGACTGATCGAGGGCGCTCGGCTCGTCGACCCGCGTGTCTACGTCGCCGTGTTGCTCGGTGGCGATGGCGGTCTTCGCCGCGGAGAGATCGTCGGTCTTGAACTCGCCGACGTCGATTTCAAGAACGGGCGCTTTACGCCGGTTCGATCGGTTTACTGGAAACGGAAAGTGCAGTTCGCCGACGTCGTGAAGGGCGAGCTGGCGATGCCCATCCCCTGCACGGAGCGCTTGTTCGAAGCGTTGAAGGCCATCCGTCACGTGCGTGGGCCGCGCGCGCTCTACGCTGATGACGGCTCGGAGCTCACGCCGAAGTTGCTCAAGATCTGGGTCCAACGCGCCGAGCGCCGTGCTGGACTTCCCATGACGGGACGACTCCACGTCTACCGCCACACGTTTTGTTCGCATCTCGCGATGGCCGGCGTGCCCGCGAAAACGATACAGGAACTCGCCCGACATCAGTCGCTTGCAATCACGATGAAGTACATGCACCTGTCGCCAAGCGCGAAGGACGAGGCTATTTCAATGCTCATGGCGAGCCGCGCCGTTGGCGGCAGAGCTGTCGCCGTGACTCGGTAGTCCCGGGCATTTCAGTCAGTGCGGTCCACCATCGGTCGCCGAAATGGTGGCGTGCGCTGCGAGGGTTGCGTAGGCGTAGCTACTCCCGAAAACCCTCTCCGAAGTCGGCAAACGGAGCGGGCGCCGCCTTCCCATCACTGGTCGACGGCACGTCTATCGCCGTACATTTGTGGATTTGTGGATGGCCGCGACGCATGTACTTATCGCCCTCGGCCAAAGACGACGGTATCGCGATGCACACGGCAAACAGGGCCATTGGTGCAAGTTTTTTTTCACGGTCGTAACGTGCGGGCACTGCGCGCAGCCAACTCAGCACGGTGAGACGCAACTTTGTGCACGCACGACCTTACGATTAGGGCTCGTAGTTGGAACGTTCGTCATCCCGAGTCTCGCGCCATTCGCACCGCGGCGATAAGATCGTCCGTGCATCGAAACCATTCGCGGCGCAGATGCAGATGCGAAAACTTGCGGTGCCATTCGCGCTCGTCCTCGCGCGTTCCCTTGAGCTTTCGAAGCAGCGTGACGGTGCCCGCCGAGTGAACCTCGATGTGTTTTAGGCGCTGCTGCACGTTGCGCGAGAATCCGATCTTCACCCGGCGCGATCCCTCATCGTCGACGACGATGAAATAGACCCACCCTTCATTGCCGTTGCTGAGATAGGCCCGGACAAGGCGGCGGAACTCGGAATCGCGCTCGAGCATTTCGCGCGTGACGAGGAAACGTTCGTACGACGTCGCGCAGAGCCGCGCGGCAAGCTCGTCTCGCGTGCGCAGCGAGAGCCGCGTTTGGACACCGCGAGCGGTTCGCGTGTACCACCACGTTTCTTTTCGCAAGAAGAGTCCCACACGCGAAGTGCAGCAGACGCGCGACGAATAACTAACACGCACACACGCGCCGAGTTCCGTCCAACCCTGAACATCGTGCTGCACGTTTTCGTGTACAAGTCGTCGCCATCATCGCACGAGAGCCTCGTTTTTCGCGCAGACAGGTGGCGGATGGTGGCGGCAGTTAATTCGTCGTCACTCGCGACGCGCGCTCGACCATCTCGGTCATCATCGTTGCGGGTGCGTGCGGGATCGCTGCCGGAACACCGCTTGCGATTCTCGGCGCCGTTGGGCGCGCAGCACGCCACGGCGCGATCGTCAAAGGCGGCATCTTCATCGAGGTGCTCGGC
>JBBSFE010000066.1:0-36453 GCA_038239005.1 Polyangiales bacterium
CGCGCCGCTTCAAATCCTCGTCTGCAACCTCGACCACGACGACTACACCGGGCGCCTCGCCGTGGGCCGCGTCGTAGCCGGCACGGTGCGCGCGAACCAAATCATTGGCCTCCTCGGCGACGGGAAACAATCGAAGGGCGCCATCAAAGTGCTCTCGACCTACGAAGGTCTGAAGCGCGTCGCCACGCAAGAAGCCACCGCGGGCGAAATCGTGTGCATCGCGGGCCTCGAAGACGTTTACGTCGGCGACACCATCACCGACACCGAGCCCGGCTGGGAAACGCGCTCCCTCCCGCGCATTCACGTCGAACAGCCGACCCTCAAGATGCGCATGGGTGTCAACTCGTCGCCCTTCGCCGGAAAATCCAAAGCCTCGAAGTTCTTGACGAGCCGCCACCTCCGCGAGCGTTTGATGCGCGAGACGCGGAAGAACCTCGCCATCCGCGTCGAAGAAACAGAATCGCCTGACACGTTCGTCGTTCTCGGTCGTGGCGAGCTCCAGCTGGCGATCCTCGTCGAGACGATGCGCCGCGAGGGCTACGAGATGCAGCTCGGCAACCCCGAGGTCGTCACCAAAGAGGAAGACGGCACGGTCTTCGAGCCGATGGAGCTCGTCGTCGTCGACGTTCCCGATCAATTCATCGGCATCGTCACCGAGCGCCTCGGCGAGCGCCGCGGCCGCATGACGAAGATGCACAACCCCGGCTACGGCCGCGCGCGTCTCGAATATCGCGTGCCTTCGCGCGCGCTCATCGGCTTCCGTGGCGAATTTCTCACATCGACACGCGGCACGGGTTTGCTCAACGCCATGTTCGACGGCTGGGAGCCCTGGGGCGGCACGATGATGAAGCGGCAATCGGGCGCCATCGTCTCCGATCGCAGCGGCTTCACGACGCCCTACGCGCTTCACCACCTCCAGCCGCGCGGCACGTTCTTCCTCGGCACGGGGGTCGATGTCTACGAAGGCATGATCGTCGGCGAGCACAATCGCCCGAGCGACACCGACGTGAACGTTTGCAAAGAAAAGAAGCTCACCAACGTGCGCAACCACGGCAAAGACGAAAACGTCTTGCTCGCGCCGCCGAAGGTCCTCACGATCGAAACGGCCATGGAATGGATCGACGCCGACGAGCTCGTCGAGGTCACCCCCGACGCCGTCCGCGTGCGCAAACAAATCCTCTCGATCAACAAACGCCCGCGCCGCTCCGAAGCCATCGAGGACGCTCAAAGCGTCTAGCAAAAGATGTGGAAGTGGTTTCTTTGCGCGGCGCTTTTGTTCTTGCCGCGCATCGCGCGCGCTTCGTCATGTGACGAGCTCGTGCGGTCCGCGCGTGCGCACGAGGCGCGCGCCGAGAACGATGTTGCGCTTCGGCAATACAACGACGCCGTGTCGCTCGACCCGACGTGCTCGGAGGGTTGGCTCGGTCTCGGTGCGCTGCGCGCGAAGACCGGCGACGTCGCCGAAGCAGAACGCGTGTATAATACAGCATTAACGCACGTACCGACGCTCGCATCGGCCATTGCGGGCCGTGCGCGCTCGCGGTGGACGCTCGGGCGCGGCGAAGAAGCCGAGAGCGACATGCGTCGCTACATCGAAACGTCACTCACGACCGACGCACGTGCCGCGCTCGATGGTCTCGTCGAGCTGGCATCTTGGTACGCCTCGATAGGTCGCGCGCCCGCGCAGCTTGCCACGTGGCGGCGCATCGCCGTTCTCGCGCATGGCGTCGATGAAGCGCTCGATACGCGTGCGAAGGCGACCATCGATGCGCTCGTTCTCGTCGTCGGGTCGGCGGATCCCGTGACGCATCCGGCGCGCGCCGACTTACTTCGCTCCGTCGCCGCTCGTTTTCGCGCTCGCTGATTGCACGCGTTTGTCGCCTGCGAAGAAAACGTACGCGACCCAGAGCACGAGAATGCCGAGCACGATCCCCGTGACCCAAAGGAGCGGACGCGGATCCGCTGTCGGGATTGGCGACGACGGCGTCGCGGCGATCGTCAGCTTCGGCGGGAGAAACAGCACGCGTCCTTCGTAATCCGTCGAGGTCGCGCGGGTAAGGGCGAATCGCACCTAATGGGTGGCACGTGCAGTGCAGATGTCCTTTTACGACGTCATGGATCGACCCCTCTCGACCCTCGCCTCCCTCGGATTTTCAGCCATTTTTGTACTTTCGGGCTGCGGCGACGCTAGCGCCCCGGGGATCGATGGACCAGGGGTCCACGGGACGGGCGTCAACGCGGGCAGCGGGAAAGACGCCGCTCCGGACCACGGCAACGGCTACCAAGATCCCAGCAAACAAGACGGCGGGTGCACCGCTCCAAACCTCGTCTGCAGCGGCGTGTGCGTCGCGGTGGACTCGGACCCGACGAACTGCGGCGCGTGCGGCAACGCTTGTCTCGCGGGTGACGCCGTTTGCAACGCCGGAAAATGCGCATGCGCGAGCATTGGCGAAGACTACTGCGCGGGCGTCGGCTGCATGGACGTCTCGAGCGACTTTCAAAACTGCGGCGCCTGCGGCCACGCTTGCGATCCGGCCAACGATCAATCATGCACGGGTGGAACGTGCGTTCCGAACGATCCGTGAGATTTACTCGACCGAGACGAGCTCGATCTCGAACTTGAGGCCTGCGCCACCAGGGATGTCTGGCGGGTGGCCTGCGGAGCCGTAACCCATGTCACTCGGGATGATGAGCTTGCGCTTGCCGCCGACTTTCATTCCCTTCATGCCCTCGACCCAGCCCTTGATGAGGCCGCCCTCTTCGAGCTTGAACTCGGCGGGCTCGTTGCCGCGATCGGCGGTGCTGTCGAACTTGCGGCCGTTCATCAGCGTGCCCGTGTAGAGCACCTTCACGGTGTCGCCCGTGTGCGCTTCTTTGCCGGAGCCGACGTTGACCTCTTCGATTTGAAGCGTCTTCGGGCCAGGCGGAAGCGGCTCACCTTCGGAGGGTTTGAATTTGTTGTCGGGCGGCTCGTCGACTTTTTTCGAGCAGCCGGTGGCCGCAACGAGCGCGAACGCGAGAAGGAAGGCCTCGCAGAGCGTGAAAAGTGCTTTCATCGGCGCGCTTTAAAGCACGTTTCACTGTGTCGATGAAGTCGGTGATGCGGATGCCGATGTCGACGTCGTCGCGGTAGGTTGCGTCGTTGTCGATGAGCCGCCGCCGTTGTGCGACATCGGCGGAAGCGTCACGTGGACGAGGCCGGCGGCAAGCGCGAGGAGCGCTTCGATCTGTTCCTGCGTGCCGTTGATGTGGAGCTTCACTTGCGGGCCAGCCGTGGTGACGTCGACGTTGTTGAAGAAGCCGGCCGTCATCAAGCGAACGCCGAAAGAGTTTTTCTGTTTGATGAGCGTCTTCACGGCCTCGGCGTTGGCGATAGCGGCGGCGTCGTTTGGGCAGTCGGCCTCGACGTAGAGATCGGCGCCGCCATCCGATGCGCGCGGTGAGATCCACAGGCGCATCTCGCTGATGTCTTGTGGGAGCACGTTGACCGAGCCACCGGGTCTCAGCGCGCGCACGCTGAGTGCTTCGCCCGCGTGAACGTGCGGCGTGATCGGATTGCTGGCGAGCGTTCGCGCGAACTGCGCCGCGTGCGCCGACGGGACGATGACCGCGATGTGCGGCCGCGGCCGAATGAACACCCGCTCGCCTTTGTCGGCGTAGGCCTTCCACGCTTTGACGCCATGCACGCCGAGATCGACGGGGCCGCCCTTCGAATATTGGTGACTGACGGTGTCGATCACTTTGTCGACTTGCGCGTCGGGTGTCGAATAGTGGATGAAGACGGCGTCATTCTGCGTGTCGAGGAGCGACGGACCCATGATGAGCATCCAGTCTGCGTCCTTCATGGGATCGATGAGCGACACGCCGTGTGCGTCCGACATGAACGCGCGCCACTGAGGAATTCCGGCGAGCACCATTCCGAGGCGACCCGACTCGGGGTGTCTGCGAAGCTCGGCGAAGTTCACCATCACCGTGATGTTGTTTGGGCCTGTCGTCACGCCCGCGGCAGCGCCGAGGATCGATTGCGGATCGCGACCGACACCGCCATCGACGACGGCGATCATGCCGGGGTTCGCGCCGCCATCTTCTTCTTCGAGGGCGGCGTCGTCGCCGCCGTCGAGACTGCCGCCGGATGCACCAGCATCACCACCGGATGCGCCGGCTTCGACGGCTGCGTCCGTGTCGCCTTGCGTGCCGCCGTTGGCTAGAGGATTCTTTTCGTTCGATTTTGGTTTGTCGCCTTCGCCGAGGCCGATGAGGTCGACGGGAATCGAGAGATCCCCGGGCTGCTCGTGAAACTCGATGGCCGGGCCCGACGGAAGGAGCGAGAACGGCGAAATCAAATAATGAAACGCGCCCGACACGACAAACCCAAGCGCGAGCCCTTGATGCACGCGCCGCGCAGACCAAAACTTCGCCGGGCCCGTGCGCTCGTCACCGCGTTCGCGTGGCGGCGTCGCGTGCGGCGCGGTGGGGGCCGTGGCGCCCGCGCCATCACCGAGCTGTGTTCGCTTAGCCACGCATCCCTCTTCTACTGCCCACACCTTTGGATGCAATCGCCGCAAAATGCGTGCACTTTTCGGGCGGCACGGAACGAGCAGTCACGACAGCCCACATCATGCGTCGCCCCGCGCCAAGTTGCCATCGCCACAAACTGGATCGACACGCGCAAGGGGCAGTACTAGGTAGCAAGGGTCGTTTCATGCGTTTGTGGCGGTTTGCGGCGCTCGCCGCTGTAGTTTGCGGTTGCACCGAATCGAACAAGGCGATTTCGGGTCCGCAGGCCAGCGCCTCCACGATGAGCCCACCGCCGCCGGATTCGGGGGCGATGATGATCACCGACGCTGGCATGAGCTATCCGCTCGCCGCCGCGCTTTTCATGCAGTCGCCCATCATGAGCGAGATGGAATTCCCGACGCGCGAAATGGAAGAGAAGCGCAACCATGGCAAAGGCGACGACGTCGGCGTTCGTCGCATCGGCTACCTCAGGCGTGGCGACAGGGTCCCCGTCCTTCCTGGCGTGAAGGTCAAAGACAACTGCAAGGAGGGTTGGTTCGAGCTCGCGCCCGTCGCCGGTACGCGCGGCGGTTTCATCTGCGGCAAATACGCAACGCTCGACCTCAACCATCCGCGCGTGAAAACAGCACCGCACGCGCCGTTCATGGATCAGCCGCTTCCGTATGTGTACGCCTACAACATCGCGAACGGCACGCCGCTCTATCGCACGGTGCCATCCTCGAAGGATCGCGCGACCTACGAGCCGTGGATCGTGAACAGGCCGAAGCCCAAGATGGAAGAGGGCAACCCTTACGACAACTACGACGCCGGCGCGGCTGCGAGCGAGAGCTCGTCGTCGCTTGGTGTGTCGTTCGGCGCCGACCCGGAAGATGCGGGGGTGCCTTGGTACTTGCGCGATTGGGATGGCGGCAAACCGCAAGTCACGCTCGATGATCTCCGCGAAGACGGCGGGCCGATCCTTCGCCGCATGGTGAAAGGCTTCTACGTCGCGCTCGACACCGACATCGACGTCAAGCACGTGAAGTGGTGGAAGACGACCGGCGGTTATCTCGCTCCTTACAACCGCATGGTGATCGCAAAGCAGCCCACCGATTTTCACGGCGTGTGGCTCAACACCACGACGCCTCCAGATTTTCCGGCGGCCGTTGCGCAAGCTGATGGCGGCGCGCCTCCGTACTGGCTCGACAAACCACCGACTCACCTTCCCGTCGGCTTCGTCACGTGGCCGCACTCGAAAAAATATTCTCTCAGCGAAGACCACAAGCACGCAACGCAAACTCAAGACGTGCTCTCGCGTTTTACGCCGCTGCAGCTCACGGGCGTTTCCGAAATCGTCGGTGGCGTCACGTATCACGAGGTCGAAGGCGGCTTCTGGATGCGCGGCGACAACATCGTCGCGATGAAACCCGGGCCTCCGCCGGCGGATTTGAAAGCCGGCGAAAAGTGGATCGACGTCAACTTGGACAACCAAACGCTCGTGGCCTACGAAGGCGACAAAGCCGTCTACGCGACCATGGTCTCGACCGGTCGCGTCGACGATCACGAAAAAGAAAAGGACCACCGTACGCCGCCCGGTAGCTTCCGCATTCGCGAAAAGCACGTTGCCGCAACGATGGACGGCGACGTCGCAAGCGACGGGCCCTACTCGATCGAGGACGTCCCGTGGATCATGTACTTCAACCAGAGCTACGCGCTCCACGGCGCCTTCTGGCACGCGAACTTCGGCCATGTGCAGAGCCACGGCTGCGTGAACCTCGCGCCAGACGACGCCCGCGCGCTCTTCGGCTGGACCGAGCCGCGCCTCCCTGACGGCTGGCACGCGGTGTGGTCGACGCCTGACCACCTCGGCACGCGCGTCGTCGTCCACACGGAAAAACCTCCTCCCCACTGGGAGTAAGCGGTTTCGGTGTTAAGCTCTGCGGCATGTTTGCCGCATCGATGATTGGCGAGGTTGCGCTCTTTTCCGGGCCCGCGAATTTGTGGCGCAGCGTCGAGCCGATTGGCGGGACGCTCACGCTCACGAGGTCGCGGCTCACGTTCAAGCCGCATACGTTCTTGATTCGCGGCGGCGAAGTTTCGGTGCGGCTCGACGAAATCGCGCGGGTCGAGCTCGGCAACTCGCTGTGGGTGATTCCAAATCAGCTTGTCGTCCTCACGCGAAGCGGCGCGGTGCACAAGCTCGTCATGCACAACCGCGACGAATGGGCCGCCCGCCTCGGACGACACCTCTCGACGCCAAGGCCGCGCGCGCGGCTACGATCTCCTTGACGCGAGACGCGGGGTACGCCAATTACGCGACTTGGAGATGGATCAGCTCAGCGCCACACTCGACCGGGGATGGGATCTCGCGCAGCGCGGCGACGCCGTGGGCGCCGCTGCATGCGGCAAACGCGGGCTCGAGCTCGATCCCAAATCGCCCGAGGTGCACAACCTCCTCGGCTACAGCGCGGCGATGGCCGGCAGCCCCGAAGACGCGCTCGAGCACTACAAGCAGGCGATCGCTCTCGACGAAACGTATTTCGAAGCGATGCTCAACGCCGCCGAAGTGCTCATGCACCCTCTCGGCGAGTGGGACGACGCCGTCGTCATGTGCGATGACGCCTATGCGCTCGCCGAGAGCGACGAAGAGATCGCCGATTGTCTTCTTTTGAAAGTCGATGCGCTAATGAGCAAGGGAGCGATGGATGACGCGATGCGCGTGATGCGGCTCATTCCGGATGGCCCGTTCGAGGGCGCGAGCTACACGTTCTTGATTGGCCGCGCGTACTACGAGCTCGGCGATTTCGAGCGCGCGACGCCGCTCATCGAAGAAGCGGCGCGCAAGGACCCGCTCCACGCGGACGCGCAATATTACCTCGGCCTCATCCGCGACGAACGTGGCGACGGGCGCGGCGCAACCGAAGCGTTCTTGCGCGCACGCTCGCTCGACATCGGCCGCGAGCCACCTTCGTGGGCGCCCTCGCCCGACGCATTTGGCACGCTCGTCGAGAGTTGCATTCGCAAGCTCGACGCGCTCCTTGGTCGCTACATTCACGAAGCCGAAGTGTTCGTCGTCGATGTTCCTGGCGCCGAGCTCGTCGTTGACGGCGTCGATCCGCGCGCGCTGATGATCATCGATTCGTCACCGGTCACGACCGACGACGACATCAAACGCTGCCGTATCTTCGTCTATCAACGCAACGTCGAACGCGCGGCCGGCACGTTCGAACAACTCGAAGACGAAGCCCTCGCCGCCCTCGAACGCGAAATCACCGCCGTCTTCCTCGAGCCCGACGCGGCCTCCAAAAAAGAAGCGCGCCACCTCAACTGATTAGCGCCACACGCCGAGGCTCAGACCCCAGTTCGAGTAGCGCGGGGCGAGGTCGGTTGCGAAGCTCACTTGAAATGTCGTCGGCGAGAGGATGCCGAAGACGTCCCAGGTGAAGAGCTTGAGATCGCCACCGAACGTGAAGTGTTGACGCGCAGAGCCGCCGTCGAAGAGCGAGGGCTCGAGGTAGCTGCCGAAGCGAAGACGAAAGCGATCGGGGAACGGCTCGCCTTCGAGACCGAGGCGCGGCGACACCGTCCACGAGCGACCGTAGCTCTCGGATTTTTGATCGATGAAGCTCGAGACCGCGACGGCTTTGTCGACCGGCGCGGTGATGACGGCATCGGCGACGACGAGGAGCTTCGGGCGCGGCCAGTTCGCGTAGCGCGCGTCGTATTCGGTGTGAAGGCGTTTCTCTTCGGCGTCCATGCGTGCGTCTTCGATGCGGCGAATCGCGCGCTCCGTTCCATCGAGCTCGCGTCGGCGTCGCTCGCGCAGAGCGCCTTCGGGGATGACGGCAAGCTCGGTGGCTTCGTGCAGCGATCGATCGAGCCTCTCGAGCTCGATGCGACGGCGAAGCGGCTCGAGCTCGTCGCTCGGGTCGATCCAACGCGGATTGAGCGGACGCGGGCCGAGCTGCAGCGCAAATCCGATTTCGATCTCGCCGGGCAAGACGATGCTCGATGGAAGAATGGTGCCGGCCGCCGCGACGCCGCTCACGCCGCCGTACACGGGCGCGCGCGCGCTCACGCCGACGCGCCAGGGCTCGTCGTCGAGCTTGAGCAGCGCGCCGATTTCGGGGCCAACGCCGCTCGGCGGCGCGAGCGGGATGGCGCTGCTCGAAAGGTTCATCGTGACGCCGACCGCGCCGACACCCACGACGAGCTGATGATGCAGAAACGCCCACGCGACGATGGCGTGCGCGCGCAGCACGCGAAAGTTGAGCGTCGAGTCTTTCGTGACGAGTGTGTAGCTCGTGGCGTCGAGCGTCAGCGCGGACGCGAACGGACCGACCTGAAGCGCAAGGCCCGCGTTGCCGTAGACGAAGTTCGACGCGCTCGATGTCTGCTGCGCGGGCGGAAGCGAGCCGCGATTTTCGAAGTCGGTCGACGCGAACACGCCGGGCAGATAAATGCTCGCGGTGAGATCGTAGTCGACGTGATGCGAGCTGAACGGCGCGCGCACGCCCGGCGCAGCGACGTTCGACGTGACGCCATCCACCCCTTCGGCGACGCCCGTGTACGCGCCGCCCATCCCGAGAATGCGCGATGGCGCCAAAACGGGACCCTGGAAGACTTCGACGACGTAGTCACCGCTCGTGATCGGCGGCGGATCGGCGTGCGCCGAATCGCTCAGCGCACAGACGAATGCGACTGCGAGCGACCCAGCAAGAATCGAACGAGCGGCTCGGCGTCGACCTTGGCGGTCGAGAGGAGCGCATCCAAGAGTTTCTTCCCGAGCTTCGCGAGATCGAGAAGCTGCCCGATGCGTTGCTTCTGCAAATCGATCCGCTCGAGCGTGCGCGTGTGCTCGGGGCCGCGTTTGAGCTGAGCCTTCTGGCGGTCCAGCGCCTGGAGCGCTTCTTCGAAGGCCTCGATCGCGGCGTCGATCTCGGTCTTCTCCCGCTCGCTGAAGACGCGAGAGATCATTTTCCAAAGCTGCACCTCGGCGACGTAATAATCCCGGCGCTCGCCCTGCACCCATACGCGTCGCACGATCCCCCAACGAAGAAGCTCGTTGACCGACATGCTGACCGCGCCGCTCGAAAGCTTGAGCACATGACGCAAATCCTCGGCGCTGAGCGCCTCCGGCGACAAATACAAAACACCCCAGATTCGGCCGAGGTTGCGCTTGAAACCCCAGAACTCGATGAGACGCCCGACGACGTCGCTGACGATGACCTCGCTGGGAGAAAGCGCCTGCGTCACGGGCGGCGACGATACCATCATCTTCTCAAGAGGCGCGCGTCGTGAGCTCGGTCGCGAGAGCGGCGAGGAGATCGCGCGCGGTCGACGGAGGGAGCGTCGCGAGCGCATCGAGGGCGGCCGTCGTGTGGAGCGCGGCCCGGGCTCGCGCTTGTTCGGAGCCGCGCGCGCGAACGACGGCGTCGAGCAAATCAGTCGCCGCCGATTCGCTTCCGTCACGCGCTTGTTCGACCAAGCGGGCGAGCTCGGGGCGCGCGGAAATCGCGACGAGAAGCGGGAGCGTGAATTTTCCTTCGCGAAGATCGCCGAGAAGAAGCTTGCCCGTGTTCGATGGATCGCCTTGGTAGTCGAGCGCGTCGTCGACGAGCTGGAACGCGATGCCAACGTTTCGCCCGAACTCGCCGAGCGCCGTCACGTGCGTTTCCGAGGCCCCGCCGGCGCGTGCGCCCGCGCGCGCGGCCCAAGAAAAGAGCGATGCGGTTTTTCCTTCGACGATTGCAAAATACACGCTTTCGGAAGCCTCGGCTTTTGCGCGGCCGCGAAGCTGAATCACCTCGCCGTCGACCAACGAGCGGAGCGTTCTCAAAAGCTCGCTCATCGTCGGGCCCGGCGCGACCGCTGCGGTGCGCTCGAGCGCGTGTGTGAGGAGCAAATCGCCCGCGAGCACGCTTACGGCGTTGCCCCACACGCGCCTCGCCGTCACCGCGCCGCGGCGCAAATCGGCGTCGTCGACGACGTCATCGTGAAGGAGCGTCGCGAGGTGCACGAGCTCGGCGACCGTGGCGAGCTCCGCGACCACACTGCCCGCATTTTTGCGAAAGCACGCGGCGGCAAGCATGACGCAAAGCGGCCGAACGCGCTTTCCACCCGCAGAAAGAAGGTGGCGCGCCGAATCCGTCGCCGGCGTGAGGCCGTCAGCGGCCGCTTTCGCGAGCTCGCTCTCGACGCGCATCAAATCGTCGCCGAAGAGCGATCGCAGCTCCATCAGCCGAGACGCGGCCCGCTCGCCCACCCGGTCCGGGAGGGCCACTTCGTGAAGGTGGGCAGCGGCAATACTGGCGTCCATCAACGTACAATCGAATGTTTCAAAATCTTTTGAAGAATATGTAGGAACAACCACACCCGGGTCAAGGCAGTACAGTGCGCCTCATGTCGAACGCCGCGGGCAAGCGCGCACGGACCATGACGGCCCGCGTGCTGATCGTCGTCGCGATTGCGTTCATCGTCGCATCGACCTGGCAAGTCGCAGCAGCGCTGTTTTTCCAGGCTCCCGCGCCTGCCGGTCAGCGCACCGAGAGCGACGAAGCCTGCAACGCCGCGCTCCAAAAGCTCGCGGGTGCTCTTGATCGCGCGAGCGATCGCGCGGGCCGCGCGACGGACGAGGCCCAAGCAAACGTTCTTTTCGAGCAGTCGACCACGCCCGAATGGAACGATTCAGGAGCGGCCGAGCGACTTTGCGCGTCGAGCCCGCGCGGCCGAGATGCGTGGTCGTCACTCCTCCGTTTGCGACGCGCTCTCGAGGGGCGTTCGCAGAAGGATGCGCGTGAAATCGGCCCTGTTCGGCGCGATTTCGAGACGCGTCTTCCGTAGTTTGCTACGAGTGGCGCGATGGAAGAGGAAATACCGCGACCGCTGACATTCGATGCGCTCGCCCTCTCGCCCGACGTTCGCGCCGCCGTCGACGCCCTCGGCTACGTCGAGCCGACGCCGGTGCAGCTCGCGGTGTTCGAATCGGCAGCCGCAGGTCGTAGCGTCGTCGTTCAAGCGCGCACGGGTACCGGGAAAACTGCGGCCTTTGGCTTGCCGCTCGTCGACCGCATCATCTCGCGCAATCTCCACAAGGCGCAGGCGCTCGTGCTCACGCCAACACGCGAGCTCGCGCTCCAGGTCACGCGCGAAATCGAATCGCTCGCCAAGACGCGCGGCACGAAGCTCGCGTGCATCTACGGCGGCGCATCGATGGGCAAACAAGTCGATGCCCTCGCGGCGGGCGCTCAAATCGTCGTCGGCACGCCGGGTCGCGTGCTCGATCATATTCGTCGCGGCACCTTCGACACCTCGCACATCAAAGTCTTCGTGCTCGACGAAGCCGACGAAATGCTCTCGATGGGTTTCGCGAAAGAGCTCCACGCCATCGCCGAATCGCTCCCGAAAGATCGCCAGGGCATGCTTTTCTCGGCGACGCTCCCGCCAGACATCATCCGCATGGCGGAGTCGCAGCTTCGCGATCCCGAGTTCATCACGCTCTCCGGCGACGCCGTCGGCGCGCTCGAGGTCAATCACTTCGTTTACGTCGTTCCGAGCGGTGACAAACGCGCCGCGCTCGTTCGCGTGATCGAAGTCGAAGATCCCGAAAGCGCCATCGTGTTCTGCAACACGAAGGACGAAACCGAGCGCCTCTCGGAGCTCCTGAATTCCCGCGGATACGACGCAGCATGGCTCAATGGCGATCTCGAGCAAAACGAGCGCGAGCGCATCATGCAGCGGACACGCGAAGGAAAACTCCGTTTCCTCGTCGCCACCGATGTCGCAGCGCGCGGCATCGACATCTCGCATCTCACGCACGTCATCAACGCGGACATGCCCGAGACGCCCGAGCAGTACGTTCACCGCACGGGTCGCACCGGTCGCGCGGGTCGCACGGGCACCGCGATTTCGCTCATCGGCGCGAAGGATGTCGGCAATCTCTATCTCCTTCGCCTCACGTACAAGATTCGTCCGATCGAGAAGCAGCTTCCGAGCGCCACCGAGATGCGCACGCGCGAAGAGGCCGACGTCGTCACGATGTTCGCCGACGCCTACGCGACGCGCGTGATTCATCCCGACGACATCGCGCTCACGCGGCGCCTGCTCACGCACGCAAGCGCCGAAGCGATCATCGCCGGCTTGCTTCGTGATCACCTCGGCGCGCGCAAAGAGGATCCGAAAGTCGCGGCCGCCGAAGCGCGACGCGCGAAAAATCCTCCTCCGCAGAAGATGCCTTCGCGCGCGCCGATCGTGACGACGCCATCACCCGCGCACGTTCCGGCCGCGCCCGGTTCACGCCCACGCTCTCCGCGGAACGCCGGGCCGAAGAAGGTGTCGTCCTACACGTCGTGGGAGCCGCCCCAGGAGAAAGACGACGACGTCCCCATCCTTCCAGGGTTTTCGGTCGGCGGCGGCGACGACGAGCCCGAGCCGATCACCATCAAGCGCGACGACAAGAAAAAGCCCACTCCAGCCAACGACGACACGGATGAGCCGGGCTTCTCGCGGATTTTCCTCAACGTCGGCCGGCGCGACGGCGCTCGCGCGCAAGACCTACAGAAGCTCCTCACCGACCACGCTGGCATCACACGCCAAGATACGGGCCGAATTCGCATCCGCGACCGCGTCACATTCGTCAGCGTGCGCCCAGACGACATGCCCAAAGCGATTGCGGCTCTCGGCGGCAAAATGATCGGCGGTCGCGCTGTCATCGCCGAACCCGCAAAAGCCAAGCAAACGGCGTAGGTAGCGTGACTGAAACTTTCGCGCTCGGGTGTTGCCGAGCGAAATTCAGAGCCCCTTGGCTTGAGCGCGCTGCGCTTCATGCCGTATTGTGGGTCAGATGACTACGGCGAGCGTGCGCCACAGCGCCGCACCGGCTGCTGTGATGATGGTGTCGCTGAGGACGCTGATTGATCAGCGACTCGCGCAAGGCCGACGTTTCTCGTTCGACGAGTCGATCGCCATCATCGTTCCGCTCTGCCTCGACTTGAAGCAGCGGCACGATCGTGGCGAGCAGGTCTATGTGCACCCCTCGTGCATCGCACCCGGTCAAGACGGGCTCGCGCGGTTGCAACCCCAGCTCGCGATTCTCCCAACCAACGCGCGCGATCGTGCGTGCCTCGCGCCCGAGCTACAGCGAACGCTTTCGCCGGGCAACGCGCGCGCGAGCGTCTTCTCGATCGGCGCCATTCTCTACGAGCTCGTGACCGGCACACCGATCGGTCCGGCGATGAAGCGACCGCGCGAGGTCGATCCGTCGATTCCCGAGGGCCTCGAAAATCTTCTCGCGAAAGCGCTCGTCGGCACACCCGAGCACCGGCCCGACGATTTGGGCGCGCTCGCTTCGGCGATGCACCACGTCGCGCCGATGAAGAGCATCCCGCCACCCGACGCAGACATGTCGACGCTCGATCACACCGATTCATTCGACGTCGACGTTCGGCTATCGATGCTCCCGCCATCCGAAGTTTCGGGCGCCGTGACGATTCCGAAATCGACACCGGTTCCGCACTTCGATCCGCCCGCGGGTGGAGATCCGTTCGGCAACGTCGTCCAAGCGCCTGCGCGCCCCTCGCATGATCCAACGCACATGCTCGCCGCGTTGAAAGAGCGCCTCGAGTCGGACACGCGCCCGCGTTACGTCGTCAACAAAGACAAGATGGACCACGGCCCGTTCAGCGCCGTCGAGCTACTCCAGCAAATCACGTCGAACTCGTTCAGCGGTGACCACACGCTCCGCGACGAGATCTCCGGCCAAGCGCGGCCCATCAAAGAGTGGGAAGAGTTTTCTCCGTTCGCTTCGCAAGCCGCGCTCAAACGCGAAATCGTCGCCGAGAAAAAAGAAGTCGCGCTCGCCGTCCAAGAAGAGAAAAAAGCGGGCGTCGCGAAATCGGCGTTCGGCGTTCTGATCGTTCTCGCGTTGCTCGGCGTCGGCGGCATCTTCATCTACAAGAAGGTCGGCCACCGCAACGACGGCGTCGACATCAACGACGACAAAGGCGGCTTCGTCATCGACCCAGCGGGCAGCATCAAGGGCGCGCACCATGCGAACAAAACCGGTGGCGGTGGCGGCGGTGGCGGCGGCGGGTGGAGCTTCGAAGAAGCGTGGTCCCACGCCGAGCAGAAAGTAAGCATCGGCGCCAACGGGCAAGTCGCGGGCGGGCCGGACCCCATCGAGAACATCAAAGCGCAGCTACACGATCACGCGCCCGGTATCGTCGGCGCGTGCGGCACACCGGACAGCATGCACGTCACCATCAAGGCGGCGGTTCAGAACGGTCGCGCCGTCGGGGTAAGCGTGTACACATCACCTGCGAGCGGCGGCGTGTCCGGCTGCATCGCGGGTCGCGTGCGTGGGCTCGCGTTCCCAGTCAGCGGCAACATGGACGCCGTCACCGAGACGTTCTAGTTTTTCTCACATGCCGAGAGCGCCGGCGCCGCGGGGCATGCACAGGCCCGACGCGCTGCAGACGTTGCCCGCTTTGCAATCGAGCTCGCTGCTCTTGCATGGGTAAGCGCATCGCCGGTACTGCACGTTGCAGCGACCGAGAAGGCACTGCGCATCGCTCGTGCACTGAAATGCGCCGTTGCCTGGCGTTGCCATCGTTTTTCCGGGCGTCGCGGTTGCGGTCGTCGTTGGCGTAGGTATCGCCGTCGGCGTTGGCGGAGGAAGAGTTGCAACACCGAGCGGGATCGGAACCGTTTGAATCGGCGCCGCTGTCTCGACGGGCGCTGCGGTTGCGACTGCGATTTCCGTCGCGCTTGCTGTCGTCGTTGGCGCGGCTGTCGACGTGCCGGTGGGCGTGTAGGTTGGGCTCGTCGAACGTTGGGCGTACCCGCCGTTGGCTTGCGTGGTCGTTTGCGCGTATCCGTTCTGATACGTCAGCTCCTGCGGGCCTTGCGGCGCCGGCTGCTCGCACGCGACGATGACGACCGCGACGGCCACAACGATGTTCCTCATGAGCTCTCCATACCCCAGCGGCTGCGCCATTCTAGCTGTGGGGCTCCTCGCATGCACGCGTGGTGATCCGGCTTCGCTCGTGAGCGCCGAAAGCGCGTCCGTCTCGCCGATTCCGCTGGCATCGGCCCCGCCGATCGCGAGCGTCGTTCCGACGGCGTCGGCCGCGCCGGTCGACCCCGGCACGCTCGCGCAAACACGCGATCGACCGAAGGACGACTCGGAGGCGCTGCGTTCACGCGCCGAAGCGCTCTTCGAGGCCATCCAAAACGACGATCCCGATCGCGCGCTCGTCGCGTTTTTCCCGCGCGGCGCTTACGAGCAAGTGAAAGCGATCGCGAACCCGGCGAGTGATTGGCGCTATCGATTGGTCGCGAATTTCAAACGCGACATCCACGCCGTGCACTTGAAGCTCGGTCGAAAATCTACAGCCGCGCGTTTCGTTTCGCTCGATGTCGGCCCGAACGCGCGGTGGGTCGAGCCTAACGAAGAGGGCAACAAGCTAGGCTATTTTCGCGTTTACGGCACGCGCCTCCGCTACGCGGTCGAAGGCGAAGAGAGGCAGCTCGACATCACGTCGCTCATCTCGTGGCGGGGCGAGTGGTACGTCGTTCACCTGACGGGATTCACCTGATACTGTGCTTGGCCATGCGTTTTCGTTTCGTATGGTTCATGGTTTGCGGGCTCGGGTGCGGCGGCAGCGGATCGACGGGTGGCGGCGGGCAAACCCCCGACAGCAAGACCGCGGGCGAAGCCAAAAAAGTTCACCCGTGTGGCGAGGTCGACAAGACCCACAAATACGATCTCCACGACGAGGACGGCGACGACGCACTCGTTCCGTGCTCGAAGAGCGGCGGCCACGATTACTCCGGCGGTATCCACATCGAGACGATCCCCGAAGGCGTGCACATCACGATTCACGCAACCGACGACGAGTTCAACAACGGCACGCTCGGCGGTGACGTCAAAACGCGCGACGCCGTGATCGTCTACCCGAAGGGCCCGGGCTCGAAGGCGATCGAAGTTCCGCTCATCAAAACCAAAGATGGGTACATGGGCGATCGCATCGTCCCCTTCGAAGAGCTCGGCGCTCTCACCGACGAAGGAACCAAGATCGACGTCGCGATTTTCGATCACGACAAATCTTCGGGCCAGGCGTCCGAGGAGCTTCACGTCTCGGTCGCGATCAGCGCGGGCAAGAGTTGCGAGAAGGCTTTCGAAGAAACGCCAGACACGATGGTGATTGGCAAGGCACAGGAAAAAGACCTCTCGGCCGATCAGCTTGGCGCGCCTCTCGGCGGGTCGGTCGTCACGAGCTGCGGCCTACCGAGCTCCACCACGGCAGACATTTGCGCGACCATGAAAGACGGCAAGGCGCTCGGCGTCAGCGTGCTCTTGACGCCACCGAACAACAAAATCGCGGCGTGCATCGACAAAGGCACCCGCAGGCTTCAATTTCCTGTGAGTCACCGGCCGAACAAGATTCACAAGAAGTTCTGACTTTTCTCGCAACAAGGTAGTGCCACATGAAGTCTTGGCTTTTCGTGACGGCGTCCGTCGCCGTGCTCGCGTGTTTCACAGGCGGCGGTGATGGCGGCGATGCCGGTACCGACGCAGGCGATACCGGTTTGCCTTGCGACGTCGCGCAAGCGCTGAGCACGTGTCAGGCGTGCCACGGACCGACACTCTCCGGCGGCGCGCCGATGGCGCTCATCACGTACGGCGATCTCACGGCCGTGCCCGACGCGTATCCGGATCAAACGATCGCGCAGCGCGCCGTGACGCGCATGACCGACACCGTGATTCCGATGCCTCCGCACCCGCTCGACCCCGCCGCGCAAGCCGACATCGACACGATCCAATCGTGGATCGACATCGGCTACCCAGCGGGGACATGCACGCCGCCGGCGGGCGGAACCAATCCGTTCGACACTCCGGAGAACGCGTGCACCAACGGCAAGGGCACGACGGCAGACGGAGCCGAGATGCGGCCCGGCGAAGCGTGCATTGCGTGTCACAAGGCGAAGGGCGTTCTCAACGCGCTCTTCACCGTCGCCGGCACCGTGTATCCCACGGCACACGAGTCGGACGACTGCAACGGCGTCAACGTTACTGGCGCCACGATCACGATCGTCGACGCCAACCACAAGACGACCAAGTTCGCCCCGAACACCGCGGGCAACTTCTACGGCACGCTCGCGCTCGCGCCGCCATACACCGTGCGCCTCCAATACCAAGGTCGTGAACGCGACATGACGAACAACGTCACGAACCTCATCGACGGCGACTGCAACGGATGCCACACCACAGACGGCAAGAACGGCGCACCTGGGCGCATCGTGCTGCCCTAGTTTTCTTGTTTTTTTGGTGGCCCCCTCCCCATCGTGCTCGGGCTCGTGCTCGGCGCGGATCCATTCGAGCGCGATTGCCGCTCGCCGCGTTCTGCGCGATCTGCCTGCGACGTTGGTTCGGAAACGTCAGCCTGGACGTTTGGCCTGCGTCCTGTGTACAAGGGGCGCGCTATCGGGTCGATAGCTCAGTCGGTAGAGCTGCGGACTTTTAATCCGTAGGTCGCGGGTTCGAGTCCCGCTCGACCCACTCCAACGCTTCGAGCTACGGAACATCTTGCTTGATTGTCAGCGGTGATGCTGGAGACGAGGCCGACATTTCGAGGAGCGAGCCACTCGCGTGTGCCGACCCGACGTGTCGCGCCAAGCTCGTTGATCATGCCAAGCTTTTGCGAGCACGATGTCATGCGGTTGCAAGCTGCACTGCCGGGATTGATCCGCGCGGTGTGTGTTGGCCGCCGATGTAACGGCGCGTCTCGCGCAAGCACCAGTCATCGACCGAAGCATTTGGTAGCTTCCTCTTCGTGAGGCGCGTCTGCATTCTCGGCGCGAGCGGATCCGGCAAGACGACTGGCTGCGCGCCTCGCGCGGCGCCTCGGCGTGGAGCACGTCGAGCTTGATGCGCTCTACCACGGCCCGAGCTGGACGCATCCGACGCCGGAGGATTTTCGTGCACGCGTCGCGCCGATTGTCGTGCGCGACGCATGGATCATCGACGGCGGCTTCGTCAGCACGCTCGGGGATCTTGTGCCGCGGGCCGCTGACACGATCGTGTGGATCGATTTGCCGCTCGTCCTCACGCTCGCCCGACTCGCGCGTCGCTCGCTCGGTCGCTTGCTCCGGCGCACCGAGCTCTGGAACGGGAATCGCGAGACAATCTCGGGCCTAATCCTGCCGCGCGACTCGCTGTTTCGTTGGAGTGCGCAGCGCCACGCACGTTTTCGAAATGAACTGCCGCCGCTCTTCCGCACGACGCCATACGTGAACAAGGCAATCCACCACCTGCGCTCGCAGCGCGACATCGATCGGTTCCTGGCCGACGCGTAGAAGTTTCGGCGCCCGAATCACTCTCGGGTACAGGGCAACGGCAACTTCACGCAGGCTCCGAACCGCGGCTCGTCGTCGACGTCTGGGCTTTGTCGCCCTCGTCGATTGCGGCCCGCAAGGCGAACGACTTCATCGGGCAAATCGACGTGGCTCATCGCGGAAACATCATGCCACAGGGCCGCTCCTCGACAGGCGTCGCGTCGCCCGCGGCGTTCGTTCGATCGTCCGTTCAGCATCCATCACCCGCGCAGCACACGAATGCGCTCACGGACAAGTTGTTATCTGGGTTGCCTGGCTGCCCGATGCTCTCGCAAGTCGAACCCGAAGGACACCGACCAGCATCCGCCGCAGAGTTGGGTGCACAGAGAGGAACGCAGTTGCCTTGGCGATCGAACCCCATCTCGGTTGAGGCACAGTGCGCGGGGTTCGAAGAGCATCCCGAGAGCCACACAATGAACGCGACAGAGGCGGTTCGCGTCATGTTGCAAGTGTTACACGCGTCATCACGGACGGCCACGCGCGAAAGCCGAAGCTCCCTCGCGCTCTCAAGGACTGCAACTCGACGCTCGTGAGCCTCTGCGGTCACGCCCTCCCGGACGATTCGGATAGAATGGGGCCACGTGAAGATCCCGTTGGCGCTTCCGCCCGTGCCGCGGTTGTCGATTGTTTCGGCGCGGTGGCAAGCCACCTGCGGCCGATGCCTTGCGCGATCACGCATCGTGAGTGCGACGACCGATCGCGATGCTTGGAACGAGATCGCGTTCGTCGAAGGCTGGGTCGTCTATCAGCCCGAGCCAGGCTTCGAGACCTATCCCGTATGCCTCACGTGCGCAGATGCGATGCTCGCCGACGACGCAAAGCGGCTCGTGCGGTAGAGCCTACCCGGTCTTGCGGGCGGGTCTCGGCACGGCGCGCAAACGCGTGGTCGACGGATGAGCGTTGTCGTACTCGGCGCGAAGCTCGAGTGCGGTGGCTGGGTCGAGGACGCCAGCGTCGACGAGAAATTTGTCGAGGCGCGGGGTGCGGCGGCGTTGCTCGAGGAGGATGTCGTCGACCTCGGTGCGCTTGAGTAGGCCGATGGCGATCGCGGCTTCGCCGAAGCGGAGCTGCGGCTCACGCGCCTGATGTGCGAGCACGGTGAAGACTTGAGCCGCTGTAAGCATGCGAAGCTCACACGCGAGACGACCAATCGTGGGGCGGGAGCGCATTTGGCGCTCGACCGCCAGAAGCACGTCACCGTGGCTCACGACGCGACGCTCGAGGAGAAATGTTGCGAAGTCCGTCATGGAGAAGAGAACGGCCCCTTGCCGCGGCGGTGAAGGTCGCTACGAGCGTTTTTCGCGGAACCATCGACTGGTCTTGATGGCGCGCCCGCAGTAAAACGATTCGATGACGAACAAACCGCCGCAGCGCGCGGGAACGCTTCCCGGCGTGGCCGCGGGCCCGGCGCCCAAGCCGCTCGCGACGACGCCAAAAGCGCCCGCAGCCGCGGCGAAGCCGCAAGCCGCGGCCACGTCGACCCCAACAAAAACGCCAGAGACGTTGACCCGCGATGACGTACGCGGCGTGGCCTCTGCGATCGCACGCGCGGAAACGGGCGTTCTGCGCGACGAGCTCGCCATGCGACTCGCGCGAATGGAGGAGCGACTCACCACACTCGAGAAGATGCCGGCGCCGGCGCCGCACGCTCCCGCTACGCCCGCGGTCACACCGGTTGTTCCAGCTGTCGTGCCGGTTGCGGTCGCGCCGACGCCAGTTTTTGCGCCGTCAACGTTCATCGAGGTCGTGGCCGCGCCTGCGCCGGTTGCTCACGTCGACTTCGCCATTTCGAGCGACGACTACGACCTCAACTTCGTCGACGGCGCAGCGCGCAGGCGGCGCATCGTCGTTTTCTTCATCGTCCTGCTCGTGCTTGCCGTGGGCGGCATCATCGCGGCGGCGGCGATCAGTCAATCGATCAACAATCACTCCGGCCACTAACGCGGATGCCCGAGCGAATAGCTCGTCCAGTGATGGCAACCGAGTCCATCCTTCGCACGACGTGGGCGGCGCTGCTCGCACCGAAGCGGCTCGCGCCGATTCTCGTCGTGTGTGCGCCGCTCTTGTATGCGCAGCGGCTCTATAGTCGCGAGCCGAACGCGGTCTGGGTGGGCGGAGCTCTCTGTTTGACGTTCGTGCTCGTCGCGCCCGTGTCGTATCGCGTGCTCTTCACGGACAAGCTCGACTTCGTTCGCGGCGTCGTGCGCCTCGGGCTCTATGCGTGCGTGGGTGCAGGCGCTGTGCTCATGGCAGGCCTATTTTTACCTGCGATTTTTGGTGTGTCGCCGACGTTTCTCACGGCGCGCGCAAGCCTCGCGATCGACATCGCGCTCTTTCTTGCCGGCGGTTGGGGTCTCGGCCGCGACATCGGTCTCGAAGCGTCGCTCGCGCGCGAGCGCAAACGCGCCGACGATCTCGCGCGTGAGGCGGAGCGCGCCCAACTTCTTGCGCTGAAGGCCAACCTCGATCCGCATTTTCTCTTCAATACGCTCAACGCCATCGCCGAATGGTGTCGCACCGACGGCGTCGCCGCAGAACGCGCCGTGCTCGAGCTCGCATCGCTTTTGCGCGCATTGCTCCAAGGCATTGACGAGCCTTCATGGCCCCTCGCGCGCGAGCTCGAGGTTTGCAAAACGCTTTTGTCGCTACACCGCATGCGCGATCCCGAACGCTTCACGCTCGCGTGGGACATCGATGACGCCGCGACGAGCGTTCGCGTTCCGCCGATGCTGCTCTTCACGCTCGTCGAGAACGCCGTAACGCACGGACCATCAAAGGGCCACCGCGGCACGGTGCGCATCGCGGTGTCGCGCGAGGGTGAACGCGTCATCGTGCGCATCGAAAATCCGGGACCATTCGGCGGCAGGCGTGACGGAAGCCATGGCCTTCCAACGACCGAGCGACGCCTTGCGCTCGCCTACGACGGACACGCGAGCTTGCACGTTGGAAGTGAAGATGGCGCACGCACGGTCGCCGTCATCGAGCTCCCCGCAACGGCGCCGGAGGCTGCGTGATGCGCGTGCTCGTCGCCGACGACGAACGCATCGCTCGCCAACGCGCCATCCGTTTGCTCGCGGAGATGGAGGACATCACCGTGTGCGGCGAATGCTCGAACGCCGACGAAGTGCTCGCTGCAGTAAAACAGGGCGATATCGATCTCGTCTTGCTCGACATCGAAATGCCCGGCCTCAGCGGCATCGACGCGCTCGCGCTTCTCGGTGATCCCGCGCCGCACGTCATCTTCTGTACGGCACACGCCGACTACGCCGTGCGCGCTTACGATGGCGGCGCCATCGACTACGTCCTCAAACCCGTGTCCGCCGAGCGCCTTCGCAAAGCCGTCGACCGCGCGCGTGATCGATCCCGCCCCGTGCGCGCGATGCAGAGTGCGGGCGCAGAACGTCTCGCGATTGCAACTCGGGATGGCGTCGTGCTCGTCGACCCACGCGCCGTCACGCATGCCGTGCTCGATGGCGAGCTCGTCACGGTCTTCACCGCGAAGGCCGAGTACCTCACCGAAGATTCGCTCCAAGAGCTCGAACGAAAGCTCCCTCACATGGTTCGTGTCCATCGGCGCGCGCTCGTTGCGCTCGATCACGTTGCGCGTCTCGAATCACGCACGACCGGCGGCTACGTCGCGCACACCACGACGGGTCGCGCCATCGAGGTCTCGCGTCAGGCCGCGCGCGAGCTCCGCCGCAAGCTCGGCATCGGGCGGCCGTGAAGCTCGCGTCGTTCAAGCTGCGGTTTCACGAAGATCACATCCGGATCTTGCCCGCGGATTTCACGGGACCTGGCGTCGACGTTCGCGGGCCCGAAGCGCGTCGCGCGTTCGATCTCGCGGCGCCCATGATCGCGTGGCTCCTCGCGCGCGAGCCGAGCGTGAAGCTTCGCGCACTCTCGGCCGACCTCGCGACGCGACGCATTCTCGTTTCGTTCGAAGATCTCCACGAGACCGCAACGCGCGGCCCGCGCCCCATGGTGCTCAGAATCGATCCGCCCGAGAGCAGCGAGCTCTTCGATCGCGCCGCGCCACTCGTTGTGCGTCTTGGCGAGCTCGCAACGGCGGCGATCGGCCTCAGAAAGTCCCGCTGAGGGAAACGCCGGCGTTGCCGAACATCGGCGCAATGCGGATTGTTGCTTGTTTGGTCCAGCGTACTTCGGCGCTCGAAGGCAGCCCGACAAGCATCAGCACGGCGCCTGTGCTCTGAATGATTCCATCGGCGATGAGCGCGACGCGCGTGCCCGCGTCTTCGAAGCACACGGAAGAATCCGTTTGCGTGCACGCGTCGCGCACCGCGAAAGCGATCCACGGCCCCACCACTGGTACGAACAGCCAGTGGTTGGCATCGACATTCGACACAGCGCCGACGATCACCGACGGCAGCCACGCGCCGCCGAGCATCGCGCCGCCGAATGCGAGCGCAGACCACGCGCGTGTGATTTCCACTTTGCCGCCCGTGGGCACCGATTCGCCGGGCGCGAACGTGCCGCGAAGCTCGACGCGATCGCTCGGAAAAAGCGCGACGCGCTCGACGTGGTCCTCGAGCTCGCCTTTCACTTCGCTGCCGTCGAGCGTCGCGGTGCCAGCGATGAACTTCGTCACTTGAACGCCGCTCTTCACGCCGATGATTCGATCGTGATCGTCTTTCACGACCGAATCGTTTGCGTCGAGCGCGTAGGTGAACACGCCGGGTCGCGGCACGCGCATCTCGGGCCCGTCTTTCTTTGCGTCGATCGTTGCGTCCGCGGGAACGGCCGCCCGCCCCGCGCCGCGGATGATCGCGACCGCGTGAAGCTTCGTTCCGTTCGCGTGCGCCGCTTCGTCGATGCTCCCGACTTTCAGGATCTCGATTGGCGCCGCACACGCAGAGACCGCAAAGAAGAGCGCAACGAGCCTCACGCTCTCCGCGAGCCTCACTTCCGAAACTCGAGCGATTTGCCAAGATGCCCGAGCCGCCTTGCTTCGAGACATGCGGGCGACGCGGGCTCGACGATGCGGCAGTCCTCCGGTCGTCGCTCGTAGATCGCACATGGAAACGAGCCGGGCTTCGAGCAGTCGAGCGCGCCGCATCGGTCGCCGTCGTTCTTCACGAAGCGAAACCCCGGCGGGCGCGCCTCGAGCACCGTGTATTCTGCAAGCAATACCTCGCCGAGCCGTGCTTCGTCGGCAAGGAGCAGATGCACCGTGCGCGGGCCGTGGTGGCAGCACCGCCCGCACGCGACGCAATCGGCGCCGCCTGGGTCCGGATTGCCCGATATCGGAAGCATCGACGATGTTATAGCCGCCAAGGCAGCTCTGTCGCGCGCGGCACAGGTTGCGCCACCCGAATCTGCACGAAACGCCGTGAAATCCGTTGGCATCACGGTTGCTCTAGGGCTCGCCATGATCCGCTCTCTTTCGATCGTGTGCGTTGCATTGATGGCCGCAGCTTGCGGCGGCATTTCAGACCACCCCGGCGACGACGCCGGCGGCGGTGACTCCGCCAAAACGGACGCCGGCCCTGGCCCCGGTCCCGATTGCCCGACCACCGCTCCCGATATCAACAGCACGTGCACGAAAAATGGAATCCAGTGCGAGTACGGAAATGATCCGCGCTGGATCTGCAATAACGTCGCCGTGTGCTCGGGCGGTCACTGGGACTACGCCGACACGGGCGACCAAAATTGCCCGACGCCCACGCCATCGACGAATTCTGCCGCGTGCCCCGCAACGTTCGGACAAGGCCAGACGAGCTGCACCGCAACAGGCACGGTGTGCAACTACTCGACGTCGAGCGCGACTCAGTTTTGCGTCTGCGACTACCTCGGCGGCCCGATCCAAGAAGACGGCGGCATGACCGCGTACTGGTACTGCGGCTCGGGTGAGGCAACGGGATGCCCGGCGTCGCGTCCGCACATCGGCGCGGCGTGCTCGCAACCGCACCTCGACTGCAACTACGACGTCTGCGGCTCACCGATGGGCCTTTCGTTCCAGTGCAGCTCACAAACCGGAACGTGGGTAGAGGGCATCGGCGACGTCTGCGCCGGCGCGAACTAGGCGCCGAGCGGCCAGCGGTGTGATGCGAGCGTCGGCGCGAGCTTCTTCAAGTCCGCGCGAAGCTGCTGCACGCTTGGGCGCTTCTTTGGATCGCGTCGCAATGTCGAAAAGAGCAGCTCGGCGAGCGGTTGAAGCGCAGGTTTGCTCGCGAGAGCGCGCACCTTGTCCGGAAAGCCGTCGTGGGCGAGGTGCATCGCGATTTGTTGGAGCTCGCTTTGAGCTTCGAAGAGCACCCCACCCGTGAGCGACTCGAACGCGACGCAGCCGAACGAATAAACATCGACGCATGGCGGCGCGTGATTCCCCTCGCCTGCCCATACTTCGGGCGCGCCGTATGGCCCCGTCGCGCAGCCGGGTCTCACGCGCCGACCCGCGAGGCCGAAGTCGACGAGCACGGCATCACGGCCTTGACGCAAAACGACGTTCGATGGTTTCAAATCGAGGTGCCCAACATCGACGCTGTGCATGACCTCGAGCGCGGCGAGCACGTCGTCGAGAAACTTGAAGGCGCGTGGCACGTCGAGCGCGCGCGACGTGATTTCGTGCTCGAGGTTCTGCCCTTCGACGAGCTCCATCACGAGGATCGGCTTCGGCTTCGAACCGGTGTCGAACGTCACGAATCGCGCGAGATTCGGGTGCGCCGGGAGCGCGATGAGCGCGGAGGCCTCGGCGCGAAACATCTGGGAGAACTCTGCCTCGGAGACGCTGCGCGCGGCCGAGGCGTCGTATGAGGGAACTTTGAGCGCGAACTTCTCGGCAGACTCTTCCTGGCGATCTTCGATGCGCACGGCGACGAGCACGCTCCCGCCGCCACCGCTTGCAAGCGGCCGCGTGATGTAAAACCCGCCGAGCGTTCGCCGCGCCGGAAGCCACGACGGGAGCTGCTCGGTCATGCGAACTGCGTCCGCGCGATGTGCGGCGTCGCGCACGGGCAGACCCACGAGATGAGCGAGCGCGCGGAGCGTAGCCGCTTCCATTGCGGGCGGGATGGCGTGCGCCGCGGCGCGCATCGCTTCGACCACTGCGTCGTCGAGCTTTTCTTGGGCGCCCGAAAGGACACGCGACACAGCGACCGCGAGCGCAGTCTCGATGGGTGTGGGCGCAGGCGCTTCATCATCGAGCCGGCCGCGCGCGCCATTCGAGAGTTGCACGAGCGAGCCGATAGCGGTCTCGAACGCTTCTGCGACGTCGGCGTCGGTTCCGCCGGCCGTGCAAAGCTCGGCGAGCGAAGCGGCGCGCGAGATCGCGGCGAGCGCTTGCTGAAAACGCACGACCACCGTTCGCAAGGCTTCGGCACGATGCGATGGATCGAGCAACCCGTCGCGCGTCCACTCCTCGAGCGCGGCTACGTCGGCGGCGCCGTCGGTCGACTTCTGGATTACGGCTGCGAGATCCGCATAACGCGCGAACGCGTGCCGCAGCGAAGGATCCATCGACGCCTCTGCGATCCAGCGGATTTCAGCTGGATCCGTCGTTCTGCGCACGACCGCAAGGAGCGCGTCGGCCGGGTCGAGCTCTTCGGCGCGAACGAGCGCATCGAGCGTGCGCGAGACCGTTGCTGCGTTCGCGCGCCGCAGCATCGGCGGAATACCATTTTCGATGCGGCGCAGGAGCGACACCGCGATGCGCGACCAGCGCTTGCGAAGCTGCGCGGCTCGCGCGGGGTCGTCGTCGCCGAGATCGCTGTCGACGAGATGGAGCATCGCGCGCAAGCGACGCAATCGAAGCGTTGCGTCGCGAAGGGGCGCGCGGCTTTGGTCTTCGGATTCGCGTTCCTTGAAGCGCGCGAGCACCCACGTCGCGATGCGGTCGCGCGCGACGAGGGCGGCATCCTCGTGCGACTTTGCGGCATCGACCGTGGGCGCGAGGTGAAGCAGATCGACGAGCGTCGAGCGCTCGAGCAAACTGACATCGAGCTGGCGAAGCACGGTGAGCGACGTGCGCCGTGCGATCGCACTCTCGCCTGCTTCTTCGGCGACGGCATCGAGCGCATCGAGGAGCCCTCTTGCGCCTTCGAACGCGGCCGCTGCGAGCGCATACGCGGGGCGCGCACCTTCGGTCGCGAACGCAACGAGCGCGCGCGTGACTTGTGCATCGAGCTGATCGTCTGCGCTCGGCTCTGCGTCCGATAGGCTCGCGCGCGCTTTCGGCAATCGCTCGAGATCGCGCACGATCTCGCGGTGCACGGCCGATTCGCCTTCGTCTTCGCCGTGATGATTGCGGAGGGCTTCGATCACTTTTCCGATCGAATGCTCGAACGGCCCCGCGGTGCCGAAATCTGCGCCGAGATCGCAAACGGCCTCTGCGATCGCAATCGGCGCGCGCGCCGCGAGCTGCTGGAGAAGATCCGCTGCGGCTTCCGGCTCGGCTTCGGCCGCACGTGCAAGACCCCACACGAACGCGCACGAGCCGTTCGGGTCTTTCTTCATCGGGCCGCTGTCGCTCATCCATTGTTTGACAAGACGCGCGGCTTCTTCCGGCGCGACTGACATCATCGATGCAATCGAAGTTGCCGCGCGGCGCCATTCCGTCGGCGTGAGCTTCGGGTCGATGCCTTCTTGCACCGCCTTCTGCATCGCGGGAATCCACGGGACGAGCATGCCGCGCGCCGCTGCAGCGTGACGCCAGACGAGCGGCTCGCGATCCGCGAGAAGCCGGTCGAATGCTTGCCCGACACCTTCCGCGCTGAATGCGCGCATCGCGTGCAAATCACCTTGTTGTGCGCGCGTCGCTGCTTCGCGCGCAGCTCGTTCGAAAATGCGCGCAGCCGATCGACGCGCAGGAAGCGATGCCGTCGATGGTTGCACGATCATGTCGCGCGCGAGCTGACGACGCGACACGAACGCGAGACACATCGCGCCATCCGGCACGGCCGCCGAAAGCGGAAGCTCGATCACGAGCGCGATGCGCGAGCGCACGTTCGCGCCCGACAAACCTTTCCCGGTTCCGAGCGCCATGCGCGTCGCGATGGCCGTGAATGTCTCGGCGCTTCCTTGAAGAAGCCGCGCGAGCACCCGACGACCAAGCTCGCGCTGCTCCGCCGAAACCGGAACGACCGCTGCGAGCTCGTAAAGCGCCGCGCCGGCGGCGGGCTCGGCGAGCCAATCGGTGTCGTCGACGAGCCCGTCGGCGAGCGCCGTGCGAACGGCCGCCAAAATGGCGTCTGGGTGCAGCCCTTCGAGCGGTCCGGGCCCTTCACCGCCGCGCGCCAAGGTCGCGAGCGTTTGCCGCCAGACGGCCCTTCGCTCGGCGTTTTTTAGCCGCGGAAGGTCGACCACACCGCCGAGGTACGGGCCGCGATCGCGCATCCAGCTTCAAACATACACAATCGCGTGGTAAACGGGCGCGCCTCCTCCTCAATGATCATCCTCGACAAAGTCACCAAGCGATTCGGCCCGAAGATCCTCTTCGAGAACGTCTCGATGCAGTTCGATCCCGCCAAGCGCTACGGTCTGACCGGCGCGAACGGAGCGGGGAAATCCACGCTTTTGAAGATGCTTTCCGGCACCGAAGACACCGACACGGGTGCCATCGAGATCCCCGGGTCGCTGCGCCTCGGCGTCCTCAAGCAGAACCATTTCGAATACGACGCGCACCGGATCATCGACACCGTGCTCATGGGCAACAAGCCGCTCTGGGAGGCGATGAGCGAAAAAGAGCGCCTCCTCGCGGGCGACGTCACGGACGAGGTGGGCATTCGCCTCGGTGAGCTCGAAGGCGTCATCGCGGAAGAAAACGGTTACGTCGCCGAAAGCGAAGCGTCTGCGTTGCTCGAGGGCCTCGGCATCCCCGCCGACAAGCACGAAGGCAAGATGACGGCGCTACCAGCCGGCTACAAGTTGCGCGTCCTCATCGCGCAGGTTCTCTTCGGCAAATCGGACGTGCTTCTCCTCGACGAGCCCACGAACCACCTCGACCTCGATTCGATTCGCTGGCTCGAACAATTCTTGATCGACGAGTTTCGCGGCACGCTCGTGTGCGTTTCACACGACCGCCACTTCTTGAATGCCATCGCCACGCACATCGCCGACGTCGATTACAAAACGATCACCGTCTACACAGGCGGCTACGACGACTTCATCGCGCAAAAATACGAAAACAGGCAGCGCGGCGAGCAGCAACAGCAAGCGGCGAAGAAAAAGATCGGCGAGCTCCAAGACTTCGTGCAGCGCTTCGGTGCGCACAAATCGAAGTCGAGCCAAGCGCAGAGTCGTCTCAAGCAAATCGAAAAGCTCGAAGAGCAAATCGAAACGCGCGGGCCGAAGCGATCGAGCCTCGTTCGCCCGTTCATTCGCTTCGAATTCGAAAAGCCCAGCGGGCGCGACGTCCTCCGCGTCACCGAGCTGAAAAAATCGTACGACAAGCTCTGCATCTTCGACGGCGCAGCGCTCACGGTGAACCGCGGCGACAAAATCGCCGTCACGGGTCCGAACGGCGTCGGCAAATCGACGCTGTTGAAATGCATCGTCGGCGGCTTTGGCACGCTCGACGCCGACACGAAAAAGGAAACGCTCAAAGCGGACTCGGGCGAAATCAGCTGGGGCCACGACGTCTCGGTCGGTTACTTCGCACAAGACCACCACGAGTCGCTCGGCACGCACGAAGGCGAACGCAGCGCATTCGACTGGCTCTACCAGTTCGACAAGAACGCACCCCAAGAGCACATCCGCGGCATCATGGGCCGGCTGCTCTTCTCGGGCGAAGCCGCGCTGAAACCCGTCGGCGCACTTTCGGGCGGCGAGCTCGCCCGCCTATTGCTCTGCAAGCTGCTGCTTCAAAAACACAACGTCCTCGTCCTCGACGAGCCAACGAACCACCTCGACATCGAATCGATCGAAGGCTTGCTCGACGCGCTCCGCCTCTTCAAAGGCACGGTCATCGTCACGAGCCACGACCGGCACTTCGTGAGTGAAGTCGCGACGCGCGTCCTCGAGCTCCACCGCACGCCCACGCACACGACCCTCAACGACTTCGGCGGCACCTACGAAGAGTTCCTCACGCGACTCCCAAAGGCCTAAGGGGCACCAACCATAAGACAGCCGCCCAGGCGCCAAGGCGCCAGAAGAGGAGATGGGTTCAAACCGCGCGTAACGCTCGGTTCGAACCCAATTCTCCTCTCGTCCGTTGGCGCCTTGGCGCCTTGGCGGCTGTCTCTTAGGATGCTTTAGCGGCGGATCGGCACGACGGAGCCGCCCGAGGCTCGCGGAGAGTGTGAGGATGCGACCGGTTCGTCGGCTTCGGCGTGGTTGGGTTTGTAGGCGTGGTCGGCGTCGGGGAAAGTGTTGGCGCGGACTTCGGAGACGTAGGATTTGAATGCGGTGATGGCGGCGTCGCCGAGCTCCGCGAAGTGCTTCGCGAACTTTGGGGATGGGCCGCGGGACATGCCTAGGAGGTCGGTGCACACGAGGACTTGGCCGTCGCAGGAGGCGCCCGCACCGATGCCGATCGTCGGCACGGTGACTTCGCTCGTGACGCGGGCAGCGACGTCGGGCGGGATCGCTTCGAGGACGATGCAGAAGGCGCCGGCTGCTTCGAGCGCGCGGGCGTCGCGGATGATTTGATCGGCGGCGTCGTCGCTGCGACCTTGGACTTTGAAACCGCCGAGCGCATGAACGCTTTGCGGCGTGAGGCCCACGTGGCCCACAACGGGCATGCCCGCGCGCACGATGCGATGCACGTGCTCGGCGAAGGCTTCGCCACCCTCGAGCTTCACGCTTTCGAAGCCGCCTTCTTTGAACATGCGACCCGCGCTCTCGACGGCTTGAATCGCCGACACCTGATACGAGAGGAACGGCATGTCGCCGACGATATGCGCGCGCTCGATGCCGCGCGACACGGCGCGGCCGTGGTAGCAAATCTCGTCGAGCGTGACCGGAATGGTGTTCGTCAGACCTTGGACGACCATGCCGAGCGAATCGCCCACGAGCACCATGTCGACCCCCGACTCGTCGACGAGACGAGCCATGGTGTAGTCGTAGGCGGTCACCATCGCGATGCGCGCGCCGTTTTTGCGGCCACGGAGCTCGGGAACGGTGACTTTTCGAAGGGCGCGCCCTGTATTTGCAGTATACATGTTTCCTCCGGTCGCGGCCTTGCGGGTCCACGCCAAACACGTCGAACCATGAAAACGTAGCCTTGATGACTTACGTTGGCAACGTGACTAGTGTTCCCTCACATGCGTAGGCACGCAAAAGTGCTCGCCATTTCGGGCGTAATTTCATGCGCTGTTTGTTGGGGCTGCGACCGCGCACCCGATCCGAGCGGCACGTGGTCGGCGCAAGACCACGAGCACGACTCGAAACAGCAAGGTCAGCAGTCGGCGCCCACGGGCAGTAACAAGCCGAATGCGATGCAGCAGCTCGTCGAAGCCGCATGGATGCAAAGGTGCTCCAATTGCCACGGGCCCCTCGGCCACGGCGACGGCCAAAACGGCGCGCTCGTGAAAGCGCCCGATTTGACGCGCGAGGACTGGCAAGCAAAGGTGACAGACGAGGAAATCGCCGCGCGCATTCGGAGCGGCAAGGGACTCATGCCGCCGAACGATTTGCCCGACACCACGATTCGCGGACTCGTCGCGCGCATCCGCGTGCTCCGCGGCCAGCAGTGAAGCTGAAAATGCAGCGCTCCGGCTCGCTCCTCTTGTTCGCGGGGCTCGGCGCTGCCGCGTACTTTTTTCTCGCGCCGCGGTTTCCGAAAGATCAAACGGTCAACGTCGTGCTCGGCGATACCGCACGAGACGTCACGGAAGTCTCGGTTCGTTACGGCGGCCGCGACACGGAGTGGTCCAAGAGCGCGACGATGCATTACGATCTCGGCAAGGCTCCACGCGTCGTGAACCACGAAACACGCCTTCCGGATGGTGATTACCTCGTCGCGATCGAAGTTCGCGGCGCACGCGGCGTTTCGAACACCGAGCGCCGCGTCGATCTTCGCGGCGGCGGCTCGACCGCGATCGACGTCTCGCGCGAGCCTGTTTCGCTATCCGAGGGTCCTCGATGAGCGACGACGGGTCCAACGTCCCGATCGAAACGCGCGCCGCAAGCGGTCTTGCGCTCGCCGGTGGCTCGCTCATTCTCGTCGTGCTCTCCGGATCACGCAAAGGCGCATCGCTCACGCTGCGTGAAGGCGCGCGCCTTGGCAAAGCCGAGGACAACGATCTCGTCCTCGACGACGACACCGTCTCGCGACATCACTGCGAGCTCGTACGCGAAGGCGTCGGCGTGCGCGTGCGCGATCTCGGCTCCACCAACGGCACACGCGTCGACGGCACACGCGTGAAAGACGCGCTCCTCTCGCCTGGCGCCGTGCTCCGTGTTGGCGAAGTCGAGATTGCGCTTCGCCCGTCCGCGCAAAAAAACGAAATGCTACCAAGCGACGAGCCACGCTTCGGCCCCGCGCTCGGCAAGAGCTTGGCGATGCGCACCATCTTTGGCGTTCTCGAGCGCATCGCGCCCACGGAAGCCACGGTGCTCCTCCAAGGCGAAACCGGCACCGGCAAAGACGTCCTCGCGCGCGCCATCGTGGAGCATTCACCGCGAAAAGCTGGCCCGTTCGTCGTCGTCGATTGCGGCGCCGTGAGCTATTCGCTCATCGAGAGCGAGCTCTTCGGTCATGAGCGCGGCGCTTTCACCGGCGCTGTTTCATCGCGACAAGGCGCGTTCGAGCTCGGCAACGGCGGCACCGTCTTCCTCGACGAAATCGGCGATCTCCCGCTCGACGTCCAACCGAAGCTCCTCCGCGTCCTCGAAACGCGCGAGTTCCGGCGCGTCGGCGGCAACAAACCGATGAAGAGCGACGTCCGCGTCATCGCCGCCACCAAACGCGATCTCGATCGCGAAGTGCACGGCGGCAAATTCCGCGAAGACCTCTACTTCCGCCTCGCCGTTGTCCCCGTCACGGTTCCTCCGCTCCGCCAGCGTCGCGAAGACATCCCTCTCCTCGCCGAAAACATCTTGGCCACGGCATCCGTCGGTGGCGATCCGATCGTGCTCGGCGCCGCCGCGATGCAAGGGCTCCTCGCACACGACTGGCCCGGCAACGTCCGCGAGCTGCGCAACGTTCTCGAGCGCGCGGTCTACATGGCGCGCGCAGGAGGCTCATCCGAGCTCGGAGACGTCGCCATCCACGCGAGCGCTGCGAGCGAGCCCGCATCGGCGTTTTCGTTCGAAGCCGAAAAATCGTATCGCGAAACACGCGCCGTCTTCGACGCCGAGTTCGAACGTCGCTACGTGAAATGGCTCCTCACGCGCCACGCCGGCAACGTGAGCGCTGCCGCGCGCGAAGCAAAGATGGACCGCAAACATCTCCACGAGCTCGCGAAAAAACACGGCGTCCGCGGCACGGACGATTAAAGAGCACCTTGAAATCTCAGCATTGATCGCTCATATTTCAAGGTGATGTGGGCTCGTAAATCTCATCTCGATGCAGTCGCTGGCTTGCTTCGTGAAAGCCCGGTCGTTGCTCTCCTCGGCCCGAGGCAGGTCGGCAAGAGCACGCTCGCGCGCACCATCGCGCGACGCTGGTCGTCCAGCACGGTCTTCGACTTGGAGCACGCACCAGACCTACGTCGACTCGGTGAGCCCACGCACGCTCTCTCGTCGTTGCGCGGCCTCGTCGTCCTCGACGAGATTCAGCTACGACCCGATCTCTTCTCGGTCCTCCGAGTTCTCGCGGACCGACCAAAAAAGCCGGCGCGTTTTTTGGTGCTCGGCAGCGCGTCGCCGGATCTCCTGCGACAAGGCGCAGAATCACTTGCGGGTCGCATTGCGTTTCACGAGCTCACGGGGTTCGACACCACCGAGGTTGGTTCGAAAAACTCCCGACGACTCTGGCTACGCGGCGGATTTCCGCCATCGTTCACGGCGAAAACGCTTGCTGCGAGTGCGCGCTGGCGCCGCGACTTCGTACGCACATTTCTCGAGCGCGACCTCCCGCAGCTTGGTGTAACGATTCCAACGAACGCCCTGCGTCGGTTTTGGTCGATGCTCGCGCATGTTCACGGCCAGGTGACGCATTGGTCCGAGCTCGGTCGTTCGCTCGCAGTCGCCGACACCACTGTGCGGCGCTATCTCGATGTCCTCGTCGGAGCGCTCGTCGTCACCGAGCTACGACCGTGGCACGCGAACATCTCGAAGAGGCAGGTGAAAGCGCCCAAGGTCTACGTGAAGGACAGCGGGCTCCTTCACAGCCTGCTCGACATCGAGACTCAGGCACAGCTTGATGGTCACGAGAAAGGCGGCGCATCGTGGGAGGGTTTCGCCATTCAAGAAGTGATCGCTCGTCTCGGTGCGCGACGCGACCAATGTTATTTTTGGGCCACACACGCGGGCGCGGAGCTCGATCTTCTCGTAGTCTCGGGTACGACGCGACGCGGTTTCGAAATGAAATACAGCGATGCACCCGGTATCACGCCGTCGATGCGCGCCGCGCTCGCGGATTTGCGTTTGGATTCACTCGACGTCATCCATGCCGGGAAGACCAGCTATTCGCTTTCGGATCGCATTCGGGCAATCGCGCTCGATCGCCTAGCAGCAGACCTTTAGAACCCCGCGGAGAGTCCGAGGTTCAAGAGGTACGCGAACGAGCCTGCGACTGCGACGCCTCCGAGCGTGTACTCGTCGTAGTTGAAGTCGATGATGTTGGCCGCGGCGACGATGCGAAGGCCCGTCAAGAAGCCCGCAACTTTCTTCTCGCCGGCAGACGCGGCGTACGTGAGCTTGATGCCGCCCATCACGCTGAAGAATGGCGAGAGCTCGCGGTCGCCGGTGAAGTATTGGCCGCGCGGGCCGAGGGGAGGATTGCCGCCGCTATAATCGTCGCTCCAGAAAATGGCGCCGGTCTGTTTGTAGAAGCGGCCGTTGATGGCGGCGCGGAACGATGAGCCGAAATATTTCTCGACCTCGACCTCGGCCTCACCGCTGTAGATATTCCACGAATCGCGGTAACCGCGAACGCCGACGCGAATCGCGCCCTTGATGGCGCGGAGATAATAGTTCGCGCGAAGGGCCACGGCGTGGCGCGTGCGGTTGTCCGGGATGTACTCCTGCGCCTGCACGCCCTGCCCGAGCACGACTGCGCGATACGGATCGCTCTGAAAGCCGTTCAAAATCTGCAGCGTGTAGACGGCTTGCGTCTGGAAGACGGGCGTCCACGCTTGCGACCACGAGCCTTGCAAGCTGTCGATGCCGATGTCGTGCGTCACGCGTGTGATGTCTTTGGTGAAGCAACCTTTGCTCGATGCGAGCGCAAGATGCGCGACGGGATTCGCGTTCGGGTCTTGGACGGCGTCGCACACTTGGTCGAAGTTGCGCGCGTAATCGATTTGAAGCTGCGTGTTGTGCTCGAAGAGCTCGGTGCGCGCCATCACGTTGAACGAGATCGAGTGGTAGTCATTCTCGCTGCCGAAGAGGCCACCGGCGCCGAAGCTGGTGTTGTCGTGCTTGATGGCGAAGCCGCCTTTGCCGACGTTTCGGAAGTCGTTGACGCTCGCCGTGCTGATGACGTCGGCGGTGGGGTGCGTTGCTTTGTAAGCAGGGCCGGCTTTTGTCTTCACGCTCGCGCCGCTGACGATGTCGGCCTCCCAGCCGCCGTAGATCGAAACCGAATCACTCGGGTTCACGGTGAGCGTGAGCGACGGCGAATACACGAACATGTGCGTACGAAGCGGCGCCTCGTAAAACAAACCGTGCGACGTGTCGATCTGCACGACCTGAGCGTGCACCGAACCGGCCATCGCAAGTGTGGCAGCGAACGCTGCCAAAAACCCTCTCAGTTGCAACCGCACCCTCCGCCCGAAACCCCGGAGCCGCCGAAGCTGCCTTCACGGTTGTCGATCGTGTGATGAAGCTGCGTGGCGGTGATCGGATCGCCTTCGAACTGCATGATCGGATCGGCGAGCACCGCGCGCTCTTGCGGTCGAACGGTCACGCACGATGTGGAGAGGGCGAAGAGGCCGAGCAGAAGAGCTTTTTTCATCAGAAATACACTCCGAAACCGGCTGCAACGGTTTGCGCGTTCTTGAACGTGCTCGCTGTGAAGAGCGTGAAGTTCGAGGCCTCGATGCGAACCAGGATGCGATTCTTCAGCGCGAACAGAAACCCGCCGCCCGCGCGCGCCGCGAAAAAATCCTCGCGCTGCAATACGAACGAGTCCGATTTCGGAATCACGCTGAGCCCGCCGCCACCGAGCCCGAGGAACGGACAGAGCGCCCACTTCGGAAAGAGATACACCGTGACCGTCGCGCCGTAGAGAAGCTGCGCGCCGTCCGCGGTGAGCCCGTCGCCGACGAAGCCTTCGATGCTGAATGTCTTGTCGAGCACGAGCTGCGGGCGAACTTCCATGTAACCGAATTGCTGGAAGACGCCGTTCTTGATCGGAATGTTGAGCATGCCGCCGAGCAGCGCGAAGCCCGCGCGTGCGCCTTCGAGCGGCGGCGGCGCGAAAAACCCGGGTCGCGTGTATTCGTTGTTCGTGACGGCGAACGGCTCGGCTTGCTCGCCCCTGGCGGATGCGCGGCGGCCGTC
>JBBSFE010000067.1:0-35810 GCA_038239005.1 Polyangiales bacterium
GAAGCTCTGGCAAATCGTTCTCGCCGTGTGTGGTGCGCCGGCGCGCAGCTCGTATGCGCGGCGCATGGTCGCCGTGATTGGAGAAGCCGGCGTCGGCAAGAGCCGCCTCGCCGAGTGGCTCTGCGAGCAGGCGCACGAGCAAGGGTTGATGGTGCCGCTGCGCGCGCGTTACGGCCGCATCGCGACCGCTCTCGACGGCATCACGGGCGCGGTGAACGCGCACTTTGGTCTCGAGGGCGCCGACCGCGCACTCGTCGAGCAAACGCTCATGCAACGCTGGGAAGTCGATCCGAAAGACGACGCCGCTCTCTCGTGGGTCGCAGCGACCGCCGAGTGGTTGCGGCCATCGCCCGTCGGAACGAGCGCGCCACTCGGGCCCACGGGCAAGCGCTTCGTGCTCGACACGCCCGAGCTTCGCGTTGCCGTCATGCAGCGTGTGCTCGAGCGCGTCGGTCACGACAGACCCATTTTGCTTTGGTTCGACGATCTGCATTTGTCGTCGCCCAACACGTTCGAAGTTCTCGGGCGCCTGCGTCGTGCCCCGAGCGCGCTTCGTGTTCTCGCTATCGCCACGGCGCGCAGCGAAACGCTGGCGACCGATCTCGATGCCGCACTACGCCTCGAAGCGACGCGCGCCGATTGGGGCGGGGAAGTGCTCGATCTCTTGCCGCTCGGTCCCGAGGAGACACAAGCGCTCTTCAAAGCGACGTTGCCGCTCGCGTCCGAGGCCGTGCAAAAAGGCATCGAGCAGAGCCACGGAAACCCACTCTTCGCGCTTCAGCTCCTTCATGCGTGGGCGGGCGGTGGTTATCTCAAGCTCGTCGGCAACAAATACGAAGTGCCGCAAACGGCGCTCGAAGGACGCGCCATCACCACCGCCGAGCTCTGGGACGAACGCCTTCGTGCGGTATCGACCGATTTGCGATTGGCCGCATATGCCGCGGCAGCGCTCGGCGAAGACATTCGCGGCGAAGTTTTGAGCGCGCTCGTGTCGGCGCTCGGCATGGAGGCGCGCGATGCCATCGTGGCGCTCACGCGCGCGCAAATCTTGATCGCCTCGGGCAACGATCGCTTTCGCTGGCCGCACGCGCTCTTGCTCGAGCATCTTCTTTTGCGGCTCACCGAACGCAACGATGCCCCCGCCATCTATCGGCTCGCGGCCAATGCGCTCGCGAAGCACCCCGCATCCGGCTCGCGCCGCATCATGAAGCACCGCGTGACGAACTTGCTCCGCGCAGGCGACGAAGAGCCCGCAGCGCGTCTCATGTTCCAGTTCATCGAAGGCTCATGGCGCCGCGGCCGCGACACCGCAGCAACACTGCGCGATCTCGAGCTTCTCGACGGCCACGTCACCGGACAAGCCGCAGCCGAATATGCGTATTGGCGCGCGGAAGCGCTTCGTCACGCAGGCAAGCTCGACGCCGCACAAGAAAATGCCGAGCTCGCACGCGATGCGTATGCCGTCGCCGTCGATCGCATGCGCGAGGCGGGCGCGCTTCGGCTGCTCGGACACATCATGTCCGACCGCGGGCAGACGGCGCAGGGGCACGAGCTCGTCGAGCGGGCGAAGTCGATGTTCGTCCAGCTCGATGACGAGCCAGGGCAAGTGCAGTGCCTCGTTGTGCTCGGCGAGATCGAATATTTGCTGGGCCAGCACGAAAGCGCGCGCGCGATCTTGCTCGACGCGAGCGCGAAATGCAGCGCGCTCGATGATCCGCTGGGCCGCTCGCAGTGCCTCATCTTGCTCGCGATGATCAACACCGCCGCGGGAGCGTTCCGGCGATCACGCGAGCGCCTGCTCGAAGCACGCGCCGAGCTCGATGGCATTGGTTATCGGCTCGGCATGGCGCAATGCGACGTCGTGCTCGCTCACGCAGACCATCGCGCTTTCGAAATGGAGCGCGCCCGAACGACGGCCCTCGCGGCACGTGCGTCGCTGCGCGATTTGCGCAATCCGCGCGGTGAGGCTGCGGCTGAGCGACTCCTCGCGATGATCGCGATCGACATGAACGAGCTCGACACGGCGTCGATTCACGCGGAGTCGGCACGCGCGGTCTACGAGGACCTCGCCGATCCGTGGGGCGTCGTCGAAGCAAAGCTGCTCTTCGCACAAATCGCGCTCGCAAGCGGCGATGCAGCCGCGCACGGCCTCGTCCAAGACGCCGAAAGCTACGACCTCGACGAAGCCGAGCCGCGCCAGCACCGGCACCTGACGGCAGCGTGGCTCGCGAACGTCGAAGAGCGCTGGGACGACGCCATCCGCGAGCTCGACTCCGCGCGCCGCGCTTTCGGTGAGTCACCCAATCGCACGGGCGATCACACGCCGCATCTGCTCGCGCGTTTCGGTCGCATGGCGTGGATCGAGCCCGCGGCGAAACGCATCGAAGCGTGGCTCGCGGCGCTCGAACGCCAGAGCGCAGACGGCACGATGGCCCTCAGCGCGATGACGACGCTCCCCACCACCGAGGAGCTCGATGCCATCAAGTCGTGATAGGTTCGCGCCACGATGACGACGCCGCAAAAATCCGCGCCCCGCAACAAGCAGAAACGCCGCCGCACGAAGAAGCTCGCCGAGTGGCGCGCGAAGAAGGCGAAGGCCACTGCTACGGCGAAGAAATAGCGGCTTTCCGCGCTGCGAGGCTATTTCACGTCGACGAGCGCGCGCGAGGTCTCTTCGAGCGACTCGCCCATATTCTCGACGTTCTTGAGCGCTGCGTCGTCGAGCGACGTCGCGGCTGCGTGCGCTGTGTCGACGGCCGTGTAGGTTCGCGCGAGCGCCGTGACGTGGTCTGCAATGCGCTGATCGACCATCGCGACGACGGCCACCGCAGGCGATGTAGCGCTCATGCGCGCTTTGGTCTTTTCCAAACGCACGCGCGATTCGGCGAGCTTGCGAAGCGCGCGCCACGTGCCGGCGACGCCGCGGCGTGCTTCGTCGTCGAGCGGAACGTCGTGCACTTGTCGGCGAAGCTCGGCGGCGTCGCGAAGGGAAGCGCTCGCGGGATCGCTCACGCGTCGCGAAATCGTTTCGAGCATCGCCGCGAGGGGATCATCGGCATCGACGAGCAGCGGCAACGCTACGAGCACCGCACACACGAGCACGGCGACACCGCGCACGGCTGGCGATGCACTTGCATAAGCGGTCGCGAGCGAACCTGCGAGAGCGCCGACGACGAGCGACGACCCAACATGAACGAGTCGAGCGTTGGCTCCGCGAACGCGCATCGTGCGCTCCGCGAACGCGAGACCCACGAGAACCGCTCCGCCAGCAGCAGGCACAGCCGAGCCGAGGATGTGACCGCCGAACGCACCAAGCGCGCCCGCAGCAATCGCAAGCGACGAGAACGACGCACTCGCAGCAAGCGCGAGCATCACGCCGAGCAGCACGAGCCAAGCCGATCCAGCGACGAGCCCCATCTTCGACGCCAAAGGCGCCGCACCAAACGTAACGGCCGCTAGGACTGGCAATAGAAAGCGTTTCATCGATGTCTCCTCAGTACGCAGCGCGGGAAAGGTTACTGTTTTCGACCTGGTAGCCGGCCTTGGCGTGCGCGTTGGCGGCCGCGCCGCCCCCGGCTGCGTTACCGGGGCCAATCGAGCGCATCGTCTTCTTCGCTTCGCCGTACGCTTGCCACTGCTTCTCGAGAGAGCCTTTCGCTGCAGCGGGCGCTGTCGAGGCCGCCGCGTGGAGATCGGCGACGTTCTTGTCGATAAGCTCCTCGGCTCGTGCGCTGTCACCACGGGCGAACGCAGCGTTCGCTTCGATTTCACGTTCGGAAGCGATGACGCTCGTGGCCGCAGCGAGCACGTTGCCATCACGAGAGTCGTCGACGACTTTGCTGTCGACTGCGCCGCGAAGCGCGATGGCATCGAGGTCGACGTGCGCGGGTAAGAAGGGAGCGCCTCCGCTCGGCAAGACCTGGGTCCAATCGGCTGTCGCGCCGACACGTACGGCCTCGCCGGGGTCGAGGCGCGCGGTGAGGTGCACGATGGCGCGTCGTTGGTCCTTCTCGAAGAGTGATCCGAAACGAAGCTCGAGCGAATCGTCGTCGACGAGCTTGGCATCTGCGCCCGTCACGTTGACGAAGCGAAGGCCATGCGGAAGCGTCACGTGAACGACCGCGCCTTCGATCGTGGTGCTCGCGGTTTCGTGGAGCTCGCGCTGCAAGAATGCCGTGAGCGCGGCGCCGTCTTTGACGAACGCGACGTTGCCGTGGCCCGAGCGCGCGAGGCTTCCCATGTACGACTCGTCGAAGTCGAGGCCGATGCCCATCGACGACACGGTGACGCCGTGGTCGAAGCTCTCGTGCGCGAGGTGCTCGCTCTCGATGCGCGAGGCGTCGAGGCCGTCGCTCAAGAGGACGATGCGACGAACGCGACCGCGACCGGCTTCGTCGAGTGCTTTCATGCCTGCGCGCATGCCGCGTGGGATGGCCGTGCCGCCGTCAGCTTCGAGTTGGCGAATCTGCGTGGCGAGCGAAGTGCGAACGTCGCCGAGGCGGGCGAGGGGTTGGACGACGCTGGCGTCGCTCGAGTAGCGGATGAAGGCGATCTGATCGTCGTCCTTCATGTCGCGCATCATTTCGATCGCAGCGCGCTTTGCTTGCTCGAGCTTCTCTCCGTACATCGACCCCGAGGTGTCGAGCACGATGGCCATCGCAAACGGCGCGCGGCTCTCCCCGTGCTCGGCTGCGTCGGCGTTGAGACGAACTTCGGCGTACACGTCGCGTTCACCACCCGCGAGGACGGAGCCGTGGCTCAGTGCAACGCTGCCGTGGAGACCCGGACCCGCGAAGGTAGATTCGCTGCCTGACGTGGTGTGGGTGATGTGGATGCCGGCGAGCGAGCTGCCCGGTGCGCGAAAGAGAACGAGCCCGCCCGTGGCGAGGACGACAGCGCTGACGGCGAGGGAACGGCGAACGCGAGGGTTCTGGATCCAGTCGAGAGGAGACATCCCGCATAAGGACGCCTCACGTCATCAAAAGTTCTGGCTCAGGAATACGCGATGTTGCGAATCGTCGCGGCGTAGTCAATGCGCTTCGCGCGCTGCGGGAGGGGCGGCGGAAGGCGACGCAAATGGCCGCGCAAAATCAGACGTGAAATCGAGGCCATATCGACGAATCGCAGACCTAGTGCCTGACCTTCGTCTTCAGGACGGCGATTGTGAATCAGGCGCGTCACCTCGGCTTCGGCGTCGAACCAAATGCCAAGCGGCGTTGCCTGAAACGCGACGATGAGTCGCTCGCCGATCGAGACGTTCGAAGCTTTGCGCACGAGCATTCCTTCGGCGGAGAGATCGAGCGTTCGATGCCCGACGAGTTTGAAGTCGCTCTCGCGAATGACTTGGCAGTCCATACGGAGGTGGTGGCGAGTGCTCTTGCGGTCGTTCTTGGATACGAACATGAGCAAATTGTATGGAAGTGGATGACATGAAGTGAAATTACTGGCGCGCGTTCCGCATGCCGCGCCAGAGCCGGGCCCATTCGAGCCATGCATCGTGCGATGCGATACCGGCGACGTTGGCGTACGTGACGAGCATGTCGGCGGCGAGGTCGAGGCGATCCTCGAACGTCGGGATCGCACCGCGCCCGAGCGTCGGGCGTGCGCCCATGGTCTGGAGAGTGAACGAGAGACTGATGCGCGGCGGGCCCGCTTCCATCGCGCCGCCCCAATGGAGGACGTTCGCGTTCCACGCAATGAGGCTTCCCGCTGGAACGGGAAGCGCGATCGAATTCGACCTACCGATGGGCACGACGTTCATGCACGCGCTTTGCTCGGTGACGTCGGTGAGCGCCATCCATACGTTGATGACCGATGGGCCACCGTGCGCGTCGCGAATGTCGTCCGGCACGCCGCGATGGGGCGCCCAGCCGCGTGAGCCGACAGGAACAAGCCACGCCCAGATGTCTCGGACGACGTGAGCCTCGGCGCCGACGAGCGCATCGAACGTTGGCAAGAGCCCCGCCGCGAGCTGCCATGGCTCGTCGAACACGTAGACGAGCGGCGTCGGAATGTTCGCTTCATGAAGTGCGCGAATGCCCGCGGCGAGCGCGTTCGTGATGTCGACCGGAACGATACGCTCGATGCGTGCCCAACCTTCTTCTCGAAGTCGCGAGCGCTCGCCCTCGGCGGGTGGAGCGCTCCATGCGGCGTTCGGACCAGCTCCGATCGCGAGCTTCGTCTTGTCGCGCCAGAACGATGGGTCGCGCGCGGCCCGAAGGATCTCGGCCGCGGTCATCCCGTCGTCATTCGTCGCCAGGCGGACCGGACGCGCCCATGAGATCCTGCTGACGGATTTTGTCGACGTTGAACTTGGTGGCCTTCTCGCGCATCGTGGCGAGCACTTCGTCGACTGGCGGCGCATCGCCTTTGTGAAACCGTAGTGGGTTGATGCGCGCGACGACGAACGGCCGGAGATACGGGCTCGTGAGGCCTTTGTCCCGAAGGCGCTTGATGATGTCGGAGACCTTCGCTTCGACCTCGCGCAAGATGCCTGCGGTCTTTTCGCGCGTCTTGATCGCCTTCGAGAGTGACTTGTCGGAAAACTGCTCCGCGCGCCGCAGCACCGGGTGATACGCGCCGCCCGCGAACCGCGGCTCGCTCTCGTAACAGACGCCGAGCGTCACGAGCGCTGGGTCCTCCAGATAAAACGCGAAGGAAACCTCGGGCTCGCTGCTGCGCTCTTCGAGCAAGTTGCGATAGATGCGAATGACCTCGAGCGAGCGCTCCTTCAAATTGTGCGCGCGCTCGGTGTTGAGCGCCAAAATCTGCCACGCGACCTCGTGCTCCGGAACGACGAGCGCCGTGATCGCTTTCGCGCCGAGCTTCTTCATCGCTTGAAGTCGGTGGTTTCCGTTGGGCGTCCAATAACCGCCCTTCGGAGCCGTCACACAAACGATCGGGTCGAGGAAGCGACCTGTCTTTGTAATCACATCGGAGAGGCGCTTCTGGTGGGTCTCGGAGACATCGCGCTGGAATGGCGTCGGCTCGACTTTTTCGATCGGCAAGAGCGCGATGAGCAGCGCCTTCTTTCCGAACGGATCGACGTACGTACCGATCACGGCGCCGTCATCGGCTTCGATGCGCTCACGGAGCTCGGCGAGATCCGCGACGGCGCTCGCGGCTTCCTTCGCGGTCGGCGCGGCGATGTCCTTCGGTTTGCGCGGTGCGCGCTTTTTCTTGGCGGCGGCCATCTACAATTGGACGTCGAAGATTTCGCGGACGCGCGGGTTGGGCTCATCGTCCCAATCGAGGCCGTCGAGTCCTACGCGAAACGATGTCGTCATGCCGTCGCCCCAGGGCCACCACAAACCGAATGCTGCGTGAGTGGTGGTTTCTTTCGTCGTCAAAAGAAGCTGGCCGATGCGGAGCCCACCGGCTCGCTCGGCAACGCGGCGAAGCTCGCTCGATGCGCGCGGCAACGTCGCGGCAGTGAGCTCGACCGGCAAGGCCGCGAGCGCACACGCGCGCGCTTTAGACTCGAACTCCACGGTGAACGAGGACGTCACGCACAAGAGGCGGCTGTCCCAGCTCCAGGCGCGGGCAGGCCAACTCGACTTCAAAGTGGTGAAGCGTTCAAAAAGCGCGTTGTAGTACGTGTCGGCCATCGGGACTGAGCCTACCTCAACTCGAGAAGCGAGCGTGAAACCACGGCCAGTGCTCCGCCGATGCGCGGATGCGGCCGCCAAGCTCCGCGTTGATGCGCGCCGTGAGCTCCACGGCGTCGTTCGGGCCAAGATCGGCCGTATCCACGCGCGTACACGTGACCGTGAAAGACGCGCCTTCCACGGTGCAAACGACGACTGGGGCGCCCGTTCGCAGCGCGATTCGCGCGGGGCCCACAGCCGTTGGGGCAGGTCCGCCGAGCAGTGGCACCGTGACCGATGTGGCACGCGTGCGAAGATCCATCGGAATGCCGAGAACGCGACCCGCACGCAAAGTGCGCACGATGCGCGTTGGGGCGCCGCGACCACCGCGCGGAATCGTCGCGACGCCAGCGCGATCGCGCACGCCCGTCACGAGCGCATCGAGACGCGGATCGTAACTTTCGCGCACCACCGCGGTGAGCGGAAAACCGGACGCAACGAGCGTTGCCGCGAGACGCTCCCACGGGCCGAGGTGGGCCGACGGAAGCACGACGCCGCGACCTTCATCGAGTGCGGCTCGAAGAATCTTTCGCGACGATTCAGCCATGTCGAGAAGCGGAAGCGGCTCGTGAAGCGCTGCGATGACGCCGCCCACGTGACCGCCGAGATTCGAGAACGCCGCCCGTGCGATCTCGGCGCGCGCGTTTGCGTCGGCATCTGGAAATGCGACCGCGAGGTTTTTCGTCGCAAGCCGGCGAAGGGGCCACGCGACCGCGTGAACGACACGCCCAAGTGCGCGACCGAACGCCACGAGATGGTCGCGCGAGACATGCCGTGCGATGGCGACACTCAACATCACGAGAGCGACGATGAGATCGTTTTTCGCGCGCTGCGACACCGACCACGCGCCGCCCTCGCGGAGATCGGCCCGCGTAGCGGCGGTCACGTGGAGCAACCGCCGCAGCTCGTTTGGACGCGACGACGCGCCGCTTCGACACGCTCGCGCGCGGAGCCGCATTCGCTGCCCGAGTCGAGAGCGCAGATGTGACTCGCTGCGCGATCCATCGACGCGAGCGCCTTGCACGCTGCTGCGCAATCACCGGGTGCGGAGCCGAGCTGCTGTTCGGCGCGATCGAGCTCGCGGCGCGAATCGGTGACCGGTACGTCCGGCGATTGCGTGCTCGAGTGCGACGGCGACATTTCCGGAGCAGCCGCGCCGCTTCCGCCAGCTCCGCTCGAGGGCGACGTTGCCTGCGTGGCCGCACCGCCGCAGCCCGCGAGCATGACGACCGCGAGCACGAGCGCGCGCTTCATCGACCACCTTGGGGGCCGCCGTCGAGGACGCGACCAATCACGGCTTCTTGCACGTCGACTGCCTCACGGAGCAGCGATAGCGCATGCGCACGGGTCTTGTCCGCTTCCGCGGTGCGACCGGCGTCGGCGAGCTCCGCGGTACGTGTTTCTTCGATGATGCCGTAGACCTCGAGCAAGTGGCCGCGGAAATACGTGCGCTCGCTCGCGTGCAAAAGACCATTTTCGACGTGGCGCTGCGCGGCGCTGGCGTCATGCGATGCGAGCTCGAGCTCGGCCATGCGCGCGAACGTGTCAGCGAGGACTTCTTCGATTTCTGGGAAGCGTTGCCCGGGATGCGGTTTGGGTGCGTCGACGATTTTCTGGAGCGCACCGCTGGCGCCTGCGACGTCGCCGTTTTGCTCGAGGACGTTGGCCTCGTGATGCCGCGCGCGAGCGAGCGAGAGAAACGCGAGGAGCTCCGTGTCGACCACGGCGGAGTCGTCGGTGCGTGCCGATTCGTTGCGATCGCAACGCGCGAGCAAGACTCCGCCGAGCGCCATCGAAAGCGCAAGGACAGCCGCAAGCCCGCGCGACAGTTTCATCGATGACCCCGATCACGCACGCCCCAGCGCGCATAGTGATTGTCGCGGAGATCGGCGGCGCGAGCCATCGCGATGCGATCGATGCGTGCGCTCTCGCCGCCCTGCGTTTCGAAGCGTTCCTTGAAGAGCGATTGCGTGGAGCGGGCGCGCGCGAGCTCGGGGGCAGGCGAGGGCTCGTGACCGACCATGAACACGATGGCAGCGGCAGCCGCGAGCAACGCGCCTGCACCAAATACGACGCGAATGACGACTCCGCCTCTCGGTTTGTTCCCGCGACGTGAAAGGCTCGACTCCACGGCGGCATCGAGGCTCACGCGGTCGAGCGTTTTCGGGTTCGCCGCGCTCTGAACGGCCCGCAGCAAATCGGCGTCAGGGCTGTCCTTCGACGGGTCTTCGAGGGCTTCGCGGAGACGCTGGCTCTCGCGGATTTCCTCTTCGGTCGGCTCGAGCTCGTCAGTCATGGCGGTTCTCCTCTTGTAGAGCCTTGCGCAGCGCCGCCGTTGCACGATGAAGTAGCACGTCGAACGTCGCCGGTGTGACGCCGAGGTCGGCCGCAACTTCGTCACGAGGTTTCTCCTCGATGACCCGCATGCGAATGGCCTGCGCATAACGCGGGTTGATCTTCTTCAACGCCGCATCGACGCGGGTGCGCGCGGCTTCACGGTCGCGGCGCTCTTGCAGGGCTTGGTCGAGCGGCGTCGTCGTTTGCGATGCGTCGACCTCGCGCTGGATGTCCTCGGCCTCCCACAGCACGGTGCGTTTTCGTGCGCGAAGCGCGTCGATCGCGATGCGAAGCGCGACCGTGCGAAGCCACGGATAAAACCCTACGTTTTGCCATTGGAAGCGGTCGATGCGCTCGACCACTTTCGCGAACGTTTCGCTGAGCGCGTCTTTCGCGGCGGCGTCGCTGCCGAGGCGGGGCAAAAGCACGCTCGAATAAAGGGCAGGGCCATACTTGCGCAGGAGCTCGCCCATCGCGACGCGATCGCCCGCCTGCGCTTTCGTCACGAGGAGGCGCTCGGCTTCGAGATCGTTCGGATCCGAACGATCTCCCGCCTCGCGCCGCTGCATGCGGCCGACCATAGCCCAGTCCAGGGAGACGGCGCTCACCCCTAGAGAACGTGAGTAGGGGTCTCGTCCTTACGGTAGTATCCGCCGGCCATGACGAAGATCCGGCTCGCGGCGGGGGCCGACGAAAATGGGCTCGCGGTGATGCTCGCGGATTTGTTGCGACAAAACCTCGAATCGAAGCCCCACAAGGTGCGCGACATGCAGGCCATCGAGCGCGCCCGCATCGCGATTTTGGCCGAGGACGCCGAGGTCGCCATGACCCTCGCGTTCGAGGCGGGCGATTTGACCGTTTACGACGGCATCGTGGGCATCCCCGACGTCGTCGTACGCGCGTCGAGCGATCTCATCATCGCGCTCTCGAACATCCCTTTGACGCGCCGCTTCGGGCTTCCCGTTCCCGGCAAAGCCCTTCGCGAGCTCCTCGGGGCGATGCGCAAAGGCACCATCAAAGTCGACGGCGGCGGCTCCCACGCCGCGACGATGTTGCATCTTACACGCATCATGTCCGTCAACGGTTGACTGGGCCGTCGTTACGGATCAAAAGGATGCGCCCGATGCCGCTGACGAAGACCGAATTCGACGCCTTGATGGCGCGCAAGCCCGTGATGCTTGCGCCCATGGAAGACGTGTCGGATGTCGTCTTCCGTCGCATCGCGCGTGGGTACGGCGTCGATGCGTCGTTCACGGAGTTCGTCAACGTCGAGGGTTTGCTCCGCGGATGCAAAAACGCGAAGCGGAAGATGCTCCTCTCGGACGACGACGAAAACACCGCCATCCAGATTTACGGCTCGAACCCCGAGCGCCTCGCCGAAGCCGCGCACGTCGCCGAAGAGGCGAAGCCCGCGTGGGTCGACGTCAACTGCGGCTGCTGGGTCCCGAAAATCGCGGGCCGCGGAGCCGGCGCAGGTTGGCTGAAGGATCCCGCCGCGATGGTCGCGATGGCCGCCATGGTCGTCAAAAGCGTTTCGTGTCTCGTCACCGTGAAAACGCGCATCGGGCTCGATATGGAGCGCACGCCCATCGTCGATCTCGCGCGCCGCCTCGAAGACGCCGGTGTCGCTGCCATCACGCTTCACTGCCGCACCGCGCAGATGGGCCACTCGGGCGCCGCCGACTGGACGTGGGCCGCGCGCGCTCGCGAGGTCGTGTCGATCCCCATGATCGTCAACGGCGACGTCGACAACGCCGACGCCGCATCGCGCGCCGTCGAAACCACACGCTGTGAAGGCGTCATGGTAGGTCGCCGCGCCATCGAGCACCCGTGGGTTTTCCGCGAAATCCGCGCCCGTTTGGATGGCGCCCCTGATCTGGCCCCACCCACGCTCGCCGAACGCCTCGATTTGTGCCGGACCCACCTTGCCGCGAACGTCGCCCATCGGAGCGAGCTCCACGGTGTTCGCGTCACGCGCCGGCATTTGAGCGGTTATTTGCGCGGCATGCCCGGCGCGGGCGAGCTCCGCCGAAAGCTGCTTTTTTGCGACTCTTACGAGGGTTGCCTCGCCATCCTCGCCGACTACGAAGACCGAACGTCTGCAGCGGCTTGACGGAAGCGGCCAAAAAAACTAGCTTCCCGCCGCTCTCGCGCTCTCTCCCGAGGCTCCTAGCGCCCCAAAGGTCGGGTGCTAACCTCCATTAGGAATTTCATGGTCACCATTCGTCTCACTCGTGCTGGCGCCAAGAAGCGCGCTTTCTATCGCGTCGTCGTCACTGACGCGCGCTCGCCACGTGGCGGCCGCTTCCTCGAGAACATCGGCACCTTCGATCCCGCCAAAGATGGCGTGTTTCAGGTCAACCAAGCACGTTTCGATTACTGGACCGGCAAGGGCGCACGCCCCTCGGAGACGATCGCCCGACTCGTCAAACGCGCCGCCAAAACCGCCGCCACGGCACCCGCGGCCAAGTAATGGAAACGAGCTCCCCCCTCAAGGAGCTGATTCGCACGATCGCCGTCGAGCTGGTCGATCACCCCGATCAGGTCGAGGTGCGCGAAATCTCCACCGAGAACAACACCGTGATCGAGCTCCGCGTTGCGAAGGAAGACATCGGCAAGGTGATTGGCAAAGAGGGGCGCACCGCACAATCGATGCGTACGATCCTCTCCGCGGTGTCGACCAAGCTCGGCAAGCGCGTGCATCTCGACATCGTCGATTAGCGCGTCAAGCGCCGTGAAGCTGGTTGCCATCGCCGAAGTTGCGCGTCCGCACGGCGTGCGCGGCGAGCTCCGATTGAAGCTCTTCAACGAGGAGAGCGAGGTCTTGCTTCATCGTGGCGAGGTCGTCGTTCGATTGAAAGACGGCAAAGAGCACGAGGTGTCGATCGCCGCCGCGCGGCGCGCCGACAAAACGATTCTCATCAAGCTCCACTCGGTCGACGATCGCAATCGCGCCGACGAGCTTCGCGGCGCCATGCTTTGCGTGCCTCGCGATGCTCTTCCGCCACTCGACGATGGCGAGTTTTACGCATGCGACGTCGAGGGCGCCGAGGCGCGCATCGGCGAAGAACGCGTTGGCGTGGTCGAGAAGCTCGAGGAGTATCCGACGGCGTTCGCGCTCGTCGTGAAGAAGAACGACGGCACACGCGTCGAGGTGCCCGTCACCGAAGCGTACGTCGAGCGCATCGATGCGGAAGCGGGCGTGGTGTTTTTCTTGGCGCTCGAGGACGGCACGTGATGCGCATCGAGATCGTCACGCTCTTTCCCGAGCTCTTCGAGACGTTCGTGAAGACGAGCTTCGTCGGGCGGGCCGTCACGGGTGGGCAGGCGTCCTTTCGTTTTTGTACACCTCGTGATTTCGGACTCGGCAAGCACAAGAGCGTCGACGACACGCCCTACGGCGGCGGGTCCGGCATGGTGATGCGCGTCGATGTGCTCGTCGCTACGATGGAGTCACTCGTCGAGGAGCCGCGTGCACGTCGGATTTTGCTGACACCGCAAGGCAAACCGTTCGATCAGACACGCGCCATCGCGCTCGCCACCGACCCCGCGATCATGCTCGTGTGCGGGCGCTACGAAGGGTTCGACGAGCGCATTCGCGCGCACGTCGACGAAGAGATATCGATCGGCGACTTCGTGATGACCGGCGGCGAGGTTGCGGCGATGGCGATCGTCGAGAGCGTCGTGCGGCTCTTGCCGGGCGTTCTCGGCAACGCGAGCTCCACGGAAGAGGAGTCGCATAGCCCCGGAAACGGCGGGATGCTCGAATACCCGCACTACACGCGGCCAGCCGAATTTCGCGGTGAAAGCGTGCCCGCCGCGCTCCTCAGCGGACACCACGCCGACATCGCAACGTGGCGCACCGAGCAAGCGCGAGCGCGCACGCTCGAACGGCGACCTGATCTTCTCAAGAAAAACACATGACGCGGCGACTCGCGATTGCGCTCGTGCACCATCCCGTTCTCGACGGCCGCGGTGACGTCGTGACGAGCGCGGTCACGAATCTCGACGTGCACGATCTCGCGAGGAGCGCGCGCACGTTTGGTGTGAGCGATTACTTCATCGTGCATCCCGTGACGGCGCAGCGCGAGCTCGTGAAGCGCATCGTTTCGCATTGGGCCGAAGGCTCGAGTGGCAAACGCATTCCGGCGCGCAAAGACGCGCTCGAGCTCGTGCGCACCGTTGCCTCGCTCGACGAGGCGTTTGCCGCACTCGGTGGACGCGCGGCGATCGAGATGTGGAGCACCGCCGCAAAGGCCTCGGGCGACGTGCTCGATTTTGCTACGGCGCGTGCGCGACTCGCGGGCGAAGGAACGCCAGTCCTTCTCGTTTTCGGCACGGCCTGGGGCCTTGCGCCCGATGTGCATACTGCATGCGATGCACGTCTCGCGCCCGTCGAGTCGACGAGCGAGCCGCCGTACAACCACCTCAGCGTGCGCTCGGCGTGCGCGATCATGCTCGATCGTTTGCGCGGCCGCTAAAACCGCATCGCCAACGTTGCGCTCGCGCCATTCGCGCTTGGTGCGATCGTGATTTGGGTGTGAGGTGCCGTGAGGACGAGCGTAATGCCGACCGCGGCGACGACCGCACCCGCGATGAAGACGCCCGTCGATGCGTCTGCGAACGTCTTCGCGGTCGTCCGTGCGTCGTTGAATGCGGCTTCGTTGGGCCCTGTCGAGAGCGTGAGGGCGTCACCCTTTTTCGAGAGAGCCATCCCACCGAGCACGCCGCCAATACCGATGCCCACGGCGCCAACGATCGCCCCTGTCACGCCGACCAGCCGCTGCGCGTTGCGAGTGGTCGTCGTCGTCGTCGTCGTCGTCGTCGTCGTCGTCGTCGTCGTCGTCGTCGTCGGAGGGCGTTGCAGGGTTTCGAGATTCGCGCTCGAGGCGACAATCGTAAGCTTTGGAAGGAGGGTCGCGAGCTTCGTCCAGCCCGCGCGCGCGAGCCCTTCGCGGTCGTCGTTCTTCGCGTGTGCGAGCGCTTCGGCTTCGCGATAGCGGCGAAACGCTTCGGACGGCTCCCCAAGCTTCTCGTGACACTCGGCAAGATTGAGAAGCGCGCCTACTGACGCATCGAGCTTGAGCGTGTCGAGAAAGTAGGGCACGGCCTCGTTGCACTTTCCCTCGGCCGCGAGCGCGCGTCCGCGCGTGAAGAGCTCGACCGCTGAAGCACGTGGAGCGTCGGCGCGCGCAAGCGGCGCAATCACGATCAAGAGGAGCGAGAAGGCGCGCCGCATCAGAATTTGTCGAGCGGGTTCTGGGAGCGCACAGGCGCAGCCGATGAGGTCGTGTGCGGACGAACGACGACGGGATGCATCGGTCGCGCCGACGTGACGATCGTGACCGAATCAATCGGAATGGCGATCGTTTGCGACGGAGGTGGCGCGGCAATGCTCGCCGAAGCCGGGTCGACCGCTTCGCGCGCGACGGCCTGTGTGGGCGTCTTCTGGCGCATCGCAAAAATGGCGACGCCAATCGCTGCGACCGCAACGACAACGAGCGCAACCAAGACGCGCGTGCGTTTCCGCTCGCGGCGCGCGACGGTATCGACCGACGACACGAGATGCGTCGGCACGTCGCGCAAAGCGGCCTGCATCACTTGGACGTCCGTCGATGGAGGCGTGTCGAGGATCGTACGAACGCGTCCGGCCGCACCCGCCGCGCTTGGCGCAAAGGGCTCGAGACGCGCCGCGAGCTCGCCCACATCGCGCGGCCGCTTCGATGCGTCCTTCTCGAGACACTCCATGATGATGCGTTCGAGCTCGGGCGATACGTCGGCGCGAATCGTCGTGAGCGGCACCGGCGCGCTCCCGAAAACGGCCGCGCATATTTCCGGCGTCGTCCGGCCGGGAAAGGGAAGCGCGTTTGCGAGCAGCTCGTAGAGCGTGATGCCAACCGACCACACATCGCTGCGAGCATCGAGCGGGCGTCCGGAGAGATGCTCGGGCGACATGTACGAGGGCGATCCGAGAATGGCGCCCGTTGCGGTGATGCGGCCGTCGTCACCGTCGACGTGTTTGGCGAGACCGAAGTCGAGAAGCTTCAGGATGGTTCGCCCGTCGGCTTGGCGCGCGAGGAACAGATTGCTCGGCTTGAGATCGCGATGAACGATCCCACGAACGTGCGCCGCGGCGAGGCCTTCGCACGCTTGCAGAATCCACGCAACCGCATCGATGGGGTCGACGGCCTGACCATTCGCGATGCGCGCGTGAAGATCCTGACCTTCGAGAAGCTCGAGGACGAGATACGGCTCGCCGCGCTTCGACCGACCGACATCGAGCACGCGCGCGACGTGCGGGCTCTCGAGCGCTGCGGCAGCACGTGCCTCGCGAAGGAGACGCTCGATGCCGCCCGGCGCGACCGAGTCTTTGCGAAGGAGCTTGATCGCGACTTTGCGATCGAGATCGACATGGCGTGCGGCGACGACGACGCCCATGCCTCCCTCGCCAATCACACGGATCGCCCTGTATTTCCCTGCGATCAGCGTGCCCGGCTCGATGGCGTCGCCGCTCACAGCGCCACCCTCATCACGTTCGTGCCGTTCTCGATGAAGTAAAGCGACACATCATCGCCCGCGTACACCCATGACGACGCCGATGGTGCGGAGAGAGACGTCGCGATCGCCTCCACGAGTCCGGTGATCGTCGTGAGCTGCAGCGTAAGGCAGGCGCCCTGATTGCATTGCCCATCAAGACAATCGTGGCCGCATGCGCCGCAGTTCCGCGGATCGTTCGCGATCGCATCGGGATGGCACACCGCGATGTCGCCGCTCGCATCACCCACGGGACCATCAGCCCCGCCATCATCACCAGGGCCGCGATACGTCACGTCGTCGACACCGATGATCTCCGCGCACGGGAACATGCTCGCGCTCCCGAGGCTCGCGGACAGCGTGAGGGCAGCAGCGGCCTTCATTGACAGTGTCTAGATGCTACGTTGGCCCTAACGCAGATGCCAGCATTGCGCGACCGCTACCACCACGGCGATCTTCGGCACACCTTGCTCAGCTCGGTGGGTCGCATCATTCGCAAACGCGGCGTCGCGTTCGTGTCGCTGCGTGAGGTCGCACGCGACGCACGCGTGTCGCACTCGGCTCCCGCGCATCACTTCCGCAACAAGGCGGGTCTGCTCACGGCGTTTGCGACGAACGGGTTTCAGCGCCTCGGCGAGATGGCCATCGCGGAGGTCGCAAAAGCGAAGAAGGATGCGCCGAGCCAGCTCGAAGCACTCGGCCGCGGATACGTGCGCTTTGCGATCACGAACTCCGAGCAGTTCCTCGTGATGTTTCGCTCCGAGCTTCTCGACGCCGACGACGAGAAATTCGTCGCCGCCTCGGATGGCGCTTACTCGCTCCTCACGTCGATGATCGAACGCTGCGCGCGAGAAGGGTACCTCGCCGGCTGCGACAACGAAGCCGTGGCGGTCGCGGCATGGAGCGTTGCGCACGGCGCGGCGATGTTGTGGATTGGCGGGCGTCTGCCGAAGCGCGTGTCGCAGCGTGATGGCATGGAGGTCGCGGCGCGCGCGCTCAAAGCGTTCGTCGACGGGACGATTCGGTCAACGCGTCAAGCGCGCAAGCCAAGCGCTCGAGCAGCTTCGACGGAGTAGTCGCTCGCGCGGGGCCCATCGCGCTCGACGAGTGGCGCTTCGACCACGAGGCCGCCGGGTTTGGTCGCACGCGCCTCGAGAAGCGCGATGCGTGCTGGCGCGCTTGCTCGCGAGTGAACGAGGCGGAGACGCTTGGGCTCGAGCCCCACGGCGCGAAACGCCGCAACGAGGCGCGCCAAATCACTTGCAGGATACACGAAACAAACGCGACCCCGCCGGCCGAGGACCTCGCGCGCCGCGACGACGAAGCGATCGAGATCGCCCGTGCGCGCAGGCGCTGATGCCTTGGACACCCGACCTTTGCCGGGCGCGAAGTACGGCGGGTTCGACACGACGAGGGCGGCTTGCCCACGACGCTCACGCGCAACTTCGAGCACGTCGCCCACCGCGACTTCGGCACCAACCGCGTTGGCTTCGACGTTGCGTTTCGCGAGCGCGCACGCCGTGCGATCCGCATCCACGAGCACCGCGCGCGACGCAAAACCGCGCGCGATCATCACGAGCGCGACAGCGCCAACTCCGGCCCCGAGGTCGAACAACGTGCCGCGACTCGCGCCGGCGAAGTGTGCGAGCAAAAGAGCGTCGGCGTTGACGCGATAGCCTTCGCCGCGCGCCGGCTGATGCAGCACGATGCGCGCCCCGAAGATTCGATCAGTCGTGCTGATACGGCCTCCGGCCTCGAAGGGAGAGGCCGGTGACGGCGCCGGCGAAGACCTGCACGGTGTACGCGCCGACGAGCTTGCGCTGACCATTGACGAGGCCCACCGCGCTGATGTGAATCGGAACACCAGGATCGAAGTTCATCGCCCCAAACAGGCCGAGGTTAGACGTGCCTTCGCTTGCAAGACGCTGGAGGTTCGGAAGCGGATTGCTCTCAGGCTCGACGAAATAGAACAAGTCCGTTTGTGCGCGCACGTTCGTGTTCACCGTCGCGCCCGAGAGACGGACGTCGCCGCAATCGTGAACCTCTCCGGCGAGCAGACCCTTCGAGGGAACGGGTGACGTTCCGACAATTGTCGTAACGGTCGCCGGGTCGGTCGTGCCGACGGCCGTGGTGTCGTAGTAGACCGTTGCCGCGCCGGCATCGCCAGTGCCGACCGCGGAGTTCGCGAAGTAGATGTTGTAGTCGTAGAAATCGTTCCAGCGCTGCACGCCAAGCGCGTCTGATGTCTTGACGATGAGCGACGTCTCGGTCGGAATGCCGTCGTACGTGAATTGACGCTCGACGCATCCATCGGCCGGACACTTCTCGAGCCACGTATTCAGGCGCGACGGGCTGCTCGTGCTCGTCGTGACGGCGGTGCCCACGAGCGCCCCAAGCGCGCCGTCGACGCCTTCTTTGAAGACCTCGACTTTGACGTCGACCGAGTCAGCGTCGCCACCGACGAACACCTTGAGAAAGCCGCTGAGCGTCACGGTCTGTGGCGTGCCAGCGACCGTCGGCGTGTCGACGCACGAAAGATCGACTGCGGTCTGACCCGGAGGCGCTCCGAAATTGTGAAAGCTGGAAGGGGCTCGTGCGAGCTCCGTCTTCGGGTCTGTCACCCACGCGCAGCACGCGGCGACCGGACGGCTGTCGACGCAGGTTTGCGGCGGCGTCACGGCCGGGCACGCGGAGCCGAGATTTCCGCCCGTTCCGGCGGCGCACAAAGCGTAGTTCGTCCAGCCGACGGAGACGTCGGATGCGCACGTGGCGTTGGTGCCCGCATCGGACTTGGCGGGGGAGTTGCTGCACGCAACGGCGAGCGCACCGGCGGAAAGAAGAAAGGCGAGGAGACGCATGGGCGCATACGATAGCGGAAATGGGCTCGTCCGTCGCGGTCAAGGAGCGGGCGCGGGCGCTCGGATTCGATCTTTGCGGCGTTGCGCGCGCCGAGCCGCTCGAGCGCGATCACGAGCGTTACGAGCGCTTCATCGAGCGCGGGTTTCACGGCGAGATGGAGTGGCTCGCGCGAGACTCCGCGGTGCGTCGCCGCGTCGATGGCGATTCGATCTTGAACGGCGCGCGAAGCGTCGTGTGCGTCGCGAGCGCTTATCGCAGATCATCGGAAGAGGAGGCGACCGACCCGCCGCTTGCGCGCGGCATTGCGCGGTATGCGCGCGGGCGCGACTATCACAACGGGCTTCGCAAAAAGCTCCGCCAGCTTGCCGCGTTCGTTCGCACGCTCGAAGACGGCGCGAAGGCGCGACCACTCTGCGACGACGCACCCGTTCTCGAACGCGCATGGGCGACGCGTGCGGGGCTTGGGTTCATCGGGAAAAATGGGCTTCTCATCAACCCGGGGCGCGGCTCGTTCGTGCTGCTCGGTGAGATCGTCACGACCGTCGACCTCGACGCAGACACGGCCATGCCGGAGCGCTGCGGAGCGTGCACGCGATGCATCGACGTATGCCCGACGCGCGCCATCGTCGAGCCGTTCGTGATCGATCCACGACGTTGCATTTCGTATCTCACCATCGAGCTCCGCGGCGAGATGCCCGTCGCGCTGCGTGAAGGCGTGGGCGACCACCTATTTGGGTGCGACGACTGCCAGACCGTGTGCCCGTTCAATCAATCCTCCCGCCCGACCGAGATCGCGGCGCGCTACGAGCCGCTCGACCGATGGGCGACGACATCGCTCGAAGAGCTTCTCGCGCTCGAACCCAATTCGGAGGCATGGACGACGCTCGGCGAGGGGACGCCGCTCCACCGCGCGACCGCCGTTGGGCTCGCGCGAAACGCGGCGATCGTGCTCGGAAACCGCGCCGAAACCTCTGCGGGTGCCGCCCTCGAGCGAGCCGCGGACGGGCACGGGTCACCCGTCGTTCGCGATGCCGCGCGATGGGCGCTCGCTCGCATCCGCGCCGCGTGGTAAATCGTGCCACATGATGCAGACTGCACGCATCTCGAGCCTGGTTTTCGCGGCTGTCATTGCGTTTGCGACCTCGGCCAGCGCACAAGAATCCGCGCTCGATGCCGCGCGCGCTGCCGTGCGCACGAACGGCGCCGATCCAAACGCATCGGTCACGCTGGGTCGTGCGCTTCGTCGCGCAGGAAAATACGCTGACTCGCTCACCGAGCTCCGGCGCGGGGCATCGACGCTCGCGGGTCATCAAGCCGATTCAGCGATGAAGCTTCATTGGGAAATCGCGCGCACCCTCATCGCGCAGCGGGAATTTTTCCAAGCCATCAACGAGTGTCACGTCGTCGGCGCGCAAACGGGCGGCACCACATCGGGCCACGCCTGCGACGCGGAAGCGCATCTACTCTGGCGCCGCGCGACCGACGCTCTCGCCGAAATCGCGCTCGCGGGCCGCACGTACGAGTCGAAGCTCGCCGAGGGTCGTGCGCTCGCGCTTCAGACCAAAGATCACGAAGCCGAGACCGCGTTTCGTGAAGCGATGACGCTCAAAGCCGATGCCGCAGACCCGCATCTCTACCTCGGGAAATTCTGGGTCGACACCGCCAAGGTCGATCAAGGCATTGTCGAGCTCAAACGCGCCGTCGAGCTCGACCCATCGAATCCCGATGCGCTCTATGAGCTCGGCCACGCGCTGCAACCGGGGGCCGACGCCGTCACCGCGCTCGAGAAGGCGACGCGCGAGCGCTCGAATCACCTCGACGCATGGGTTCGGCTTGCCGAGGTCGACATCGGTCTCGGAAAAAACGCCGAGGCACGCGTTGCGGCGGCATCGGCGCTGCGCATCAACCCGCAAGATGCATCGGCACATGTCATCGTCGGACGCGTCGCACTCGCCGACGGAAAACCCGATGACGCCATGATCGAAGCGCGCGCGGCCCTCGGCGTGATGGCGAGCTCGGCGTCGGCAAAGCTGCTTCTCGCGGACGTCTATGCGAAAAAAGGCGAGATCGATCTCGCGCTCGAACAATACCAAGCGGCGTATGGCCTCGACCGCCAAAATCCCGAGGTGCTCGTTCACGCAACGCTCGCGTGCATCAAGGCGGGTCGCCTCACGAGCGCGCGCGCCTACGGAACGACGCTCACGCGCGAGCACCCCACATGGGGGCCGGGATTCGCGGCCTACGGTGACGCGCTCTCCGCCGATGGCGATCCCACGGGCGCGCGCGCCGCATATGACAAGGCGCTCCAAGGTCGCGGGCCGATCGACGCAGCGGCGATTCGCGCGAAGATGGCAGCACTTCATTGAGGCGCTTTGCGATCGTGATGCTCGCGGCGTGCGGACCGGCCATGACGCCATCGGTGATGATCGCAACGCCGCTCCCCAAGCCGGTCGACCCGATCGTCGTGCATCGAGCGAAACCGACGACACAAGCCTTCATCGACGCGGGCTGCAAGGCGTCGAGCGCCATCACGCTCGAGTGCAAGGGTGCTCGGATTGACGGCATCGAAGGTTGTCGACAGCCGCTGCTCGTGCTCGACGTCACGCTCGATCCGCCCGCGACCGTCGTGCAGTGCACCACGGACGACATGAAAGCTCCGCACGGCATCCGGCAAACCGGCTGCATGATCACCGGTTACACCCATCTTTTCGCGGCGACGTCGAAAGGGATCACGCACATCGATTCGCGTGAAGCGTTCGTCTCGATGTTCGGCCCCGTTACGTCGAAGGGCGAGGCCATTGGGTTTGCGATCGCGATGACAGGCGACGCTCCGTACGAGACGCCGATGTCGCCGCCTCGAGGCATGACCATTCACGAGCCGGGACCCGCGCAAACGATCGTCACCGAAGACGGCGAGGGCTACCACCTCAGGCTTTTCCGCGGTCAGGTCTGCGGCTGCTCGCACCCGTTCATCGGCACCGACTACCTCGTGACACGCGAAGGCAAGGTCACACAGACTGCGCAAACGCCGCTTTGGGAAGATCCGAAGTCGAACGGCCTATGCGTGGATTGAGCTAGAGTCGGCCGCGTGCACGAGCTCGTAGCGCGCGTATTGAAAGGCGAAACTCACGCGGCCGCGCGCGTCATGCGCAAGGTCGACGATCGCGCGCCCGAAGCCACCGAGCTCTTGAAGGAGCTCTTTCCGCACACGGGAAAAGCGCGCATCGTCGGCGTCACCGGCAACCCTGGCTCCGGGAAATCGACGCTCACCGATCGCCTGATCGATCACGAACGCAAACGCGGCTTGCGTGTCGGCGTCATCGCAGTCGACCCGACGAGCCCCTATACCGGCGGAGCGATCCTCGGCGATCGCATTCGCATGAGCCGCCACGCTACCGACGATGGCGTCTTCATTCGGTCCGTCGCGACGCGCGGTCACCTCGGTGGCCTCTCGCGGTCTGCTCGCGATCTCGTGCGCGTGCTCGACGCCTATGGGTCCGACGTGATTTTCGTGGAGACCGTTGGCGTCGGCCAAGACGAGCTCGAAGTGACACGCACCGCACACACGACGCTCGTCGTGATGGCGCCCGGCCTCGGCGACGACGTGCAAGCCATCAAAGCCGGTCTCATGGAATGCGCGGACGTCTTCGCGGTGAACAAGGCCGACCGCGACGGCGCCGACGCCACGATGCGAGATCTTCAGCTGATGCTCGCCCTCGGGGGCGAAGCGCTCATCGCATCGGGGAAAAACCGCGGGCACGTCGTTCACTCGGAAGCGACCACGAGCGCGAGCACCAAGGACGACACGTGGACGCCGCTGATCATCAAGTGTGTTGCGCTCCGCAATGAAGGCACGCCCGAGCTCTGCAAAGCTCTCGACGAACACGCCAAATGGATCACGACAACGCCCGCCGGCCAAGCACGCCGACACACGCGCTTGGCCGAAGAGCTCCGCGAATCCCTGCGTGAGTCTCTCATCGACGGTGCAACGACATCGCTCGGCCCCGCGCTCGATGAAGCGGTGGCTGCCGTCGAATCCAAATCGCTCGATCCCTACACCGCCACCGAACAACTCGTGGCGCGCTTCAAAAAATAACGGCTTTAGCGTTTGCGGAGCGTAGGCACGGCGTCGTCGATGCCGGTCGTGACAAGCGCGGCTTCGCATTCGGATGCGGCGCGGCCCAAATCTTCGCGCATCGAGCGGCACCAGCGTTCGACCTCGGCGAGATGCGCGCGTAGGCGCGTGGATTCGTCGCTCGAGATTTCGCCGTCGGCTTGAGCGAGGCTGAAGTCGGCGGAGAACGATCCGAATGCCGCGGCGAGCTGGCGGAAGTGCTCGTCGAGCCGAACGGACGGCGCAGGCAAAAGCGAGATGCGCGATGGCGGGGCCATGCTTACCGCATGACTGTCGGGTAAGAGCGCGAGCAGCTCGTTTCGCATCACTTGCGCTGAGGGTCGATCGTCGGGTGCGCGCGCGAGGCCCGAATGAATGAGCGCGTCGATCTTCGCGCCGACCTGCCTGAACGCAGAGACGCGCGGCGCAATCGACGTGAGCATGTTCGTGACGACTTCGACGTGCGACGCACCTTCGAACGGTTTGCGCCCCGTGAGCGCCTCGAACAAGACGATGCAGCACGCGTACACGTCGGTTGGCGCGCCGACGCGATCGCCCGTCGCTTGCTCGGGAGCCATGTAATACGGCGTGCCCATCACGACGCCCGAATCCGTGAGGCTCGCGGAGAGCGTGAGGCTCGGTTGCTCCGTGTCGCTGATGCTTTCGCGTGCGACCGCTTTGGAGACACCGAAATCGAGCACCTTCACGATGAACGTGTCGCCTGCGGGTTTGTGCAAGAACACGTTCTCGGGTTTCACGTCGCGATGCACGACACCGCGCCTGTGCGCTGCAGCGAGCGCGCCAAAAATCTGTGCGCCTACGAGCGCCACGAGCTCCTCGGTGAGAGGCGCCTCGCGCACCATCATCTGGCGTAGCGTCTCGCCGGTGAGTCGCTCCATCACCATGTACGGTCGCCCGTCATCGAGCTGGCCGATGTCGTAGACCTCGCACACGTTCGGATGCCCCATCGCGCCGGCTGTGCGCGCCTCCTGGTGGAACCGTTCGAGCGCGCTCGCGTTGGCGCCTGCCGCACGAGTGAGCACTTTGATGGCGACGAGCTTTCCGAGCCCGAGGTTCTCCGCCTCGTAGACCATTCCCATTCCGCCATGACCGATGAGACCACGCACGGCGTACTTCCGTTCGACGGTGCGCCCGCTGAGATCTTCGGTTTCGAGACCTGCCGCGCTCATCCACCTCGGTTCTTCTTGTAGCGATTGATGAGCCCGTTGGTCGATGCGTCGTGCGACGCGACCTCGCCGGGCCCTTCGAGCTCGGGAAGAATCGCGACGGCGAGCTGCTTACCGAGCTCCACGCCCCATTGGTCGAAGCTGTAGATGTTCCACACGATGCCTTGCACGAAAATCTTGTGCTCGTACGCGGCGATCAGCTGACCGAGGGTGTGCGGCGTGATCTTCGGAAGCATGATGGAGCTCGTCGGCCGGTTGCCCGTGAATGTTTTGTGGGGCACGAGCGTTTCGTCAACCGTGGCCTTGGCGCTCATCTCCGCGCGAACTTCGTCCTCCGTCTTGCCCATCATGAGCGCTTCGGTCTGGGCGAAGAAATTCGCGAGGAGGATCTCGTGATGCTTGCCGAGGGGATTGTGCGACGTCACGGGCACGATGAAGTCGCACGGGATAACGCGCGTGCCTTGGTGAATGAGCTGATAAAATGCGTGCTGCCCGTTGGTCCCCGGCTCGCCCCAAATCACGGGGCCGGTGTCGTAGTCGTGGAGGCGTACGCCGCTCTTGTCGACGCCTTTCCCATTCGACTCCATGTCGCCCTGCTGAAAATACGCGGAGAAGCGATGCATGTACCGATCGTACGGAAGGATGGCGTGCGTCTGTGCGCCGAAGAAGTTGTCGTACCAGACGCCGAGCATGCCCATGATGGCGGGCAAGTTTTTTTCGAGCGGCGCCGTCGAGAAGTGTTTGTCCATCGCGTGCGCGCCCGCGAGCATCTCCTCGAAGTGATCCATGCCAATCACGCATGCGATCGGGAGCCCGATGGCGCTCCACAGCGAGTAGCGGCCGCCGACCCAATCCCAAAAGCCGAACATGTTGTCGGTGTCGATGCCGAATTTCGAAACTTCTTTGGCGTTGGTCGACACGGCGACGAAATGTTTCGCGACGGCATCTTGCCCCGCACCAAGCTTTTCGAGGAGCCAGCGTCGTGCGCTCTCGGCGTTGGTCATCGTCTCGAGCGTGGTGAACGTCTTCGAAGCGACGATGAAGAGCGTGGTCGCGGGGTCGAGCGTGCGAATCGTTTCGGCAAGGTGAGTGCCATCGACGTTCGACACGAAGTGCGCGTTCAAGTGCTTCCAGTAGGGCTTGAGCGCCTCGGTCGCCATGACGGGTCCAAGATCGCTCCCGCCAATGCCGATGTTTACGACGTCGGTGATGCGTTTGCCGGTGTGCCCCTTCCATTCGCCGGAGCGAAGCCTATCGGTGAAGGCGCGCATCTTCGCGAGCACCGCATTGACCTCGGGCATGACGTCGATGCCGTCGACGACGATGGGCGTGTTCGATCGATTGCGCAGCGCAACGTGGAGAACGGCGCGGTGCTCGGTGCCGTTGATCTTCTCGCCGGAAAACATTTTGTCGCGCCACGATTCGACGTTCTGCTGGCGCGCGAGAGCGAAGAGGAGCCGCATCGTCGCGGTGGTGATGCGGTGCTTCGAGTAGTCGAGAAAGATGTCACCGATTTCGATCGAGAACGTCTCGAAGCGTTTGGCGTCGCCTTTGAACATGTCGCGCAAGTGGAGCGCCTCGATCGTCTTCTTGTGCTCGGCGAGAGCTTGAAACGCGGGCGTTTGGACGAGAGACATCCCGCGAGGGTACCACGCGCTTCGCGATCCCCGACGGGGGGAGTAGCCTAAGAGGATGCGATCGAGCCTTTTTGTAGCGTGTTTGGTCGTCGCGTGCGGCGCTGCGCAAACGCCGACCGCGCGTCCGCCCGATCCGCCGCCGCGCTTGGCGCTCGGCGACGTCAACGTGCGCAGGCTCGTGCTCGAGATGGCGGAGAAGAAGGCGTGCTCGCAGCTCGACGGAAAATGGCTCGCGCTTCCCGGGCAAGACGACACGCCGTCGGGTTGCCCCAAAAATCTCACAGGCGCGGACGCAGGCCTCGCGTGCTCGTGGGGTCGCCTTCAAATTCGAGATTGCAGAAGCAGCATCCAAGACGGTGCGCTCTCGCTCGCGTTCGGCGGCGTCGGGTGGACGTGGGTCGATCAAAAATCCGGCGCGGTGGGCGTGCGCCAATACGTGTATCTTACAGCTACTGTCGAAATGCACGGCGCCTTCGACATCGGCTACGACCCCACGGCCAAAGTCGCGTCCGTGTGGCTCACGCCGACCGAGCCGCTGAAGGCGCGCGTGAATGCGCTCGGTGTCATCAAGCTCGTCGGCGATGGTTTCCTCGGCACGCTCGAAAAAGCGGCAGCCACTGCGCTCGGCGTCGACCCGAAACATCAGTTTGCGATGCAAGGCGCGCAGATGTTCGAAGAGAAGCTTCGCAAAGGCATGACGATGACGTTCGACACCGCGTCGCAACAGGTCGACCTCATGTTGTCTCCGCTGCCCAACGGCATCGTGCCGAAGCGTCCATTTCCGAACGGCGCCGTGCCGTGGATCGTCAATGAACGTCAGGAAGTTTTTCCGGGCGGGGTGCAGTTCTCCGGTCCGTACGATCCGCTGCCGGCGGTGCAGCTCGATGCGAAGTGGGAAGGGGGCTCGCCCGTTTCGTATGGCGTCGTATGCGCAGTCGACGCCACGAGCGCCGCCGACGCGCTCGCACGCGGTGGCACCCCCGCGCTCGTGCTCCAAGGTCGCGGGCAATTTTCTGATCCGAACTTCACGAAGCTCTTCGCGCCGCCCGCGTGCCCGTGGGTTCTCGTCACGAGCTCGGCCGGCGCGGATTCGTCCCGCTTCATCTTGCAGATGACGCCCGCACAAGCCGGCGCCGACGCAGGCGCGCCGATCGTAACGACGCCTCAAAGCGCGACGGCGTGGGTCACCGTGATGAGCTTCGATTTCGAATCGCGCAAACCCGACGGCAAACCTTGGGACTTCGGCGGCGGCGCTCCCGATCCACAAATCTGGCTGAAAGCGGGCAACGGCACGAAGCTCGTGATCGTTCCAAAAATGCAGGACACCTTTCGCGCAAGCCCGATGCTCCGCGCCCCGGCCGCGGTGGAAGTCAGCGTCTCGTCACCACTCGTGATTGGGGCCACCGACATCGACGAGCTCTCCGACGATCCGATGGGCGAAGCCACGATCACGATCGACGACGTCATCGCGCACCCAACCACGGAAGTCGAATTCAAGCTCAAGGGCACGCGCACAGGCACCGTCCGCCTCAAACTCGAGCGCGCCAACTAGATAGAATTCACTTCTTCTTCTTGCGCGGTGGCTTGCGGCCGATTTTTTCGGCTTTGAACGCGCTTGGGCACTCGGCGGTGACGGGGCACTCTTTGCAGTTTGGTTTTTGGGCGTCGCAGCAGCGGCGGCCGTGCCAGATGAGCACGTGGCTCACGTGATCCCATTCTTCGCGAGGAAGGAGCTTCATGAGATCGGTTTCGATTTCCTCGGGCTCTTTGTGCCTCGTCCAACCGAGGCGCTGCGAGAGGCGAGACACGTGGGTGTCGACGACGACGCCCTCGGGCGTTTTGAACGCAACGCCGAGCACGACATTGGCGGTCTTGCGCCCGACGCCACGTAGCGTGACGAGCTCGGCCATCGTGCCGGGCACTTCGCCGCCGTGCTCGTCGACGATCGATCGCGCGAGCATCACGATCGATTTCGCTTTCTGACGAAAGAACCCGAGCGTGCTCGTGAGCGGCTCGAGGTGCTCCGGCTCCGCTTTCGCCATCGCGCGCGCGTCCGGATATTTCGCAAAAATCTTCGGCGTCGCTTTGTTTACGCCGACGTCCGTCGTCTGCGCCGAGAGCACGGTCGCCACGACGAGCTCGAACGGTGTCTTGTGATCGAGCTCGCAGTGCGCGTCCGGATAACGCGCCGCGAGCTTCTCGAGCGCAACCAGCGCTGTCTCCTTGGAGACGAGCTTGATGCGCTTGCCGCCCGGTGCGCTCTTCGCCTTCCTCGTCTTTTTCTTCATCGCGCGTCGTGTCTTTGCTACTTGGAAATGGCACCATTTGCCACGTTGACGCGATGGATCGGACCGCTAAAGCTGCGCGTCATGCGTTTGGTGCGAATCGCCGTCATCGCGGCATCTGTCGGATGCTCGACGCCCGAGCCCGTGCTCAGCGATGACTTCTACTGTGGGGCCGTCGGACCGCCACTCGCGCTCGTCAGCAACTCCAACGAACACTTCGGCGGAACCGCGATCATCGGCGCATTGCAGAACATCGAGGGCGGGGACAGCGTCAGCATCATGGTGTGCGGTGTAGCCGGCGAAAAAGACGTGGTTCGGCTCGAAGTCATCGGGAACGCGCCAGACGGCGCGGTGGCGTCGCTCCCGCTCGCAGCGACGGACACGATCACCTTTCCATTCGCCGGCGCCATCATGCACGCGTTCATTGGAGGCGTTGCAACACAAGCAGCGCCTACGAGCGGAGAGCTCACGGTGTCGGGCGGGCACATAAGCGGCTCGCTGAGCTTCGGCGACGCTGGTGTGAGCGTCACGATCGACGGCTCGTACGCGTTTGGTTGCTCGACCAACAAACCTGATCCCAACTTCGAAACCACGTTCTGCAAACAGTTCATCGCGCTTGCGCCATGAGAAGCCTCACGCTCTGCGCGAGCCTCGCGTCGTTGTGCATGGCCGCCGGTGCGGCGTGTTCACGGAGCGAGCTCGACGCCCCAAAAGATGCGGGGGCGGACGTCATCCTCGATGCGCATCATGACGCGCTCGCACCGATCGACGGATCGATCGCAGACGTGAACGTGTCGCTTTGCGGCGACGGAGGCGTGACGGGCGGAATTCTCATCACCGAAGACGACGTACTCCTTCGTTTCGACCCGTCGACCGGCTTCCAATCGATTGGCGTCGTCACGTGTCCAGCACCCTCTACGCAGGCGCCCGAATCCATGGCGGTCGCGAGAGACGGAACGGCGTTCGTCTACTTTGCGACCACTGTGATTTCGACTCATCCACCGGCGACGTCGATGTATCACGTCGATCCGACGACGCTTGTGTGCACGCCAACGGCGTTTGTCGGACCAGGCGACGATCGCGTCGGGATGGCCTTCACGACGAACGGCCTCGGCCCGACAGAAACGCTTTTTCTTCTCACCGCGGTCGACCAAGGCCTCTATTCCGTGAGCTCCACCTACGCGCGAACCCTCATCGCGCCGCTCGCCATTTCGTTTGGCGAGCTTGCGGGCGGCGGCGACGGACGCCTTTTCTCGCTCTACACGCCCGACGATGATCCCGGTGCGCGGCTCGTCGAGCTCGATAAAACAACGGGGAACGCGATCGCCTCTGATCCGCTTTACGACTTGCAGATAGGCCAATCGCTCGCTTTCTTCCGCCTCGGGAACGCGTTTTTCATTTTCACCGATAGCGGGCAAGACTCTACGACGGTATCGAAATACGATCCGTCGGCGAAGACGCTCGAGCAGCACCTGTTCACGTGGTCAACGCGCGTCGTCGGCGCCGGCTCGTCGACGTGCGCGTCGCTTTGACGATCCGTTTCTAGTTGAGCGATTTGTCGCCGTCGTCTTCGGTGCCGCTGGTTGGCGCGGGGGGATCACCATCGGCGGGGGGTTCGCCCTCGGCGGGTGGCGGGATGCTGCCTTCGGGCATTTCGCTTGCGCCCGCGGGGGCTTCGTCGAGACGCTCGACTGCGGTGACGCGCTCGTCGCCGTCGACGCTCATGACTTTGACGCCTTGAGCGTTGCGACCCGTTTCGCGAATTTCCGCGACGCGTGTTCGCAAGGTTTGGCCGCGATCGGTGATGAGCATGACTTCGTCGGTTTCGCCGACGAGGCGGATGTCGACGACCGGACCGTTGCGCTCGCTCGCGTCGATCAAGATGATGCCCTTGCCGCCGCGATTCTGGAGACGGAATTCCTCGAGCAAGGTGCGCTTGCCAAATCCGTTTTCGCAGACAGCGAGCACGTGCTGGCGTGTTGGCTCGGTGACGGCCATACCGACGACGGCGTCGTCAGTGCCGACGTCGATTGCGCGGACGCCGACCGTCGAGCGACCCATCGGACGCACTTGGTCTTCGGGGAAGCGAATCGATTGGCCGCCTTTGGTCGCGACCAAAATCTCGCGCGTACCATCGGTGAGCGCGGCTCCGAGGAGCACGTCGCCGTCCTCGATTTTGACGCCGATGATGCCCTTTTCGCGGAAGTTCTCGTACTCGGCGACCTCGGTCTTTTTGATCTGACCGCGCTGCGTCACCGTGACGACGAATTTGCCGTCTTCGATCTTCGGCACTTCGACAATCGCGGCGACTTTCTCGCCCGGCTCCATGCCGACGAAGTTCACGATCGCGCGGCCCTTGCTTGTGCGCGTCGCAACCGGGATCTCGTAGACCTTCTTCACGTAGACCTTCCCGCGATCCGAGAAGAAGAAGACGTATGCGTGCGTGGACGCGATGAAGAGCTGGGTGACCCAATCTTCCTCGCGCGCCTCCATGCCGAGCTTGCCTTTGCCGCCGCGCCGCTGCGCGCGATACGTCGACGTCGGCACGCGCTTGATGTAGCCCGCGTGCGAAATCGTGACGACCATGTCCTCTTCTTGGATGAGGTCTTCGTCGCCGATCTCGGCTTCGGTCGGAACGATCTCGGTCTTGCGGCGATCGCCGTACTTCTCGCGGATCTCTTCGAGCTCCATCACAATGACGTTCATCTTGAGCGTCTCGTCGGCGAGGATGCCGCGGAGGCGTGCGATCTCGTCGCACAAGACGCCGTATTCGGAAGCGAGCTTCTCGGTTTCGAGACCCGTAAGCTTGGAGAGGCGCATCTCGAGGATCGCCTTCGCCTGTCGCTCGGACAGCGTGTAATCTACACGCTTCTTGGCTTCGTCGATTTCGCTCTGCGGGCGGCCCGCTCGCTTCACGAACGCTTCGAGGCCCTTCAGCGGTAGCGCCATGAGCTTGCCGCGTGCTTCGTCCGAATCACGAGACTCGCGAATGGTCTTGATCACGAGGTCGAGCTCGGTGATGGCCATCCCGAGGCCTTCGGTGATTTCGCGCGTGCCCTCGGCTTGGCGGAGCTCGAAGCGCGTGCGGCGCGTGACGACATCGCGACGGTGCTCGATGAAGCAGCGGAGCGTCTGACGAAGGTCGAGCGTCTCGGGGCGACCGCCAACGATGGCGAGGTTGATCACGCCGAACGTCGTCTGCAAATCGGTCATCCGATAGAGCTGGTTGATGACGACTTGCGGAAGCACGTCTTTTTTCAGCTCGACGACGAGGCGAATGCCGTCGCGATCCGATTCGTCGCGCGCTTCGGAGATGCCTTCGATTCGCTTGTCGCGAATGAGCTCGCCGATGTGGGCGTGCACGCGCGCCTTGTTGACCTGATACGGAATTTCGGTGACGACGATTTGTTCTCTGTCGGGGCGGTGAGGGATGCGCTCGACCACGATGCGCGAGCGCATGATGATGGAACCGCGACCCGTGCGCTGCGCCGCCTCGATGCCGGCACGCCCATAAATCAGGCCTCCGGTGGGGAAGTCGGGGCCGGGGACGAAGCGCATCATGTCGTCGAGCGACGCTTCGGGATTTTTCGCGAGGTGAATCGTGGCGTCGAGGACTTCGGTCAAGTTGTGCGGCGGAATGTTCGTCGCCATACCGACGGCGATGCCGCCCGTGCCGTTGACGAGCAAATTCGGAAAGCGCGCCGGGAGAACGAGCGGCTCGGTTTTGCTGTCGTCGAAGTTGGGACCGAAGTCGACGCACTCTTTGTCGATGTCGCTGAGGAGCTCGATCGCAATCTTGGCGAGGCGCGCTTCGGTGTATCGATACGCAGCGGCCGGATCGCCGTCGACCGAGCCGTAGTTGCCTTGGCCGTCGATGAGCGGGTAGCGCATCGAAAAATCTTGAGCGAGACGCACCATGGCGTCGTAGACGCTGGCGTCACCGTGTGGGTGATAGGAGCCGAGCACGTCGCCGACGATGGTCGCGCTCTTGCGGAACGCGGACCCGGGGACGAGCCCTGCGCGATACGCGGCGTAGAGAATGCGGCGGTGAACCGGCTTGAGCCCATCGCGGATGTCCGGGATGGCGCGACCGATGATCACGCTCATCGCGTAATCGAGGTAGCTGTTGCGCATCTCGTCGGAGATGCTGACGGGGATTTTGGAGCTCGGATTCGAGGGCCCGCCAGGCGGGGGCGGGGGCACGTTCACGTTCGACACGCGAGCGATCTACCACGGCCGACGTCACTTCGGGTACGCGACGACCACCTGCCCGGAAGAGCCTGAAAATGGCTTGCCAGCGTCGTCGAGGGCGCCGCCAACGGCCGCGCCGGAGTCGCCGTAACCGAGGACCGTGTTGCCGCCTGGCGTCGAGCCAATCCCAGACAGCAATTTCGGCGACGAGCCTTCGGGCACGACGTACGCCGTGCCGCCACCTCCGCCGCATCCGTAACCGGCAGCGAGCGCCTGAGATCCGCCTCCGCCCCCGCCAAAGTATCCGGTGCCGCCTCCGCCTCCACCACCGGCTCCGCCTCCGTCGAGCGATCCGATCGCGCCCCCGCCGTCGAAGTGCGCGCACACGGAATCGCAACCGCCGCTTCCGCCCGTTAGTGATCCGCCAGCGGTCGCGCTCGATGAGCCGCCTGCGCCGCCGACACCTGCGTCGAGTGAGCCGCCGATGCCGCCGCACGAGCCTGCGCCGTTTTGTGCGACGGAACCGCCACCTGCGCCGCCGCCAAATCCCGGCGCTCCTCCGGCGTCGCCGACCATGTTGTAACCGCCGCCGCCACCGCCACCGCCGCCACCTGCGACAAGAAGCGCGACCGTGCCGCGAAGCACGGCCGTGTACCCGCCACTGCCGCCGCCGCTTCCTGCGATTTGCGGAATGAACGCGCCGGGCGGGCCGCCCGAGCCGACGACGAACGTAAGCGTCTCGCCCGGCGTGACTGGAATTTGTGCGCTCGCGAATCCGCCGCCGCCACCGCTGCCACCACCAAAATTTAACGCGCCGCCTGCGCCGCCACCCGCGCCCCATACTTCGAACGTGAGCGACGTGGCCGTCGATGGAACGACGAAGCTCTCGCTCGTGGTCGCGACATGAAACACGCTTCCGACGCGGAGATGAAATTGCGCCGTGAGCTTTGTCACACCTGCGGTCGCAGTGAGCGTGACGTCGGTGTCGACGGGTGAGGGCGCGCTCACGTCCGCGCTGAGAACGAGCTTTCCCGCAGACGAGCCCGCGAGAATCGCGAGCGAAGATGCACTTACGCCGGTGGGAAGTCCTGCGGCGGTGATGTCGATCGGACCGGTGAAGGTTCCACGAAGGAGCTGGACGACGAACGCAGACGTCTCGCCGGGATCAACGACGACCGACGCCACTACTGAAGTCGAGAAATTGCTCGGCAAGACCACCGGCATGGCGTCGGGATTTCCGCCCCCATCCAAACATCCAACGTCCTCGCATTGGCTTGGGCCACACGCGTTGAGACCGTAGGGCGTCGCGATGGCTGCAAGCGCAACGAGAAAAAGCCGGCGAATCACGTCGTCGACGTTATCAGATCGAGAAGCGCGATCGCGACGCGCTTCCGCTCGCCCGTCACGTCCGCCGGGCCGACGCACGCTGGGCAGCCCGCATCACACGGACACGACGCAACGAGCTTTTTCGCGCGGGCGAAGAGCTCGCTGCGTTTTGCAAAAATGCGCTCCGCGAGGCCCGTCCCGCCGGGAACGTGCTCGTACAAAAACATCGTAGGCTCACCGCGTACCTCGCCGGTGTCTTCGGCTCTCCCGTCGTCGACGGAAATTCCGAGATCGCGCGGATCGCACATCAAGCTGAAGGTCGAGACCGTCTCCAGCGCGATCCCGAGCCCGCGAAGCCCGTCGATGCGCTGAGCCGGCGGCGCGACCCGATGCGACTCCTTGCCGAGCTTCAGCCAAAACGCCGTGGTGTGCATTTGCATCTCGGGCAGACGCACGTCTCCGTACCCAGCGTTCTCGTGCGTCCCGAACTTGATCTTCTTGTACCCCACGACCTTTTCCGAAACCAAAACCTCCCCCCAAGATTTCTCGCTCCGCGCCTCCGCGCCTTCCTGTTCATGTTCTTCGACGCGCAAAATAGCGACCTTGGTGTGCGTCATCGCGGTGGTGAAATAATCAGGCTCCACTTTGCGCACGAACGCTTTGTGGTTCTCGTAGTCGAAGCGCTCGACTTGCCACGTCTCGGCGTCGTGTTGGTAGATGGCTTGCTCGTGAAGCATCGTGTGCGCGCTGTTCCAGTCGAGCTCGCCGAGCACTTCGTTCTTCGCAACGTCGATCACGACGACGTTGTCCCAGCCGATGCTACGCAGCGAGACTTCGTTGGCCGGGTAGGCGTCGGCCGCCCAGTGATAGGCGCCATTGCTCTCGTGAAGCACTTGATGCGACGCCAAGAAATCGAGCGCCTCTCCTGTTTCTGCGGCCACGAGCGAGCCGAACGCGTCGCCGCGGCGAAAGGGCAGCTCGAACGCGGCGCATTTCAAATGCTGCACGAGCACTTCGACGTTGTCGGGATCGATACGCGCTTCTTCGACCGCGGCGCCGAGCAAGTATTCCGGCTCGCGCGCGAGAAATTGATCGAGTGGTGCGCTCGACGCGACGAGCACGCAAATCGATGTTTCCCCGCGACGGCCCGCGCGCCCGAATCGCTGCCACATCGCCGCGACCGAGCCCGGGTACGAAGCGCACACAACCGCATCGAGCCCGCCGACGTCGATGCCGAGCTCGAGAGCGTTCGTTGCGACGACGCACAAGATTTCGCCCGTGCGAAGCCGCCGCTCGATGTCGCGACGCTGCTCGGGCAAATACCCGCCGCGGTACGCCATGATGCGCGAAGGATCGATGCGATCTGCATGCACTTTCTCGCGCAGATACCGGAGCATCGTCTCGACGCTGTTGCGCGACGCACCGAACACGATCGTCGGCACGTGCGCGCGCACGAGATCGGCCGCGAGCGCCACGGTGCGCTTCACGTAGCTCGCGCGGATGCCGAGCTCGGCATTCACGACGGGCGGGTTGTAGAAAAAGAACTTCCGCTCGCGGGGGGGCGCGCCGTTGTCGCTGACGAGCTCGTCTTCGTCTTCACGCAACCCGTAAAGGCTCGCGCCGTGCTCGCGCGGGTTTCCGATCGTCGCCGTGGCGCCGATGAGGAGTGGGATCGACCCGTGAAAGGGTGCGTC
>JBBSFE010000068.1:0-35644 GCA_038239005.1 Polyangiales bacterium
CCTCCTCGGGGTCTTCCACCACGACTTCCACGAGATGCCCGAGAAGGCCTACCAAGCCTTCGGCGTCCAACAAGCGACGTTCCCCGAGACATTCAAAGACACATCGCTCGCCCTCTGGACGGTCGCGCTCGTCATGTTCGCCGCCCTTGCGTTGCTCCTCTGGACCGAGGGCGACGAGGTCGAGCCCGTCGAAAGAAAACACCAGCCCTTCGCGCCGTTCGATCCCGACCACTACCTCGATTGGCTCAAGAAGCTCCGCGAGTCTTGGGACGGCGTGCTCGCGCTCGCATACTTCGCGCTCGTCGCAGGCGCATCGATCGCGGGTCTCGCGATTTGGATCGGCGTTCGCTTCAAGATGGGCTGGGTTGCGTCGGTGTCGCTGCAAGTCCGCGACTATCTGCTCAACGCGTGGTGGGCTACGGCTTTCGCGCCCTTCGCGATCATCTTCGGCATTCTGTTCGCGCTCGACGCATGGCGCTGGGCATTCGACGGCCGCGACCGCTCGTTTTCGACGGCGTCGTTCACGCGCGGGTTCGAGCCCTTCGAGGAGCTCTTCGCGCGCTTGAAACTGGGCTACAAAGGCGTCGACGACGAGTCGAAGAATCGCTTCGTCATATCGGCCGTGGTGATCTTCCCACTGATGGTGCTCGCCGTTCCGGGGGGCCTCATCGCGTACCTCGGGACGCACGGTTATCGGTGGCCGGTCGCGTTTGCGCTCGGGATGCCGTCGGGCATCGCGCTCTTTCTCGTGATCGGATTTCTCGGCGATCTCCTCGGCGGCAGTCGCACCGCCGGCTTCTCCGTGCTCGCCGCTGTGCCTGGGTTCATCTTGTGCTTCGGGTTCTACCCGGCGCTCGCCAATCAGCTGTCACCGAAGGAAGTCTTCGAAAGCTTCGCGCGCATTCACCAGGGCAACGAACCGCTCGCGCTCCTCGGCGTCGGCGGTCGCACGGCCGCCTATTACGCGGGCGGTCAGGTCGAAACGTTGCCCGACACGCAGCGCGCGTTTTCGTGGCTCCTCGCCGCCGAGCCCGGCACGCGCCGCTACCTCGCGACGCGCGCCGAAGAGCTCCCGAAGCTCAACCAAATGTATCGCGCGAACACACACGGGCAGGGTGCGATGGCGCAAAACCTCCCCGTGCTCGACGCGCGCTCGAGTCAGATCTTGCTCGTGGGCTCCTCGCTCGGCAGCGAGAAAAACCAAAACCCGCTGATGAAGATTTTGTTGAGCGGCCCGCCGACTCCACAACACAAGCTCACCGTGAACATGGAGGACAAGCTCGAGGTGGTCGGTTACGACCTCACCGATTTGAGCGGCAAGCTCATCGACGTGATCGGCCCGGGCCGCAAGTACCACATGCGCACATATTACAAAGTGCTCGCGCCCGTCACCACCGAGTGGGAAGCGTTCATCCACATCGACGGCTTCCGCCGCCGCCACAACGGCGACCACAAACCTCTCGACGGAAAATACCCGTTCTCGCTCTGGCAAAAGGACGACTTCATCGTCGACGACTACGAGTTTTCGCTCGAGCCGAACTTCTCGCCCGGCACGTACACGGTATTTTTTGGCCTCTTCGTGGGCGACACGCGCATGAAAGTGATCAGCGGCCCCAACGACAACGACAACCGCATCGACGGCGGCCCACTCCGCGTGCAATAAGCCCCCGGCAGTGGCGGATGAAGAACGTCGAAGTCATGATCGGATCGCCGTGAGCTGGGACGTGGATTGCGTCGCTGAGGACACGTTCCTCTACGCGTCGATCGCGAACATCAGCGCGATGGGCATTTTCATTCGGACGACCGAGCCGCTCGAAGTAGGCACGCCGATCGACCTCGCGTTTTCACCGCCGGGCTACGAGCCGTTTAAGCTGCAAGGGCACGTCGCGTGGATCAATCGCGTGCGCGCTGACGGTGACAACCCAAACCCAGGCATGGGCGTTCGCTTCACCGAGCTCTCGAGCGAAGCGCGCGAGCGCCTCGTCGACGTCATCCATTCGGTCACCTACGTACGCGACCCAGACTGAATCGCGAGCTCGGCACGCAGCGCCGTGAGCTCTTCCTTGTCGGTTTGCAGAAGAATGCCGTCGCGTGTGAGGCGCAGCGTGACATCGACCCCATCGCCGCGTGCGAGCACCCAATCGAAGCGAGCACCGAGCGCTTGGGTCAGCGTCAGGCAAGGTGTCGTGTCGTTTTCGACGATGCGCTCGACGAGATCGCCGCGCAGCCGATCGAAGCTGCGAAGACGCGCGCCGACTGGCAGCTCCACGTTGAAGATGACGAGCTCTTTCGTGCCGAGGGCTCGGTAGCGTTTCATCTTCGTTGCGAGCGGCAAAAATTCTTTCGCATCGCTCGGGCTCAGAATTTCGACGCAGAGCTCGGGAGCACCGTTCTCCCAGACTTTCCACGTGTCGAACAGCGTTTGCGCGACACCGAGCTTCACGAAACCGTCAGGGGCGAGACACTTCTTCGGGTCGTTTGCGTCGTAGTAGACGAAATTGTCTTTGCCGGCCGCGTGCGCTCCGCCGAGGAGTCGCGTGACGACGACCCACAGCAATTCGCAAATGCGTCCGCGACGAAGGCCCTCTCCCAAGTCCCACTCCGCATTCGTCGAAGGAAATTCGAGCGGCTGCACGGGGCGCACATGACGCACTGACGGAAGATGAGTCATCGAGGTCATTCTACGTTCGATGCGCACGGCGTGCAGCCGCTCTGCAGAGAAGACAATGCAGCGCGCGTGCCGTCGCGATTCACCGAGAAAGCTGCGGAATCGATCTGGCCCGGCCAACTCGGGCCAGGCCACGCGTGCCACCGCCGATTAGAGCGGGAGCGGGAAGCGGCGGCCCCAGATGCCCTTCGGATCGTCTTCCCACGCGATGACGACGTACGGACCCGAGCCGCCCACGGCCGCAACGGGAAGCGTGCGTGTTGCACCGTCGAGCGTGCTCGCTTGGAAATCGCCGGACTGGCCCGTGACGGCGTTGAACAAGTACCCGCCGTTGCCATCGAGGAAGCGCGCGCGCACGTGGCCAGTGCCGGAGTCGACCCAGGTCGCGACGAAGAAGCTCGCTCCCGCTGCGATCGACGGAGTCGACTGCGCTGCGCCAAGCGATGGGTCTTGAATGGGTTGCGCCTGATCTGCCGCGACCTTGCCCGATGAGTTGAAGCGTTGAACGTACACACTGCCCCCGTTGCCGGCGCCGGAGTCGATCCACACGACCGCGACGTTCGATCCGAACGCGGCGACGCCGGGATGTTGTTGCGCACCCGTGTGCGTTCCGTCGTTCACGTTGGTGGGGGTGCCCGGATTGCCCGATGCGTCGATGTTGACCATCATGATGTCGGAGCCGCTTTGATACACAGCGACCCAACCATTCGACGTGCCTGCGACGGCCACCGACGTGCCAGGGCCTAGTGTTTTCTGCGCGCTCAGCGTGAGCGCCTCGTCGGCGACTTTGCCGACGATGCTTCCCTGGTTTTCCCAAGCGATGAACATCTTGTTCGAGCTGTTGGCCGCCATCGCGGGGAGAGCCTGCGCGGACGTCGTGGTATCGCTGACCTGTTTCACGGTGCTCGGCGAGAGCACCGGGCTGAGTGAGCGCAGCGAAATCTGGGTCGACGATGAGCCCGTGTCTTCGAACGCGACGAAGTAGGTTCCGTTGATGGCCGCCGCCGTCGGGTTGAATTGTGGATATGGATACGACGTGGGCGGAAACTGACTGTCGGCCACGCCGGGGACTCGGAACGAGTTCGTCGAGATGTAGACGCCTTGGCCGGTGTACGGCTTCATGTCGTCGGCGAGGACGCGCATCGATGCTTCGGTGCCGCTTCCGGATGATTTGTCGCCCCAAAAACCAAGAAGCCGGGCGCCGTCCCCGGAGCCACTCGGCCACACGAGCATGGGCCGTAATTTTTGTTTCGAATCGCTCGTCGTGACGCCGTCGCCTTTCGAAAAATATTCTTCGAGGCTGAAGCAATTCGAATCGCAGACGGGGTCGCCCGAGGCGCCGGGATCGGGGCATTGCGTCGGCTTGGCGCTCGGCTGGCCGTTGCACACAGACTGCGGAATGAACCGCAGCATGTGAATCTGAATTTGAACGGTGTCTTGATTGGGCGCGGCTGCGGTGCACCCGCTTGCAACGGGCTGCGCGTTGCTGCCGACGAATGCTTGCGCCGTGAAGAGACGCATGTCGCCGGTCTTGTCGATGGAGACGTCGCCGCAGAATTTCGCGCCAGGCGAGCATTTGTCGGTGCTGAGATCGTTCGTGGCGAGCGGCTTCTCGGTGGTGAGCCCATCGACAGAGCCATTGGACGTGTTGCAGCTGAGCGTGCCGCCCGAGGGGTCGTAGACGGTGACGGTGAGCTTCGTCACGCCGTCGAGCAGGCCTTGGGGAAAGATGAGCGTCGGTGCGAGCGAAACGGGACCACTCGAATTCGACGAGCACGCCAACCAAACCGTGCCGAGCGCCATGGCTCGGAACAAGGAACGCATGACCCTAGCTTATCACGCTCTCGTCTTTCCGATGTCGATGCCAAACGCGGAAAGGGCATCGGCGAGGGCCGTTCGGACGGAGGCTGTCCCGTCGACGCGGATCGTCCGGACGCCCATTTTTGCGAGGCCTGCTGCGACCTCGTCGGCCCAGCGTGCGACGGCGTCAGCGTCGTCGTCGGGGAAGCTCGCGGCGACGGCGGCTGTCCGATCGTCGAGCCGCACGACGCATTTTGGAAAGCGCCACGAAGAAGCGACACGCGCATCGGCGATGTCTCGTTGCGAAGCGACGAATGATTCGAAGAGCGCCGCTCTGCAAGAGGCCCACGCGTAGTCGCGTGCGGCTTCGGCGCCGGCGACGGCTGCGAGTGAATCGACGGCTTGCGCAACGAGGCTCGGCGATGCGCCGGCATCGGCGAGAACGCGGCCGAGGATGGCCCACCCATGAAGCCCGTCGTGATCTTTCGTGTCGAGGCGCTCGAGGATGAGCGAGCGCGCGCTCTCGCTTGCGGCAACCGCGTTTCGATCCTGCTCGCTGATGGCCGCGCGCGCGAAATGCTCGGCCCACGCTTCCGCGCGGCTGCTTGGCATCAGAGGCCGGTGTTTGCGTCGGCTTTCACGGGGGGTGCAGCTTGCACCGTGGCCGTGGGCGTCGCGGTCGTGGCGTTTGCGTGCGGCATGGCTTTGCGTGCGGCAAGGGGAGTCATCGAGTCGAGCTCGTTCTGCGCGACCGGCGCGAGCGGTGTGCCGGCGAGCGAAGCGAAACGCTGACGCGCGAGCTGAGCGTTGCCGAGTTGCTTGTAACAGCGACCGGCGTCGAGCGTGGCTGCGTTGCCGGCGGGGCCGCCTTGCGCGCGATTCGCATCGTATTGCTGGCAGTTGATCGCAACGCGGCTTTGCGCGGTCGTCGTTGTTGCTGCGGGCGCTTGCTGCATCGGCGGCGTCGTAGCTTGCGATTGCACCGCGCCGCCACTTCCGGCCGAGCCACCGCCACGCATGTTGCTCGCACCAGGACGATTGTCGGAATCGTTGCGCTCCGCGCCACCAATCGGGCCAGCGTTGGCGATGCCATCTGGATTCGCCGTGGGCCTGGCGTAGCCGCTTTCGGCTTTCTTCTCTTCGCTGCGCGCCGTGCCGTTTTTGTCTTTGCTCAAGTCGTCGGCGACGATGGCTTCCGCAAGGCTCGATGGCGCGGCCGTGATCGTGTGAGCGCGCTGTTGCTCGCGGTCTTCGATGCCGTGAGCGAACGCGCCTTCTTTCGACTCGAGCGCGAGCGCGGATGCCGCTGCCGTCGCCGCGACGGCTCCTTGTGCTGCAGGCACGGGTTGCCCCTCGGCGTTGAGCGCCCGGGCCGATATTGACGGCGCCATGCCCTTGCGGCTCTGCACGAGAACGAAGCTCGTACCGATGACGACGAGAAACACGGCGGCCATGGCCGTTTGCGGGCGCATCGCCCACGCACCTGCACGCGAGAGGGCGGTCGACATGCGCGCGCGGAACGGCAGCACCTTCTGCTGCTCGCGCACGGCCGCCAAAATCCTGTCCTCGAGATCGATCGAAGGCTGCTCGACAGGGAGCGCCGCGACCTTGCGGGTCGCTTTGAGCCCAGAAAGCAGCGCGCCACACCGGGCGCACCCCGCCGCATGACGGCGCACGGCTGCGCTCGTCACTTCGTCGAGCTCTCCATAAAGCTCGTCGATCAGCAGGTTTTCGAATTTCTCGCAGTCCACGATTTCCTCTTCTCCTTAAATATGCACGGTTTCACTTGAGCGCACGGGCGTACTCCTCATAGTCGCTGAGTGCGGCTTGGAGGCGCTCGAGCGCGTATCTCATCCGGCTCTTCACCGTATTTTCGGGCACTCCTGTGATCTCGGCAATTTCCTTGAAGGGCAGGTTCGCAACCTCGCGCATCAAAAAGACTTCGCGCTGGTCGTCGGGGAGGGTTTCTACGGCGCCGGCGATGCGTTCGCGCAGCTCGCCGGCGGTGGCGTCACGTTCCACGTTCGCACGCGCGTCGGCGGTTTGTTCTCCGAGAGTCGGGCCGCCGTCGTCCTGGGATGAGCGCGAATCGAGCGACGGATGCTTTCGCAATGCGCCCTTGCGCAGTTGATCGATGCAGAGATTCCGGGCGATCGTGTAAAGCCACGTCGTGAAGCGCGCCTCGTGCTTGAAGTCCGCGGCGTTTTGCACGACCCGGACGAACGTCTCCTGGACGACGTCCTCGGCCGTGGGTTTGATGCGCAATTGCCGCAGCGCGAAGTTGTAGAGCGGGGTTTTGTGCTTTCGCACGAGTGCCGCAAAAGCCGCCCGATCGCCTTGTTGAAAGCGAATCATGAGAGCTTCGTCGGTCACGTGCGGATCGATCATCGACCTTCGTGACACCGTACCCGCCGGATCGTTTCAGGGCGAGCGTTTCGCAAGTGGACCCTAACACCGCCATGCTCCTTTTCTTGGGGGTAGAGACGTCCAACGAGCGCCGACGATCTGAATTGAATTCACATGTTGCGGCTGGGCTGCCGCGAACTAGACTGCACGCCGAGGTCGGGTTTCCAGCAGTGGTTGCAAGCAGGTAGGGCGCCAAACTACACTCCCGGCGCGTCACGCTCTCTCAGCAGAGCGCCCCATAGGAAAATCGATCATGCACAAGGCTCGGCTTTTCGGATTTGCGTTCGTCCTTTTTGTCTCCGCTGGCGCCCTCGCGCAGACGACTGCGAAGGATGGTGGCGCAGCCATTGCGACCAGCGCAACGGCAAAGACGTCCGCATCGGTCGCTGGCTCCGCCGCGCCGCAAACAACGGGAGCGACGAGCTCGACCGCCATCGCGACCTCGGCACCCACAGGCTCGACGGGTCAAGCGATGGACGGCGCAACGTACAACGTCCGCCTTCGCGATCTCGAAGCCCGCGTCGACGAGCTCAAGGATCAGATCCGCCGAAGCCACACACGCCTCGCGCTTCTCTCTGACACCATCTTGTCGGGCGGCGCCGCGGGCTCGCGCACCGAGATTGGCTACCACAACGAGATGTCGAGCGCGTTCCGCCTCGTGCGCGCGCTCTTCGTCCTCGACGGCGCCGTTCAATACAATCGCCAAGACGACACGGGCGCGCTCGCCGATCAGAAAGACATTCCGATCTACTCGGGCAGCATCACGCCGGGCGATCACAACATCAGCGCGCTCCTCACGTTCCAAGGCAACGGCTACGGCGTCTTCACGTACTTGCGCGGCTACAAGTTCGAAGTGAAGTCGAGTCACTCGTTCACCGCCGTCGAAGGCAAGACGCTCAGCGTCACCGCGACGTCGTACGAGTCCGGAGGCGTCACGACGCCGCTCCAAGACCGCCCGAAGATCGAGTGGAAAGAAAAGGTCCAGGCTCTCGGCCCGGCGAACACGCAGCCCGCAGCAACAGCGACGACAGGCGGAGCGAGCAAGTGACGAGAGGGTTCGCGGCGATCTCGATCGCAGCGCTCACGTTGGGGCTCGGTTCACCGGCTCACGCGGGCAGCGACGACAACATCGCCAAAGCGCAACAGGAGGTCTCGGCGATCACGCGCGACGCAGCGAGCGTCGATGCCGCGGTCCAGAAGGCCAAGTCCGAAGAGCGGAGTCCCGAGGCGCGCGTCACCAACGGCGAGCTCCTCTTCCGCATGAAGGACTACGACCGCGCGCTCGTCGTCTTGAGCGAGGTCATCGAGGGCTATCCCGAAACGCCCTCGATGGTCGACGCCTACTACTGGCGCGGCGAAACGTTTTACGCCGCCAAAGATTATCTCGCGGCGCGTCGCGATTATCGCGCGCTCGTGAAACGCGGCAACGAGCCGCGGTTCCAGCCGTACGTCGCGAAGGCGCTCGTGCGTCTCGTCGATGTTTCGTTTCGCACCGGCGACGTCGCCTCGCTCGACGAAGTCTTCGCGAACTTGAACCTCGTTCCGCCCGCGCAAGTGGACGCCGCTCTCACATACGCGAAGGGTAAAGCCTACTTCGCAAAGAAGGACTTCTCGAACGCGCAAGCGCAGTTCCAAAACGTCCCCGCGAACACGCCGTACACGCACCAAGCGCGATACTTCCAAGGCCTCATCGTGATGAAGCAGGTGCAGGCGAGCGCGCCAACACCACCGGCGAAGGTGTCGTACAAAGCGGCGATCGACGCGTTCAAGATCGTCACCGATCTCACGCCCGACACCGACGAGCATCGCCACGTGATCGATCTCGCCTGGATGGCCATCGGGCGCATGGCTTACGAGCAAGAGCAATTCCAGCTCGCGCGCGAGGCCTACAGCAAAGTCGGCCGCGAATCGCCCGAGTTCGACACCATGCTGTACGAGCTCGCATGGGTGTACGTCCGCTTGGGAGACGTCCAACGCGCCGAGCGCGCACTCGAAGTCCTCTCTATCGCCGACCCCGACTCGACCTACCTCGCCGACGGCACACTCCTTCGCGCGGATCTCTTGCTGCGCGCCGGCGCATTCGACAAAGCACTCGAGCTCTACACGACGGTGCGCACGCAATACGATCCGATCCGCCAGAAAGTGGAAGACTTCCTCAACTCGACGAGCGACGTCGCCGTCTATTACGAGAAGCTCTCGGCACATCAGCTCGACATCCTCGATGCGAACGCGGAGCTTCCCCCCGTCGCCATTCGCTGGGCGAGCGAAATGGAAGACGGGCCACTCGCGTTTGCCGTCATCAAAGACGTCAAGCAGTGCAAGACGCTCATCAAAGATTCGGAAATCTTGATCGAGAAGCTCAACGCGCTCATCGGCGCATCGAACCGCGTTCGCGCGTTCCCCGAGCTCCTTGCCGGTGAAGAGCTCGCGCTCGGTCTCATCAACCGTCTCTCGAAGGCGCGCCTTGAAATCGCCAAAGGCCTCGACAACGAAGAGCCCGGCAGCATGAGCGGCGACATCGCCTCCGTGCACGACCAACGAAAAAAGCTCGAAGGCGACATCACCGGTTTGCCCACGACTGCGAGCGATTTCGCGATGCGCGATCAGCAAGGCAAGCAACAGTGGAACACGGTCTCGCAGGAGCTCTCGCGCAACATGCTCGAGACCGACCAGCTCCAAGCCGTCATCAACGGCCTCCGCCGCATCATCAAGGACGGGCCCGCGCAGGGCGTCACACGCGACCCTGACAGCATTCGCAGGTTCAACGCGGAGATCGACGAAAACGAACGCCTCCTCAAACAATACCGCGAGGCAGGCGCGCTCCTCCGACGCCAAATCGAAGTGGGTCGCGCGCAAATCGGTCTCGGCGACGGCCGCTATCAAATCGACGCACAAAATCGCGCGACCTACCGCGACGTCCTCGATCGCGAAGTCCAGCTTGCGCAGGGCGGCGCGGGCGGTCGTGATGCGGGCGCGTTCGCCGGCAAAGTCACGGGCATCCTCGGTCAGGTTCGCGCCCAGGAAGACGCGCTCACGGCCGCCTTCTTGAAGCTCGAGCAACAAGTCGCGGGGCGCATCGGCGATCTCCAGAAGAAGGTCGATACCGAAGCCGCCAACATCCAGAACTACAAAGGCCAACTCGACAAGCTGGACGACGAAGCCAAAGACCTGGTGGGCCACGTCGCACAACGAAACTTCGGTCTCGTCCGCGACAAGCTCAAGAACATCGTCCTTCGCGCCGACGTCGGCATCACCGAGCAAGCGTGGGAAGTCCGCGAAGAAGAGCTCGACCGCGTGCGCAACCTTCAAACGGAGCGCTCACGCCAAGAGCAACTCCTCGACGAGGAGCTCAAAGAAGTGCTCGACGACTCCGGCGATCAGCAAACGCAATCGGGCAGCGGGGGTTCGAAGTAGCTCATGAAGTTCTTGCAGGCTCGAGTCGTTTCAGCAGCGGCCATCGTCACGCTCACCCTATGCGCGGCCCTTCCAGGCTTCGCGCAGCAAGTCGGCGCAGATGCAGGCGTCGCCACGGTGGCATCCGGCAGCGCGAGCGTTGCAGCTTCGAGCTCGGCAACGGCCGCGAGCACGGGCTCCGGCAACACCGCAACCCCCACACTCGCCGGCACGAGCACGACACGCAAAGCCTCGCCGCCGCCTCCTCCACCCACGCCCGAGCAGATCGCGGCACTCAACAAGCTCCAAGAAGAGGCCGACGCCTACGCGAAGGGCGCCAAAGATTATCGCGACACCGTCACGACGATCATCAAGCTCCACTATGAGGAGAAGAAGAAGACGATCCTCAGCGGTCTCGACAAAGAGATCACGACGGAGAAAGAAGAGCTTCGCAAAGCGCGCGAGATCGCCATCCAGCGCCTCGAAGACTTCATCGCCAAGTACTCGGGCACGAACTCACAGCCCGAAGCCACGCCCGACGCCATGTACCGCCTCGCCGCTCTCTACGAGGAGCGCGCCCGCTCGGATGAAGCGAAAGACGATCTCTCGATCGGCCTGAAACCCGCCGTCGCGCTCTACAAACGCGTCATCAAGGATTTCCCCAACTACCGCGAGCTCGCCGGCATTTATTATTACCTCGGGCACGCTCTCAACGACTCGTCGCGCATCGAAGAAGCGCAGCAAGTGTGGCGCTCGCTCGTGTGCCACAACAAATACCCGTACCCGTCGCCGACCGACCCGAAAAACCCGGATGTCGACGCCATCGTTGCGCTCCCGCAAGACGCCGCTCCCGATTACTGGAACGGCTGGCGTCAGCGCTATCAGCTTCCGAAGCAGGTCAAGAAGGGCAACCCCGAGACGACCTTCGTCGATCCGTACACGAACGATTGCGTCGGCATCCCGCAGCCCTCGCTCCGGCCCGGCGAAGACCCGAAGTACGTCGCTGAAATTTGGTGGCAAGTCGGCAACTGGGAGTTCGACCAGCTCGACACCCGCAGCGGCGTCGTCGGTGACGAGCCCATCGGCGTGTGGAGCTTGAATCGCGCATCGAGCGCGTACCAGCACTCGCTCATCTACAAGAAGCCGCCGCTCTATGGCGTCGCGCTCTACAAATACGCTTGGACGCAGTTCAAGCAGCAGCGCTACGAAGGCGCAACGCGCCAGTTCGTGAAGCTCTTGCTCCACACGGACGATTTGGAGAAACAAGGCGAGACCAACGTCGGCGACTTCCGCAGCGAGGCGTACACGTACATCGCCGGCTCGCTCACCAACGTCGACTTCGTCGGGCCCGAGGATTGGGAGCCGTTCATCCAGCGGCCCGACATCGTCGACAGCGAGCCGAACCCGGACGCCGCCGAGCGAAAGCTCCACATCGCGATCGATCGCGTGAAGGACCCCACGCTGATCCCCCAAGACAAAACTTGGTCGATCGAGATCTACAAAGCGCTCGCAGGCGAGTTCCGAAGCCTCAATCAGTTCAACAACGCGGTCGAGACCTACGAGCTCATTCTCAAGAAGTGGCCGATGGACCCCACGGCCCCCGACGTGCAAAGCGAAATCGCCGCGACGTACGACCAGATGATGGTCACGAAGAAGGCGAACACCCCCGAGCACGACGCCATCGCCGCGAAGGCGCTTCAAGCGCGCACGCAGCTTGCGAACTACATCGGCACGACGCCCTGGGTCGACGCCAACAAGGACAACCCCGGCGCGATTCAAAACGCCGAGCGCCTCGTCCGCGGCGGTCTCCGCCAAGCGGCAGCGACGCACACGAACCGCGGCAAGCAATTCTTGATCGCCGCGACGCAAGCGCCGAACGAGAAGGAAGCGCTCGACGATTTGAACGCGGCATCGCGCGAATACGGCCTCGCCGTGCTCGGCTGGCAGGGCTACCTCAAACAAGACGAAAACGCGCCCGATGCTTACGAGTCGCGCTTCTGGCTCGCCGATGCGCGCAACAAGCAGGTGCGCATCAAGCTGATCCTTCACTTGAAGAAGAAGGATCAATACGCGGAGCCCACGACGAAAGACGTCGACGAGGCCAAGGCCGCCGCCATCGACGTGCGCGATTCGAACGAGGACGACAAGTACCTCGACGTCGCCGCGAACTTCGTCGTCGAAGAGTCGGACGTCGGACGCGATCTCGAATACACGCGCTACGACGACACCAAAGGCACGCAAGGCTTCCAGAAACGCACCGAGCTCGAGATGGTCGGCTCGGGCGAGGACGCCAAGCCCAAGCAAGTCGCGATTGCCGCCGTCGTGCTCGCTTCGATGAAGGCGCGCGATGAATACGTTCAGCGCGTTCCCGCCGAGAAGGATCCAACCCACAACGCGCTCACGTACCAGTTCGACGTCGGCGACGTGTACTTCGTCTACGGCGACTTCGCGAATGCGAAGGCGCGCTTCGAGCCGCTCTACAAAGACCACTGCGGCAAAGACGAGTACGGCCAAAAAGCGTGGACGAAGCTCATCACGATGGCCGCGCGCTCGAACGACACCGCACGCGCACGCGAGCTCGCCGAGGCCGACAAGGCCCACAGCTGCTCGGTCGGCGCACCGACGGGCAAGGCGTGCACGAAGAAGACGGAATGCGGCGCCGACGAAGACTGCGTCGACAGCCACTGCCGCAACAACCTCACCGTCGACATCTTCGCAGCCGCTGGCTACCAAGACGCCGACAAGAAATTCATCGAAGCGTGCGGCCGCGATCTCAAGTCCGACACCGATCGCTGCGATGCGATCACGCCGCCCAAGGTGAAGACGTGGATTGACGCGGGCTCGCTCTACGAAGCCGCGCTCAACGCCGCACCGGGTCGCCGTGAAGCGCCTCGCGGAGCCATGCGCGCCGCGTATTGCTTCAAGCAAGTCGGCGACTCGAACCGCGCCATCAAGAACTACGAGCGCTTCATCTCCGAGTACGGCAAGGAAGACACCCTCAACAAGCTGATGAAGGAGGACCCCAAGCAGTACAAGGAGCGCCTCAGCTTCCTCCAGCTCGCCTACGACGAAGAAGGCACCACGTATTATTCGTTCTTCTCGTACCCGCAGGCCGCTGCGATTTACGAGAAGGTCGCCAACTTCAGTCGCTTCGAAACGCCGAAACGCAAAGACGCCGCCAAGAACGCGATGATCTTGGACAACGCCATCGGCCAGCGCGACAAGATGCTCGCGATGTACAAAGTCGTCGTCAGCCTCGGGCCGACGGCAGACGAGAAAGCGAACTACGACTACCTCGTCGCGAGCTTCGACTTCCAGCAGTGGAACCCGAACGGCGCTAACAGCGGGTCGAACAACCAATCGCGCCTCCAAGCGATTGGCGCGCTCCAGGGCTTCTACAACACGAACCGCGGCAACAGCGCCGCGGCGAAGTACGCGCTCGAGGCTGCGTGGCGCGTTGCGCGCATGAAGAAGAGCGCGGGCGACGGCGGCTACCACGATTGGTACAAGAACACCGTCGCCGCGTGGACGTTCCTCAAGAACGCAAACTCCACCGACGCCAAGAAGCTACCGTTCGTCGACTACGGCGCCGAGGCGGCGTTCGTCCCGCTCGACGAAGAGATCCACGACAAGTTCGATTACGAAACCGGTCACCACAAGTACGTCGATCTCCACGCCGAAGACATCATGGGCAAGATCGATCAGAAGACCGGCAAATTCATCACCGAAGGCAAGTACCGCGACGACGCCAAAACCGCGGACGACTACGACAAGAAAATGGCGGACGTCGTGCAGACGTACGACACGTCGCTCGAGTGGATCCCCGCGGTGCTCGAACGGCGCGGCTCGCTCTACGACTCGCTCCGCACGGGCCTCTATTACTGCGGCGGTAGCGCGTTCAAGCTCTTCACGCCGAAACAGGAATCGACGCTCAAGACGATGCGCGCGAGCGGGCGTGACGAGCTCGTCGACCTCGCCGACGACATCGAGTCGAAGGTGAAGGCCGGCTGGAAGGGCAAGCGCGACCAAGAGATCGACGGCGCCGACACCGTGATGATTCGCTACTACGCGCAATCAGCGGCGCTCCAGAAGACGTACAACATCCGCAACGCGTGGACGGCGCGGGCCATCGCACGGCTCGCGTACTTCACCGACCTCATCGGCGACGCCAAGATGGCAACGTACGTGAACGCAGCACCGAGCATCGGCGCGCCAGGCACGAAGCTCGTGTACACGAACGGGATGTATCCCCAGATGCGCTCGGGCCTCCCACTCACGCTTCCATCGAGTGGCATCGCCGCGCCGCTCCCGGTGGCGCCATGAGGAGCATCGCTAGGCTCGCGCTGACTGCGCTCGTGCTCTCGCCATTCGTTTTCACGGTCTCCACGACGCTCGTCGCGTGCGGCGGTGACGACGCCAAGAACCCGAAGTACCCCAACAAAGACGACGGCGGCACGACGACCGCACCGAGCGACACGAACGTGACCTCGGGAACGGGCGACGCCGCGGCGGTCGTTGGCGTCACCGACAACTCGCAAAACACGATCTCGGATGGCGCCGCCAAGGGGTCCTACGACGAAGGGTTCAAAGCCTGGATGAGCGGGGACCTCCAAGCTGCCAAGACGAAATTCCGCGAAGCGACCACGGCCGATCCGAAAGCGTCGGCGGCGTTCTACTCGCTCGGCTGCGTGCTCGAGCGCCTCGGAGACAACTCGGGCGCGCAAACGGCATATCGCCAAGCGTTCGCTGCCAAGAGCGACAACGAAATCGCGATGGGCGCGTACGCGCTCAACCTTGCGCACACGGGCCATCAGAGCGAAGCCGATCAGTTCCTAACGGACAAGCACCAGAAGAACCCGAAGTCGGCGCGTCTCGAGACGTACCTCGCCGAAGTGAAATCGCTCGCGAAAGACAGCGGCGCCGCGCAGCAGCTCGCGCAAGACGCGCTTCGGCTCGATCCCAATTTCAAAGATGCGATGATCGTCATCGCGCGCGATCACTGGCGCGCCGGCCGCCCGGAGCTCGCGAAGTACGCGCTCACGGCCGTGCTCGACGGCTTCGGGCAGGCGAGCCCCGCGCGCGATCCCGGAAACGCGGAAGCGCTCGTGCTCCGCGGTCTCATCGCGCGCGAAGCGGGCCTTCGCATCGCCGCCATGAAGGACTTCGAGCTGGCGCACCAGAAGCGGCCCGATCTCGTCGAGGCCACGATTCAAGTCGCCGCAATGAAGCTCGAAGCCGGCAACGCCGGGGAAGCGCAACCGCTTCTCGAGAGCGCCGTGAAGTACGCACCGCAAAACGCGATCGCACATATGAACCTCGGCGACTGCTACCGCCTGCAAACGCGTTACGCAGACGCGAAGCGCGAGCTCGACCAATCCCTTGCGCTCGACTCGTCGCTCCTCGGCGCGCACTACGCCATGGGCCTCATGTATCTGAACGCGCCCAGCTTTCCGGGCATGGACCAGAAGTCACAAGTGCAGGCCGCGCTTCGCGAGCTCAACCAATACCAAACGATGCGCGGAGCCAAAGCACCACCCGGCACGAGCGACGACCTCGACGATCTCATCGCACGTGGCAAAGACAAGCTGAACCAATTCAACTTGCCCGCGCCCACCGCAACGGCAACCGCCACCACGAAACCCGCCACGACCACGGCCGGAGCCGGCGACGCAGGAAAGAAGCCATGAAACACTTGTATATTGCAGCGATCTCCGCGGCTCTCGTTCTTGCGCTGGCGCCAAGCGCGCATGCCCAAGAGAAGGGCCGCGTCATCACGATCAGCGAAGTGACGATCGTGGGTCGCGTGCAGAAGCCCATCGCGTCCGTCGACGTGAACAAGATCCAGCCGAAGCTGACCCTCGCGGAGCTTCGCCAGCCGTTTCTCGACCGCATCGAAGCCGCGACTGCAAAAGATCCGTTCTGAGCTACGATCAGCGGATGAAGAAGCTCGCACGCTGGGTCGCAATCGGGGCCGGGTTCGCGCTCGTCTCGCTTGCGTCGTCTGCTCGTGCAGAGCCCACAATCACTTTGCACGAAACCATCGTATACGGCGACGGCGCGCGGCGTCCGCTCGTTGTCGTCGAGGTGCCGAGGGTGCCCGCAACGGTCGCCGCGAATCAGGCACACCAAAGCATGATGCAACGCATCGAGGCTTCGGTGCACGTCGCTCCGTTCTGATCTGACGACGACGTGATCGCGCTCACGATCGTTGCCGCGCTCATCGCGCTCGGTTGCGCCGCCGCGTGCACGCGAAGGTTGTATTATGCAACCAATCCCATCGCGTTTCACCCGAGTATTTGGCTCGCGCGCATCAAGGCCGGGGAAGGGGACGCCGCCGCGATCGCCGTGCGGAGAACGCCCGAAGCCGTGTGGGAACGCGAGCTCCTCGACGCCGTGGGCGAAACGAATCCGGATCTTCGTGCCGGCCGCGTGCACGAGCAGCTGACCGAGCTCGACTTCATGCTCGGTCGCTGGGCACGCGTGCCACGGGTTTGCGCCAGCGTCGCGAGCTCGGCGGGCTTCTTGTGCGGCAGCCTCGTCCTTCGCTACGGGCTCGTTGCCGCGAGCAACTCGGTCGAGGAGCTTCGACGCGAAGAGATCAACGCTTGCGTCATGGCCGCGGTCAACGTGGCGGCGCTTGGCGTCGCGGGGACCGTTTTTTCGATCGCCTCCCAAGCTCGAGCTCGAACGGCGTCGAAAGCCTTCCAGCGCGCCGCCGACGCCCTGGTACAAACCCTCGAAGAAGTGCCCCGAGGAGAAATCCTTCGTGGTCCGGAACTTTTGAAGTAACCTCGCGTCTAAGCTTTCTAGAGGTATGTCCTGATGAATCCGAACATGGGACCTGGTCAGCAACCCGGCCGCCCCGGACAAATGACCGCTGTCATGCGCGCCGTCGCGCAGCAGGCTGGTCCAAAAGTCCTGCGAATTGGCCTCGTTCAGTCCGGCCGCGTCATCGAAGAACGCATCATCAAACAGCGGACGAGCGTGGTCGTCGGCCAGAGCGAGAAGTCGACGTTCGTGGTCCCGACACCCAACATCCCGCCGCAGTTCAAGCTCTTCGAGCTCATCGGCAACGAGTACTACCTGAACTTCCTGGACGGCATGACCGGCCGCGTCGCCCTCGCCACCGGCATCACCGACCTCAACGCGCTCCGCGGCCAAGCCAAGCGCATTGGCCCTGCGTATCAGGTTCGCCTCACCGAAGAAGCGCGCGGCAAAGTCGTCATTGGCGACATCACGTTCCTCTTTCAGTTCGTCGCGCCACCGCCTCCGCAGCCGCGCCCGCAGCTTCCGCTCTCGGTCAAGGGCGGCCTCGCGTCGCAGATCGACTGGACGCTCACCATCATCGCGGCGTTCAGCTTCATGTTTCACTTCGGGTTCATCGGCGCGATGTACTCCGACTGGCTCGACCCGGTCGTCGGCGCAGAGAACATCGCCGGCCTCATCGACATGACGAAAAACCTCCCGGCTCCTCCGCCGGTCGAGGAAAAAGCCGACACGTCGAACGACCCGTCGAAAGACTCGAACAAGCCGGAAGAGAAGAAAACCGAAGCGGCGAAATCGCAGCAGGCGCCTGGCAAAGTGAGCGATCAGAAAGCTGCCGCGCTCGCGCAAGAAGCCCAAGCGATGCAGATGCAAATGCTCGCAGCGTTCGGCGGCACTACGGCGGTGCAGGGCGCGCTCAATCGAAGCGACGTTCCCGTCGGCGATCTCAGCGCGGTCGCGCAATCGGCCGCGGGCGTCACGAACACCGGCGGCGATCTACACCTCGCGGGCGGCGGCGGCGCCACGATTCCGGGTCAGCGCGGCGGCCTCAACCAGCTCGGTCAAACGGGCGGCGGCGGCGGCGGCACGGCGCAAACCGGACGCGACATCAAAGGCCCGACAGGGCAGGAGAGCGTCGGCTCACTCTCTACCTCCGCTCCTGTGGCCAACGCCGAGGCCACCATTGCGAAGCTCCGTCCGGGCTTCCGCTCTTGCTACAACAAAGGCCTCGCCAACGATCCGTCGATGGCCGGCAAGATCGTCCTCGCGATCAAGATCGCCCCGAACGGCGACGTCGGTGATGTGAGCAAAGTGGGCGGCTCCGGCCTCTCACCCGAGGTCGAGCAGTGCATCATCAAGCGCGCGCGCAGCGCCTCGTTCGATGCCCCTGGCGGCAGCGGGTCCACGGTGCAGGTCCCGGTCACGTTCGTCAAGCAGCAGTAGTCTGAATGTAGGTAAGGTCTGCCGCAACGGACCTTGTTAACACCCCAATTCCCTCGTTTTTTCGTGGGGTTTGACACGGTCGGGATCGCTCAGTAGATTGCAGAGGCACCCATGCGGCTTAGCTCCAAACTCAAGTGGATCGGCGCCTTTTTCGCCATCGCAGCCATGACCGTCCCCGCGTTCGCGCAGACGGATGGCGCAGGTGGTCAAGTCGCTTTCCAAAAGCAGCAACAGCTGTCGCCCCAAGCGCAAATCGTCGAAGCCGACACGCAGATCGCTCGAATGGAGCAATCGACCGGCAACGTTCGACGCCAACTCGAGGCCGCACGCGCGGGTCGTGACGTCGTGAAGACGCTCTGTTTGAACGACAAACTCTCGCAAATCGACGTGGCCACGCGCTCTGCCAAGGACCGCCGCCAGTCGCTTCAGCTCGCGAACTCGCGGAACGACGCCGAGCTCGGAAACCACGAATTTACTGTTCTCACGGTGCTTCGCCAGCGCACCGAGCAACTCACTGCAGAAGCCAATCAGTGCATCGGCGAGGAAGCCACGCTGATCGGTGAAGCAAAAGTCACAACCACTGTCGATCCCACCCTCCCGCCGGACGACGACACGAACTTCACCGCACCCGATCCGAACATCGTGCTCACCCAGCCTAGTTGCACTTCCTGTTCGAATTAGCTAAGCCGGGCAACTAAACCAAGCTGAGCCGGCCTAGGCAGCGGTAGTACGACGCGCCGGATGCCCGCATACCGCATGCAACGCCGACGATTACTCCACACTCTTCTCCTTGCTTCGAGCCTCGCGGCTCCACTCGTCGCACGACCTGCGCACGCACAAGGGTGGCTGTCAGATCGTCGTTACACCGAGGGTATCGGTATCAAGGCGGGTGACTTCGAGCTTCACCCTGGCATCGGTGTCGAAGCCGGGTTCGACTCGAACCTCTTTCAGCGGACCTATCAAACCGGGTTCGCCAACGGATGTCCGAACTTCTGTCCGCAGGCTGCGGGTGTGTTTCGTGTCACGCCGTCGATTTATTTGTCGACGATCACCGCGCCGCGCAAAGAAGGCGACGTCAACGCGATGCCGCCGACGATCAACTTTCGTCTCGGCGCGTCCGTCACCGCGTTCGCGTACGTGGGCGGCACCGAGGTCAACAACTACAACAACGGGACCAACAACATCTCGGGTCACCTTGCTGCGAACCTGGACATCCTCCCGCAGCGGCCTTTCAGCTTCGGTCTGTCGGCTGGTTACGATCGCACGCTGAACCCCAACGCGGCCGGCGGCAATCCGGACGTCAGCTTCGATCGCAACGCTCTCAGCGTCGGTGCGGTCGCCACGGTCACGCCGGGCGGCGGCACGCTCGATTGGAAGCTCGGCTACAACGGCAACTTCTACTTCTTCGACGCGTCAGGTGGCAGCGCTCCAGCAGCGCCGTTCAACAACCTGACGAACATGATCTACACGCGCGGGACGTGGAAGTTCGGTCCCAAGACAGCGGTCATCTACGACGGAAACTTTTCGTTCGTGAACTACGAGCAACAAGCGACCGCATTCAACGGCTTGCTCAACTCGACACCGCTCCGCTCACGCCTAGGTTTGAACGGCCTCATCGGCTCACGTTTCGCTCTATCGGCGTTCGCAGGCTACGGCGGCAGCTTCGTGCAGACGGGCGGCAACGCGCTCGTCCAGCAATACGACAGCGTCATCGGCAACCTCGAGGCGAAGTTCTTCCTCACGCCAAACCCGTCCGCCGACCCAAACCCCACCATTGTCACGTTGGCCGTGTCTACGCTCGCGCTCGGATACAACCGCGACTTCGCGCAGAGTTACCTCGGTAGCTTCTACGGGTCCGACCGTGGCTACGTGAAGTTCGCCTACTTCTTTGGCGGCAAAGCGATCATTTCGCTCGAGGGTGGCGTGGGCGCACGTGAGTACCCTCAGATTTTCTCGAACAGCGGTGGTGGGCTTACCCCCATCGGCCCCAACAAGGGCTTCACCGACATCGCGTTCGACGCAACGCTCTTCGCCGAATATCGCTTCAGCAACACCCTCGGCCTGAACTTGACGCTGAACTACCTCGAAGAGCTCAGCCCTGGCAACGTGGCCCTGCCGTCTGACACTGCGGGCGACCAGTTCAACATGAATTTCCGGCGGTTCCAGGCCTTCCTCGGCTTCCGCTGGTTCATGTGACTTGAACGGCGGCGTCGTCGTGCGCCACTACAAACGACGCATGCTTCAGCGCGCGTTGCTCGTTCTCGTCATGCTCGCGCTTGGATGTGCGGGTGGCGCGCCGCCGCCGCGCGGGCTGCCTCCGGCGACGCCCAGCACCACGCTGGGGCCCAGCGATCTCTTCGAGGTCTCCATCGTCGGCGAGAAGGACTTGCCGAAGGAGTACCGAATTCAGCCGGATTGCTCGATCGATTTTCCGTACATCAATCGCGTGCACGACGTGTGCGGGCTCGAGCCGCAGCAGCTCGTCGACAAGCTGCGGACCACGCTCAAAGAGCAAGGCATCCTCACGAACCCTCAGGTCACGCTCGTCGTGAAGCAGTATGCGTCGAAGCGCATTAGCGTCATCGGGCAGGTCAACAAGCCCGGCAGCGTGCCGTGGACGGACGGGCTCCGGCTCTTCGACGTGATTTCGCAGTCGGGCGGGTTTACGTCCATCGCCGATAGCAAGCACGTCGTCCTGACGCGCCAGGTCGCCAACGGGAAATCCGTCACGGTCAACGTCAACGTCGACGGCATCGGCGACGGAACGCAGCCCGACATCCCCGTGCAAGCGGGCGACACGATCAAGGTCGACAGTCGAGTATTCTGACGGCCGTGACGGCCTCGACCGACAAGCGGCTCCTCTTCCTGCTGACGGGCGGCACGCTGCTGATGCGCGAGAAAACATCCGCGAGTGGGCGAAGCCCGTCGCTTCTGTCGCTCGAAGATGCGACGACCGATTTGCTCTCCGAGGTTCCGGCGCTCGCGCGCGTTGCTTCGATCGAAACGCGGCAGCTCTTCTCCATGGATTCGAGCGACATGCTGCCGAGTGACTGGGTCTCGCTCGCGCGTGATGTTCACTCGGCGCTCTCGAGCTTCGACGGCGTCGTCATCGTGCACGGCACGGACACCATGGCGTACACGTCGAGCGCGCTCGCGCTTTTGCTCGGGCCCGTGCCCAAGCCCGTCGTGCTCACGGGCGCGCAGCGGCCGCTCGCGGAGGCGCGTACGGATGCGCGGGAGAATCTCGTCGATGCAGCGCTCGTTGCGACGCTTGCGATCCCCGAAGTGTCGGTCACGTTCGCCTCACGGGCGCTTCGCGGGGCGCGCGCCACCAAGCGCGATGCGTGGGCCTACGATGCGTTCGATTCGCCGAACTGCGAGCCGCTCGCGAAGCTCGGCGTTCACGCGGCAATCGCGCCGCATGTTCGTGCGGCCACGCCACTCGCGCCGTTCGACGAGCGCATCGAGCCGAGCGTGCTTGCCGTGCGCGTTTTTCCGGGTCTCGAAGAGCGCCTCATCACGGGCGCCGTGCACGCGGGCGTGAAAGGACTCGTGCTCGAAGCGTACGGAACGGGAAACGTACCGCAACAAATCGGCCGCTCGCTCATTCCGGCTCTCGAGCATGCACGCGACGCGAACGTTCCTGTCGTCATCGTCTCACAGTGCCTTCGTGGGTTCGTCGATTTGAAACGCTACGCAGGCGGCGCCGCAGCCGAAGCGGCAGGTGCGATCTCGGGCGGCGACATGACTCCCGAAGCGGCTGTCGCGAAGCTCATGATTGGTCTCGGCCGTTTTGGATCCGGCGATGCCCTCCGCAGGTACTTTCTCACCTCCGTGATCGGCGAGAGATCCTGACTACTTTCCTTGAAACTCCGGCTCGCGTTTTTGCATGAACGCGAGCACGCCTTCCATCACGTCGGCGGTCTTCAAGAGGCGTAGTTGGTTGTCTCGCTCGCGGGCGAGCGCTGCGTCGAGATCGCCCCAGCTTGCGTAGATCGACGCTTTGATCGCCGCGAACGCGAGCGGCGGGCCCTTCTCGAGTCGTGTTGCGAGCATCATGGCGGCCTCGTGGAGTTTCTCGGCCGGGACGGCGTCGACGGCGACGCCGAGCTCTTTCAGCGTTTTGCCGTCGAGCTTGTCGGCGAGCATGCAGAGCTGCATCGCGCGCGCCGTGCCGAGCAGGCGCGGGAGCCAGAACGTGCCGCCACCATCGGGCATGAGCCCAATGCCGACGAACTTTTCTTGCACGTACGCGCGCTCGCTCACGATGCGGAGATCGCACGCGAGCGCGAGATCCGCTCCGAATCCAACGGCGGCGCCATCGACCATTGCGAGCGTCGGCTTCGGGCAACGGACGATCGAGCGGATGAGGCCGTGGAAGTCTTCGATGTACTCGTCGACGCGCGCCATCACCTCTGGGTCTGCCATGTTCGCGCGGAGATCGGCGCCCGCGCAAAAGTGCCCGCCGGCGCCCGTGAGCACGACGCACCGAATCGATTCGTCGCTTGCGGCGGACGTGAATGCTTCGCGAACCGCACGCACGACAGGAATGGTGAGAGCGTTGCGCGCTTCGGGGCGCGCGATGGTGACGATGAGCGTGCGTGAAACGCGTTCGGTCGTGACTTCACTCAAGGGACGTTCCTCTTTCTTTCGGGATGCTCGGATAGCGGGACCACGCGTGGCTCGGTTGCAGGCTCGGTGCGCGCGTAGAACTCGGAACCCAAGTACACCTTGACCATCCGCTGAAGAAGAATTTTTACGACCGCGCCGAGCGGCACAGCCAAGAGCACGCCGACGAACCCGAGAAGTGAACCGGCGGCCATCATCGTGAGGAGAACTTCGAGCGGCGCAAGGCCCACGGATTTTCCGACGATGCGTGGCGTGATGATCGTGCCGTCGAGAATTTGCACGCTCCCCATCACAAGGAGCACGCCGACGACCGGGCCGAGGCCGTGCCAATCGAGAAGCGCCATTGCGAGTGCGAGGCTGAGGCCGATGCTGAAGCCCACGTAGGGAACGAACGCGAGCATGCCCGTGAGCACGCCGATCGGAACGGCGAGGCGAATGTCGACGACGCGAAGGCCCGTGGCGTAGAGAGCGCCGAGCACGAAGCACGTCGTGAGCTGGCCACGAACGTAGCCGCCGAGCGTGCGGTGAATTTGAATCGCGACGGACGTGATCGTGCGCATGAAGCGGCGCGGCACGAGCTTGCCCGTGTAGCGAACGATGCGATCGAAATCGATCAGCAGGTAGAGCGCGAACACCGGAATGATGAGAGCGCTGAGAACTACGGCGACGTATCCGAGCGTACCGAAGATGGCGGTGCTGAGTGTGTTGGCCGAAGGAAGCTCACCGGCGAGATCGCTCCACGTGTGAGGGAGCTTGACCTTGAAGACCTGCCACATGAACGGCTCGATGCGCGTGCGTGTGCTGTCGATCTGCGCGGGGAAATCAGCTGCTGCGGCGCGAAGCTCCTCGGCGAAGTAAGGGACCGCGAACGCCGCGAACGTGACGCACAACCCGAACAAGACCGCCATGACGAGAATGGCGCCCACCGTGCGCGGCACCTTCCAGCTCTCGAGCCGATCCACGAATGGGTCGAGTGCGTACGCGAGCAAAAACGCGAAGAACAGCGGCACGAGAACGCCACGCAAGAGGTATGCGAGCACGAACACCAGCGCGAATCCGGAAACGACCATCGCGCGGCGATAAAAGGGGCTCGGGATCGCAACGGGATCCATGCCTCTCATCGTAGTACAGGCTTGCGCCGCGCGCGATTTCGATAGAGGTTCGCGCCCCGATGGACCAGGCCACTTTCGACGCCCGTTACTTCGAGCGATTCTACGAACGGCAGGGAACGCGCGTGTATTCGGCCGCGCAGGTCGAAAACCTTGCACGCGGGGTGCTCGGAATGGCGCGCTGGCTCGGCGGCCGCGTCGAAACCGTGCTCGACGTCGGCGCGGGTACGGGCCTTTGGGGGAGTTATTTGAAGGCCCATGAGCCGGCCGTCCGCTACGTGTCGATCGACGGAAGCGAGTACGCGTGCACGAAATACGGGCACGCGCAGCACGACATCGCCAAGTGGCGGAGCGCCGAGCGATTCGATCTCGTCGTGTGTCAGGGCGTGCTCCCCTATTTGAAGGACGACGACGCACTCAGCGCAATCGACAACATGGCCGCCATGTGCCGCGGGTTTCTCTATCTCGAGGCCATCACTTCACGCGACATCCGCGAGGTGTGCGACGTCTCGAAGACCGACATCGAAGTTCATCGCCGGCCGGGGAGCTTTTATCGGCGCGCGCTCGCGTCGCACTTCGTCGAGATGGGCTGCGGGCTCTTCTACGAAAAGAGCGGGCCGCTCGCCTTCTACGAGCTCGAGGCGGCGGCGGGTTGAACATGTTCGACGAAAAAGTGCCGCGGCCCGTTCCGCCTGTCGCCGATCAAGACGGCGCCACGCTCGTGCGACTCGTCGGCGTGATGCGCCGGTTGCTCGCGCCCGGCGGTTGCCCTTGGGACCGCGAGCAGAGCCTCGCGTCGCTCCGCAAATACGTTCTCGAAGAAGCGTGCGAGGTGATCGACGCGATCGACTCGGGCGATCGTGACGGGCTTCGCGAAGAGCTCGGCGACTTGCTTTTGCAAGTCGTGTTTCAAGCGGAGCTCCTGCGTGCGGAAGGTAAGTTCGCGATCGACGACGTCGTTGCGGGCATCGTGGAGAAGCTCGTCTCGCGCCACCCGCACGTCTTCGGCGACGTGAAAGCCGATACGTCCGAAGAAGTGCTTTCGAACTGGGAAAAGCTGAAGGCCAAGGAAAAGAAAGGTCGCGGCATCCTATCGGGCGTGCCGCGAAGCTTGCCGGCGCTCGTGCGAGCGCAACGCGTTGGCGAGAAGGTCTCGCGCGTCGGGTTCGACTGGCCCGATTCGGGCGGGTCGATGGCGAAAGTGCACGAAGAGATCGGCGAGCTCGAGCGCGCCATGAAATCCGGTGATGCGAGGCACACCGAAGAGGAGCTCGGCGATGCGCTCTTCGCGCTCGTGAATCTCGCGCGCCACCTCGACCTCGACGCTGAAAGCGCGCTGCGCGGCACGATCGAGAAATTCATGAAGCGCTTCGCACACGTCGAGAAACGCGTCGCCGAAGTCCACAACGGCTGGGACGACAAGCTGCCGCTCGAAACGCTCGATCGATATTGGGAAGAAGCGAAAAAGTGAGCTTTCGCGCCGAAGCGAACGAGCCGTCGTTCATCGCGCGCGCGCTGCGTCTCGGAGAAGGCGAGCTCACACGAGCGATGAGGCTCGTCGGGCTCATCTTCATGCTCTCGGCTGCGCTCGTGCTGATTAAGTCGGCACAGAGCGGCATCTTCTTGATGGCGTACCCGAAGACGATGATCCCCTGGGCGTTCTTCGCCTCGGCGCTCACGCTCTCGGCGGCTTCGCTCGCCACGGTGCCGCTCGCATCGCGGCTTGGGGCGGCGCGCCTCCTTCGCGTGACGCTCATCGCGTGCGCTGTTGCGCTCCTCGGGATCCGCGCGCTACTTGCGTCGGGCGTGCCGGGTGCGCCGTTCGTCCTGTACGTCGTGATCGAGGCCGTGTCTGGGGTGATGCTGATTCACGGGTGGGCCGTGGTGTCGCAAGCCACTACCGCGCGCAGTGCGAAGCGCCTTCTTCCGATCGCGGGCGCGGGCGCGACGCTCGCCTGGACGTTCGTCGGCCTCGGTGTCGTGCCCCTCGCGCATTTGTTCGGCGCTCCCGCGCTCTTGATCATCGCGGCGTTCGTGCTGCTCGGGATGGTGCCGCTGGTGATGCTCATCCGCTCGCTCGATCTCGCGGCGCACGTACCGAGGAAGCGGGCGAGCACGATCGCCGAGTGGAAGAAGTCGCTCGCGTATCTGCGCGCCGTTCCGCTCCTCCGCGTGATGGCGACGCTCTCGATCCTCGCGCTCGTGACCGAGCAGTTCATGGACTATGCGCTGATGACGGCCGCGCACGAGCGCTACGCAACCGAGGCGTCATGCGCGGGCTTTTTCGGGCGCTACTACGGCATCACGAGCGCCGTCACGCTCGTGGTGCTTTTGCTTGCGTCGGGTCGCGTGATGCTCGCTCTCGGAACGTCGCGCACGCTTCTCCTCACCCCCATCACGACGATTGGTGTCGCGGCGCTCGCTGCGATTGCGCCGAGCTTCTTCATGGCCGTGGCGCTTCGTGCGGTCGATCGCGTCCTCAAGCAATCGATTTGGGGCTCGGCGAGCGAGCAGACGCAAACGCCGCTTCCGCCGGTCGAACGCGTGCAGTCGCGCGCGCTCGTGCGCGGCGTGATTGCGCCGGGCGCGTATGCGGTCACGGCTGCGATCCTCGCGTTCATGCCGCGCGTGAGCGGGCGAAGTCTCGCGATTGCCACGCTCACCGGCGTTGTCATCATGGCGATCGTGTGCCGTCGCGGCGTTCGTAGCGCGTACCGCGATGCGCTGCGTCGCGCGATCGACGAGCGCACGCTCGACCTCGACGAAATCGAGCCCAAGAGCTTCGACGCCGAAACGCGCGCAACACTCCTTGCCGAGCTTCATTCGGACGACGATCGCCGCGCGGGTCTCGCCGCCGAGCTTTTGTGCGAGGGCTCACAGCCCCCAGACGACGAAGTGCTCGGCGTCGCGATCAAGAGCCCGAGCGCGCTCGTTCGCGCGGCCGCATTTCGCGCGGTCGCGCGGCACGGTCGCGGGCGATTTGCGCTTGCCGTCGCCGCCGCTCTCGAGACCGATACGGATGCGACGTGTCGAGCCGAAGCGGCGCGTGTGATCATTCACTTGGGCGTTGCCCCCGAGGAAGCACGCGCGGCGCTCACGCGCATGAGCACGAAGGGCGAAGACATCGAGCGACCTGCGGCCAGCGTGGCTCTACGCGTTCTCGAAGAGGGGACCGCGCCTGACATCGCCGATCTTCTCTCGCGCTTCGACGACGACTCGGCCGCAATCGTTCTCGATGTGCTCGTCGTACCCGGCGCGGTGACGGACGCCAATCGGGACGCGATTCATCGACAGATGCGCCGCATCCTTCGCCGCGGGACCGATGCGGCGCGTCTCGCCGCGGTCAGCGCGGGTGCGCGCATTCGGGCGTCGGAGCTCTTGCCCGATGTCGTCAAGCTCTTGCCGACTGCGCTTGGCCCCGAAGTCGCGACGCGCTTGGTCGATTGGGGCGAGGACGCGCTCGCGTACGTTCAAGATCAAGTCGACAGCGCGAGCGCGGAGAGCGTTCGGCACGTCGCGACCGCGCTTTCCGGCGAAGCCGCGGGGCCGCTCCTACATCGATTGCTCGTGCATCCCGATCCCGAAGTGCGCGATCGCGCGGTGCGGTCGATGTCGTATGCCGTGAACAACGGCAAAGTCGCGCGGCCGCCAGATGACGAGATCGCGCCGATGCTCTCGCGCGAGCTCGTCTCGGCTTACAAAATGTACGCCATCCTTGCGGGCCTCGCGAAAGACGACGGCATTCCCGATTGGAAAATCGATCCGCCGTTCGATCAGCTCGGCATCGAGATCGAAAACGAAATCGGCGCCGTTCGCGAACGCGTGCTCAACCTGCTTGCGCTCACCGGCAAGCACAAGCTCGTGAGCGCCGTGCAGGCGGGCTTGCGAAAAAAGAGCCCCGAGGTCGATGCGAAAATTGCAGAGCTCGTCGACGCCACGTTGAGTCGCGATCTTGCGGCGCGCGTCGTTCCGCTTTTCGAGCACCTTTCGCTTCGTGAACGAGCCCAAGCCGCGCGCCAGTTTGCGGATGGCGTGTCGCAAGTCGAGCGCGATCCGCTCGCGGCGATCATCGAGCTCGGCGACCAAGCCATCACGGGCCGCGCGATACTGGTATACAAGGACCGCTTCCGCGAGCGGTATCCACGCATTTGGGAGGAGAGCTCACCTTTGATTCCGCTGTTCGAGCGCATGGCTTTCTTGCGCACCGTTCCGATCTTCGAGGAGATGCCCGGCCAAGAGCTGCGTCGCGTCGCCGAGATGCTAACGGGCACCGAAGTGGCATCGGGCGAGACGATCTTCAAAAAGGGTGATCCCGGCGACGCCCTCTACATCGTTCGGCGCGGCGCGGTGTCCATCAAGGACGGCACCATCGAGCTCTCGCTCGCAAAGACCGGCGACTTTTTCGGCGAGCTCGCGCTTCTCGACAACGAGTCACGCAGCGCTGACGCCATCGCGGCCGAAGACACCTCACTCGCACGCCTCAACGGTGCAGATTTTCGCGAGCTCATGGCGCGCCGCCCGCAAATTCAAGAACGCATCCTTCGCGTGATCGTTCGTCGCCTCCGTGCAGCCAGCATGCGGATCACGCGACCTAGCTAAGCTGCCCGTTTCTCAGCGTGGTACATGTTTTGGATGCATCCGCCGCTTGCGCGCACGCCTGAAGAGTGGGCGAAGGCCGTCACGAGCCTTGGCGGTCGTGCGTTTCATGGCAAGCAGGTCTTCCGTTGGCTCCAAGCGCGCGGTGTTCTCGATCCCGCGAAAATGACGGATCTCCCGGCGAAGCTCCGCGAGTCCCTCGACCTCGGTGATGCGGGCCGCACGCGCATCGCAAACATCTTCACGGCGGCGGACGGCACGCGCAAGCTCCTCCTCACGCTCCACGACGGCGCCACGATCGAAACCGTCTTGATCCCCGGCGTGACGGGTCCGCGCGGCTCGCTCCCATCCCCCCTCGACGATGCCGACGCAGCCGCCGACCCCGACTCCGACTCCGACTCTGACTCTGACTCCGACTCTGCCTCTGACTCCGACTCCGATGCCGCGACCGAGCCCGTGCGCGTGTCGCAGTGCATCTCGACGCAAGTGGGTTGCGCGATGGGCTGCGTCTTCTGCGCGAGCGGCGTGGCGGGCTTGAAGCGCCATCTCGGCGCAGACGAAATCATCATCCAAGTCCTCCTCGGCCGCGCCCTCCTCGGCGAAAACGAGCGTCTTCGCAATGTCGTCTATATGGGCATGGGCGAGCCGCTCGCGAACTACGAGGCCACGGCGCAATCGCTCCGCATGCTCACGCACCCAGATGGCATCGGCCTCTCGACGCGCCGCGTGACGATCTCGACGAGCGGCCTCGTCCCGGAGATCGCACGACTCGGCGAAGAGTTCGGTGGAAAAGTCGGCTTGGCGATCTCGCTACACGCCGCCGACGACGAAGCGCGCACACGGCTCATGCCGATCAACAAAAAATATCCGCTCGCAACGCTGATTGCCGCACTTCGCCGGTACCCGCTGCCGAATCGCCGACGCATCACGATCGAGTACACGCTCGTTGCCGGCAAGAACGACTCGATCGACGACGCGCGCAAAGTCGCACGCCTCTTGCGTGGTCTCCCCGTGAAGGTGAATCTCATCCCGATGAATCCCATCGAGGCCGCAACACTTGGTCCGCCGGATCTCGTTGGCGTGCTGTCGTTTCAAAAAGTCCTCGTCGACTCTGGGTACTCGTGTTTCATCCGGCGCCGTCGTGGTGACGATGTTGCGGCGGCGTGTGGTCAGCTCGCGCTCCTCGGAGCGAAACCGAAGGTCCGGGTCCAGCGCACGTGAGGGGGAGGGGAGCTTTCGTCGTCGCCCTGTTGCTCGCATCGAGCGCGCGCGCCGAATCTCCAGAGCGCGCGCCATCGCACGGACCTCCGCTGACCGTTCACGTCGCGGCGAGCTTTGGCGACGGCCTTCGGTTCAACGATCCATATCGCCTCGCGAGCGTTCTCGGATCTTCCGCCGAAGGGGTTTCATCGACGGCGCCGTACGTGGATCTTGCGGCGATGATCACGTTCGGTGATCCGCGCAAATTCCAAGCGGGGTTCGCGTTTCACACGACGCTCGCCGTCGCGGGCGTACAGCAAACGATTCTCTCGCCTGGGTTCGTCTTCTATCGACGCTTTCGAAACGTGGCCGCCTACGCGCGTGGCGGCACACCGCTCGTCGTCACGCCCGATGTCACGTGGGGCCTCGAAGGCGCGCTCGGTGGCGTGTGGTTCGTGCGCGCGGGCATCGGTCTCGTGCTCGAAGCCGTTGGCGATGTTTTCTACGGCTCGGGCACGCGCGAAGTCACGGCTGCCGCGTATCCAGTGTTGTCCGGTCAGCTGGGCATCACCATCGCTTACGAGGTGGTGCCGTGAAGAAGCCGCTCGTACTGATCGGCGCGCTCGTGCTCGGACTCGGCGCGACCGTTGGCGACATCGGAAGCTGCGGCGAGACGCCCGCCGCGCTCGACGCAGGCAACTTCGCGCGCGCACGTCGCACCGTCGATTGCCGGCGCTGTACCGACTGCGCTCTCACGACCGATCGCTGCAAACAAGCATGCGAAGCCGACGGCGGCATCACCGAAACGTTTCCGCCCAACTGCGAGCCGCTCTTTCACGACGGCATCGTGTGCCTCGATGCGCTCCTCTCTGCGTCGTGCAGCGACTACGCGCAATACGTCAGCGACTCGGAGCGGCTCGTTCCCACCGAATGCGAGTTTTGCCGGGGCGAGGCGGGCCCGTGAAGAGGCTCGCGGAGAGCGTGAGGCTCGCGCTCGTGTTCGTCGCGGGGTGTGCGGTGGTGCGCCCGATGATGGCGTCCAATGACGATCTCGCGGACCATCGCGCGTTCGTTCTTGCGCGCGCCGAAGGTGATCGCCTTGCGCACGCGCAGCACTACCTCGAATCGCATCCGCAAGGTGCGTGGGCCGCCGACGTACGTGCTGCATTCGATGTGGAAGAGGCCGCGTACTATCGCAACTCGAAGAAGAGCCGCGACGCCGCCATCGACTACATCGCGTGGCTCCCGCGAGGCCCGCACGTTGCCGCGGCGTACGCGCTCGTGCGTAGCTTCGACGAGCACGAACCCGAAGACGAAGCGTCGCGCATGGTCACGGCCGCGCGCGCGAGCGAAGAGCGCTTCGAGCGAGCCGCGGCCGAACGACAAGCCGCGACGGATGCCGTGCTCGTTCCGCTGCGCCTCGTCGTCGACCCGGATGTCTACGGCCGCCCGCTTGCGGATTCACGCGAGCTCTCGAGCTGGCTTCTCGCGGCGCGAAATTTCGGCGCCACACCGACGCGCCGAACGCGCTCGATGACGTTCACGCTTCCGTCTCGCGATGCGACCCTCCCGCGCACGCTCGAGATCACGGTCGAGATCGAGCAGCGCGGCGATGTCGTGTCTGGGGTCGTCGTCAGCGGTCCCGATTTTTTTGCCCGCACGGCCGCCGCAAACCTCCTGCGTGAGCCCTCCGCGGCGGAGGCCGAAACCTACGTCCGGGATCTCGTGATGACGCTGGTTCGCGCCCGTGCGGCGCCCGTCCACGTCGAATTCGCCGCGGACCGCGTGCACTTTACACGCGAGTAGTCGACAAACCCTTGTCGTCAGCCTAAAACGCGGTCGCACGATGATCCCGTACGTTCACGTCTCCGATCCGGGGTTCATTCATCCGTTCGGCCTTCTCGTCGCCACCGGCGTTCTGATTGGCATCTGGCTCGCCACGAAACGCGCCCGCTCGCTCGGCTACGACCTCGACCGCCTCAACTCCTTCATCACGTGGATGCTCGTGTGCGGCTTCATCGGCGGCCACATGCTCGACGAGCTCTTCTATCACCCGAAGGAAGTGCTCGACGAGCCGTGGTCGATCCTGATGCTCTGGAAGAGCCTCTCGAGCTTCGGCGGCTTCCTCGGCGCGCTCATCGGCATCGTGCTCTGGAAGTATTACTGGTTCGACTCGAAGTTTCCGGGTCACCCGTGGCTTAGCTGGGTCGGGCGCATTCGGCGCCGCACGACGCCGCAGCCCATCCTTCCGTTCGCAGATTTGATCCTCAGCGTGTTCCCGGTCGCGTGGGTCTTCGGTCGCATGGGTTGCTCTTCGGTGCACGATCACCCGGGCGCGCTCGCGGTGAAGGGCGCGTTCCTCGCCGTCGAATATCCGCGCGGGTTTCCCGGCGATGCGAGCCCAGAGTACGTCGCGAAGATGTTCCAAGGCACGCGCTCGAGCTTTGGCCCGATCGAGTTCTTGCACGGCGAGCTCCCGCGCTACGACCTTGGTCTGCTCGAGATGCTCTTCACGCTCTGCATCGCGTCGCTTCTTGCGGTGACGTGGTCGCGGAAGGTGCGCGTCGGCACGTACGTCGTCGCCACGGCGCTCACGTACGGCCCCGTGCGCTTCGTGATGGATTACCTCCGCATCACCGACGGCGTGAACGCAGACCCGCGCTACAGCGGCCTCACGCCCGCGCAGTGGTGTTGCATCGGCCTCGTGGGGCTTGGCATCGGCATGCTCGTCGTCATGATGCGGCACGCCAAGCGCGGATTCGATCCCGCGGTGCTCGTGCTCGCCGGCTCGGATAGCGGTGAAGAAATCATCGCGCGAAAAGCGAAGGTCGCTCCGCCTGCGCCCGTCGGAGCAGATGACGACGAAGACGACGAAGACGACGCGGACGCGGACGAGAAACCCGAATTCAAACCGCCGCGCACTCCGACCGACTGGAAAGAGCTCTACGTAACGGGCGACATCGAAAAGCTCCCCTGGTTCACCGAAAAGCTCGACGCCGACTTCGCAGCCGCGCTCGACAGCCGCGATATCAAGACGGGCAAAGCGCTCGATCTCGGCAGCGGCCCCGGAACGCAATCGATCGCGCTCGCCAAACGCGGCCTCGACGTAACGGGCAGCGATCTCTCGCCGGCCGCGGTCGACTACGCGAAAAAGCGCGCCGAAAAAGAAGACGCCAAAGTCACGTTCGTCGTCGACGACATCCTCGAGACCAAACTCGAGGGCCCGTTCGACATCGTCTTCGATCGCGGTTGCTTTCACACGCTGCCGCCGGAGCGTCGCAAGGACTACGCCGCTGTCGTGAAGAAGCTCGTGAAAGCCGACGGATGGTTCTTCTTGAAGACGTTCAGCCACGCGCAGCCCGGCACCGAAGGCCCGCACCGCTTCACACAAGCGGAGATTCGCGAAGCGTTCGAGACAACGTTTGTCGTCGATAAAATCGAGGACAGCGACTTCGAGGGTCAGCGAGAGCCAAGCCCTAAGGCGTTTTTTTGCACGCTGAAGAAGAAGGGCTGACGAGCCCGCAATAAAGCGCGGCGTTGAAGGCCGTGGAGTCGAGCTCGTCTTCGCGATCGAAGCTCATGCCTTCGGTCGCGCGCGCCCATCTTTGCGCATCGCCACGTGGCAATGCCGCATGCTCGGTTGTGGACTTCGGCGGAGGGAGTGGGAGCTTCGTCGATCGAAGGACGTTCGGCACCGCCGCATCGAACGGCGTTTCGTCGAGCGCGTCCGTCAGCGCTTCCGCAATCGGCTCGGCCACTGCATCGCGGCGAGAGAGCGGCTGCAAACCCAAGAGAAGCTCGATCGTCCGGAGCACGCTCATCGTCGTGTACGGCTTGTGCGTGACGACTCCGCGCGCCGCGTAGCCACCTGCGACGAAGAGAACGCTGCGGTGCGCGTCGACGTGATCGGCGCCGTTTTGCGCGTCGTCCTCGAGCGCGAACACGATGGTGTCCGACCAAAACTTCGAGCGCGACAGCGAATCGATGAGAAGACCGAGCGCGTAGTCGTGGTCGGCCATCTGCGTGTCCGGCGTGTTCACGCCATCGAGCGCGCGTGCGAAGTGGCCCAAGTGATCGTGCGGTAGCCGAACCAGCACGAGCTCTGGCATGTCGGCGCGGACCTCGAAGTCGCGCAGCTCACGCTGCCATTCGCGGGCGCGCCAAAAGTCGGCCTGGATCATGTCGAAGCCGCGAAAATACGGATCCGTCGCATCGGCAAGCCCGAGTGCCGTCGCGATCGATACGTGCTCGCCCGTCTTGAACGGCTCGCGCACGTCGCTCGTTTGGCGCGCGTCGTCGATGAAGAAGCCATAGTTGCGAACGCGGAGGCCTCGGGCGAATGCGGCGTCCCACAGATATCCACGCCCGCCCTCGCGTGGACGATCGACCGCTGCGACATCTGCGACGCCGGGGAGCAAGTCTTCGTCATCGGGCGTGCGCGGCTCGCTCGCTTTTCGTTCGGCGAGCGTGGGCTGCGCGACGTTCACGCCGCGGTTTTTCCCTTCCCAGTCGTACGAATGTTTTCCGCGGCCCGCGTACATCAACGGAATTTCTTTTTCGGCGACATCGGTCGCGCGGCCAGCGGTCGACCATTGCCAGCCGTCCCCCGAGACGCCGCCCGAATCGAAGAACCTGTCGAACACGCTGAATCGCGTGGCGAGAGCGTGCTGATTCGGCGTGATCGCTGCGCCCCAATGAACGAGCGCGGGCTCGCCGTCGACGCCGGGCACGTCGCCGAGGACTTGATCGAACGTGCGATTTTCGCTCACGACGTAGATGACGCGTCGAACCTTTCCGCGCAGCACCGAAAAAATCGGCGGCACGGCGGAAGGCGTCTCGGTGCGCTCGTTGTCGAGAGCGCGCTTCGTGAGAGCACCGAGCATGGGCGCGTCGGGGACGGGAAACACGTGGAGCCCGCCGCGCATCATTTGGAGGACGAATTGGTTGCCACCAAACGCGACGAACGGTTTTTCGCGAACACGCGCCGCATCGAACCATGGGCCCTTCGGGTTCGGGCCGGCGGTACTTTTGCCGAACGCGCAATAAAGCGTTTTGCCGTCAGCGCCGACCACGACGTCGTTCGGATAAAACGCGGTCGGTACGAGCCCGCGCACCGCGCTTTTGTCGCCGTCGAGCGCGACGACCGCAATCGCATTGGCGCCGCCGAGCGTGACGTAGAGCGTGCGCTCGTCTGCCGAGAGCACCAAGCCGTTTGGGCTCGCGCCGCGAAGACGGGCCGCGACCGTTCCGGGAGGCGCACCGACGGCAATGCGCCGCTCGACGGTCAATGAGGCGCGATCGATCACCGCGACGTCATCGGTATTGGCATCGGTCACGAAGAGCTTCGTGCCGTCTCGCGATCCGATGACGCGCACGGGTTGCCCGCCGACGACGACGCGGCGTAGCACCTTGTGGCCCGAGAGATCGACCTCGACGAGCTCGCGATCGCGCTGTGCTGTCACGTACGCGCGATCGTTGGTCGCGACGACACCGAATGGATACTCACCGCCCGCAACGCCCGCGCCGGGTCGCAGCGAAATATCGAACGTCGTGTTCGTGCGTTCGTCGACCACGGTGACCGAATCGTTCTCGTGGTTGGCGACGACGACGCGATTGCCATCTGGGCTGACCGCGA
>JBBSFE010000069.1:0-35205 GCA_038239005.1 Polyangiales bacterium
ACTCGACGATAGAGGCTCTGCCCCGCATTTCACGCCTCGTTCATGCTCTCGTTCATCACGATCCAGTCGCCACAGAATCTTCCAGTGCCAACGATCGCCGTATCCTGGCCGGCGTGCTCAGGGATGGAGTCAGACCCGACTCGGGTGGCAGGACAGCATCGTTGCGATTGGAATCCTCGAACCGTTTCCGCAAGGGAACCGCTCGTATTACCCATTTTGGACGCGTCCCGGATTTCCGTCATCGGGCAGTGGCAACGACGCAGTGGCGACTGTAAATATTGACTTCACCGTTCCGTGAAGACTTACGGTTGTGCGCTGATTGGGGCGACAGTTTTGTGCGTTGCGTTCTTGCTCGTCGCACAGTCTTGCGGGGGACGAATCGATTACGGAGTTCGTGGTACCCTCGACGACGGTGGCGATTTTTTTTTGGAGGACGGGTCTCGCCTATTCGGGCCCGGAACCGCCTGCAATGGCTACGATGCAACGGACTTCATCGAGCGCACTTCGGCACCGCCCAAATGCGTAGATCCGACGTATTGTCAGGAGTGGATCGCGGATGCTGGCCTTTCGTTCGGATTTCCCGCGGGCACGACGTGTGTTGATGCTCATTGCGTCCTTCAAGGCCTCACGGGAGATGAGTTGCAATGCAATCCCGGAATCGATGGGGACGCATATTGCCGTGCCTTCTTTCAACAGTTTGTGGTCCGTGGCGTTGTTGATGGGTACCGCTGTAACCCATTCTCTCATGCGTGTGATACCAACGGCGCATGTGGGAGTGGGTGTCTGCAGCCAGAATACATATACGGAGTTCAGAGCGTTGCTCTCGATGGTGCGGTCGCATTCGTTGATGCGGCGAGCACATCGGAGCAAACAACGAGGCAGCTAATGATTGTTTGCAATCATTATAAAAATTCTGAACAATGCGAGCCAATCTGTTTGGCTCCATAGTCCGAAGTTTCCGCGCCAGTTCTCGACGTGGACGTGCCGCCGACGGCGCGATTTATCTGCCAGTTTGCTGAGTCGACTATTTTACAGGCGGCGGGGCGATCGCAGTGAGATCGCTTCCGCCCGGATACTGGTAGCTCGTGTACGAGCCGTAGCCCATGACCTGGATGCCGACAGGTTGCGTCGAGCTGAGGACGTGCGCGCCGGCGTTGCCTGCACCGAGCTTCGTGCGTGCGAGGCCGTAGCCACTCGTGCCGATCGCGGTGAACGTTCCGACGTTGGAGCCGTCAACGGTGACGCTCGCGCCGGTCGGCCCGACGATGTCGACGTAGCTGAGATCATAGTCGCTCGGCGCGAGGAAGATGTACGCGTTGCGGTATTGCTCGACCGCAACCGCAAAGCTTTGTGATGGGTCGCCTTCGCCACCGACGGGGTCGACTGCCGAGCCACCGAGCATGTACGAGCCGACGCCGAACTCGTGGCTGCCTTTGATCTCGAAGTCTTTGGCGACGACGCCGCAATCAGCGACACCGCCCGCGTTGAGCGACGCCGGGCAGCCGGCGGGTTTGCTCGGGTTGTACGTGAACGTGGTGCCGTCGGCGTTGCCGAAAATGCGGACGACGTGACCGACGATGTTGCCGTTCGGGCTCGTCGGAACCGTGACGACGTAGTGCGCGCCGAGCGTCTCGGCGGGGAACACCGACTCTTCGATGTGATCGCACGCTTGCGTGCCTTCGGGTTGGTAGACGCATGGCAAGCCCGTGATGACCTGCACGGGCTTCGTCGCCTGCACGAGCGAGCCGCTGAAGTCGTCTTGATCGCCGGTCTGACCGACGACCTCGGCGACGTCACCGTGATTCAAGTTGAGCGTGAACGTGCCGACGCCGTTTTGTGCGGGAATGCCGCCGCCCGCGATGACTTGCGAGGTGGCGCTCGTCTTCACGGTGACCGAGGTGCCGTCTTGCGTGGCAGTGATGACGAAGTACGGGCCCATGACGGGCGTGCCTTCGCTCCAACCCTTCTGGCCCATGACGCGGTAGTTGCCGGTCATGGCGGTGCTCGGGAGAAGGAGCGATGCGTCGTTCGAGTACGAGAAGCACTGGATGCCGGCGAGCGAGTCGTTCGGGCATGCGCTCCAGTTTTTTCCGGACGGGCCGCCCGACGGTTGGTACTCGAGCGCGTTGAATTGGTAGACCGTGACGGGAACGGTGCTGACGAGGTGATACGCCCCGCCGTGCGCGACGACCGATGCGGTCATCGGTATTGCGGTTCCGTCGCCGTTGGTGTCGAGGCCTTTGAGTGACTTCACCCAAGGCAGATAAAACTTTTCGAGCGAGCCGGGCGCGACGGTGTCGGTCTTGGAAAAACCGTTCGGGCCGGTGATCGTGATCGTTGCGGCTTGGGTGCCGGCGTTCGCGACGACGGCTGCGAAGTCGAAGATGTCCCAGACGTTGTTGCCCGTGACCGTCGGCCAGTAGTCGCAGCCGACGTACGATTTTGCGCCCGCGGCTTCTTCGCACGTGCCGACCGTGCCGGCGCCGTCACCGCTGCCGGTGTCGCCGAACGTGGGGCCGTCGCCGTTGAAGGGGCTGTCGCTGCCGCCGTCGGTGTTGAAGTGGTTGCCGTTGCCTCCGCACGCGCAAACGATTGTCGGTAACGCGACGACCAAGCCAACCAAGTGCACTCGCTTCATGGCCCAAAGATTAGCACCTGTAGATTTCGTCGACGACGACCAGCGCGAAAAACCCGACGCTCACATAGGCATTCAGATCGAAGAAGGCCTTGTCGATTTTGGCGAGGTTGCCTTTGCCGACGAGGGCGTGCTCCCAGCCGAGGAGGACGGTCACGACGAAAACGGCCACGAAATAGGGCGTTCCGCGGTGGAGGAGCCAACCGGCTCCTGCGAGGCACGCGGCGGTCGCCACGTGTGCGAGGGCGCTCATGACGAGGGCACGGGAGACGCCGAAGCGCGCGGGGACCGAATGCAATCCGTGGTCGCGGTCGAAGGATGCATCTTGCAACGAGTACAAAATGTCGAATCCGAAGAGCCACGTGACGACCGCGGCCATCAGCACGAGGATGCCCGCGTTCGGTGTGGCGCCACACGCGAGCCACGCGCCGCCAGGAGCGAGAGCGCTCGCGACGCCGAGCCACGCGTGCGCGCCCCACGTGAAGCGTTTCGCATACGAGTAGCCGAGGAGCACCACGAGAACGAATGGCGAGAGGACGCCAGGCCAGAACCCGAGAAGAGCCGCGCACACGATGAACACCGCGCCGCTTCCGAGCGCAAGCGCCAGAGCTTCGGCCGCGCCGACTTCACCCGAAGGTACGTGACGAGATTTGGTGCGCGGATTTTCGGCGTCGATGGCTCGGTCTGCCCAGCGGTTGAATGCCATTGCGCTCGTTCGCGCGGTGGCCATGCACGCGAGCATCGCGATGGCGCGCATGAGCGTAAGCGGCACATGCGGAACGGCACGTGCGAGAACGACCGCGCTCGCCGCGAACGGGAGCGAGAAGATCGTGTGCGAGAACGCCACGAGGCCTGCGTATTTGCGGACGCGCGCGAGACTCGTCATGCGACGAGTCTCCTTGGGGCTTTTAAATTCGCGAGGAGCCACGCGCACGGGTCGGGCACATTCGTGAGATCGCCTTCGACCGCAAGCACACCGGGGCGTGCGCTCGGTGCGATGCGACCATGACGCGCGAGACCGAGAGCGCGCGCGCCGCCATCGGTCGCCATCTTGACGAGATGCCACGCGGGCACGTTTGGAAAGCGATCTCGAAGGGCTTTCGCTTCGGCGAGAACGTCGAGCGATGCGTTCGACGCGAGTGAATCGGTGCCGAGCGCGGCGTCGATGCCGGCTTCGCGGATGGCGAGCAGCGGCGGGAGCTTGCCCTCGATGTAGAGATTCGATCGCGGGCACAGCACGACGCGCGCGCGTGACGCCGAGATGCGCGCGAGCTCGCCCGGTCGCGCTTCGGTGAGATGCACGAGAAGGACATCCGGAGAGAGAGCGCCGACATCCGCGGCAACGTCGATCGCGGGCTTTTTCGGCCACGCGAGCGTTTCGGGATCGACGCGAGCGCGCGTTGCGAGCCACGCCGGGATCGGGCCATCGCCTTGCTCGATCGCGCGACGCTCCGCGGGGTGCTCGAGGAAATGAAGCGTGGTGCGCCGCGCGCGGGCGCGACTCTCTTCGAGGATCATCGCGACCACATCGAGGTGCAGCGTGTAGAGCGTGTGCGGCGCGGGCGCGTACGTGAGCTCCGGCGAGGGCCACGTGGGCACGCGCTCGTGAAGCTCGGCCTCGAGCCCGCTCATGCGCTCGCGAAGGCGCGCGAGATCTTGGCCGAAGACTTCGTGAAAAATACATCCAGCGATCTTCGCCGCAGCAAGCGCGCGAACCGCGCCGAGGCTGTTCGTGACCTCGCCGACCGCGACCGTGCCCAACGCGCGAAGCTCCGCCACTGCCGCTTCGATGCCCGCTTCTTCTTCGTCAGGAGCGAGCTCGACGCGCGCGCCGATGAGACGCTCGACCCACGGCAAGAATCCTCCACCGCCTGGAACGCGACCACGCAGCGCCGAGAGCTCGAGATGCGTGTGCGCGTTGACCAGCCCGGGCATCACGAGCCCGCGGATGCGCTCGATGGGGAGAGACGACAGCCGCGCATCGATGGCGCCGACGTGTGCGACGACGCCGTCATCATCGACCACGACCGCCGCGTCGCGAAGCGGCTCGGAGTCGCCGGGTAAGACCCAATCGGCGTGGATGATGCGCATGCGCCACGAATCTTACGTCGGAGTGGTCAACCACTCGTACTTGACGTTGCGGCGAACCGATTTGAAGCCCGACGCGTGGATGCGTTTTTCGATTTCTCCGGCGTCGATGCAGTACGTGGTGCCCGCGCTCGAGACGACGTTCTCTTCGAACATCACGCTGCCGAAATCGTCGGCGCCGAATCGCAGTGCGACCTGCCCGATGTCGGGGCCCTGCGTGACCCACGACGCGCCTACGTGATCGATGTTGTCGAGCATGAGTCGCGCGACGGCTTGCGTGCGCAAGTAGACGTTCGTTCCGCCGTCGCCGGATTCGATACGCACGCCGGACTCGTGTTGGAAATCCCAGCAGAAAAACGCGGTAAACCCTCGCGTCTCGTCTTGGAGATCGCGGAGCTTGAGCAAATGGAGAATGCGATCGCGCGGCGAGTCGACCGTGCCGTACATCATGGTGGCGCTCGAGCGGAGACCCATGTGGTGCGCCGTCCGCATCACGCCGAGCCATTCTTCGCTCGTGCATTTGGCTTTGGCGATTTTTCGGCGCACGCGGTCGACGAGGATTTCAGCGCCGCCGCCAGGGACCGAGTCGAGGCCGGCCGCAACGAGTCGTTCGAGCACGCCGCGCACGTCGAGATTTTCGAGGCGCGCGATGTGGAGGATTTCCTCCGGCGAAAGCGCGTGAAGGCCGAGGCGGTATTCTTTCTTGATCCAGCGAAAGAGGTCCTCGTACCAGCCGATCGGCAAATCCGGATTCAAGCCACCTTGAAGGAGGATCTGCACGCCGCCTGCATCGACGACCTCTTGGAGCTTCTTGCCAAGCACCTCGCGCGAGAGCACGTAACCCTCCGCGTGACCGACGGGGCGATAGAACGCGCAGAAGCGGCAGCTCGTCGTGCAGACGTTCGTGTAGTTGACGTTGCGATCGACGATGTACGTGACGACGCCATCAGGGTGTTTGCGTTTGCGCACTGCATCTGCCGCGAGGCCGAGATCGAACAGCGTTGCTTCGGCGAGCAAGCGTTCGCCTTCTGCGGCCGAGAGGCGCTCGCCGTCGGCCGCGCGCTGCACGAGCGTCTCGAGTGATTGCGAACGCGGCGCCGACGGAGGCAGCCGCGAGTCTTGGGCGGCTTCGGCGAGAAAGCGCGAGAGGCCCGCGCGAGCATCGCCGTCGAGATCGTAGAGAATCGCGTCGTGGAGATAACGCCGCTCGGAGTCGCTCTTCGCGATGGAATCGCGCAATTCCAGCCCGATTTTGCGTGCATTCTGCAATATCTCGAGGTGCTCGGGCGCGAGGGGGTTGCGTGTGTACCAAGCGGCAAACACGAACGGCAAACCCGTGCGCGCGCGCCACGCATCGGCGAGATCGAACGTGTGGGGGAATTTTCCCTCGTGCTCGAGAGCGGGATCGCCAATGACGAGCGCACCGCGCTTGCCGCCGACGAACGCGAGGGCTTCGGCGGGTTGCATGCCGCGAAACGCGAGCGTCTTCGGTAACAGAAGCTTCGCAAGCACGACGCTCGTGCGCGACGAAAGATCGAGCGCGAGCTCGTCGATCTCCGCGATGGGGCACTCCGAATACACGACGACGCTACGCACGGGACCGCGCGACGAGATGCACCCAGCGTCGAGCAACGTCGCGTCCCCGAGCGCTGCGGCCGCGGCGACCGGCAAGAGCGCAACGTCGCATTCGTCTTCGGCGAGCATGCGCGCAACTTCGCTCGGCGGCCCGAGCACGAGCATGACGCGCTCATCGGTGGCAAGCGGCTCCCAGAGTGGCCGCGCATTCAAATACCCAACCGCGGCAACGCGAAGCTTCACGAGAGCACCTCGAGGTGCTTGCCCGCTTTGCGGTCACGGACTTTCACAGCGGCTTCGGGGACAGCGACGCGTGGGTGCTCGCGAACGACGTTATAGAGCGTGTCGCGTTCGACAGGGATGCGGCCGGCTTCGCGGATCAAGCGAACGAGATCGCCCTCGCGGAGACCCTGTGGAACCGGTGAGCCGGCTGCGTGATAGATCGTTTCGTGAACGATGGTGCCGTCGAGATCGTCGGCGCCGAAACGGAGCGCGATCTGTGCGACGTCAGGGCCGCTCGAGACCCAGTAGGCCTTGATGTGATCGATGTTGTCGAACAAGAGGCGCGAGACCGCGATGGTGCGCAAATCGTCGATAGCGGTGGGTGCGGGGAGATTCTTCATCCCGTTTCCGTCGGGGTGAAAAGCGAGGGGGATGAACGCTTGCATGCCGTGCGTCTCGTCTTGAAGCGCGCGGAGGCGCAAGATGTGATCGACGCGGTGCTCGAACGTTTCGACGTGCCCGTAAAGCATCGTCGAGTTGGTGCGCATGCCGAGGCGGTGCGCAACGCGATGCACTTCGAGGTACTCGTCAGCCGTGGCTTTGTCGTTCGAGATGCGCGAGCGCACCTCGGGGTGGAAGATTTCGGCGCCGCCGCCGGGCAAGCTGTCGAGGCCCGCGAGGCGTAGCTTCGTGAGGACCTCTTCGTAGGTCATCCCGTAGTGGCGCGCGAAGAAGTGGATCTCGACTGCCGTGAAGCACTTCATGTGCACGTCGGGCTTGATGCGCTTGAAGCCGCGCAGGAGATCTTCGTAATAGGAAAACGGAAGGCCGGGGTGCAGGCCGTTCACGATGTGGATCTCGCTCGGCGGATCCTGCATGCGCGCTTCGAGCTCGGCCCATGCCTCTTCGAGCTTCATCGTGTGGCTTCCGGGCGCGCCTTCTTCGAGCTTCGCGAATGAGCAGAAGAGACACGAAGCCACGCAGACGTTCGTGACCTCGATGCGCATGTTCTTGTTGAAGTACGTGCGATCGCCGTGGCGCTTCTCGCGCACTTCGTTGGCGAGCTGCCCGAGTGCGAGGAAATCGGGCTCGCAGAAGAGTGCAACGCCGTCGTCGAAATCGAGACGCTCGCCCGCGCGAACTTTCTTGGCGATGGCTTCGAACGTCATGGTAGCGCCACTTGTTCGAGGGCTGCTTCTTCGACGAAGCGCGGCGTGCGACCCGCGCGGCGCACGATGGTCGCGAGCTCTTCTTGTTTGAGGGCTTTGAGCGAGACCATTCCCTGCCCTTTCACTTTCTTCGTGGCGTCGTCGGCGATCGGGAGGCCCCGGCGATTCGCGATGGGTCCTGAGAGCTCGCTTGCGCCAAAGCCAAGCGCGACTTGCGCGACTTCGAGACCGCTCGCGCCAAAGTCGACGCACACGCGCGCGCCCCGAGCTCCGAGAATGCGCGCGATGGCGACCTCGCGAACGAGCTCGAGCCCGCGGCCATGCATTGCGTACGCCGGAGTCGACGTGAGGTGGAGCGCCACGACGTCGCCAACTTCTTCACGACGAATCGCGTCGGCCAAAGCGCCAACTGCGAGCAAGTCCGCATCGCGGAGACGGCGTTCGAATCCGTGCGCGTTGCCAGCGCGACGCGCGTCGAGCACCTCGAGCAATCCTTCACGCAAGAGCGCGCGTTCGACGAGCGGCGTCATGACGGCGAGCCCCATCGCTTTCCGATCGCATGCTCGATGTGTGCGTGGTCGAGAACGCGCGCGACGACCGTGTCGACCGCATCGGCGAGCGTCGCCGGTTTCCCATAAAACGCGGGCATCGCAGGAACGATGGTTGCGCCTGCGCGGGCGAGCGCCGTCAGATTTTCGAGATGCACGAGCGAGAGCGGCGTCTCGCGCGGCACGACCACGAGCGAACGTTTCTCTTTGAGCATCACATCAGCGGCGCGCGTGAGCAGGCTGTCCGAGATGCCATGCGCGATGCGCGCGACGGTGCTCATCGAACAAGGAACGACGAGCATGGCGTCCCACCCGGCGCTCCCGCTCGCAAACGGCGCGCGGTAATCGCGGAGACCAAAACACGGCACATCGAGCGCCACGAGCGCTTCGCGAACGTCACCGCCACACTCGAGCGCCCAAACCTCCGGCGCGGTCTCCGAGAGACACGCGGCGATCTCGACATCGCCATGCGTGCGACGTCGCTCGACCAGCACGTCGATGATGCGCTTGGCATACGGCGCTCCGCTCGCGCCCGTGACGCCGATCACGATCTTTTTCACGCGGGCCTCTTTTCGGCGATCACGACGCCCGCCATGCCGAAGGTGAGGTCGTATCCGCGGACGGCGCAGAAGCCGACCTTGACGAGAAGCTCTTCGAGCTCGCGACGCGTCAAGAAGGCGCCGACGCTCGCGACGAAGTAGTCGTACGCGGTGCGGTCGCGCGTCGCGATCGCGCCGAGCGCGGGGAACGCGCGACGCATGTACGTTCGATGCAAGAGCGCCGGCAGAGCGCGCGCTGGACGAAACGCTTCGAGCACGACGAGCATGCCGCGCGGCGCGAGCACACGCAGCGCTTCATGAGCGAACGATTCGGGCGACGACACATTGCGCACACCAAAGCCGCACACCGCCGCGCCGAACGTCGCGTCTTCGAATGGGAGCTGGCACGCGTCGGCGACGACCGTTTCGACCGTCGGCGCTTTCGAGCGACCCCGCTCCATCATCGCTTCGGTGATGTCGACCGCGACGACGCGCTCGCTCGGCGACGCTTCGACGAGCATCGCCGACAAATCGAGCGTGCCCGCACACAGGTCGAGCCGCGGCCCGCGCTGCGCCCGCGCGAGCTCGGCGATCGCGCGACGACGCCACCGCTGGTCGAGCCCGCCGCTGACGATGCGATTGAGCAAGTCGTACCGAGGCGCGATGCGGTCGAACATCGCCCGCACGCCGGCATCGTGCTCTCGCGGGGCACGCGCACGGTCATCGAGCGACGGTTTTGGGCGGGGAGTTTCGAGGTTTTCCATTCGGAAGTTTCAAATATATTTGAAACATTCGATATCTAGGCCCCACACCCCGCGTCGTCAAGACACCCTGCCGCCAACCCCTCCGGTTCGGATCCGAACGGCACCCACCAGACCTCCGGTTCGGATCCGAACGGGAGGGCCATAAGTGTGGGATGCTTTGGGGGTGAGGGCTGGCGATCACCCCGACTTCTTTAGACTTCCGCCGCCCGAGGGGCGATCGCGCGAGGGCACGATTCGTCTCGATGTGGATGGGCACTTCTTTCACGACGGAGCGCGCGTGGAGCATCCCGGCCTCGAGGCGGCGATGCACACGTGGATTGCGCTCCACCCCGACGACGGCCGGCCGATTCTCACCAACGGTTACGACTGGACCTACTTCACGGTGGAAGACGTCCCCTATTTCGTTCGGGCGATTCGTGTGGAGGCCGAGCGTGTCATGCTCCAGCTGAACGACGGCACCGAGGCCGCGTGGGATCCCGGCTCGACCCGTGTCGCGGGCGATCGGGTTTACGCCGCGGTGAAAAACGGCCGGTCCGAGGCTCGTTTCGATCGGCATGCGCAGACGTCTTTGGGGGCGATTCTCGAGGAAACCGAGGGTGGCCTCAGCGCCCGAATCGGCGGCAAGCTCGTAGCGATCGCGCCAAAAGTGGTAGCCTGAAGGGCCGTGCCGCCGAGGTCGTTACCCACGCTTCCCGAGCTCGGACAGGTCGTCGGGAAGTACCGCGTCGTCCGGCAGCTCGGCGAGGGCGGCATGGGCGTCGTCTACGAGGCCATGCACACGCGCATCCAGCAGCGCGTCGCCATCAAGATGCTCTTGCCCGACGTGCTCGACGCCCCCGATGTCATCTCGCGCTTCGAACGCGAGGCGCGCGCCGCCGGAAAGCTGAAGAGCGAGAACACGACGCGCGTCCTCGATGTCGACGTCTCCGACAACGGCCTGCCGTACATGGTCATGGAGTATCTCGACGGCAGCGATCTCGGGAAAGTCCTCGAGACGACCGGCGTGCTTCACATCCACGACGCCGTCGACGTCGTCTTGCAAGCGTGCAACGCGATGGCCGAAGCGCACTCGGAAGGCGTCATTCATCGCGATCTCAAGCCCTCGAATTTGTTCATCACGATGATCGGCACCACACGTCGCGTGAAGGTGCTCGACTTCGGAATCTCGAAGGTCGAAAACGACACGGACGCGCGCGTCACCGCTACGCAGACCGTCGTCGGTACGCCGCTCTACATGTCGCCCGAGCAAGTGCGTTCGGCAAAGCACGTCGATGCGCGCAGCGACATCTGGTCGCTTGGAATCATTTTGTTCGAGCTGATTGCGGGCCGCACGCCGTTCGAAGGCAGCACCACCGCGGCCGCCGCCGCGATTTGCATCGACCCGCCGCCGCCCATCAAGCTCTTCCGCGAAGGTGTGCCGCCGGAGCTCGAACAGGCCATTTTTACGGCCCTTCAGAAGGATCCGGCACTTCGATTTCAAAACGTTCAGGCACTCGCCGCGGCCATCGCACCGTTCGGAACGGGCAGTGTCGTGCGCACCGACGCGGCTCCTGCGTTCATTCCGCAGGGTTCGTCGAACCCGAGTCTGCCGAGCATCCCGAGTGCCATCGAGAGCGCACGCACGCTTCTGCCGCAAGGGTCCGGGCAAGTTCAACAGCTTCCACCTCGCGAGCACGTCGCCGGCACGATGCCCGGCTGGACGACACGTTCGAGCCCGGGCACGCGCCGCACGCGTTGGGTCGTTGCGCTCGCGATGGGTACGCTCACACTGCTCACCGCAGTGGTGCTTGCGATTGCGTGGACACGCCACACGACAACGCACACCGTGACGAGCAGCGAGCCCGCGCGCACCGCGCCTGCGAAGACCACGGAGCCCGTGCAGACCACTTACGCTTCCGTTTCAACAGGTGAGGCGTTACCTTCGGCGAGCGTGAGCGCAGCGATTCCCATCACTTCCCTTCCGCTCTCAGGTGGCTCGCACCCGACAGGTACCGCAACGTCGCGCCCGCACGGCACGGCCTCCTCCACCGCAACGCCCCCGCCGACGCACTCGACGGCCGCGCCCTCCCCGACGCGCCTCTGATGCGACGAGCTCTCTACGCATTTCTGATCGCGTTCGCGCTTCTCTTCGCGACGCGCGCGTACGCCCAACAAAACGCGGAAGCGGAGAAGCTGAAAATCACCGCCGACGACGCGATGGACAACCTCCGCTACAACGACGCGCTCGAAGGCTACAAAAAGGCCTTCAACATCTCGCACGACCCGCGTTTTCTCTACAACATGGGGCGCGCTCTCGGTGCGCTCGGTGAATATCCCGACGCCGTCGAGAAGCTCGAACGCTTCCGCACCGACGCCCCCGCCGATTTACGCGCGCGCGTTCCGCAGCTCGAGTCGCTCATCACCGATTTCAAACGCCACGTATCCACGCTCACCATCAAGTGCAATGTCGTAGGCGCGCGCGTTCTCGTGCGCGAAAAGGCCGTCGGCCAAGTGCCACTCGGCGACATCAAGCTAAACGCGGGCCCTGCTGTCGTCGAAGTCGTCGCCGACGACTATCAATCACAGCGCCAGCAAGTCAGCTTGCCTGAAGGTGGCAACCTCGAGCTCTCGTTCGATCTCGTCAAGGGGTCGCCCACGGGTATTCTCGTCGTCCGCTCCGCACCGCCGGCCACGTCGGTTCTCGTCGACGGAAAAGGTCTCGGCGGCACACCTCTCGAGACAGCGCTTCTCCCAGGCTCGCACTCGCTGCTCCTCACGCGCGATGGCTATCGTGATCTCGAAGCGAGCGCGATCGTCGAGCGCGGGCGCCGCCGCGAGATCGATCTCAAGCTCGAGAAAACGCCGAGCGTCTTCTCGCGCTGGTGGTTCTGGACGATCGTGGGAGTGGTTGTCGCGGGCGGCGTCGGCGTGACGATAGCCGCCTTCACCGAACGCCCAGCCGACACGGGCACCATCCCGCCAGGCCAAGTCCGCGGACCCTGATGCGTCTCCTCATCGCTGACAAGCTCCACCCACGCGCGATCGACGAGCTCCGAGCCCTTCCGCTCGAAGTCGAGTACGAACCGGAGCTCACCGCGGACAAGCTCGAAGAGCGCACGCGCGGCTTCGGAATTTTGGTGGTGCGCTCGACGCCCGTCACCGCGAAAGCGATCGAGTCGGCGCGCGAGCTCAACTTGATCGTTCGCGCTGGCGCGCAAGTCTCCACTATCGACGTTCGCACGGCGAGCCGTCGCGGCGTGTACGTCGCGAATTGTCCGGGCAAGAACGCAGCGGCCGTCGCCGAGCTCGTATACGGCCTCATGATCGCCATCGACCGCCGCATCGTCGACGCAACGACCTCGCTTCGCGCCGGCCGCTGGCAAAGGCCCGAATACGGCAAAGCCCAGGGCCTCTGGGGCCAAACGATCGGCATCGCAGGCTTCGGCGCGATCGGCCGCGAAGTTGCGGCGCGCGCACGTTCGTTCGGTCTCGAGCCGGTGGGTTGGGGCCGCGCATTTTCTTCCGCGCGTGCGCGCGAGCTCGGCGTGGGTCATGCGTCGTCGCTTGAGGAGCTCGCATCGCGCTCGAGCGTGCTCAGCGTGCATCTCGCGCTCAACGAGCGCACGCGCGGAATCATCGACGAAAAGATTTTCTCGAAGCTTCCGCGGCGCGCGATTTTCATCAACACCGCGCGCGCGGACCTCGTCGACCAAGCCGCGATGCAGCGCGCCGTTCGCGAGCGCGCGCTTCGTGTCGGCATCGACGTCTTCGACAACGAGCCACGCGCAAAAGAAACCTTCGAGCCCAAAGGCTTCGACGTCCCCGCGAGCGCCGATGGCGGCTTCGTCTACGGCACGCCGCACATCGCCGCATCGACGGACCAAGCCCAACTCGCGATCGCCACGGAAACGGTTCGCGTCATCCGATCGTTCTTGCTCGAAGGCACCGTCCCGAACGTCGTCAACGTGATCAACGCGTCGGGTGCGCGGTTCGTTCTCGTGATTCGCATGCTCGACAAGGTCGGAACGTTCGCGAACGTGCTCAATGTCATCAAGCGGCACGGCATCAACGTCGAAGAGATCGCCAACACGGTGTTCGAAGGTGGCGGCGCTGCTTGCGCGAAGCTCCGTGTGGCATCACGGCCGAGCGAAGCGTGCGTACAAGAAATCTGCGCATTCGGAGAAGTGCTTCACGTCGATGTAGTCACGCTGCCGAACTTGGCATGAAGCCGGCACATGAGCTCTGCGAAAGCGCTCGTCGTGCTCGTGCTGCAAGGCTGCAGCTCGTGTGAAGACGCCGCGCAATCGCGCGCGGGCGCCAGTGACGCACAGCTCGGCGACGCGACAAAGCTCGATGCTTCCAAGCTCGATGCCGCCATCGTCGACGCGAACACCGCCGCGAGCTTCGACGATTTCCCGGACGGAGGCTCCGGAGACCTGGATTTGCGCGCGAAACACTTGCTCGAAGCGATCGCGAGCAACGACCCATCGCTCGGCGCCGACATCGTGCTGCCACGCGAGGCGTACATCGCCGCGCGCGACGCACAAGACGCCGCCGCGCTCTACGATTCGAAATTTCGCGCGAGCATCACCAACCACATCGCACGCGCTCATCGGCACGAGCGCGGCATGGAGAACGCAACGTTCGTTTCATTCGACCTAGGTCACGACGCCGCACGTGCACCCGCGCGCCACCACGAATGGAACCAACCGCTCTGGCGCGCAACGCGCAGCACGCTGACGTACACGATCGACGGCCGCGTGCACCGCTTCGAAATCGCCGAGATGATCGCGTGGCGCGGCCACTGGTACGTGGCACGACTCCACTAGCTCAAGTTCGCTTTTTCTCGGAGTTGATCTCATGGAGCAGCTCTTCGACGCGCGATTGGCGGTCTTGGCCTTCGTCGTAGAAGAAACGCAGCTGCGGCACCGTGCGAAGGCGTACGCGGCGAGCGAGCTCGCGTTTGAGGACGTTGCTCGCGCGACCAAGTGCGGCGAGCGCGGCCTTGCGAACGGCGGCGTCGTCACCGCTGGTGAGCAGGCGGATGTGTGCGGTGAGGAGGCCGAGGTCGTCGGTCATCTCGACGCGTGTGACGATGACCCCCGCGACGCGCGGGTCGGAGAGATCGCGCGAGATGAGCTCGGCGAGGACGACCTGGAGTTGGCCGGCGACACGCACGGCGCGTTTGGGCCCGGGCATATCCCTACTCGTCTCCCATTTGAACGAGCTCGAGCGCGCGATCGGTGAGGACGGCGTCGCGCTGCGTCGATGCCTCGCGAGCGACCTGCTCGAGCACCGTGTCACACACGCTCGAGTCCGACGAAACGACGGCAACGCCGAAGATGGCGCGCTGATGGAGGTCTTGTGCACCCACTTCGGCGATGGAGACGTCGAACCGCGCGCGAACGCGATCGCGGAAACGACGCACGACCGCGCGCTTGTCCTTCAGGGAGCGCGCGTGCGGAATGTGAAACGTGAGACGAAGTACGCCGACCACCACGGGGCGGATGTCTACCACGCTTTGCCGCGATTCAGCGTGTGAGCGCGTCCTTGGCGATCACGGTCCAGTCATCTTTGGCGTGACCACGTTCGATGAAGCGGTCCATCTCGTTTGCGATCGCAGGCACGAGCGCGAGCATCACGTTCGCGCGTGCGGCTTCCTCCATCATGATGCGCGCGTCTTTGCGGGCCATCGCGAGCTCCCACGAAGCGGTCCCGAAGTCGGCCTCGAGCATGCGCTTCATGCGCGCGCCGATGGTCATGCCCGGGTTGAACCAATCGAAGAGCGTCGCTGCCTCCGCGGCCGGAACGCCCTCGGCCTTCGCGAGCGCGAGCATGTCAGCGAGCCCTGCGGTGAGCGACATCAAAAACGAATTCCCGAGAAGCTTGAACGCCGCAGCGCGCTCGGGTCGCGGTCCGAGATATACGAGCTTGCCGGTCATCTTCGCGAGCTCCGGTTCGAGAGATTTGAAACGCGCCTCGTCTCCCGAAGCGAGCATGATCCCGGTCGATTCGAGCGCATTCTGCGGGCCCATGAAGACCGGCGCGTGCTGAAACCGCGCGCCCCACTTCGCCGCGCGCGCGAGCGTTCCTGTCGGGGACGTCGTCGTGTGATCGACGATCATCACGCCACCACCAAGCTGGGCGCGCTCGAGCACGCCGTCGACAGCTTCATCATCGGACAACGCCAAGTGGACGCGCGTCGCGTCGCGCGCCGCCATGGCCGGGTCTTCGAACGCTTTCGCGCCATGCGCTTCGAGCGCTTTGGCTTTGTCGCCCGAGCGATTCCAAACGTGCACGACCTCGCCGCGCCGAAGGAGCGCGCGAACGAAACCCGAACCGAGCAGCCCAGCGCCGAAGAAGGCGATCATGGGCTCGATTCTATAGCTTCTGTTTGACCTCTTCGACCTCGAAGCTCTCGAGAACGTCTTTCTCTTTGAGCTCGGTGAAGCCGTCGATGTTGATGCCGCACTCCATGCCCTCGGGGACTTCTTTGACGTCGTCCTTGAAGCGCTTGAGCGAGCCGACCTTGCCGACGAAGACGACTGCGTTGTCCCGGAGGACGCGGCACTGGCCGGTGCGCTTGAACGTGCCTTCGATGACGTAGCAACCGGCGATGACCGTGCCCTTGATCTTGAAGAGCTGGCGAACTTCGGCTTTGCCGTTGTTCTTCTCGACGAGGTTCGCGGGAAGCAAACCTTCCATCGCGGAGCGCACGTCGTCGACGGCGTTGTAGATGATGTTGTAGAGGCGGATCTCGACGTCGTTCTCTTCGGCGAGCGACGCGGCCTTACCAGCCGGGCGCACGTTGAAGCCGACGATGAGGCCCTTGCTCGCAATCGCGAGGTTGACGTCGCCTTCCGTGATCGCACCGACCGCAGCGTGGATGATGGCGAGCTTCACGCGGTCGGTGGACAACCGAACGAGTGCGTTTCCGACGGCTTCGACCGAGCCTTGCACGTCGCCTTTGATGATGATGCGGAGCTCGAGAGCTTCGCTCTCCTTGAGCTTGTCGATGAGGCCTTCGAGCGAGACGCGCGCTTCGGCGGGAATGAGCGACTTGGCAAGCTTGCCCTTTCGGCTCTCGGCGATCTCTTGCGCCTTCTTCGGGTCGAGAACGACGTGGAGCGGATCGCCGGCTCCTGGAACTTCGGCGAGGCCGAGGATCTCGACGGGCGTCGATGGGCCGGCTTCCGCGATGTTTTTGCCGTGCTCGTTCGTCATTGCGCGGACCTTGCCGAAGCCAGGTCCTGCGAGGACGAAGTCGCCGGTGCGGAGTGTGCCGTCTTGGACGAGAACGCGCGCGACCGGCCCGCGACCGCGATCGAGAAGCGCTTCGAGCACGGTGCCTTGCGCCGGCTGTTTCGGATTTGCGCGAAGCTCCATGACCTCGGCCTGGAGCGAGATGCGCTCGAGGAGCTCGGGGATGCCGACGCCGCTGAGCGCGGAGACGTTCACGAACATCGTTTCGCCGCCCCACTCTTCGGGGACGAGACCAAGCTCGCCAAGCTCGCGCTTCACGCGTTCGGGCTCTGCGCTTTGTTTGTCGATCTTGTTGATGGCGACGATGATGGGAACCTTCGCGCTCTTCGCGTGAGCAACGGCTTCGCGCGTTTGCGGCATGACGCCGTCGTCTGCGGCGACGACGAGGACGACGAGGTCCGTCGCGCTGGCACCGCGCGCACGCATGGCCGTGAAGGCTTCGTGGCCGGGTGTGTCGAGGAAGACGATGGTGCCGTGGTCGGTCGACACTTTGTAAGCGCCGATGTGCTGCGTGATTCCGCCGGCTTCGCCGTCGGCGACTTTGGCTTTGCGGATTTTGTCGAGCAGCGAAGTCTTGCCGTGGTCGACGTGACCCATGACGGTGACGACCGGCGGACGGACGACGATGTTTTCGTCGGCCGGGGCGGGCTCTTCTTCATCGCTGGCGCGCGCGGCGGCGAGCGATGCTTCTTCGCTGATGGCGAGGTCTTCGACTTCCCAGCCGAACTCGCTCGCGAGAATTTTTGCGGTATCCGCATCGAGTGTCGAGTTGATGTGGACGCCCGTCATGCCCATGCCGAGGAGCTTCATCAGAAGCTGCGTCGACTTGAGGCTCATCCTCGAGGCCATCGACGAGAGCGTGATGTTCTCCTCGATGCGGATGACCTTCTTGTGCGCAGACATTTCCTGCGTGGTGCTGTTGACCTTGCGGGGCGAACCATCGCTCGAGCCACCGCCGCGCATCGGCATACGCCGGCCGCCGGGGCCGCGACCCATCATCGGGCGCATCGGGCCGCCCGGACGCGGACCACGCGCCGGACCGCTGCCTGCGCGCGGATCGTATTGAACGCGGCGCGGCATGGAGCTCGCGGGGCCGCCGCCAATCGCGGTGCGTGGCGCGCTCGCGGGCGTTGGCATCGGAACGCCAGGACGGCCAGTCCAGTATTCGACACCAGTGCGTTGCGTGCGCGGCGCAGGCGCGGGCTCGGGCTCGCGAACGGCTTGCGGGGCCGCGCGCGGCGGTGCGACTTCGGGCGCGGGTGCAGCAGCCACGGGCTCGGGTTCCGGCTCGGGCGCAGCAGCGACGAGCTCGGGCTCGTGCGTCTCGGTCACGTGCGGGATCTCGCGGTGAGAGCGAGGAGCCTCGCGGACAGCAACGGGCGGAGGTGCTTCTGCAATCTGCGGCTCTGCGGGCGCGTGCTCGGCCGGTGCGGAGACGTCTTCTTGAACTTTGCGTGTGCTCTTGCGTTCGGAAGGCACTGCGACATCACGCGTGCTCTGACGCGGCGCGGGCACGGGCTCTTCGACGAGGCGTGGCGACGAATGACCGTTGCGCCCTTCGGACGGGGCAGGCTGCTCGATCACGGGTCGCGAACGCGCGGCCGACTTCGGTGCGCTCGGAGGCGCGATGGGGATCTGCGGTGTCGATGCGACGGCGGACTCGCTCGTGGGCTTGGCAACCGCGCGGCGCTTGCGAACGCCAGGACGAAGCACCTCTTCGACGACGTCGTGTGTCTTCTGTTTCTCGAGGTGACGCTTGACGCGTTCGATCGCCTCGGGCTCGACGGAGCTCATGTGGTTGCGGACGTCGTTGACGCCAATGGCCTGGAAGAGCGCGACGGCCGCCTTCGGGTCGACGTTCAACTGCTTCGCCGCTTCGTATACGCGCACCTTGCTCATGTTCACCTACCCGACCTCGCAAGACGAAGCACATGCTCGAGCGCACGCGCGACGCCATCGTGACAAACTGCAAAAACCGCGGTCTCGCTGGTGCCGAAAAGCTCACCGAGGGACGCCTTGGTACCAAAGCTCGTTGCATGGCCCGTCGCCACTTCGCGTTCGAAGCGGGCCGCGATGCTCCCTGCATCGGACGCGATGACGACGAGGTGGGCCCCGCCGTTGACTGCTGACTGTGTTGCATCCGCGCCGACGGCGAGATGACCCGCGCGACGTGCGCCGAGCATCATGCCGATGGCGCGGCGTTCGTAGGCATCGCGAATGGCTGCGCCGAGCGCGTCCGCCTTGATCGTGATGTTTTGTTTGAACGCGCGCGAGAGACCGCCCTTGCAGGCGCCTTCGATGCATTCGCTCATCGGATGTACGTGTGCACCCCGCCCGAACGCGCTTCCCGCGGCATCCACCGCGACCGACGCATCTGGGCCAATCACGAGACGCACCATTTCCTCGGGCTCGCTCTTCTTCGAGCAGCCGACGCAGGTGCGCTGGTGTTTAGTGGTGTGCTCGGTCAAGTTCACGCTTTCGGTTGCTCCTGTGCGACGGGTGCGGGCGGCGGTTGCGCTTGCACGCGTTTGCGCGCTTCTTCGATGGGCTTCCAGTCGGTTGCGAGGAACGCGACAGCCGAGGCCTTCACGATCTTCGCCTTCGCTTGGCCGAGCCCGGCTTTTTGCGAGAGCTTCTCTTCGTCTTCGCGTGCGACGTCTTCGACCGCCTTGTAACCGGCTTCATCGAGGAGCGTTGCGGTGCGCTCGCCGATGCCCTTCACGAGCAAGAGGCGCGCGCGTGGCTCGAGCGGCTCGGCCGAGGCCTTCGCCGCATCGATGCGCTCCGAGCGGAGCACTTCGAGCGTGGACTCTGCGTCGGTCTTGAGGCGCACGGCCGCTTCGACGCTGCCAACACCCGGGATGCCCGAGAGCTCTGCGTCGGTTGCGTCTGCGAGCTCTTCGACGGCGCGGAAGCCTGCGCGGTACATCGCGCGTGCGACCTGCTCGGTCACGCCGCCGACGCGCTGGAGCGTGGAGATGGCTTGCTCCTCCATCGTCTTGAATTTGGCTTCGCTGATGATGTCGAGCTTCCAGCCGGTGAGCTGCGCTGCGAGGCGCACGTTCTGGCCTTTGCGACCGATGGCGAGCGAGAGCTTCTCGTCGGGGACGACGAGCTCCATGCGGTGGTCCGATTCGTCGACGATGACCTTGTTGACCTCGGCCGGTTGAATCGCCGCGCACACGAAGCGCGCCGGGTCTTTGTCGTGGGGGACAATGTCGATCTTCTCACCACGAAGCTCTTGAACGACGGCTTGAACGCGCGAGCCCTTCATGCCGACGCACGCGCCAACCGGATCGACATCCGAGTCACGCGAGGTAACGGCGATCTTCGAGCGAGCGCCTGGCTCTCGCGCACACGCGACGATCTTCACGATGCCTTCGTAAATCTCGGGGACCTCGGCCTCGAAGAGGCGCTCGACGAGACGCGGATCGCTGCGTGACAAGATGATCTGCGGGCCACGCGCCTCGCGGTCGATGTCCTTGATGTAAGCGACGATGCGATCGCCCGGGCGGTACGTCTCGCGCGGCGTTTGCTCGCGGAACGGAAGAACACCCTCTGTGCGATCGAGATCGACGATGAGGTTATTGCCCTTCTCGAAGCGGCGCACGGTGCCCTTGATGAGCTTGCCTTTGCGGTCTTTGAATTCGTTGAAGATGAGATCACGCTCTTCGTCGCGGACGCGTTGCAAGAGGACTTGCTTGGCGGTTTGCGCGGCGATGCGGCCGAAGGCGGCGCGCGCTTGCTTCACGCGGAGCAAATCGCCGAACTCTTTGTCTTGAGCGGCGGCTTTCTTCGCGTCGACGGAGTGCCAGAAAATCTGGAAGCCCAAATCTTCGCCGAGCTCGGCTTCGAGGCCGGCGGCCTGTGCATCTTCGAGTGCGATCTCGCGGTCGTCGTCGCTCGGATCGTCGACGACGGTCATGTACTGGAAGAGGTCGACTTGCCCGCTCTCTTCGTTGAACTTGGCTTCGAGCTCGCGGTTCGGACCGAAGACGCTTTGCGCGGCTTTCAAGATCGCTTCTTCGATGGTTTTCACCAAACGAAGGCGATCGATGCCCTTCTCTTTGGCGACCATGTCGATCGCTTGAAGGAGATTCAGATCCGGCGACTGGGGTGCTGACTGCGTGGCCATGGTCTCTATTCCTGCTCCGGCGCTTTGCGGCGATGGCTCTTGGTTCCCTTTTCGATCTCGAAGACAAGACGTGCCTTCTCGATGTCGGCCAGCGCGAGGGTGTGCGTGCGCGTGCCTTCCGTAACGGTGATTTTTCCCGGCGCCGTGCAGGCGATTTCGCCGATGAACACCTTTTGGGTGCTCTCCGCCGAATGCCTAAGCTTGATCTTGGCTTTACGACCCGAGAACCGAACGAAGTCAGCCTCGCCGAGTAGCGGACGGTCGAGACCGGGGGAGCTGACTTCGAGGCTGTACCTTTGCGGAATCATGTCGGCGACGTCGAGGGCAGGCGACAGATCGCGTGAGACGTTCGCGCAGAGCTCGAGGTCGGCGGTTTCAGTACCGGTTTTCTCGACGGTGATCCGCAAAACCCAGCCGTTTTCGTTTTTGAGCTCCACGAGCACGACGTCGGCCCCGTGCGCACGCGCGACCGGCTCGATGACGGCGCGAAGGCGCGTCAAATCGACGATCGAGCGGGTTTCGTGGGTTTCTAGCATGGGCAAAAAAAAACGCGGCGCCCCGGATGGGGTCCGCGCGCGGAACCTTTTCCTGTCACGGACCCCAAACAGGGCGTCCGTCACTGGGGCGCGGGTTAATACCCTTGGTAGGCGTTCCGATCAAGCCCAAGGGTGCCCACCTGGCCAAGCATGCGAAAACATAGCGGACTCAAGACGTGCCAAGGGCACGCGTGCGAAGATGAGGCGGTGAAGGCGCGCGCGCGGTGGGCGGTCGTCGCCGTGGTGGCGATGACGGTCGCGGCGTTCGCGTGCTGGGTGCGCGGTTTGCCATCCGGGTTCACGCCGGACCTCGTTGCGAATCTCGCGGGCGGGCACCTCGTCGCGGGCGACTCGGCCCACCTCTATGACGTCGAGGCGCAGCGCGCTTGGGAGAATTCGGTGACGGGCGCGCCGCAGTTTCTCGATCTGTTCATCTCGCCGCCGTATGTGGCCGTCGTCTTTCGTCCGCTCGCTGCGTTGCCACTCGGTGCGGCGTGCATCGTTTGGGCAGCCGTGTCGATCGCCGCGTTTGGTGCTGCGTTCGTGCTCGCGCGGCCGGTCGCCGAAGATGCGCGAATCTTTGCGTTCGTCGTGATCGCGTTTGCTGCATCGGAGCCCGTCGCGGAGACGCTGCTCTCGGGGCAAACCTCGGCGGTCTCGCTTTTGATCTGGATCGCGGGCGTGCGGCTCGCGCTCGCGAAGCGGGATTTTGCGGCGGGGCTCGTGCTCGGTCTCGGGCTCTTGAAGCCGCAGCTCTTCGTGCTCGCGCCGATTGTGTTCGTGGCGCAACGTCGGTGGCGAGGCGTGGCCGGATTTTCGGTGATGGCCCTCCTGTGGCTCGCGATCGGCGCCATCGCGGCGGGCCCGCATGCGTATGTGGATTGGATCGCGATCCTTCGAACACGCACGTACCTCGACAGCATTCGCGCAGCGCACGCGTTTCAGATGTGCTCGGTCGAAGCGATGCTGCGCGGTCTCCTTCCGACATCGTTCGGCGCGATCGCGTTTCCCGCGCAAGCGCTCGCGGCCATCGCGCTGGCGATCGCGCTATTTTTCGCTGCGAAACGCATGCAAGATGCACGTATTTGGGCGGCCGCGATTCTCGCGACCACGGTCGCGGCTCCCCATCTCGTGGTCTACGATCTCGCGCTGCTCGCGCTCCCGGCGATCGTGCTGGCTCCCCACGTGCCGGCCCAACGCTCGGTTCGGCTCGCGTTTCTCGCGGCGTTCGTCTTGCCTTGGGCCGCGCCGATTCTCGAGACGGCTGCACGCGACGCGCCATGGCCCAGGAGCGCGATTGCGGCGCCGCTGCTCGCGATTCCGCTCGTGATCCTCTTCCGAGCTATTTTTCGCAGATATGAACGTCGGTCATGATCGTTGGGGTGGTGGGCGGCATCATGCCCTGCGCGTCGGGGCTCGTCGCGATGAGCGGCAGCACGTCCGAGCCTTCGATGAGGTCGCCGAAGAGCGTGTAGTTCGGTGCGATCGAAAGATTAGCGAGCGCGATGAAGAACTGCGAGCCGTTGGTGTTGGGGCCGCTGTTCGCCATCGACACCGTGAGCTTGTTGTAGACGGGCGTCGGCGTGAGCTCGTCGGCGAACTTGTAGCCCGGACCGCCCGTTCCCCACGTCGAGCGCGCGCCGCTGATCGTGTTCGGATCGCCACCCTGCGCGACGAAGCTCGGCACGACGCGATGAAACGCGATGTTGTCGAAGAAGTGATGCAGCGCGAGGAAGATGAACGAGTTTGTGGCGATGGGCGCCGTCGTTCGAAAGTGCCAAACGAGACGCCCGGGAGCCGTCGTTTCGAGCACCGCGACGTAGTCCTTCGAGACGTCGGCGACTTGATCGGCCTTGGTGAAGGTGTGCGTCGCCGCGGTTTGCGTGAGGAACGGAGTGAGCGTGTACCCTGCCGGGCAATATTCGCCACCGCTCGACCCGTCGCCCGAGCCGTCCCCGCCGGCGCCGTCGCCACCGCCACCGTCGGTGCCGGGACTGCCATCGGAGCCCGCGTCCGAGGTCGCGGGAGTGCTGGAGCAAGCGAAGAGGATCGACGTGGCGACGATGGCAAGGGTGCGCATGGCGCCATCTTAGCAGGACGTATGATTGGCTCATGGATGAACGAGCCGAAATCTGGATTGCGCGCGACCCAGACACCAACACCGAAAGCAAACCGGTAAGCCTCCGCAAGCTGCGCAAGGGCCTCCGCATCGGCCGCCTGACACCGCTGATGCTCGTCAAGCGCCTGGATGGCACTGCGTGGGTGACGCTCGATCGCCTGCTGACGGACGCCGCAACCCAAACTCCCCCGCCTCCCCAAACGCAAACGCCCACTCCAACGCAAACGCCCACGCAAACGCCAGCGCGCACGCCAACGCCAACGCGTACGCCAACGCCAACGCTCACGCCCACGCTGACGCCCCCGCCCCCGCTGGTCACGCCTCCGGCGGATGCATCCGGCGAGCACGATGCCGCGCTGACCGCGCAGTGGTTCACGGAACCCGCGCCCGAGCCCGACGACGATGAGCCCATCTTCGTCACGCAGTCCGTGCTGGACCTCAACTTCGAACGCGTGATGTCGACCAAGCTGGTGAAGCTCGCCTATGTCCTGATGCTCGCGGCGCTTGCCGTGAGTGTTCTCGCATCGTTCGTGCGCGTGGCGGCGGCGCTCGTGGGCGGCAACGGCCAGCAAATCGCGACGGCGATCGCGCTCGTTCCCGTGGTCGTGCTCGCGTGCGCCGTCATGGGTGCGTTTGGCCGCATGCTTCTCGAGGTGCTGCTCGCGATCTTCCGCATCTCCGATCGCATGGCGCGCGTCGCGCGCTGATTTACGAATCGCTCGCGACGGCGAGCTCGCGTTCGATTTCTTCCCACTCGGCGGTAGAAGCCGCAATCGCTTTGACGAGCTCCGCATCTTCGCGTTCGAGCTTCGCGATGTCGTCGTTGCGCGTCTTCACGTAAAATTCCGGGTCGGCGTAGAGCGCCGAGATTTCCGCGCGACGAGCTTCGGCGGCTTCGATCGCGGCGATCACTTTGTCGCGGCGCGCGGGTAGCGATTGGCGGCGATTGCGGAGCTTCTTTTGCTCCTCCCACGTGCCGGGCGGCGTGCTCTTCGTGCGCACGACGGCCTCGGCTTTTGCCTTGGTCGCGACGGCTCGAACGTCGAGGTGATCATCGCCGCGCTCGAGATATTCCGCGTACGTTCCGGGGAAATCGCGAAGGCCCGTCGCGGTGACCTCGACGATGCGCGTCGCGAGGCGCGAGACGAACCAGCGATCGTGCGATACGAAAATGAGCGTGCCCTCGAAGGCTTCGAGACCGTCTGCGAGCGCAGCGATGGCTTCGAGATCGAGATGGTTGGTGGGCTCGTCGAGCACGAGCACGTTCGGTTTGCGCACCGCGAGCCGCGCGAAAATCAAACGCGCCGCTTCGCCGCCCGAGAGCGAGCCGATCGGTTTGTCGACGTCGTGCCCCGAGAACAGCACGCGCCCGAGCTGGCCACGCACGTACGTCGTTGGCTCCGCGGGGCACGCTTCCCACACGTACTCGAGCGGCGTCATCTTCTCGTTTTGGAGAAGCTCGTGGTGGTCTTGTGCGAAGTAGCCGACGTGCGTCTCGTGCCCGAAGCGCGTCTTGCCACTATCGGCCTCGAGCGAGCCAACGATGATTTTCAGCAGCGTTGATTTGCCGAGCCCGTTCGGGCCGATCACCGCGACCTTCTCGCCGCGCCGAACCGAGAGTGACACGTCGCGAAGCACTTCCTTCGGCCCATACGCCTTCGACACCGACTCGACCTCGAGCACGTCGCGTCCGCTCGGCCGCGTTTGTGCGAACCGAAAGAGCGGCGCGCGGCGTGAGGTGTCCTGGAGATCTTCGACCTCTATTTTTTCGATTTGCTTCAGCCGGCTCTGCGCTTGTTTGGCTTTCGAAGCTTTCGCGCCGAAGCGCTCCACGAACGCGCGCTTGTCCGCGATGATCTTCTCCGCACGCGCGACGCCCGCTTCTTTGCGCTCGCGCGTCGCGGCTTTTTCGACCGTAAATGCCGTGTAATTGCCCACATACGGGGTGATCGTCTCGTAGTCGACGTCGAGGATGTGCGTGGCGACCGTGTCGAGGAAACGCTGGTCGTGCGAGATCACGATCGCAGCACCGCGATAGGCGGCCAAGAATTTCTCGAGCCAAGCGATCGAGAGAATGTCCAAGTGATTGGTGGGCTCGTCGAGAAAGAGCGCGTCGGGGCCGCCGACGAGAACCTGCGCGAGGAGCACGCGCAGCTTGAACCCACCCGAGAGCGTGCCGAGCGGAAGCCGATGCGACGCGAGCGGAATGCCCAGGCCTTCGAGAATTTCCGTGGCGCGCGCTTCGAGCGTGTAGCCGCCTGCGTTGGCAATGACGTGCTCGAGCTCGGCGAGTCGATTCGGATCGCCATGGCCGTGATCGATGATTGCATCGCGCTCGCGAAGCGCGCGCCAAACGTCCGCGTCGCCGGCCATCGCGACGTGCAGCGTGAGCTCGGCGTCGTCGAGGAAGCGGTCTTGCCGAAGCACACCGATGCGCGCGCCCGATGGAATGGCGATGCTTCCCTCGGTCGCGGGCTCGTCACCTGCGACGATTTTCAAAAACGTCGTCTTGCCAGATCCGTTGGCGCCGACGAGCCCGTAGCGCGAGCCTTCGTTCAACTGGAACGACGCGTTCTGAAAGAGCGTTCGACCGCCGTAAGCTTTCGCTAGCTGCGAGACGCCGATCATGGCTTAGCTCGGTACTTCGAATCGGACGTAAACACCATCGCGTGGTGGCCCGAACGTGCACAACGATTGTGCATGTTTGGTCCTTCGTAAGCGCGATCGTGCAAGATTCTGTTGGCACCGACATTGCTCGATGAGCGTCCATGACGCTTCGCGCTTTGCTCGCCACCCTGCCGCTCTTTCTCATTGCGTGTGCGCCTCACGGGCCGTTCGACGGGGTAGAGCCCGAAGCCGACGCAGCCCGAGAGGCCGCAGTCGAAGCGGGTGACTTCAACTTCATCGACGGGAGCGCTCACGACGCCGCGCCCGTGGAAGCAGCCGTGTGCGATCCGCCGGACATGCTCGTCGTGCTCGATCGAAGCTGCAGCATGGACGCCATGGTGGGCACGCTCGGCACGCGACTCGAGGTCGCGAAGTCAGCGCTCACGTTCATCACGAAGCCGCCCACCGACTCGACGTTGCGATTCGGTCTCGAGCTTCTCCCCGACGACAGCGCCACATGCGGCCCAGGCAAGCTCGTCGTTCCGAATGGTCTCAACTCGAGCTCGTCGATCGACAAGGTGCTCTCGACGCTCGTGGAGTCTTGCAACACGCCGATCGGCAGTGCGCTCCAAGCGGCGGCGACGACGCTCTCGGCCGTCAAAGTCAGCGGACGCGATCAGTACGTGATGCTCGTCACCGATGGCGGCGAAATCTGCCAGACGACGGATCAGGTCACGGCAATCGCACAGGCGATGGACAAAGCTGGCATCCACATCTACGTCGTCGGATTCGGTGGCGACGACGATCCAGTGCTGCTCAACAACATCGCGTGCGCTGGCCACACCGCAACGAACTTCGCGACAGACTGCACATGTACGTCCGCGGGTTGCACCACGGCATCGACCGTGAACAGCACGACAACCCCGCTGTATTTTCGCGCAGCCGATGGACCGACGCTCCAGAAATCACTCGCGACGATCACGAACCAAGCCTGCTGTGGGTGCAACCTGCCTGTGAACTAACGCCAAGAGCGAACCGACGGGCACCCATACGATCTGCATGCAGCGCATCAAGAGTGCGAGCGCGGTCGTGCGCGCGACGGTCGTTGTGAGGAGGCCCGCGGCGAGCGTGAATGCGCCGTCGGTCGTGCCGAGGCCGCCGGGAACGAACACGCCGACTGCGGTGGCGATCAAGTTCACGCCTTCGGTCGCGAGCGCGCCAAGAACGCCGACGCGAATTCCGACCGCGTGCGCCGCGAGACCATATTGCGCCGCCTGACACGCGCGACCGAGCAAGAGAGCTGCCGTCGGGCCGACGACGAAGAGACCGGTTCCGCTCGTGTGCTCGCGAAACGCGGCAGCGCGGCCGGCGAAGCGCGGGAATTTTTTCTCGAGCCACCGGCCGAGTGCGTCCGCGCGCGTGACGGCGCGCACGACGAGACCGCTCGAAACGAGAACAGTCGCGTGCGCCGTTGCGGCCCACACCCACAGCGTGCCGCCGCCGAGCGTGTACATCGCGATGCCGCAGGGAATCGAAAAGAGCCCGGCTGCGAAAAGCGTTGCTGCTTGATTGATGAAGCCGACTGACGTCGCGGCCGCCGCGCCTACGTACGGTGCGACGAGACCGATCTTGATGCTCTCGTTGACGACGCGCGGCGCAGGCGCGAGCGCGCTCAGCGATTGCCCGATCACGTGCGCACGAAAAAGCGTGAGCCGTGGAATGCGCGACGCGAGTGGGCCGAACGCGAGCGTGCTCGCGAGTGTGTCGCACGCCATTCGCGCGAGCTCGATCGCGCAAAGCACCGGCAACCATCGCAGTGCAGGCCCGAGCGTCGCGATGACCGCGTGAGCGCCGACGCTCTTGACGATGACGGCGAGCGCGATCAACCCGCCAACGGCGAGCGCGATGCGAAACCAAATAAGCGCGCGACTACGTTGCGACGTCGCTCAGTCCCCGTCGTCGTCGTCGTCGTCGCCGTCGCCGAGTGCGCGGATGGCGCGAGACACCGTCGGCGCACCCACGTAGTCGACAGCGATGCGAATCGCCGTGCGGCGGTGATCGTCTTCCTTCATCGGCTTGCCTTTGGCGAGCACCTGGAGAGCCGGAAGCACCCGCTCCTCGAACATGGCGACGCTTTGCTTGTGCCATGCGCCGAGCTTCGTGCCGCCTGCTTCGCCGTCCTGACGGCGTGCCGCGAAAAGAATGGGCCGCTTGGCGTGGAGCGCGAGGAGCCAGCGTTCGATCTCTGCGTTGAATTGCTCTTGCTCGTCGCCGCTTGCGATGGTGTCGTCGAGCTCGTCGTCGTCGAGGTCTTCACCGCGATTTTGCTTCTCGGTGACCTTGCGCATCACCGCTTTCGCCTTCTTGGTGCCGTACTCCTCGACGAGGTGCTGCTGAATCCATTGGTCGCCCGTCGACGCCCACAAGAGCGAAGCATTGGGCCATTGCGCGTCCATCACGCACAGCTTGGGCGCGCCCTTCAACGTGGGCTTGCGCTCTTTCGGCGGGACCGGCTTCTCGAACCAGATCCACATCTCGAACCACTCGTAGTAACCGGCCTCGCCTTGCCCGAAGAATGGGAACGGCTTGGCCTTTTTCGAAATCATTTCGCCGCCTTTTGCGCGGTGCGCGCGCGGTTTTCTAGCCGCGGCGACATCCGTCATCGGAACAATACGATAAACCGACGAGCTCACGGACGTCACCGCAATCGAGATCGGTCTCTTCGTAGAGGACGCGCGCGGCTTCTTCGAGGCTCGCATCGCGCAGCTCGGGAGGCGCAATCGATGCGGCGTGCAGCGCGGCACGCGCGAGCGGCGGGACGGATTCGTGATGCACGAGTAGCGGAGCGAGCGAGAATGCCATGTCCCCGAGTTTGGGGCCGAGGTGTCTATTGTCAAGTTACTTTCTTTTGGAAAGTGGTTACACTGGTCCCATGGGCAAGGCGGTCGATTCGCAATGCCGCGCATTTCAGCGCGCGATCGAGGTCCTCGGGCGACCGTGGACGGCGGTCATCCTCAACACGCTCCAAAGCGGGCGCAAACGTTTCTGCGAAATCGGTGGCGGCACGCCAGGCCTCGGCGACAAAGTTCTTTCGGCGCGCCTCAAAGATTTGGAATCACGCGGCCTCATCGTGCGTCACGTTGAGCCGGGTCCTCCCGTGCGGGTCGCCTACGAGCTCAGCGCGAAGGGCCGCGCGTTCGGCAGTGTCGCCGAAGCGATCGAGCGTTGGGGGCGTGCACTTACATGAGGCTCTCGACGAGGCTTCTACGCATCGCCGTCGGGCGCGCGCAGTATCGCGCGTACACGGGCATTGGCCGCAGGCTTCTCAGGCTTCGTCGCTCCACCGTGCGCGTGGGCGATCTGACGATTCCCGTTCTCTCGCGCCCGGGTCGCGGCGATCCGCTCGTGTTCCTCCACGGCTTCGGCGCCGACAAAGAAGGATGGATGGGTCTCATCGCGCGCGTCGGCAAGCGCCCCGTGATCGCTCTCGACTTGCCTGGCTTCGGCAAAGCCACGCGCATCGACGGCGCACGTTCGAACGCAGCACACCAAGCTCGCGCCGTGCGTGACGCACTCGATGCGCTCGGCACGAAACGCGCGACGCTCGTTGGCGCGTCGATGGGCGGCGCGATCGCGCTTCGCTTCGCCGCTGATTTCCCGGAGCGCACGCGTTCGATCATTCTTCTCGGCTCGGTCGGCCCCATCGTCGACAAAAGCGCGTTCATGCACGCGCTCGACGGAGGCAAGAACCCGCTCATCCCAGGCACCCACGACGAGTTCGTCGCGATGCTCGACTTCGTCACGGTGAAACGCCCTTGGCTCCCGCAATCGATCGGCGCGTATCTCGCGGCCGAGCAGGTGAAGCGCAAATCCGATCTCGTCGAGCTCTTCGATGGCTGGCTCGCACAAGACGCCGCCGAGCTCGACGCCGCACTCTCGCGCGTGAAAGCTCCGACGCTCGTCATCCACGGCGAGCTCGATCGCGTGATCGATCTCTCGAGCGCGCGCGCCATCGCCGACCGCGTCGCGAGCTCCACGCTGATGGTGTTACCGAACGTCGGTCACGTTCCGCAGCTCGAAGTGCCACGCGAGGTAGCGCGCGCGATCACCGAGTTCGCTCGGGATTGAACGGTTCAGAACGGAACGACGCGGCCGCCCGTGGCTGCTGGGCCGGCCTTGTCTTGCTCCATGATGATGAACTGGACGCGGCGGTTCTTTGCCTTGTTGGCCGTCGTGACGTTCGGGACGAGCGGCTTTGATTGGCCGTAGCCCTTCGCGACGAGACGGTCCGGCGAGACGCCGTGTTGCGAGAGCCAGTTGCGCACGGAGGCCGCACGGCGATCGCTGAGGTCTTGGTTGTGGTCGGGCGTGCCCGTGTTGTCGGTGTGACCCTGAACCTCGACGCGCTTGAGGCGCGGGTTCTTGATGAGGACGTCGGCGATCTCGAGGAGGAGCGGCGTCGACTCGGGCAGGATGACGTCCTGGTCGAGCGCGAACTGAACCTGCAGCTTGATCGTGAGCTCCTTGTCGGTCACCGTGACGTTGGCTGCCTTCGGCTTGTGGCGGATGAGCGCGTCGAAGGTGACTTCTTGGCGGACCTTGACGGCCGCCCTGTCGACGAACGCGAGGTACTCGGGAGCGTCGACGGTGATCTCGCCGTCACCCGGGGCAACGCCTTCGAAGCGGTAGCCGCCGTTCGAGTCGGCGGTGATCGAGAGCTCTTTGCCGGCCGAGTCACGGAACTTCACCGTGGCGTTGGGGACGGCGCCGTTCGTCTCGCCATCACGAACATGACCGATGAGCGTGCCGACGCGCGGGAGCGCTTCGAGCGGGCAATCGAGCTGCGTGTCGGTGCCGCTCTTCGTGAGCGTCGCGGCGCATGCGCCGTCTTTGAAGCCTTCGGCTTTGATGACGAACGCGTAGTTGCCTTCGTTGAGCTCTTGCGTCGTGAAGCGACCATCGGGGCCGGTGTAGAGCGCGGTGAGCTCGGGGTGGTTGTCCCAACCGACGACGGCGCCCGGAACGGCGGCGTCTGCCTTGTCCTTGTCGTGGACGAAGCCTTTGACCTTGCCGCGCGCGAGGGCTTTGCCTTCGATCTTTTTCTCGATCGTCTTGATCTTCTCGACCGGCGGGCGATCCCAGGTGTCGACCGACCAACCCGCGCCGAGGTAAACCATGTACGGCGTCGTCGGGGCGAGCTCTTCGATGAAGTTCTGAACGCCGGTCATGCCGATGTCGACCGCCGCGATGAGGCTGAAGCCGTGCTTCCACGGGAAGAAGCGACCACCGATGGTCAGCGTTGTGGGGACGTCGGTGTCGTTGGCGAGGCAGTTGTCGATGCTCGGGTTCTTCGTGTGGCACGCGTAACCTTGGCGGTTCGCGGCGCCTTCGAGCGAGAACTCGAGGAAGGGACGAATGCGATCGTTGAGGAGGAATGTTTCGGCGCCGAGGTGAACGTCGAAGTGGTCGACGCGGTTGATGCCGAGGCCGAAGCGCTCGATGCGCGTGACGGGCGTGCCGCGCGCGGTTTCGGTGTCTTTGACGATCGCGCCGGAGTTGTCGACGAAGTAGCTGAGGTTCAAGCTCGTGCGGAGCGGGATCTTGCTCGACATCTGGCGGAGATCGAGCGTGCTCGCGATCGAGAACCGCGCGCTCGTGGAGTCGCCGCTGAGGCCGACCGCACCGGCGCCGTTGAGCAAGTGGAGCTCGGGAGCGAAGCCGAGCCAGAAAAACTTGGTCTTGAAGTCGTAAGCGACCTTCGCGCCGATCGTGAGATCGCCGAGCACTTGGAGAAGCGTCGGGTGGTTGTTCGCGTTCGAGTTCGCGTAGGCGTCGGTGCCGGCGTAAATCTCGAGGTAGTCGATGAGCGACGCGCTGAGGTGGATCGTTCCGCCGACGTGGCTCGTGCTGTCGGTCGTGATCGGGTTACCGCCCGCGGGGTTCGGACACGGATACGTCGCCGAGCAGAGAAAGCCGGCCGACATGAACTCGGTGACGAGCCCCATGCGGAACTGACCGCCCTTGCCTGGCTGCGCGTGCATCGTGTGGAGCAATCCGATGCTTCCCCAGAGCGAGTTGCCTTCGTCGATCGCGGAGTCGCGCTCGGCCCACTCGGCGGTCGGAGGAGCGTCTTCCGTCTTCTCTTCGACCTTCGTCGTGGTTGCAGTCGAGGACGTCGTCGGCGCGGGTTGCGTCGTCGTTGCCGTCGAGCTTGCGGCGCCACCGCCACCGAAAGTAATTTTTTGCGCGGCCGCTTCTCGTGAAGCGAAAAGCGCGAGCGCGGTGGCGAGCGGGATAAGTCCAAGGGCCCAGCGTGAGCGCGTTTTCATGCTGGCTCAGCGTTGTAACACCCCTTTTAGGGGCTTGGGCTATGTTTCGACGCATGGCCTCGCGAGGCAAAATCCTCATCGTCGACGACGAAGCCAACGCCCGGGCCGCCCTCAGTGAAATTCTTCACGACGAGGGCTACCAAACGGAAACGGCTGCAGACGGCTTCAAAGCGCTCGGCAAGCTCGAAGACTTCGCGCCCGACGTCGTGCTGACGGACGTGAAGATGCCGGGACTCGACGGCATTGCGTTCATGGAGAAAGCCCGCGCAGCGGCGCCGAGCGCGGTTTTCGTGGTGATGACTGCGTTCGGAACGATTTCGAGCGCGGTCGCCGCGATGAAGCAAGGCGCCGACAATTACCTGACGAAGCCGCTCGACTTCGAAGCGCTCAGCGCCGTCATCGAGCGCGCGATGGAGAAAGCGCGACTCGTTCAGGAGACGCGGCGCCTTCGTGATCGCTTGCGCGAGCGGAACGCATTTCATCACGTCATCACCGACGACCCGAAGATGAAAGAGATCCTCGCGCTCGTGTCGCAAGTCGGGCCGTCGCGCGCGAGCGTGCTCATCACCGGCGAGAGCGGCACGGGCAAGGAGCTCATCGCCGAAGCGATTCACGCCGCCTCGCCTCGCTCGGAAAAGCCGCTCGTGCGTCTCAACTGCGCGGCGCTCGCCGAAGGTCTGCTCGAAAGCGAGCTCTTCGGCCACGAGCGCGGCGCATTCACTGGCGCCGTGTCGCGACGTGAAGGTCGATTCAAACAAGCCGACGGCGGAACGCTCCTCCTCGACGAAGCCGCCGAAATTCCTCTCGGCACGCAGGTGAAGCTCCTTCGTGCGCTCCAGGAAAAATCGTTCGAGCGCGTCGGCGGAAACGAAACGCTCAAGGTCGACGTGCGCATCATCGCCGCGACGAATCGCGATCTCCGCGCGGCGATCAAAGCCGGCGCGTTTCGCGAAGACCTCTACTACCGGCTGAACGTCGTCCCGATCGAGCTCCCGCCGCTGCGCGAAAGGCGCCGTGATGTGCCGCTTCTCGCGAGCTTCTTTCTCAAGCGTTACGCCGACGAAAACGGCCGCAACATCGAATCGCTGTCGCCCGAGACGCTCGAAGTGTTCGCGAGCTACGCGTGGCCCGGCAACGTTCGCGAGCTCGAGAACGTGATCGAGCGCGCCGTCGTGTTGTGCGACAGTAGCGTGATTGAGAAACGCCATCTCCCGCCGTCGCTTCGTGGCGGTGACGCGGAGCTCGGAGGTGGGCCGCCACCGGTGCCAGGAACGAACATCTACGATCTCGAGCGCTGGGCGATTTTGAAAACGCTCGAGGCGTGTGGCGGCTCGACCTCGAAAGCGGCGATGATTCTCGGTATCTCGACGCGCAAGGTGCAGTACAAACTCCACGAGTATTCGGGGCCGCGCCCGACCGAGCCAGAGAAAGATGAGTAGCGTCCTCGTCGTCTCCGATCTGAAAAAGACATTCCGCAAACCGTTCTCACGGCGGAAGGTCGAAGCCGTGCGTGGCGTGTCGTTCGAAGTCGAAGGCGGCGAAGTCTTCGGCTTCCTCGGCCCGAACGGCGCCGGAAAAACGACCTGCATCAAGATGCTCACGGGTTTGATTTTCCCGACGAGCGGCAGCGCGCGCGTTTTCGGCGAAGAAGTGCCGTCGCCGCACGCGATGAAGCGCGTGGGGTTTTTGCCGGAAAATCCGTACGTGTATCCGTATCTGACGTCGCGCGAGTTCGTGGAGCTATGCGGGCGTCTCTCGGGCATGAGCGGGCACACGCTTACGAAGCGCACGGAAGCTGTGCTCGGTCGCGTTGGCATGAGCGAAGCGATCGATCGCCCGGTGCGCGCACTCTCGAAAGGCATGGGCCAGCGCGTCGGGCTCGCGGCGGCGCTCGTTCACGATCCCGATCTCCTCATTCTCGACGAGCCAATGAGCGGCCTCGACCCCGTGGGCCGCAAAGACGTCCGCGATTTGATCCTCGAAGAGCGACAGCGGAAGAAAACGGTGTTCTTCTCGACGCACATCCTGAACGACGTCGAGACACTGTGCGATCGCGTCTGCATTCTGCGAAAAGGTCTGGTCGTCGTTTCGGGCAAGCTCAGCGAGCTGCTCAAAAGCGATTCGACGCGCAGCGAAATCGCATTCGTGTCCGCGAGTGAGCCGCTCACGAAGGCGCTCGAAGCCGCAGGCCACGCTGGCAAAACGATGGGCGACACGTTCGTCGTCGAAACCGAGGGCCGCGAAGCAACGCATCGCGTGCTCGCGCTGGCGACGGAGCACGGCGGCCACGTCCGCAGCGTCATCCCAAAGCGCGAAACCCTCGAAGAGCTCTTCGTCCGCCGCGCCCTGTAACGCCCTCCCCAGGTACACGTCCGCGTCGCAGTCGGCGCCCGGAGCGAATTCGCATTTGGACGCAAACGCCCACCGGGCGCTTGACTGAAAATGAACGTGGACAGATAACCCTCGCGTGATGCGAGCGAATATTTAACGCGGCAGCCATGTTCAGGCGCGAGGTCCTGCTCCCTCCGCGACACCTCACTCACGCACGGTGGTGTAGTGCGACGCTTGTGAAAAGCGGCGCGCCCTTTCCGTAGGAACGCATCGGCCGACACATTCAAGCGCAACTCGCGCAATGGTGTCGGTTCGTCGTTCCCCGTGGTGAGATTTGCTTGCCTCCGACTCTGACCCGTTACGCAA
>JBBSFE010000070.1:0-35042 GCA_038239005.1 Polyangiales bacterium
AGCGCTGTCGCGGCGGGTGACGAGGCGGCCGCCGGGGGGGGGGGCGCCGGGGCCCGCTCCGTTGGGTGGGGGTTTTTGCTGCCCGCCCCCCCAGGGCCCCACGCGACTCGGGACGAGCACGACATCGGCGCCGGAGAGCATGCGATGCACGAGCGGCTCGGGCGCGTTGCGGAAGAACACCGCGCGACCGTCGGACTTCGCGACGGCGGCTTCGATTTTCGCGACGAGCTCGGGATCGCCATCGCCAGCGATTGCGATTTGCGCGTCGGTCGCGCGGAGAATTTCGGGAATCGCGCCGGCGATGAGATCGGTTCCCTTTTGCGGGACCATGCGGCCGATCGACACGATGAGCGGCAGCGCCGGCTCGAGGGGCAAACCGAGCTCGCGCTGGAGGGCGCCTTTGCAGCGGACGCGCCCAGCGCAATCTTGTGCGTCGTAGCGCGTTGCGAGCGTGGCGTCGGTGGCGGGGTTCCACACGGCGTAATCGATGCCGTTCAAAATTCCCGCGATGGGCGTTGCGCGTGCGCGCATCACGCCGTCGAGGCCGGAGCCGCCTTCTTCCGTTGCGAGCTCGCGTGCGTAGGTGGGGCTCACCGTGGTGACGACGTCGGCGGTCACGAGGCCGAGCTTCAGCAAGTTGAGCTTGCCGAAGAATTCGCCCGTCTCGTGGGTGAAGTGCTCGGCGGACAAACCGATCGCCGGGACTTGCTCGCGACCAAACACGCCTTGGTGCGCCATGTTGTGGATCGTGAGCACGGTCTTCGTCGAGGAGACCATCGGTGTCTCTTTGGCGAGCATCGCGAGGTACGTCGGCACGAGCGCGGCGGGCCAATCGTGGCAGTGAATGACGTCGAACGGCGAGTCGCTCGCTGCGCGCTGCCGTGCGATCTCCGCGGCGGCGTACGAGAGCACCGCGAAGCGAATGGCGTTGTCGGCGTAGTCGCCTCCCGACGAGAACTCTCGTCGCTCGTCGCTGCGCTCCTCACGTCTCGTCTCGCCATAGATACCTTCGCGATCATAAAAGCCGGGCGCATCGACGAGGACGATGTCGACCTGCGACGCGAGGCGACCGTCGAAGAGGGTGACGTCGTAGGTGATGCCGCCGAGGGGGACGCGCAAGGGCGTGAGGCGGCGCGCGACGAGCAGCCCGCCTTGCTCGATTGCCGGAAAACGCGGCAAGACGAGCGTGATTTTGTGGCCGAGGGCTCGAAGCGCTTTGGGCAAGGCCGCGGCGACGTCCGCGAGCCCGCCGACTTTGACGAACGGCGCGAGCTCGGTCGTGACGAAGAGGATGTCCATCCGGGGTTGGGTGCGCGTTGTACCATGCCGCAGCGGCCATGACGCGCCTTCGTTGGAGTGAAAATCGCGGCTACAAACGCCCGGACGACGTTCCGGAAGGCTCTGTTTTGTCGGTGTTTCGCGTTCCACCCGAGGTCGCCGGGCAGCGGCTCGATCTTTTTTTGAAGTCGCAGCTCAAACGCACGAGCCGTGCGCGGACGCAGTTCATCGTGCACGCGAGCGCATTCGACGTGCGCGGCAACCGACTGCGCAAAGGCGCGCGTGTGTCAGCCGATCAAATCGTGCTGCTGTGGCGGGCGCCGTGGGACGAGGTCGCCGTCCCGACGGACGTGCCCGTGCTTTACGAAGACGATCACCTCCTCGCCGTCTCGAAGCCCGCAAAGCTGCCGGTGCATCCGTCGGCGCGCTACCACCACAACACGCTCATCAAAGTGCTTCAGCGGCAGCGACCGAATCAGTTCTTGTCACTCGGCCATCGCCTCGACCGCGAAACGAGCGGCATCCTTCTCGTTGCCAAATCTGCCGAATGCGATCGCTCACTCAAACGCGATCTCGAACTACGCGTCGACATCGAGAAAATCTATCTCGCGATCACGGTCGGTGTGCCGTGCGCAGTCGGCGAACGACTCCGCGTCGACAGCCCACTCGAGCTCGACCCCACGAGCCGCACACGCGTGAAGATGCGCATCGGCAAGCTCCCCGACGCCCTCTCAGCGACGACCATCTTTCACGGCGCGGAAGTCCGTGGCGACTACGCGCTCGTCCGTTGTCACCTTCTCACGGGCCGCCAGCACCAAATCCGCGTCCACCTTGCATCGCTGGGCACCCCGATCGCCGGCGACAAGCTCTACGGCGCCGACGAAGGCTTCTTCACGCGCGACGCCGATGGTGAGCTTACCGATGAAGACCGCGCAGCCCTGCGCATCGAGCGCCACGCGCTACACGCCGCTGAGCTCCGCCTGCTCCACCCGATCACGCGGGCCCCGCTAGAAATTCTCGCACCGTTACCCGAAGACCTATCCACCTTCTGGGCATCGCGTCTCGGCGCCTCCCCGTAAAATTTTTAGATGCCGCGAGGAACGCGATCGAGATCGACCTGATCGAGCGCGGCCCGGATGAGCGCGCTTCGATTGGCCTTGGTGAGCCCGCGCGCCTTGAGGTCGGCGACCATGGCGTCGAGCTTCGCGAGATCTTTCGTGTACATCGAGATGCAGATCACTTTGTAATGCGTCGGCTTCTCGGATTCGGGAGCGCGCGTATAGAAGCTCTCGGAGAGAACGCCTTCGACTTCGGGCGTGGTGCTGGTTTCGAGACTGTCGTCGTGTGCCATGGTGGTCCTCAAGCAGTGGCCGCGAGCGGTGCCGCGACGGGATGTCCTTCGATGAAGCGATCGACGACGCGCTCGTAGTCGAGTGCGGCGTGTGTTTCCGGTGCGTGCTCGAAAATAGTCTTGGCGGATGCCGGCGCTTCTTTGATGCGAATGGCCTGGCGAATCGGCGACAAACATCGGTCGCCGAAGTGCTTCTCGAGCGTGGCGAGCGCGTCGCGGCAAATGCGCGCGCGAGCATCGTAGAACGTCGGCAAAACTCCCCAAATTTGGACTGGGTGATGCAAGAGCGTGTTCACGTTCTTCAGCGTCTTGGTCACCTGCCGCACACCGACGAGCGAGAGAAAATCGCACGCGACCGGCACGAGCACGCCGTCGGCGAACACGAGCGCGTTCTGGTTCAACAGCGAGAGCGAGGGCGAGCAATCGACAAGCACGACGTCGTAGTCTCCCGTCGTTGCGTCGAGGCGATCACGCAAGACGCGATCGCGGTTCTGGCGACCCGCCAAATAGAGCTCGGCCGCTGCGAGCGTTTCGTTCGACGCGACGACGTCCAAATTCGGACGCACGGTGGTCGCGACCGCGCTAGGCGCAAGACCCATCACGAGCACGTGATAGAGGCTCCGCTCGGCCTTGAGCCCGAGCGAGTGCGCAACGTTGCCTTGCGAGTCCGTGTCGACGATGAGAACGCGCAGCCCGCGCGCCGCGAGACCCGCGCCGATGCTCACGCAGGTCGTCGTTTTTCCCGTTCCGCCCTTGTGGTTGAAAATCGCGAGCCGCCGCGGCCCGGCAAAACGTTTCGGTGCCAAGGCCGGCGCGCGCAGCACCGCAGGGATGTCGAGCTCGGGAATCGACGGCATCGGCGTGCACGTCGCGATGAGCTCGCCGCGACACGTTTCCGAGCACGCGTACCGGCGTGTGCCGCGCACCTGGACGATTTGCGCGACGAGCTCGACGCGAAACGCCTTCTGGCAGACGTCGCACGTCGCGCCCTGACTCAGCGCTTGCTCGGCGTGGCACGACTGCGAGCAGAAATACGTGATGGCCGTGCCACGTGCTTCGACCTGATACCGAAAGTGCACGTCGAACGCCGTGCCACACACGCTGCAGGTGCTAGCGCCTTCGCTCATCCTCCCAGCGGTGCCATGCCTTATCGAAGTGGGCCAAATTTCCTACTTCGGCGTGATGTCGATCGAGTTGGTCTTTTGGATGAAGGTTCCGGCTGGATATGCGTAACTTACAAAGACATCCCAGCCCCACACGGTGACCGCGAAGGGCGTCTTGCTCGAAGCGCTGTGAACGCCGTTGCCGCAAGCGCCAACGCCGACCTTGTCGACGACGAGATCGACTTTGGTGGTCTCGAATTGATCGGCTCCGCCGACAGGCGCCCAGCCGCCGAGTGTGCCGACGCAGTCGAGCGTGACGTCGTCGAACGCGCCCGAGTCGTTGCGCTTGCGAACGACGACGAGGTGCGTGTTGGCGTATGTGGGGTCGGTGAGAAAGAGGTACGAGCGCTTGAATTGGTCCGGCGTGACGACGTTGACGAAGTCCGGATCGCCTTGGTTGTTGGTCCCGCCATCTGCCGACGCGATGTTGCGCGCGCCGGACATGTGCGCCGACATGTAGAACGGGTGCGCGATGTCTTGGCTTTTCACGACGAAGTCCCGGTCGGTCCAGAACGTGACGAGCTTGCCCGCGCCGACAAGCGAAGGCGCGTGCGCGATGGGCGGGTCGAACGTGAGCGTCGTGTTCTCGACTTCGCCGAGGATGCGATATGCGACGCTCTCGTTTGCACCGGCGACGCGATCACGATGGCGAGCGCCGACGTAAACGCTTCCGAGTGAGTTGACTGGGAGAAGCTGCTGATGCCCCGAGTCGCACGCGGCGATGCCGATCGGAATGTGCATGCAGTTGCTGCCGCCCACGACGCCGATCGCGCCCGTCGCGGAAATCGGGCTGCCTGTCAGATCGGGTCCGCTGAATTGGAGGAAGTGGCCCGCAGCGATGTTCGCTTGATAGGGCAGCCCCTTCGGTGCGACGCCGCCGTCTTCGGTCACCATGTCAGCCGTTGGCCAAATCGTGACGGTCGTATCGGCCGCGGCCATGACTTGGAAGTACGGCGCGATTTGCGGGTTGAGCTTCTCGAGATCCGTGTCGATCTCGTACGCGTGAACGGCGGAGTACGTCTGGCCCCACGCAGTCGTCGGAAGGATGAGCGACGCGCTCGTGAGATAGCTCGACGCGCCTCCGTAAGGAAACATGTCGTACGTGACGATGGGTCCCGAGCTCACGATCGAAAACGTCTCGCCCGTGCCGCTTCCGACCAAGCCGGTGTCGACGCTCATGACGGCAGCTTGGATGCCGCTCGGGCACGCGATCGTCCCGGAGTGTGCGGCGGCGTTGTCCGCGAGAAACACGACGGCGAGCTCCTTCGGCGGCAGCTTTCCGTCGCTCGGAAACGCCGACAGCGTGCCGGTGCTGCTCGCGATGCGCGCGATGCTGCCGATGTCGAAAGATTTCCCGCCGTACGACACTTGAAGGCTCACGGGCTCGGTCCAAGCGTTGGCGACGAGCGCGGTGAAGCACGAGCCGTTCGACTCGCTGTACACGCTCGGCGGCGGCACCGAATAGTGACAGCCGACGGAGCTCTTCAGCGACTCGGTCGCCGCGCACGGATCACCGCAGCTGAGATCGCTGCCGCATGCGAGCCCCGGAGCGCACGTCGAGACGGGATTGCCGTGGCAATCGACGACGCCCGTAAGATCGTCCGAGCACGTGCTCGCGCACGTGGAGCTGTCGACGCCGCCGTCGCCGAAGCCAATCGTGCCGGCGTCTTGCTTGGGGCCGTCCATCGATTGTGCACATGCAGCCGAGATGGCGATCGCAAGAGTCAAGGTTGTCTTCGTCATGGCGTGCCTCACTTCCCAAGTGCGTCAGAGACGCCAATGACGACTTCGAGGCTCTGCGTCGTTCCGGTATCGAAGGCAATCCAACCGTCAGCGTCGTAGTGTGCGGCGACTCCGTCGTCTCCGACGGCCCACATGTCGTGCGTGCTCGTGCCGCCGACGGAGAGCGTGCTCGCCGTCACCTTCGTCGGCGATGGCGTCCACTTCGTTCCGTCGAAGTGCACCATGTTCTGCTTGCTCGTCGCCCACAGATCGTCTTTCGTACCGAAGAACGAGCGGAAGGAATATCCCGCGGCGTGATACGCGGACGTCCACGTCGTTCCGTCCCAGTGCCACACGTCGTTCATCGCGCCGAGCCAGACGTCGTTCGATGCGAGCGTGAGAAAGCCAGGCTCGTCGATGATCGTCGTCGCTGGTGTCGTGGGCGATTTGGTCCAACTCGTTCCGTCGTAGTGCCAGAGGTCGAGCGTGATGGTCACCGCTCCACTTCCGGCGGCCCAAATGTCGTTTTGCGCGGCGCCGCTGAGGCCCGTCACTTCGCCGAGCGTTCCGGAGGTCTCGACCGAACGCGTCCACTTCGTACCGTCCCAATGCAAAAACGGGCGGCTGTTCGGCGCGAGGTCTTGCTCGCTGACCCAAACGTCGTCGTCTCGCGTTCCCCAAACGGACGTCATGATGCCCGTGTCCGACGCAATCCCGGCGTCGTCGAGCCCGACGCCTTTGGGCGACGGAAGCGTCTCCCACGCGCCGGCGTGGAACCGCATGATAGTGAACTCGGAGCCGACGACCCAGAGCGAGTCGTCGCTTGCCCATGCGTCGAGTAGCCTCAGCGGTGTCGCCGCGTCGACTTCGGTCGATTGACCATCGAGGCTCCAGCTCGTGCCGTCGAAGTAGAGGCGCGTGCCACTTTCGCCGAACGCCCAAGCCTTCCCTGCATGGGTCGGTGGATGGATCGTTCCCGAGTCGATGCTCGCGTCATTTTTTTTGGCGACATCCGGGCTTGCGTCGGGAGCCGGATCTTGAAAGTTGGCTGTACCGCCGCATGCTGCCAGCGCGACAAGGAAGGATGTCAGCTTCATCATGGAGCCGCAGTGGCTGCGCTCCCGAAAAACGGCTCAGCGAAACGTCAGAATCGTACGCCGGCGCCGATCGTCGCGCCGAGCCATGGGCCCGCGATGGCGACGCGATCGACCGTGTTTCCCGCGCCATCCACGCTCGTCGCGCGTACTCCGGCGAGTGGCGTTCCGGTTTCGAAGCGCACCCGTACGTCGAGCGCGCTCGCGTGAAATGACACGCCGAACGCGAGCTCGGGGCCGCCCCATGGCGCGCTCTCGGTCGCGCCGGTGTGCGCCGCAGATGACGGCGTGCCCGTGAAGCGCGCGAAGCCAACGCGAGCGCCGACGCCGGCCTCGAGATCGACGACGCGTGAAGGCGTCGCGCGAGCGTCGACGTGAATGGCTGCATCGAAGACGTCGATCGTCACGACGCCAAACGTCGGAGCCTGTTCGCCGTGTGTGTATCGCGCGTCCATGTCGAGCGTGACGACCTTCCACACGGGAACTTCGACGGCCATCCCGCCGCCGCCCATCGGGCCCGTTCCGGTGAACGTTCCGCGCAGCGCGCCGAAAAGCCAGAGGCTCGCACGCTCGCGTACCGGCGGCGCGATCGCATCGCGCATGCGTGTCTCGATCTCGCGGCGCACGGGCTCGGGCGCGGTAGTGCGCGGTGGAAGTGGCGGCGGCGGCATGGCGAGCTCGACCCAGCTTGCGCGCACGAGCTCGGCGAGCGCGAGTGCGAGGAGGCGCGCGCGTCCTTTTGGATCCGCCGGAAAATCGATGGTGCGCTCGAGCGATTTCCCGGTGACGTCGTCGGTCACGTAGAGCGTCGCGTGATCGCCCTCGCAGTGAATCTCCGCGGTGACGACGGGAGGCGAGCCATCCGCGGGCGCTTGCGTGCTGAGCTCGAGCTCGGCGATGCGAACGATGGCGTCGCGCTCGGCGCAGTCTCGAACGCGAAGATCGGCGGAGGCGATCGCCGCGCCGATGACGACAAGCGCGATCACTTCATTCCGCCAAAAGCGCGCACCGTTCGCAGATTTCGACCGGTCGGGTACTGCGCTACGTATGCATCTGCGCGCTCGCGAGCGAGCGTGGGGTCCCCGGCACGGGCCCACGCTTCCACTTCACGTGCGAGCGCGTCCTCGGCGAGCGCTCCGTTTGGATCGAGAGCACGCGCCGCTGCGAACGATGCGGCTGCGTCGCGTGGGCGCCCGAGCTGATCGAGCTCGACGCGCCCGAGCGTGAACGCGGCAAGCGGCGCGCGCGGATCGCCGCGGTGCTCGCTCATGACACGCTTCAGCGGGCCCGTGGCGTCGGCTGCGTGCCCCGAAAGGCGCGCGACATCGGCTGCGAGCAAGAGCTCCTCGGGAACATCGCGCACACTCGACGGACCCGCGGCACGCAGATCGTCGTACGCCGCCGCGTAATCCCCTCGCCCCGCGAGAGCGCGCCACGCTCCACCGGCCGGCGCGGTCGGAGATGTCGTCGCGGAGGGAGTTGGCGCGCCCATTTCGGCCGGAGGCGGCACAGCGCGTGTCTCGCCTTCTTCGAGCGTGGCCATGCCGAACGCCCACGCGACCATCGCGCGTCCGCGATGCGCTGTCACGGTCGCGCCGTCGGCCGTGCGCACGACGTCGATCGATCCGGATCCTTCGGCGGACACGGTCCCCACGACGACGCGAACCGTGCGTTTCGGCGCGACGTCGAATCGCGCTGCACCTTCGTCGAGCACCGCGAACGTCGTGGTGTCGTCGCGTGTGGTTTCGTGAACGCGAAAAGCGCCGGCGATTGCCGTGACGGTCGTGCCGTCCGACAAATGTACGGCACCATCGACCGGAGGCGCGCTCGATGTCGTTGGCGAAGTTGCCGCTGTTTTGTCGACAGGATGAGCGGTCACCCTCCCAGCGGCCCACCCGATTCCCACGAGTACGAGCGCGGCAACTGCAAGCGATACCGCGCGTTTCGTCGTCGCACGACGCCGCCCGCGTCGATGCATGCGCCCTGCGACGCCGGCTGCGCGATCATCGGACCAGTCGACGCGAATCGCGCCCTCGGCCTCGCGCACGCGTGTTTGGAGATCAGCCATCGCCCATCTCCATCTTGACCTTCGCGTGCGCCGAGACCAAGCGCCTTTTGATGGTCGCGAGCGAGGTGCCGGTCATGTCCGCGATCGCCTGCAGGTCGACGTCGTCCACATAACGAAGCACCCACGGCACGCGCTCGTTCGCGGGCAGCTTGTCGAGCACGCCGTAGAGCTTCGAAATGAGCACACGATGCTCGGGCGACGCGTCGGACGACGCCACACGTGCGTAGTCGGGCTCGTCCTCGAAACCGAGCCAGCCTTTCATGCGCCGCGCTCGAAGCTTGCGCGTGCATTTGCGCACGGTGATGGTTGCGAGCCAGCCTTTGATTGCGTTCGAGTCCTCGATGCGCGCCGCGCCTCGCACGGCGTCGAGAAAGACGTCCTGCACGACGTCATCGACGTCCTCGGGGCGCCCGAGGATTCGCGTGGCGATGGCTGCAACGTATCGGGAGTAGCGGCGAAAGAGCGCATCGATGGAACGATCCAGTGGATCGGTGGTGGGCGGATCCTTCGAAAACGGCTCACTCACAGGATCCCGCCGCATCGGCGTCGACACACACGAGCACCCTCCAGCTTGGCGCGGATGCCTCGGGCGCGATGAATACGTAGGCGGTGCGCGCCAGCGCGTCATCGAGCGTGATCGGAAACGTCTTGAGGCCTGCGGAAGCGGCCAAAACGCCGAGCGCGACGGTAGCGACCGTTTCCGTGAGCGGCACGTAAGCCGAGATCTGCCCGTAGTCGAACGAGGGCGTGAGATCGACGGATGCATCGTTGCTCGTGTCGGCGAGCCCAACCTTTTCTGGAGGCACGGCGAGGTTCGCGAAACGGATCGCGTGGCTTGGAGCGTGGTCCGGAAACGCGAACAGCTGGGTCGACATCACGAACGTCAGCCACCCGCCCGGGTCGAGCGCGACCGCGTGGAGATCGGGCAGGAGCGGCACATCACAGCTCTCGGAGCCAGAGACAACGCGCGCCGTCACCGTGCTTGCCGAAGTGTTTACGTAGGCCGACGAAGCAAACGCTCCGGTCGATGCGATCAGGGCGAACGTGCTCGTGCCTTCCGGCGCGATGCACAGAGACGCGTTCGCGGTCGGCGTCTCCCCGGCGATGAAGCGAACGTGCGCAGATGCGGCGGGCGCGTCGGTGACGCTCGCATCAGGCGTGCCGAGCACGACGCCCACTGCGTCGCCGCATGCGAGAGCAAACACGATGAGAGTCGCCGCGGGCCGCACGCTTCTCCAGTCTAGTGGCGAAAGTGACGAACGCCCGTCGTGATCATCGCGAGACCGAGCGCATCGGCGACGGCAATCACGTCTGGATCCTTCACGCTGCCTCCAGGCTGGGCGACGGCTGTAACGCCTTTCTTTGCGGCAGCTTCGACGCCATCTGGAAACGGAAAGAACGCATCCGACGCGAGCACGCTCCCACGCGCCAAATCGCCTGCTTTTTCACATGCAATCTGCACGGAAACCACGCGAGACATTTGCCCCGCGCCGATGCCCACCGTGCGGAGGCCGCCATCGGCGCGCGCGAGCACGATGGCGTTCGATTTGACGTGCTTGCAGACGCGCCATGCGAAATCCAAGCTGGCCATTTCGTCTTTTGTTGGCGCGCGCTTCGAGACGACCTTCCCGTTTGCGACTTCGCCGGCGGCAGTGTTGTCACGCGTTTGAACGACGAGCCCCCCGCCGACGCGTTTGCTTTGAAGCGACACATGATTCGAGTCGAGCCATGCGCCGGTCGCGAGCAGTCTCAGGTTCTTCTTCTGGCGAAGCACTTCGAGCGCGCCGGCGGAGAAGCGCGGCGCGACGACACACTCGAGGAATGTCTCGGCGAGGATCTTCGCCGTCGCTTCGTCGCACTCGCGATTCAGCGCGACGATGCCACCAAACGCGGAGAGCGCATCGGCCTCACGTGCGCGATGTGTTGCCGTTGGAAGATCGTCGGCCTCGGCCACGCCACACGGATTGGTGTGTTTGACGACGACCGCGGCCGGTTTTTCGAACTCGCGCACTGCATCAAGGGCCGCTTCTACGTCCACGAGATTGTTGAATGAAAGCTCTTTTCCACCGGCGCCAAGACTCTCCGCGCGCGCGAGCGAGCCGGGAGGTGCCGAGCGCTCGACGTAGAAGGCTCCGCGCTGGTGCGGATTCTCCCCATAACGAAGTGCGTACGCCTTCTCGAACGGCAAGGTGAGGTAGCGAGGAAACTCGTTTTGCTCCTCGCCGGCGACGCCGCTGCCTCTCCCACTTAGATATCCACTGATGGCGGCGTCGTAGGCAGCGGTGTGCGCGAACGCTTTGGCGGCGAGCTCGGCGCGCGTCTTCTCGGCAACGTCGCCGGCGGCGCGAATTTCCGAGAGCACGCGATCGTAATCGGCCGGATCGCACACGACGGCGACGCGCGCGTGGTTCTTCGCGGCCGAGCGCACCATCGATGGACCACCGATGTCGATGTTCTCGACGATGTCCTCGTGCGACGACGCCGGATTCGCCGCGGTTTTTTCGAACGGATAGAGATTCACGACGACGAGATCGATCGGCCGCGCGCCGATGCGCTCGAGATCGCCTTTGTCGCGCTCGCCGCGCGAGAGGATGCCGCCGTGCACGCGTGGATGGAGCGTCTTCACGCGCCCATCCATCACTTCGGGCGAGCCCGTGTAGCTCTCGACCGTCTCGACGGGAACGCCTTCCGCCGCGAGTGCTTTGGCCGTGCCGCCGCTCGAGAGGATCGTCACGCCGCGCTCGGTGAGCGCGCGCACGAACGCGATGAGACCTGTCTTGTCAGAAACCGAAACGAGCGCTGTCTTCACCGGCATACGCCGGGAGCTTAGCGAAAATCAGTCGATGTGCTCAGCCTCGGCGAAGGCTTCGACGTCGAATTCCGGGACCGCGACGGGGCCCGGCGCGACGGCAACCACGACATCGTCTTCGTCATCGTCGTCGTCGACTTCTTTCTCGGTTTCCTCTTCGTCATCGGCGACGATGATCGGCAAGCGACGTTTGCCGATGGGGCCTTCGTCGACGTAGTCGCGGAGCGCGGCCATGTCGCGGAGGGCTTGCAGCTTCGCGAGGCCTTTGACCTCGACCTGACGAATGCGCTCGCGCGTGAGGTTCATGATGCCGCCCACGTCTTCGAGCGTTGCGCCGCCGCGATCGGCGACGTCGAGCGCGCACGTCTCGTTCATCTCCCAAACTTCGAGGTCCGGGAAATTCAGCTTGATGGCGCCGGTGCGTGCCGACACGTCCAAGTAGAGGTGGTGCTTGCACGATACGAACGGACACGGCCGCTCGTGACCCTGACAATCTTCGCGCTGCACCGGGCGCTCGATGCCTTCGACGTCCGGGTAGAGCAAGCGACCGAGCTCGAGCTCGCGCTTCGTCATGCGCTTGACGCTGATCGTCCGCGCGCGCACGTCGCGCTTGCGACGCGAGCGGCGTTGCTCACGCGTGACGGTCTCCACTTCGGGGCCATGCATTTCTGCCGGCGCGAGCGCGAGGGCTCCTTGCGTCTCCAGCGTGGGCTCTTCGTTCGAGATGTCCGTTCCGAGCTCTTCGATCGTCGCCATCGCTGCCTCCAAGTCGTGCATGGAGAAATCCCCGCTCACCGCGTGGCCCGTCTGGTCCCACACGCGGCTACATCGGCTCTTCCCACCGGAGCCGCGATTTCGCGCGACCCTTTTTTGTTTCGCTACCCGACTTCTTTGCGCGACTGAGATTCCAGCCTGGCCCGCATCGACAATCGAGTCTCCACGCTGGACAGCTTCGCCATGAGCTCCGCCGCCAACGTCCTCGCCTCCGTAAGCTCCCTAAGCACTACCTCGTCGCGCGGTTTCACCGCCGCGCCGAGCGTCGCGAAAACTCGTTCGAGGGCTCCTTGAAGCTCCTCGATGTCGCCGCGAACGAATAGAAACTCTCTCTGAATCTCTTGAATCGTGTAGTGAGCCAGCATCGACTTCAGGTGCTGAATGCGGCGAACGATGGAGGCGGGATAAAGCCCCTGCGACCCACGCTGCGCGCCCGCGATCGCGACCCGGCGGCTTCTCGGAAGTAACCCGAGTTGCACGTACTTGCGAAGGGTGGCCTCTGTAAAGCGGAGGTGCCTGCGCACGAATAGGTCCACGATCTGCTCCGATGTGACGCCTTCGGCGTGCTCGCGCTCTATGCGGCTAAGCTCGTCGTCGGTGAACACAACGGATGATGTCTGGAGCGAACCGACTTCTCCCGCTCCACTCACTTTGTGCCGACCGCGTGCGCTGCGCATGAAGCCCTCGGCGAACGCGGCTTGCATTGCTGGCTAACTCCACCAGCTTTGCAAGACGTTCGCGACTCTATTCTACTCAAAAGATTCTCGTCAATCCATCCACAGGGTTTATTTTGCGTTGTCCATCGATGGACGTGGTTCTGGGTGGTTAGCTCCATCGTATGACAGTCAATGTCATAGCCTAAACCCGCGATCAGGCGAGATCGCAAGTTTCTGGCGTGTTTCTGGGCTCAGATGGAGTGCGTGTATTCCATTGTGCGTCGAATGTGTGTATTGCGCAAACAATCGACCGAAGCGCCTCACGTCGGGGTCTGTGCACTCTGCAATGATGCACTCTGCACCGTTCGGCGCTCCTTTGAGGCGATTGTGGGGCACTCGACGGGACTTCCGAAAAAACCTAAAGTCGGCCCGCTTTGACGATTCGTGACGTGGTTTGCAAGAACGCACGGATTCGCGTGTCCGAAGTCGGCGAGGGTCGGCCGCTGCTTCTCGTGCACGATTTCTTGTCGGACCACGGCGAGTGGGACCGAGCGCTCGAGGCGCTTTCAGCCAGGTTTCGCGTGCTTTCGGTGGATTTACCCGGGTTTGGCGAGAGCGAGAAGCCGACGCCTTCGCGCTTCGCCTACGATTTCGACTGCTTCGCCGACGCGCTCGTTGACGTCGCTGGAGCATTCGACGCAGCGCCGCTGTCGGTGTGCGGGCACGGCCTTGGGGCGGCGATTGCGATCGCGCTTGCCGAGCGGCACCCGTCGATGGTGGAGCGCGTCATTTTGGTCGCGCCTCCCCTCTTCGGGAGTCGGCCACTGTCGTTCGCGCGAGCGTTTGGTGTACGCGTCGTTGGGCCGGTGGCGTTCAAGCAGCTCTATGGGCGGCGTGCGCTCGGGTGGCACTTTCGGCGCGACGTCTTCAACGGCGGCAAGGCTCCCGATGTCGCGCGGCTCGATCAGCTGTGGGGCGCGTTCAAGTCGCCGGCGGCGCGTGAAGCGGCGAGCGCGGTGCTCGAGTCGCTCCTCGACACGCGCACGCTCGAAGCTCGCCTCTCGCGCGTTGGATCGCCGGCGCTCGTCGTTTGGGGCCGGCACGATGTGCTTGCGTCGGCGTCGCTCGCGAAAAAGCTCGTGCGTGAGCTCCCCGATGCGCGCCTCGAGCTCCTCGATTGCGGGCACTCGCCTGCCGAAGAAATGCCCGAGCGCTTCGCGGAGATCGCGCTCGAGTTCCTCGCCGCCAAGCGGAGGTCTTCAAGCTCTGCGAGGCCTTCGTCGTGAGATTTTTGGACGCGCGCGCGCGCAAACGATTTTGGAAGAACCGCGGCGCACGCGTCGGCGCGGTGTTCGTCGCGATGCTCGTGCTCTTCGCGCTCGTCGGGCCCTTCTTTGCGAAACACGATCCATACGTCAGCGACTTCGTGAACGGCGCCACGTCACTCGGCGAGCCCATCGGGCCGAACGCCACGTACTGGCTCGGAACCGATCGCATCTTTCGTGACGTGTTCGTGCGTCTCGCGTACGGCGCGCGCCTGTCGCTCGTCATCGCGATCAGCGCGACGGTGATCTCGACCGTGATTGGCGCGGGCGTCGGGCTCGTCGCGGGATTTTACGAAGGCACCGAGGGTGTTCGCGTTCCGTACGCGAGCGTCGTCCTCTGTGGCGCTGCGTTCGTTGCGATCCTCTTCAGCCACGCGCGCCTCGGGAGCGGGCTCCTTCTCGTCGCCCTCGCACTTTTGGCGGTTGCGTGGTTTTTCCGCGGGAAAATAGCGCTATTGGACGGTCCTACGGTCGACGCCGACACCGCGCTGATGCGTCTCGTCGACATCGGTTTGTCGTTCCCGTTCTTGCTCCTCGTGATGGCGCTCGCAGCCGCATTCGATCGCACGACCGTATCGACCATTTTGTGGACGCTCGGTTTGACGAGCTGGCTCGGCACCGCGCGCGTCGTTCGCGCGAAGACGCTCACGGTGCGAAACCTCGACTACGTCGGCGCGGCGCGCGCGCTCGGGCAACCCGTTCGCCGCATTCTCGTGTCGCACATTCTCCCGAACGTCGCGGGTCCGGTGATCGTGCTCTCGACCTCGCAAGTCGCGTCGATGATCATCGCCGAGAGCGTGCTCTCGTATCTCGGCGTCGGCATTGCGCCGCCCACGGCCACGTGGGGACACATGCTCTACGAAGGACAGGACGTTTATCAATCGGCGCCGTGGCTGCTCGTCGCGCCGGCGATCGCGATTCTGTTCAGTGTGCTCGGCTTCAATCTCATCGGGGAGGGCCTGCGCGATGCGCTCGATCCGAAAGAAGATTGAAATTGCGCTCGTAGCGTCGTGGGCTCTCGCTTGTCGGGAGCCTCCGGCGCCGCCATTTCCTGCGGGCGGTGCGACCGCGCCCGTTCGCGGTGGTGAGCTCCATCTCGCGTCGGCGTTCGACATCAAGTCGCTCGACCCAGCCGTCGCGAGCGACGTGCTCACGAGCGAAACCGTCGAGCTCATGTTCGCGGGCCTTGTCGACTTCGACGAGAGCGGTCACGTCGTCCCGGATCTCGCAGAGCGCTTCGAGCGAAGCGAAGACGGCATGACGTATCGCTTCTTCTTGCGCGAGGGTCTCAAGTTCCACGACGGCAGCCCCCTCACGGCCGCCGAGTGCAAACGTTCGATCGATCGCGCGCTCAGCCCCGACACGCCGAGCTCGTTCGCAGCGTTCTACAATCGCATCGTCGGGTTCGAGGAATACAACGAGAAGAAGACATCGAGTCATCTCGAAGGCGTCGTCGTCGAAGGCGAGCGTGTGCTCGCGATTCGTCTTCGCGAGCCCGACGCCGCATTTCTTCCGGCGTTTGCGATGCAAGCGCTCCGGCCCGTGTGTCCATCGGCGGGCGACAAATACGAAGACACTTGGGCGCCGTGCGGGGCAGGCCCGTTCAAGCTCGACTCCTGGGACCGCGGTCGTGGGCTTCGCCTCGTGCGCTTCGATGGTTGGTGGAAGCCCGGTCAGCCGAGCCTCGACGCCATCACCTACTCGTTCGGGATGAATCTCGTCACGCAGCGCTTCAAGCTCGAGCAGGGCGACATCGACATCGACCGAGAGCTCACGACGCCAGACACTTTCCGGTATCAAGGCGATCCGCGTTGGAAGCCGCTTGGCGGGTACGACGTCATTCCATCGATCGGTGGCGAAGAGCTCAACGTCGAGATGGCGCCGTTCGACAACATCGAGGTTCGACGCGCGGTTGCAGCGGCGATCGACCGCGAGCAGTTCCGGATGGTGAAGAGCTCCGCGCTCGTCGCGCTGAATCGCGTGATCGTTCCCGTGCTGGGCGGCGACGACCCAACATTTCCCGCGCAGAAGTATGACTACGCCGCAGCGCTCGAGCACATGAAACGTGCGGGTTTTCCCTATGATCCGGCGACGGGCACTGGCGGTTGGCCCAAGCCGGTCACGTACCCCATCTACAAGCAAGGGCTCTTCGAAAGCACCGCGCAAGTGATTCAGCAGCAGCTTGCGAAGATCGGGCTTCGCATCGAGATCAAAATCGTCAGCTACCCCACCTACTTGATGATGACGAAGCGCCGCGGCGCGGTGGCGATTGCACCTGCCAGCTGGAGCCAGGATTTTCCCGACGCCAGCGACTTTTTCGAAAGTCTCTTCGCCACGAGCGCGATCAACGACGAAGACTCGAACAACGGCGCGTTCTATTCGAATCCAAAGCTCGACGAGCTCCTCGTGCGCGGTCGCAAAGAGCTCGACCCAGGTGTGCGCAAATCGATTTACGACGAGGCCGACGCAATCGTGTGCGACGAGGCGCCGTGGGCGATGGAGTATCAGTACCGCTTCTACGGAGTGCACCAGCCGTACGTGCGCGAACTCCGTTGGAGCGCCGTGTGGTCCAACTACGTGCGTGACGTCTGGATCGACAAACCGGCGAAGCATGCGCGCCGCGCCGCGACCTCTCGTGACGCGCTCGGCTCGCTCCTTGGAGCGCTTCGTTGATCAAGCGCGCGTTCCGGAGAATTGCGTGGGCCGTGCTCGTCGTGTGGGCGACGACGACCGTGACGTTCTTCATCAACAACGTGCTCCCCAGCGATCCGGCGCGCATGGTCGCCGGTGCCCAAGCGCGGCCGAAGGACGTCGAGCGTATCCGGCAGCAGCTCGGGCTCGACAAACCCGTGCTCGAGCAATACGGGCGCTTCATGCGCCGGCTCGTGCACTTTGGGCCCTCGCACATCGAGAAGAAAGATCCCGAGCACGGCACGTGCGCGAACGCGGGGCCGCTGCATTTCGATCTCGGAAAGAGCTACCAGCAGCGCCGCGCGGTCACGACCATTCTCGGCGAGCGATTCCCTCGGACGCTCATGCTCGCCATCGCGGCCGTTCTCGTGCAAACGCTCATCGGCGTTTTTACCGGGCTCATCGCTGCCGTGAAGCGCAACACGGCGATTGATCACCTCACCGTTGGAGCAAGCCTCGTCGGGATTTCCGCGCCCACGTTCATCATCGGGCTCTTGCTCCAATTCGTGCTCGCGCATCGCTTGAGACTTTTGCCGCTCGATGGGTTCGGCGACACCGTGCTCGATCACATGGTGTCGATCATTCTCCCCGCGCTCACGCTCGGGATCTACGGCGCCGCGTATTACACGCGCATCGTGCGCGACGAGCTCATCGGCTCGATCAAACAAGACCACGTGCGCACCGCGCGCGCGAAGGGCCTCCCGATGTGGCGTGTGTGGCTCAAACACGCGCTCCGAAATGCGCTCGTGCCGCTCGTGACGCTCATCGGGCTCGATCTCGGCGCACTCGTCGGCGGCGCCATCGTCACGGAGACGCTCTTCCGGTGGCCGGGCCTCGGCGCGCTCAGCGTGAGCGCTCTTCTCGATCGTGATGGGCCCGTGATCATGGGCACGGTCATCGTGTCGTCGGCCGCGATCGTGCTCGCGAACTTGCTCGTCGATGTGTCGTACGCCGTGCTCGACCCGCGCGTGCGGCGGTGAGTCGGCTGCGAGCTATTGCCCGATGAGGGCTTTGCATTCGGCGACGCGCGCCCCGCTGCCCTTCGTCACGCAGCTTTGATACGCGTTTCGCGCGGCCGTGTGGTTGCCGGCCATGTCGTATGCGCCGCCAAGCGTGAGCCACGCTTCTGCGTCGTTCGGGGTCGCGGCCGTTGCCTGTTGCGCGAGGTTGATCGCCGTTCCTGTTTGACCACGATCGAGCGCTTTCTGCGCGCGCGCAATGAGCGAGCCACCACCGACGGGCGCCGTTTCTGTAGCCGTAGCGGTCGCCGTTGCTGTCGCCGTTTGCGTCGCGGTTGCTGTTGCCGTCGCCGTCGCCGTCGCGGTTGCTGTCGCTGTTGGGTTCGGCTCGATCTCGATCATCGCGGCGTCTTCGGTCGGCAGCGCAACGGCGGTCGACGAGGTCGTTGCCGTCACGGACGCGCTCGGCGGCGGCGGAATATCGCGCTCGTGCGTCGTTGCTTGCGTTGCGTTCGGCACGGTCGGCGTCGCGCGCATGGCGTCGTACCACTTGACGAGACCAATCCCGAGGCCCGCAACGAGCGCGAACGCGATCACACCCGCGATCATGCGGCGGCCAATCGGTGAAGCTCCGGGGATCACTGCGAGCTCTTCTTCGGTGTGCTCCGGCGCGCTCACCGCGCTGAGTGGACGACGCGGAACGGTGGGCGCGCTGCGAGAGCCTTGCGGCGAGTGAGACGAAGACTCGTTCGGCAGAGGCGCATCGTGCTGCGCGGGTACGGTCGGGCGCGCTCGCTCGTCCGCGCTCGTCGGCCCTTGTGTGGCCGCGGCCGCGCCGACGTCGGGTGCGCCGGGCGGCTTGTTCGTTGGCACCGCGTCTTCGTCGACGTCTTCGTCGTCGTCTTCGTACTCGTCCTCGTCGTCGTCGTCTTCGTATTCGTCGTCGTCGTCTTCGTACTCTTCGTCGTCCTCGAGCTCATCCGCTTTGAGGCTCGCGGAGAGGTCTTCTTGTTTCACGCTCGCCGCTGCCACTGCCGTCACGACCGGCATCACCGCGGTGCCACGACCCTCGCGATGCGTTTCTTTTTGCGAGTCCGTCTCGGTCTCGCCGGCTCGCGGTGCAACCTCCGCGTTTTCTTCCGGCGAAGGCTGGCGAATCGTGTCGGGAACTTTTGGAAATTCGCGGAGGGTCGTAGCGTACTGACGTCGCGATGCCTTGGGCGGAAGCGGCGGCGCCGAGCGCGGCTGCGGCGGTTGCGGAAGCGTCATCGCTGCCATCACTTGCGTCGTTGCGCCCGGCGCGGTTGCGGCATCCGGCTTGGGTGCTTCGGGCCGTTTTTCGGGCTTCTCCTTTTCGACCGCAGGCGGAGGCGCGGTCGTTTGCGCGGGAACGAACGGCTCAGGAGGCGGAGGTGGCACGGCGGGCGCTCCGCCCGGCGCGGCGAGTGTCGGGGGACCCGCAACGACCGGAGGCGGCGCGGTCGTCTCGGCTGCAGGCACGACGAGCATCTCGTCGCTCGGATGCCCACCCGGTGGCGGTCGCATGCTCGCGCCTGCGCCATCCGATGATGGCACGACCTCTTCATGCGCTGGATCGATCTGCGCGCGCGGTACGAGGAGCTCTTCGAAATACAGCTTCGAGATCGTCGAGAGCGTCGACAAATCTTCGAACGGCGATTCGTCGACGACTTGCATGAGCGTTCGCTTGCCGTCGAAGAGCTTGAGAATGCCGTTGAGCTCGTCGGGAATCTCGTTGAGGCGTTCGAGGAGCTGCTGGTGATCGATCTCGAACACCGTCGAAAGCACGGGAAGCTGCTCGAGCAAGCGACCCCATTCGTCGACGCGGCGCATGCCCTCCATCAAGATGCCCTGCGTGGACGTGTTGATGATGTCGTCGTTCTTGACCGGGCAGAACACGACTTCGAAATCCGCTTCGTTCCAAATCAGGCCGCGGTAAATCGCCTCTTCGCCGCGCAGCAGGCCGAGCTCGGCGTCGACGACTTTGCCGTCGCGAAAATAAATGTTCGCGACGTGTTGGTTGTATCGAAGCGTCAAGATGCCGCTCTTGCGCGAGACTTCGAACGTCTGCAAGAGGTCGACGACCGCCATGTCTTGAATGGAGCCGGTGAAGCGCGTGCGGCCGGTGAGGCTGCGCGTCGTGGCGATCGATTCCTGCGTGCGCCGGTTGATCAGCAAGTTCACGCGCGCGAGGAGCTCGCGCACGAAAATCGGTTTGGTGAGGTAGTCCTCGACGCCGAGCTCGAGCCCGCGAATTTTGTCTTCGATCGACTTTTGGCTCGTCAAAAATACGACCGGAATGCCAGCCCACTCGGGCCGCTCCTTCAAACGCCGCACGAGCGCGTATCCGTCGAGCTTCGGCAGCCGCGTGTCGGAAAGAACGAGATCGGGCGTGGAAAGCTCGAGCTTCGAGAGGGCGTCGAGGCCGTCTTGGGCCGTCGTCACCGAGAAGCCCGCCTTTTTGAGGCTCACCTCGAGCACGCGCACGCTGCGAGGATCAGCGTCTACGAGGAGAAGTTGGAGCTTGGCCACGCGAGCGAACCGAAGAATGGTCGCCGCATCGCCAAGGTGTCAAGCAATTGAGGGATTTAGCGCTGCTCGAAGGGATCTGGGCCGAGGGCGTTCACGGTCGCGGGTTTTGACGTGGGGTGCGGACGGGGGGGTTTTGTAAGGGGCGTCGTCGCTTGCGGAGTCGGCACGGACGCGTTGGCGTTGGCGTCGGCGTTTGCGTTGGCGTTGGCGTTCGCGGAGGCGGAAGCGGAGGCGGAGGCGGGGGTGGAGACGGAGGCGGAGACGGAGGCGGGGGTGGAGACGGAGGCGGGGCCGGAGGCGGAGGCGGAGGTCGAGGCGGACACGGATGGGGTGGAGTAGGCGTGGACCGCCGCAGCGATGGCCACGATCGCCACGAGGGAAGTCAGGGCCACAACCGTCAGCGTCCGAAGCTTGCGCCGGCGAGCGGCTACCGCACTTGCCGTGATCGAGTGAAGGATTTCGCCCATCGTCGGGAGCTCGATCGAATCCGCGATCCCTTTTGGGGCCGAGCTCACGCGCTCTGGGCTGGGCCACGACGGGCCCAGGCGTGCATCGAGCGATTGAACGAGCGCTTCGGCGAATGCGTGCATCGTCGGGAAGCGCGCGGCGGGATCTTTCTCGAGCGCGCGTAGCAAGACCGCTTCGACCGCGCCGAGCTTGCCGCACAAATCCGGGAATGCCTCCGACGGCGGCTTCGGCAAAACGAACATGTGCTGCGTGAGAACGCCCATGTACGTGTCACCTTCGAACGGAACTCGCGCCGTCAGCATTTCGTAGAGCATCACGCCGAGCGCGTAGATGTCGGCGCGATGATCGACGTCTTTGCCGGCGGCTTGCTCGGGCGACATGTAATACGGCGTGCCGAACACCACGCCCTTCTTCGTGAGTCGACTTGCGCCGACGATGAGCGCTGCACCGAAGTCGACGACGCGAACTTCTTTCGATGCGTCATCGAGCAGAAAGACGTTCTCGGGTTTGAGGTCGCGATGCACGACTCCCGCCGCGTGCGCGGCTTCGAGGCCCGACGCAATCGCGATGGCCACGTGCACGGCCGCGCTCGCGGGCAGCGGCCCGCCCGCACGAATGAGCGCGGAAAGCGTCTGGCCCGTGAGGAGCTCCATCACGAAATATGGGCGTTTATCGGGTAGTCGCCCGAAGTCGGTGATCGACACGACGTTCGGGTGTTCGATCGCCGCCGTCGCCTGCGCCTCGACGAGAAATCGAGCGGCGAGCTCGGGCTCTTGCGCGAGATCACTTCGTAACACTTTGAGCGCGAGCGCTCGCCCGAGCGTTACGTGGCGCGTTCGATACACGGTGCCCATGCCGCCTTCGCCGAGCACGGCCTCGATCGCGTAACGGGCGTCGATCGTCACGCCGAGAAGCGGATCGAGCTTTTCGTCGGTCGCTTGTGCGTCGATGAGCAGTGCGCCGTCGAACGGACAAAACATCGCCGTGTGACTGAAGCGCCGCGCGCATTCAGGACACTGTTTGATCAGATGCCGGAGGTCGAGCGTGTGCTTGTGCAAGCACCCGCGATTCTATCGCGATTGAGCCTACGGAGCTGCGGTTCCGCAGTTGGCGCAGAACTTCCCAGCGACGTCGATGCCACAGCCGGTGCAGAACTTCTTCGCGACCGCGAGCGGCGTTCCGCACTCGTTGCAGAACTTGCCGGGAGGTTGAGCCGTGCCGCACTTCGAGCAGCTGACGGGCGCTGCCGCCGCACCAGGAGCGAAGTTCGGAGGAGCGCCGGGTTGTGGTGCGCGCGGTTGCTGAGCAACCATCTGCCCGGCCATCGCCGCGCCCATCGCCATCTGAACGCCTGCGCCAGCGAGACCGCTGTCGCCGACGCCGTGAGCCGCCATGCCCTGCCCTGCGCCGATCATCGCCTGACCGCCAGCGTAGTTCTGGTAGTTGCCGGCGAGGTTCTGAACGTAGCGAGCGTCTTGCCCGTATTTCTGGTCGAGCTCGAACTGCTTGGCTTGTGCGTCGGCTGCGGCGCCCGCGACGCCGATCTGCTTCACCTTCACGGCGCGTTGGGCGCGTGCGATTTCGGCGTTCGCCTCTTGGAGGCGTTGCTTGTCTTCATCGCTGAAGTTGATTTGGTAATCCCCCATTTGGAGGATCTTGATGCCGATGTCGGCGAGCTCGGGGCACTTGGCGACGAACTGGAGCGCGAGCTTCTGGCGTAGGCTCATCGACTGGAGGACGCTCTTGCCTTCGACCTCGCAGAGCTCACCGAGCGTCGTGCGGACGCCGTTGAGGAAGATGCCCTTCACCCAACTGAGGGTGTGGTCGTTGTCACCGCCGGCGGCTTGGCCGTAGTAGCCCACGACGAAGCGAACGGGATCGACGATGACGACAGAGAACTCACCGAAGATGCGCGGCGTGACTTGCTCGCCCGTGAGCGGGTCGAGCATGTCGCCGATGGGGCCGCCGAATTGCACGCCGTAAATCGGCGATGTCTTCACGAAGAAGATTTCGGCGATGAAGACGTTGCCACCCGTGTAGCTCGTGATGAGATTGTTGAGGAACGGGATGTTCTGCGATTGGAGTGTGTGACGACCCGACGGCAGCACGCCTTGAACCTTGCCGTCCTTGAAAAACACGGCGCACTCATCGCTGTCGATGGTGAGCTGCGAATACATCGGGACGTTTTGATCCGGGTGCTTGTAGACGATGAGGCTCTTCAGATGATCGGGCCTCGCGATCATCATTTCCTGCACGCCCTGCTTCACGAAATCGAACACACCCATGTCGTTGAACCCTCCGTTCGTCGCACCAAGATAATTCGCCTCGCAGCTGTTCGCTAGCCCCCGTGAGATCCCGTCAGTATGCTGAATAAAAGGTGAATCCTCCCGTCGAAGCCGCTCAGCTGTCCGTGCCCGCGCAGCGCATTCTGGACGTGAAAACGCCCGCTCCGCTGCGGCAAATGGCTGCACGCGGCATCGCGCCGGGTCTCAAGCCCGACGACGCCCTTACCGTCATCGCTCTCCTCGCCGAGTCGGCCGACGCCGCAATCGCGAAGGTTGCGGGCGAAACGCTCGCAAAGCTGCCCCCGCAGCTCCTCCAGAGCGCGCTCACGCCAGAGCTGCATGCGGGTGTCATCGACCTCATTGCGCCGTCGTACATCGCCGACCCGGTGATGATGGTGCGCTTTCTGGCGCTCGACCAGATTGCTCCGTCGACGGTCGCGGGCATCGCGAGTCGCTGCAACGAGGAGATCTCCGAGCTCGTCGCGACCAACGAAGAGCGACTGCTCGCGAACCAGACCATCATCGAAAAGCTCTACTTGAACAAACACACGCGCATGTCGACGGCGAATCGCCTGCTCGAGCTCGCGGTGCGAAACAAGATCAAGCTCGAAGGCATTCCCGCGTTCGAAGAAGCCGTGCTCGCCATTTCCGAGGAGCTCGTGCCCGAGCCAACAGCCGAGCTCACGTTCTCGGACGTGCTCTTCAAAGAGACGACCGAGCTCGGCGCGCAACTCGCGGCCGAAGCCGAGAAAGACGACACCCACGCGCTCGACGAGGCAACAGGCAAAGAAGAACTGAAGAAGAAGTTCATCCCGGTGCACACACGCATCGCGGACATGAGCCAATCCGAAAAAATTCGCACGGCGATGGTCGGGAGCGCGGCGGAGCGCGCGATCCTCATTCGCGATTCGAACAAGCTCGTCGCGCGCGCCGCGGTGAAGAGCCCGCAGATTCAAGAGAACGAGGCCGTTCGAATTTCGGCGATGCGAAACGTCACCGACGACGTCTTGATGGAGATCGCGCGCTCGTCAAAATGGAAGTCGAGCTACCAAATCAAATTGAACTTGGTGCAAAACCCCCGCACGCCGATGCACATCGCGATGAAGCTCATCCCGTACCTGTTCGAGCACGACGTAAAATCCATCTCCCGCAGCAAAAACGTAACCGGCCCTATCGCCACAGCCGCCAAACAACAGCTTCAACGCAAAGGCAAAAAGTAGGGACACCCACCCTAAGAAAGCCGCCAAGGCGCCAGCAGACGAGAAGAGAATGGGTTCGAACCGAGCGTAACGCGTGGTTCGAACCCTCTCCCTCTTTTGGCGCCTTGGCGCCTTGGCGGCTTTCTTAGGGTGAGTTAGCGGCCGATGCCCCAGATTTCGCCGGTTGCCCACGTGGCGTCGAGGAGGGCGAGCGTGGCGTGCACCACTTCTTCGGCGGTGCCGAAGCGGCCGAGCGGCGAGCGGCTTGCGAGGCGGTGGGTGCGCAAGGGGTCGGCGTCGGCTTCGGGGTCGGCGACGATGCCGAGGGCGAGCATGTTGACGCGGACGTCGGGCGCGAGCTCCACGGAGAGCGCGCGGAGGCCCGTGGCCAGCGCGCCTTTCGACGTGATGTACGCGACGTGGTTTTCGTACGGGCGCGAGATGCCCGCGTCGCCGAGCGCGACGACGGCGCCGTGGCCGCGCGCGAGATCGTCCTTGAGCGCGTGAACGAGGAGAAGCGGCGCAATGGCGTGAACGGTGATTGTTCGCTCGAGATCTTCTCGACGAAGCGCTTCGAACGGCGTGCGTGGGAACGGACCACACGCGAGCACGAGGTCGTCGATGGCGATCTTCTTTTCGCGCAAGGTGGCGACGATTGTCTCGACGGCGTCGTTCTTCAAAAGATCGGCGACCGCATACGGTGCATCGCCAAGATCACGCGACATCACTTCGAGCTTGTTCGGATCGCGTGCCGTGAGCACGACGTGATCGCCGCGCGCGTGAAGCGCATGCGCGATGGCAACGCCGAGGCGCCCGGTGGCTCCGACGATCAGCGTTTTCCGACCCGGCATCTTCTCTCGCTTGTACCATACGTTTACTCGTACCGAAGCGCGTCGATCGGATCGAGCTTCGAGGCTTTGTATGCTGGGTAGAGCCCGAAACCGATACCCACGAGCGCGCTGAACACGACGGCAATGATGATGACGTCTGGTTGAACCAGCACGGGCCACTTGAAACGCGCCGCGAGCCACGCGCTCGTGCCCAAGCCAAACCCGACGCCGAGCAGCCCTCCCATCATCGAGAGCGAAAGCGCCTCCGCGAGAAACTGCGAAAGCACGTCGAATGGCTTCGCACCGAGCGCCATGCGCACGCCGATCTCGCGCGTTCGCTCCGTGACGCTGACCAGCATGATGTTCATGATGCCGATGCCGCCCACGAGAAGTGACACAGCTGCGACGCTCGCGAGAAGCGTCGTCATCGTCTTCGTGCCCTCTTCTTGCGCGCCGGCGATCTCGCTCAAGTTGCGAATCGAAAAATCGTCGTCTTCGCCTTGGCCGAGGTGATGGCGTTCTCGCAAGAGCGCCGTGATCTCTTCTTGCGCTTGTGCCGTCTGGCCCGATTTCGCTTCGACGTAGATCGTGCCCGACAAATATTTCTTGAGGCCGCCTTGCACTTTTTGTCCGAACGTCGTCACCGGGATGAACGCGGCGTCGTCGTAGTCTTGACCCGTCGGCGATTGGCCTTTGCGCACGAGCACGCCCGCGATGCGATATTGGCTCGTGCCGACGCGCACGCTTTGGCCGACGGGGTTCGCGCTTGCGCCGTAGAGTTTTTCCGACACCGTCGCGCCGAGGACGATCACCTTGGCCGTCGTGTCCGAGTCTTGTTGCGTGAGCACGACGCCTTGCGCCGCTTTCCAGTTTCGGACGTCGAAGTAGTCGGCCGTGGTTCCGGTCACGCTGGTGGTCCAGTTTTGGTCTTCGCTCACGATGGGCAAGCTCGAGCGAAGCGCGGGCGCGGCGAGCTTCACGTTGCGTGTTTGATCGGGATCTTGAATCGCTGCCATGTCGTCCCATGTCAGCGTGGGCATGGAGCCAAAGCCGCCGTGAACGCCGCTCGTGCTCGTCGACCCTGGCAAGACGACGAGTAAATCCGTCCCCATCGCGGCGAACGCGGCTTCGACCTGGGCTTTCGCCCCCGACCCGATCGCCATCATCGCAATGACGGCCCCCACGCCAATGACGACACCGAGCGTCGTCAAGAACGAGCGGAGCTTGTTGCGCACGAGTGCGCGCGACGCGATGCGTGCAGTCTGCAAGGGACTCATCGCTTCATCCCGTCGCTTCGGCTGCGTTTTGCCGGTATGCGCGTCGTGGGTTTTGGCGCGTGTCGGATTGCACGAGCCCATCGCGTACGACGATCACGCGCGATGCGTACTCGGCGATGTCCGGCTCGTGCGTCACTACGATCACCGTGACGGGCGAGAGCTCCTGAAAAAGCGCCATCACATCGAGCGAGGTTTTCGAATCGAGATTCCCGGTGGGCTCGTCGGCAAGGATGACCTTGGGCTCCGTGACGAGCGCGCGCGCGATCGCCACGCGCTGCTGTTGACCACCGGAGAGCTGATTCGGGTAGTGACTCATACGGTCGGCAAGCCCCACGCGATCGAGCGCGCGGTGTGCACGCTCCCGACGCTGCTTCGAGGGGACGTCCGCGTAGAGAAGCGGCAGCTCGACGTTCTCGAGCGCACTCGTTCGCGCAAGCAAGTTGAAGCTCTGGAACACGAAGCCGAGCACGCGGTTTCGTACGACGGCGAGCTCGTTGCGATTGAGCGCCGACACTTCGCGCCCATCGAGGTTGTATCGGCCGCGCGACGGGCGATCGAGACACCCGAGAATGTTCATCAGCGTGGACTTGCCCGAGCCGCTCGCGCCCATGATCGCGACGAACTCGCCCGCTTCGACTTGGAGCGACACTCCGCGCAGCGCGTGAACCGCGGCGTCGCCCTCGCCGTACGTTTTTTCGACCGCGTCGAGCGAGAGCAGCGCCATCAGAAGCCTCTTCGTCCGCCACCGCCGCCACCGCCGCCACCACCACCGGCGACTGCGCCGCCGAAGGGGCTACGCGTCGTTGCGGAAGTCGTGGGTGCGGGAGCCGAGCTGTCGAGCGTGTCGATCGCGATGGCGTCGCCCTCGTGCGCATCGCCCTCGAGGATTTCGGTGACGAGCCCGTCGGTGAGGCCCGCGTGAACGGTCACGGCCGAAGGCGTGTCGCCGTGCATCACCCAAAGGGTGCGCGTGTCGTCGGCTTGCTCGCGCTTGTGCCCGCCGCCGGACTTCTTGGCCTCCGCGGGCGCATCCACCGGGCGAAACCGAAGCGCCGCGTTCGGAACCGCGAGCGCGTCGTTGCGCTCCGCGTACGTGATCGTGACGTTGGCGGTCATGCCGGGCCGAAGCTCGAGCTGATCGTTGTCGACTTTGATGACGGCGTCGTACGTGACGACGTTCTGCACGTTCGTTGCGGCGTTGCGGATTTGCCCAATGCTGCCTTTGAAGCGCTTGCCGGGATAGGCGTCGACCGTGAAGTACGCGGGCATCCCTTCCTTCAAGCGGCCGACGTCGCCTTCGGACACGTTCGTGTCGACCTGCATCTTGCGGAGGTCTTCGGCGATCGTGAAAAGCACGGGGGCCTGGAGTGAGGCGGCGACGGTTTGCCCGACATCGACGTTGCGCGAAATCACGACGCCATCGATCGGAGAAAATATTTTCGTGTACGACAAATTCACGCGCGCCTGGCTGAGCGACGCCTGCGCCTGCTCGATGTTCGCGCGCTGGAGCTGCACGTCAGCTTTGGCGCTATCGAGCCCGCTGATCGCGGTGTCGAGATCTTGTTGCGACGCGAGCGATTGTTGGTTCAACGCTTTCGTGCGCGCGAGCTGCTTGTCGGCGAGGTCGGCTCCGGCTTTCGATTTAGCGAGGCCCGCCGCCGCTTGGTCGTAGTTTGCTTGCGCCTGCTGCACTGCTGCCTCGAAGAGCGCTGGGTCGAGCACCGCGACGAGCTCGCCTTTTTTCACGACCGAGTTGAAGTCCGCATTGAGCTTGGTGATGCGCCCACTCACTTGCGCGCCAACCTGCACGGTGACGAGCGCGGAGAGCGTGCCGCTCGCAGTGACCTTCGCTGCGATGTGCCGCTTCTCGACCGCTGCCGTTTTGTAGGTGATGTCCGGCTTCTTGTGCGTCGCGTGCCAGCGCCATCCGCCAACGCCAGCGCCAGCTAGCGCAAGGGCGAGAGACAACCAGACGATGACGCGCTTCACAATCACGATGGCTCACTAAGATCCGTAGCCAGCGCGGCGCCCGCGTCACCACGTAAAGAAGGCTCAAGGTCGGCCTAGAATCCGCTAGTTGGGACAGACTCCCGCATCGGCACACGGTGTGGTCGACGTTGGGAATGGCGCTGGCGCGTTCGTGACGCTCGCAGCAACGGCATCGAACGCGAGGGCGACCGAAAGGCCGTCGCATGCGTGCGTTCCGTCATCATTACCGGCGGCGTTGATGTCGCGCGCGCCGCACACGCTCGTGCTGAGGATTGGATACACCGAGCCGCCCAAGAAATCACACAGTGGACCGCCGCTGATCTTCAGCGGCGCAATGGCTCGGAGCATGTCGTTGGCGGCCCATCGACCCGCGACGACTCCGTCGACGAGATCGTATCGCCCGTCTCCGCGGGCAACGATGCGGCCCGTCAAAACGGGATGGGTCAGAATGACGATGAGCGGCCCCGAGATGGAGCTGCCCGTGGGAACGATGAGGCGCAGCGTGACACTCGTCGTGTACGTGGCGACGAGGATGTTGTTCGTGACGTAGACGTTCGACGAAAGCTGCGATGGAAAGTTCGTGCCGCCTTCGAGGCCGCCAGTGGTGTCGTCTGCGGCGGGGAACCAACGATCGCCGCCGTCGAACGAGGGCGGCAAGGACGTGGGCCCCGGAGATGATTGTGCGCCGAGCGAAATGCCCGACGACGACGTTTGGTTGGCGCCGCCTTTGTAACCATAAAGTCGGAGGAGAATCGTGAAGTCACCCGCGGCGACCGCAGCGTTGAGCGATGGATCGCTGAGCGACCCGGCGAGGCTCGGTTGCGCAGTGATGAGCGTATTGAGAAGCGAGACGGACTCGTCGTCGATGCCGCCCGTTTGATCGATCGTTGGCGAGCCACTTGCGGGAATGCATGAAGACGAGGCGAGGTCGGTCGTGCAGTGATTGTCGAGATCGTATCCGGCCGAAGGTGCGCCGCCATCGGGCGACGACGTGAAGTAGACGTGCCGAATCGCGAACGTCAAATCCCCGGGCGATTGCGTGCCGTCGTTCGTGGTTGGCTGCGCGGGCACGGTCGTGTGCTTGCACGAGTCGACGTCGGCCTTCGTGTCGGGCACGTTCACGTCGGGTGCGGCGCCATCGCCTTCTTCCAAATCTTTGAAACCCAATAAATCAGCGCAGGCAACCAGGCCGACACCGACCGCACCAATGGCGATGATGCTTCGCGCGCGCATCAGAACGTGCCCGCAACCACGGCGCCACCGGGCGTGACCCGAATCGAGACCTGCGTGTCACCTTTCGGCCCGACAACGCGGTTGGATGGTGTGCCGACGATGAACAGCGTGACACCCACTGCGGTAAGCACGAGACCCGAAACGAAGAGGCCCGTCGCGACGGACGCGAGATCGTGTGCGGCGCGCCCGTCGGATGCGCCTTGCGCGGTGCAGCCGCTCGAAACGCCGCCGCATTCCTGGTTGAGCGCCGTCGTGTATTTGTCGTTTGCGATGAGCCCGAGCACGCTACCGAGCGCGACGGCGACGATGCCCGAGCTGCCAGCGACGACGCCACCGATGCGAAGTGGTGTCCACGCGCTTGGCACTTCGACGATGCGCTCGATGATTTGCGGCTGACGCGAGCTCGCCCACGCCATGGGCGCCTCGGCGAGCTTTTCGACTTTCACTTCGACGAGCTTGTGCTCGTCGTCGACGACTGCGTCCGTGTGAAACGGCACCTTGCGCGGCGCGGTGACGTCGATGGAGTGCTTGCCTGCGTCGACGGCGATTGCAACGCCCCACGCGCTCGGCTCGACCACGACTTTGTCGCGAGTGATCTTCATGCCCTCCACCTTGACGTCGGGTGGAACGACGATGGTCATCTTCGCGAGCTGCGGTTCGAGGTTGTCTTTCTTTTTCTGCGCGTACTCTTCGTACTCGGGCTTGCCCTGACGGCGACCGAGATTGATCGCATCGAAGTAGGCGCCCCACGCGCTCGCGAGGTGGCCCGCCTTCTCGTAACAGTCGCCGAGATTGAGAAGGGTGCCGACGCGCGCGACCGCTTCGTTGCTCGCCTTGAAGCTCGCGCATGCTGCGTCGAAGTTTTTTTCTTCGAGCTGCTTCTGACCTTGCTCGAAGAGCGTCTTTGCGGCCGAGATGGCTTGGAAGTTGGGGCCGTCGTTCGATTGCGCGAACACGGGTGACGTGGCGACCATGGCGACGACGAAGGCCTCGCAGAGCGTGACGCCCAAGCGTTTCATGCGAAACCTTTTTACTCGAAGTTCTTCGGCGGCGCAGTCATCGTTGGTGAAGCCGTCGTCTTCGCGGTCGATGTGGGCTTCGCGATTGCGGATCCCCCAGGTTTTGCGGTGCCGAGCGGCTTTTGTGTTTGCGTGGTCGTCGCGACGGACGACGCAGAGGGTGCGCTCGTCGCTGTCGTTGCGACCTCGGCGGTCGCGGCTTGCGTGACGGTCGCTGTCGTTGTCGGCGGGGCCGTCACGGTCGCCGTTGCGGAGGACGCCGCGTTTGTTTTCTCTGCGGACGATCGGAACGCGAAGAACGCGATCGTCATGCCCGCGACCAGCGCGACGCCCCCGGCGATGAACGGCATGCGCCGTTTGCGCGCGAGCTCGGTTTGCGTCGTGCCCCACGCGGTGCCGCCTGTCCCGATTTTCGGATCGGCAGACGACACGGGAATGCTCACCATCGGTGGACGCGACGGAACGTTGAGTGTCGCGGCGATGCGCTCGGTCGACCCGCGCGAGACTTCCGAGTACGGCTCGAGGTGCGCGGCGAGCTCGGCGACGTTCACGAAGCGGTTCTTCGCTTCCTTCTCGAGGCACTTCAAGACGACCGAGTTGAGGCCTTCGGGCAAATCCGGTCGCAACGACTTCGGCGAGTCGGGTGCGTCTTGGACGACCTTGAGACACAGCTCGGGGATCGCTTCGGCCTCGAACGGCACGCGCCCCGTCAAGAGCTCGTACAAGATGACGCCGAGCGCCCAAATATCCGAGCGCTGGTCGACGTTCTTCGTCGAGCGCATTTGCTCGGGCGACATGTAGAGCGGCGAGCCCATGATCGACGACGTGCGCGTGAGCGAGAGCCCCGCTTGCGTGTCGAGATTTTTGCTGATGCCGAAGTCGAGAACTTTAATGAGCGGTTTGCCGTCGACTCGGCGCGTGACGAAAAGATTTTGCGGCTTGAGATCGCGATGGATGATGCCAAGCGAGTGCGCTTCGGCGATCGCCTCACATGCTTGGAGCACGAAGCCCACCGCTTCGTCGATGGTGATCGAGCCCGTGGCGCCGACGACGCGCGAGAGATCGGCGCCGTCGAGGTACTCCATGACCATGTACGGCGCGCCGTTGTCGAGGACCCCGACATCCGTGACTTTCGCGACGTGCTCACTACGAAGCCGCACGGCGGAGCGCGCCTCGCGCTGGAACCGCTCGACCGCTTCAGCGCTTTGCATCGCTTGCGGCAGCAAAAACTTCAGCGCGACTTTTTGATCGAGCTGAAGGTGTCGCGCGGCGACGACGACGCCCATGCCGCCAATGCCGAGCACGCCTTCGACTTTGTATTTGCCCGCAAGAACCTGGCCAATCTCCACCGGCATATCCGGACTGGAGGTCGAAGCAGACGGCTCGGGCACTGCAGACATGCTTTAACGAGCGAGCATCGCAGGAATGCCACGCCTACGCCAGCGCTACGCGAGGGCTTTACGAAAGACCCGGTATTTCTTGTAGACCTTGGCCCCCATCGAGCGGATGCCGAGGTTGATGGGGGCGTCGTCTTCGCGGGTCCACGAGAGCTCGCCCCATTTGTAACCCTTGGCGTAGCCGCGCTTCGCGACCTCGACGTACATCGCCGCGGAGAGGCCGCCGTAGCGCTTCACGTTGGTGCGCGCTTCGCCTTTGATGCCGAGCATCATCAAGCGAGCTGATTCCGGGTGCTTCACTTTCACGCGCCAGAGGAGCTTCGCGAAACCGAACGGGAAGAGCTTGCCGCCGAGATCGCCGATGGCTTCGTTGAGATTCGGCAACGTGATGCACATCCCGACGGGCTTGCCGTGGATCTCCGCCATGAAGGCGATGTCTGGGTCGAGGATGAGCTTCATGTCTTTGGCGATCTTCTTCACCTCGTCGGGAAGCGCGGGCACCATTCCCCATTTGCCCTGCCAGGCGTCGTTGTAGATCGACATGATGTCGGTGAGCTCGCGCTCCATCTGCGAAGGGTCGACCGAGCGGAGCTTCACTTCGGGAAGCTTCTTGATGCTCTCCCAGGCTTTCAGCACGCGCGCGGGAAACGGCGCGGCGGCGTCGTATTTCCAACAAAGGAGATCTTTTTCTTTTTCGCAGCCGGTGCCTTCGATGAGCTTCGCTTGGTATTTTTGCGAGTGCGCCATCATCAAGTTCGGTGGGTAGTCGAAGCCTTCGATCAAGCAACCGATCTCGTCGTTCGCGTAGAGCGAGAGCGGGCCGATCATGCGCTTCATGCCGCGCGCGAGGAGCCACTTCTCGGCGGAGGTCATGAGCGCGGTGGCGACCTCTTGATCGTCGATGGTGTCGAAGAAACCGAAGAAGCCGGTGTCGTCCTTCCAGACTCTGATGTGCTCGCGATCGATTGTCGCCGAGCAGCGACCGGCGATGCGGCCGTTCTTCCAGGCGGTGAAGAGCGTGACGTCGGCGCGTGCGAAGAACGGGTTGTGCTTCGGCGAGAGGCGTTCCTTGAACTCCATGTTGAGCGGCGGAACCCACATCGGGTCGGAGCGAAACACTTCGAACCCGGCGTTGATGAAGTCGCCGACGTCCTTGCCCGGACGATGCTCGCGGATCTCGATGGTCATCGTGGTTGGCGTTTTCTATAACGGAAGCGCGCCGTGGTGGTCATCATGTATCGATGCACAAGCTATCTTGGGTCGTTTGCTGCTTCGTCGGCGGGTTTGGCTGCGGTTCCACGGTCGACGAGCCCGATAGCGGCTTCGACGCCAGCTCGAAAAAAGACGCGGGCTCGGATGTCCTCGGCTTCGATGGTCCCAGTGACGCACCCGTGGAAGCGCATACGGTGGCGCTCGATGGTGGCGGCGCGTTTCTCTGCAACGACTGCGTCTGCAACGGTGTCGCCAACATGTGCGAGCACTTCAGCGGCGGGAAAATGCCGTTCGTATTCGATGCGGGCGATGCGAGCGCGTGCGATCCCGACGCCGGTCAAGGCTACTGCGCGGCGCTCCCCTCCGATTGCCTGCCGAATCCGACGTGCGCATGCGTGCTGAGTCACGAGCCACCGGCGTGCATGTGCGATCTCGATCCGAGTGGCGCTGGGCTCGTCGTCACCTGTCTCTTTCCGTAGCCGCGTTCGCCATCGCACGAACGGCCGCGGCCGACCCGCCCACGATCCAGAACAGCAACTACTCGCTCGATCTTTTTCAAGGCCCTGTGACGACGGCAAGCCGCGTAATCGGGCTCGCAGGTGCGTACGTGCCACTCGCGGAGGGTTGCGAAGGCGAATACTCGAACACGGCGTCGCCTTCGGTGCGCCTGCCGTACAGCCTCGGCAAGTGGGACTACGATTTCTGTCTCGGGTTCACGAATCCCGGTGCGTTCTCCGGAAACGATTTCGAAAATCGCGGCGCGAATTTTCAATCGCTCCCAACGCGCTTCTCGAACTCCTTCACGATCAATGCAGGCCTACAGGTCCAATACGGCACGCTTGGTTTTACGGTCATTTACGATCAGATCCGTTTTGGTCTTCAGAACGGCGACGGCACCCAATCAACCGATAGCGTCGTGATCAACCGCGTCACCGGATCGATTTCGAACGCGTTCATCGACGAGCAGCTCCTCGTCGGGCTCGGCTTTCGCACCGCCACGTTCGAGATCGATCAATCCGTGCAGGGCACCGACGAAACGCTCGTCGCGAGTGGCGGCGCGAGCCTGCAAGTTGGCGCGATCATCAAACCGAAGCGCACGCCCGTTCGTGTCGGGGCGACGTTCCGCACCGAGCTCGACGTCGGCGACGTGAAGGGGACGTCGCAGCGCGCCGACGGCTCTCAGCTCGTCGACGACGGCAAGATCATCCTGCCGTCGCGGATCATCGTGCCGTGGGAAATCGAAGTCGGTGCGGCGCTCGAGCTCGGTCGCCGACCGCTCAACCCAACGCGGCTCGACACGAGCGCCACCGAAGACGCCATTCGTGCTCGGCTCGAACGCGAACGCATCGCGCGCGCAGGCCGCTTCGCTCGCGAGATCGAAGCCGAGCCCGCGCAGACACGCGAGGCCGTCCGGCGCCGCTGCGAAATCGAGGAGCTTGCGATCGAGGCGGCCGAGGACACAGAGCTCGACAAACAGCTCGAAGCGCTCGTCGACCTCCAGAAAAAGAACGCGCGTCTGTGGAGCCGCCACGAAATACTTCTTTTGGTGAGCCTGGAGTTCCCTCGGTTTCGTTGACAGTCGCGGTTACGCAACGGCGATGTAAGCGGACTCGACTTCGGCAGGAGTGCGGTAGTCGAGGGCCGAGTGCAGGCGGCGGCGATTGTAGAAGGTTTCAAGATAGTCGAAGAGAGA
>JBBSFE010000071.1:0-33512 GCA_038239005.1 Polyangiales bacterium
CGCCATCGCGCTCGCGACGACGCACCTGTGGCTCGCGCGCCCCGAGCTCTTCGATGCGAAAAAGCTCGATCAGGAGCGCGACGACCTCGATTTGGTGCTCGAGCTTTTTTGGGACGACGAAGAGAAATCGGAGCCGTTCTTCCGTGAGCTCTCGACGAACAGCGACCTCAGCGACCGCGCCGTTTTGAGCGTGCTCGCTGTGGGTGCGCGTCGCGGACGTTTCAACCCTCACGCGCTGGTGATGCTTTTCGCGATCAATCCGGCGATGATCGGGTGGACGTTCTTGCCGGAGTCCGTGCGGCGCATGGCGATCGACCTCACGCTCGCAGCGCCAAACGTCTACCGAAAAGTGGTGATCGGCTACACGCAGCCGCTCCTCTTTCACCCCATGTGCCTTCACCCCGATGGCGGCGCGGATTTGCGCGTGCTCGCGGGCCTCATGATGGTGACGAACACCGGTGAAGCGCCGCGTCAACTTTCGCAGTGGGTCGGCGAGCGCACCATCATCGAAGCGATCGTGCGGCGGCCCGCGGAGGCCGCGGCGTTCTTCCAGCTCGTCGATAAAGACGACATGTTCAAGAAAGAGGTCTACTTCAACGTTCCGGGCGCGGCGCGCGACGCCATGCTCGCGACGTTCGTGCGGGAGGCTCCCGAGCACACGCTTCCGTTTCTCGGGCACGTCGAGGCCGCACGCCTCGACACGGCGCTCGGTGAGCTCGTGAACCGCGATCACACGGCGTCACGCGCGCGCAAGCTCGCCGAGATTGCCGTGGTGCGGCTCGATAGCTTGCTGCTGAACGATTTGTTTTTCCGCTGGCGCCCGCGTATGCCGCAAACGGAAGACGACGACAAGATCCAACTCGGCTTCGCGCTGCTCTTTGCAGCTGCACGCGCTCTCGATGCGGATCGCTTCGTTCGCTCGATGACGCACTCTGCGCGCACCCTTCCGGTGGTGCTCGGCGTGATCGACGAAAGCACGTCTTTTCCGTATGGAAAAGAGATCGCGCTCGCAAACGCGCTCCTCGGAAGCCCGGACCCATTCGTGCGTCGATGGGCGCATACGCGCATTCGGCCACCCGATCCTCCGGTGGTCGTCGCGACTCCACCTACCGACGAAGCGCTCGCGCGCGTGCTGGCGACGTGCAAGCGCGTCGACTTGCCGAAGCTCGTCGAGCCGTTCTTGAAAGGCGGGCGCGCCGGCCTCGCGTTGTCTCTCGCGCGTCGCACGGACAATCCCGGGCCCGACCCGCGGATTTGCGCGGCGCTCGTTTCGTCGAACGACTCCATCGCCGCGATCGACGAGCAGCTCCTTCGCTACGGCAACGACGACGACGCATTTCTTCACGCGCTCGAGCTCGAGATGTGCTCGCGCCTCGCGTACGTGCGCGACGCCGAGCTATCGATGCTCGGGCACGCCGTATTGTGGCGCTTCGAAATTCACGGAAAGGCGTTCCTCGAAGGCGCGCTCGCTTCGTGGGGGTCGCTCGCCAACGTGGTGCGCGCGATCACGGCGCTTCGTTGGCCGATTGCGCGGCGTGTTGCGTTTCAAGCGCTCGCCGATTCGATCGCGGTTTGCGGCGCACGCGACAAAGAACGCGCCGCGACGTTGATTGGGCACGAGCTCGTCGATGCTCTGGTGGTTGCGCTCGCGAGCGATGCCGCGCCTTGGGTTGCGGATGCGCTCCTCTCGACGTGGCGTTACTCGCACGCGCTCCTCGGGCCGGCCGAAGCGCGTGTGCGTTTCGTGCTCGTCGATCTCGATGACCAAACGCGCGAGAAGCTCTCCGCTTGGATCGACGCGTTGGGGCTGCCCGCTCGCGCAAAAGAGATGTCGCGACCCCTCGAGGAAGACGCCGCCACGATCGCTCGCGTGCGGGCATCATCTGACATCGCCGAGCTCGGCCAATTCTGTGCGGATCCGCGTGCGGGCATCGTGCACGAAGCCGCGCTCCGATTGATCGAGCTTGGGGAGCACGGGCGCGACGAGCTCGCACGCATCCTCGAAACGGCTGCGGCCGAAGCGCAAGCCGCGCCGATCGCAGAAAGCCTCGCACTCTGGGACGACGGGCCCGCGCTCGTTCGCGCAAGGCGCGTGGCGTTCGACGCAACGCGCCCACCAGAGCTTCGATTCTCCGTCGCGATGGCGTTCATCGAGCGCGGCGATCGCGCGCTCCGCCACGTGCTCGTCGAGTGCGTGCTCGAGGCCACGCCGCGCACGTGGTTTCGCCCCGAGCACTGGACGACCCTCACGACCACGCACGCGTTCGAGCCGAATGCGCTCGCGATCGATCTCGCGATATCGCCGCAGCCGCATGCGTATCTCGCGGCCGTGCAGCACCTCATCGCACACGGCGAAGGTGACGCATGCGTGGCCGCGCTTCGTGCGTTTCTCGACACGGGAACACAGCGCATGGGCTCGCTCCGTCGCGCGGCCGCCACGTGGTTGCATGCGCGCGGGGATTTCTGGGGTTACCCGATCGTCATGTCGGAGGAGCTCGAAACGTCGACGGGCACTTCCACGCTTCTCGTCGGCGCCGCACCCGATGTCGTTCGCGCAACCACGCTCTCATTTCTCGCAGCAGGCAACGCCATCGCGAAGGAAGGCTCGCTCCTCTTCCACCTCGCGCCGAGTGGCGTCGACTTCATGACGAAGGACGAAGCCTACGAAACGATTTTGCTCCACTGCGCATCGGACCCGATTCGTCAGCGCGCGGCGCTCGCGATTCGCAGTGGTCTGCGTCGATTGCACAAGCTGATGCGGGTCGCCGAGACGTTCGCGTGGGGCGCGCGCATCGGGCAAGAGCTTCTCGGCAAGCTCTATCGCGTGCAGATGACGGGCGGCAAAAGCCTCGGGCACACGTTCTTGAAGGAGACGCGCATCCACGTGACGCCTCTCCCGATTCTCCGCGGCGATCGCCACGGGCGCGAGATCGTCGAGGCGCTCATTCTCCACGAGCTCGGGCACCACATTTATCACCGCGGCAAAGAGGGCGTGGCCGCGTGGGCCGAGGCTGAAAAAGAGGGCATTCACAACCTCTTGAACCTCGTCGCTGACGAGCACCTCGAACGAAACCTACGCGCCCTCGACTCGAGCTTCGGCGACAGGCTCAAGCGACTCGCAGCGTACGCGTTTCAACACACAGAGCGAGAGATCAACGTTCGCTTGCTCGTGTCGCACCTCGGCGGGCACGCGTTTGGTGTGCTCACGAAGACGCACCTCGGCGTCGCGCGCGATCCCGAGCGCGTCATCGTGGTGAGCGGCGAGCTTTTGTTCGCGATGGAGGGCGAGGAGATGGCGTTCTCGCGTTTCATGCGCGCGCTTCGCATGGGCCTCGGCAATCGCCACGCGGATCCGCTCGTCGACCAGGCGCTCGCGCTCTTCGACGACGGGTTTCGCCACAAGACGATGCCCGATCTCCTCACGATCGCCCGCAAGCTGCGCGACATTTTCGGTTGGCAAGTCGAACTCGTGAAGAGCATCGGGCCGCACGAAACGCTCGACGGCAGCACGCCTGCTTCCGAAGACATCATCTGGGGCGAAGGCATTACACAAGACGAAGTCGATCGCATGGTCGAGCGCGTGCTCGACCCAAAACACAAGGATGGACCGCCGCCGGAAGAGGGCGCGGCGAATCGGCCGATGATCAACATCGCGCCGCGCAACGACTTCGAGCGCATCACGCTCGTCGAGCGCGTTCCGTACGATTCGGCAACGCACCGAGACTACGCACAGCGCGTGCGTCGGCCCGCGGACATGATGCGCCGCTATCTCGAAGAGCTCGGTTTGCACCACGTGCCTCAGCGTGCGCGGTTGCGTGGCTCGCGCATCGACAAGTCGCGGATCCTTCCGCTCGTGATTCGCAACGAGCCACGCGTGCTCATGCAGCGCGAGCTCGAATCGCGCACGGATTTGTTTCTCGGGATCGTGATCGATTGCTCGGGCTCGATGGCATCACGCGACAACATGGAGCGCGCTCGCCAATTCGGGATGCTGCTCGCCGAAGCGTGCAACGGGATCTCCGGCGTCGATCTGCGCGTCTTCGGTTTCACCGACAAAGTGATTTACGACTGCGGCACGGCCGCGCGCTGCTCGGCGTATGCGCTCCGGCCCAACGGCGGCAACAACGACGCCGCAGGGCTATTTCACGCCGCAAACGTCGCACGCGCGAGTCGCCGGCGCGCGCGGCTCCTCGTCATGATTTCGGACGGGCTTCCTACGGAGTGCACCGTCGCCGCGCTGCGTGAGCTCGTGAACACGCTTGGGCGGCGATATCAGATGGTTTGTGCGCAAGTCGCGGTGCAGCCGCTCGCCGAGATTTGTTTTCCGCACTACGTCGTTTGCAATGATCCCACGGTCGAGCAGACCGTGACCAGATTCGGGAGGATTGTCATGGGGCTCGTGAGGAAGACGATTGGGAGGTGATGAGGAGGGGACGGAATGTCAGGGGTGGGATCAGAGTTTGGCGCGCGCAGCGGTCGGTGCTTGGAGGGCGGCGCGAGGTGGTGTCGTGTTGGGAGCGCACGCCTTGGCGCGAAAAATTCCTGCCAGCTGCGCAGGCGCTTTATGCGAACGTGCCGCTACGTGAAGGGCTGCGCAGGCTCGGGCGTGGCGCGCCGCAAGTGCTCATGCGCTCGACCGTCGGGCGCGTCGTGCTTGGGTCGGTCGAAGGCCCGGTGCCGACCATCGAAGCGATGGCGCGCTCGTACGCGCTTCACATGCGGCCGAGCACGCTCGTTGTGGAGAAGCACGGCGCGTACGGCGTCATCATCCACCTCAGCGACATCCACAACTTTCTCGACTCACACAACGTCGGCGTCTTCGAAGGCGTCCTGCGTCACGCGGGCGTCGAAGGCAAAGTTCGTGTTTGCTCGTTCTCGCGCACCAACGCCGACTTTTTGTGTGAGTGGTGACGGCTCAAGGAAACGCGACGATTTCTTTTTCAGTCGGGAGCTGCTTCGTCTTCGTCGTCACGGATTTGTCGGCAGCTCGCAGCTGGAACGAGTCGAACGCGTAGGGAATGCCTTCGGACGCGAGCGGAGAGGTCGCGTCGCTGATGTGGAAATGCAGGTGGGGCTCGGTCGAGTTGCCCGTGTTGCCGACGAGGCCGATGACTTGGCCGCGCTTCACGCGGTCGCCGACTTTCACGCGGAGACTCCCAGGTTGAAGGTGTGCCCAGAACGCGAAGTGGCCACCGCCGAGGTCGACGATGACGTGGTTGCCGCCGATTGTTTCGAGCGTGATCGGCACGGCGCGGTTCGAGCCGGGAACGTTTTGCGTGATGCCGTCTTTCGTTTCGGTGACGACGCCATCGGCGACTGCGAGCGCTTCGGCGCCGTACGCGTAGTAGCTCTCGTTTTTTTCGTGCTCGCCGTGGAACGTGTTTCCGTCGTCGTCGACCTTCACCCAATCGATCGCGAATCGTTGCGAGATGTGCGCGTGACCGCCGACGGGAATGATGGCGCGACGATGATGCGACACGTTCGACGGACCGTTGCCGGCCATCCACCACTTTCCGCGAAGCGGTGACGAAACCACGAGTGGCGCGCCTTCTCGAACGGGAACGCGCACGTTGACGGACATCTCTTGGTTGGCGACATGCACGGTGATGTGATTATCGAGCGCGACGGGCGCGACGTCGGTGGTGACCCAAAGATAGGCGATGGAGTGCATCCCGGGCCCGATCTCGACATTTGACGATGCAGCACCGAGCTCGGCGCCTTCGAGGTGTGCGAGCGACGTGCCGCGCGATTCGATGTCGATCTTTCGAAGCGAGACGTCTTGATGGCTGAAGTTCGTGATGTTGAGCTCGTACACGTAGTGCGTATGCGCGTCCGCGCGAAATGCGGCGGGCGACGAAACCACGGCGACGTCGATGGGAGCGTCGAGCGGTGCGGCCGCGGCTCCGCTGGGCTTGATGAAAAGCGTTTGTATCTCGTTGCCTTCGAGGATGATCGTTGCGTCCGAGCTCCCGCGCTCGAAGACCAAGACGAATTTGTGTGGGTCGGACGTCTCGTTGATCGACTTGAGAGCTCCGTTGGTCTTGATCACGGACTGCGTGATCTCGTCGATCTTGCTCGCAGGAACTTGAGCGAGAAACGCGCGCTCGAACCAAGCCGGATCGATGCGTGGCGACGTGAAGACCTTTTCGAGCAAGCCCTTCGGAGTCCAAGCCATCGTTGGCGATGCCGATGCCATCGCAGACGCCGACGGCATTGCCTTCGTAGCAACAATCGGACACGGCGCCGTCGCCGCGCCACCACATGCAAACAAGAACGCGACCAACGAATAGAGGAGTGAGGCGAGCTCGACCTTCATGGGCCGCTGACGTACTTCATTCTCCGCTCGAGCCAAAACGTAATTTCGCCAGTCTTCGGATTTGGGAGCTCCCCGAGCCAGGACGCCGAGCACGAGCGAGCACGAGCCCGAGCACAATGGGGAGGGGGCCACCAAATTCCCTACTTCATTCTCCCCGCTCGAGCCAAACCGTCATTTCGCCGGATGCGTCGGATTCGACGTGGACCACGCGGGGCCTGCAGCACACTGCGCAGTCTTCTACGTAGGTTTGCGACCCGCCGCCGCCCTCGTCGACGAAGATGTCGTCTTCTTGGCCGCAATACGGGCATGCGAGAGTCGTCACTGGTGTGCGCGAAGCTCTTTTTCGTGGAGGCGCATGGTCGCGAGCTCGGTGCACGACGTCGCCAGGCCGCTGTTGCACTCGAGCTCGAGCTCGCTTGCCGCGCGCTCGAGAAACGAAAGTGCTTTTGCAGGATCTTTCGGGACGCCGCGACCATCCGCATAGAGATCGCTGAGGAGCGAGCAACCTTCAGCGAGCGCGCCCGTGCACGCTTTCTCGAAGAGCGCGGCGGCATGCGCGTAGTCGCGCGTGACGCCGCTGCCTTCGTGAAACAAGATGCCGAGATTCTTGCAACCGAGCGCCGAGCCGCCGTCGCATGCTTTTTGGAAGAGCGTGCCGGCTCGCGCGAAATCTTTCTGCACGCCTTGGCCGCTTCCATAGACGAGGCCGAGGTTCGAGCAGCCGAGCGCGCTGCCGGCGGTGCACGCTTTTTCGAAAAGCGCGATCGCGCGCGTGGCGTCTTTCGGTACGCCCGCGCCGCTCATGTAGACGAAGCCGAGGTTCGAGCAGCCGATGCCGTCGTTTGCGTCACACGCGCGCTTGAAGAGCTCGATCGATTTCGCGAGATCGCGTGCAACGCCGCGCCCGGATTGGAAGAACACTCCGAGGTTGACGCACCCGCCGCTGTAACCTGCGTCGCAGGACTTCTTGTACAAAGCTGCGGCGCGCTGGAGATCGAGCGGAACGCCCGTGCCGTGCTCGACGAATGCGCCGAGGTTGTTGCACGCGACGGGCTCGCCTTCTTCGCAGGCGCGCGTGTAGAGCGTCGCTGCGCGCGCCATGTCTTGCGTGACGCCCGTGCCGTTCTCGAATGCGACGCCGAGATTCGTGCACGCGTCGGCGGCGCCGCGCATGCATGCTTTTCCGTAGAGCGTCGCTGCGCGTATCGGATCTTTGGTGACGCCCGTGCCATGCTCGTAGAACTTCGCGAGGTCGTTGCAGCCAACGGCAAAGCCGCCCTCGCACGATTTTTCGTAGAGTGCCGCGGCACGCGTGAGATCGGCCGCAACGCCCTGCCCGTGCTCGTAGAGCATGCCGAGGTTCGTGCACGCTTCAGGAGAGCCCGTGTTGCACGCCTTCGTGTAGAGCGTTGCGGCGCGCGCTGCATCGAGCGCGACGCCCGAGCCGTGCTCGATCAAGAACGCGAGGTTGTAGCAAGCGTTCGCGTTGTCTTTGTCGCATGCCTTGCCGAGGAGCTCCGCCGCGTGCGCATCGTTTCGCGTGACGCCGAGGCCGAGCCGATAGAGAACAGCGAGGTTGTCGCACGCGGAGCCGCCGCTGAGCACACACGCGCGCTCGAACGTATGCGCGGCGCGCGCGAAATCGGCCGTCGAGGCATTGGGCAACGCAAGGATGAATGCGCCTGCATCGGAGCATCCGTCGACACTGCTGCGCTCGCATGCGCGAACCGAGAGCGCTTCGGCGCGCGCGAGATTGGGCGGCGTGCCGATGCCGCACGCGATGAGGGCCGCGGCGTTCCCGCAGCCCTTCATGTCGCCGCCATCGCAGCCTTTCTCGAGCAAGTGAAGCGTTTCGGCGTCGCCTTTGACGTTGTCTTTGCACTGAAGCGCAAGCTTGAGCGCCATGCCGTGCACGAACGCTCGTGCTTCGTCGCTCATGGGCGCCGCCGCAGTCGGCGTGTGAACCGCGATCGCGTGTGTGGCGCAACCCACGAGCCAAGCGAGCACGACGAAAATGAAGCCCGGACGCATGCGCGCGATGGTACGCCACGAACGCGCGAACCTTCCCTCTCGAAAACAAATGATTAAGCTCGAGTGATGACGTCGGCCCGCCTCCCTACCGTTTACATCCCGCACGGCGGTGGCCCATGGCCGTTCGTCGAGATGAGCTTCGGCGACGCCGCCGAAAAAGCGGCGCTCCAGACGTACATCGAATCGCTGAGCGGGCTTCCCGCTCTGCGAGGCCTCTCGAAACCGAAAGCGTTGGTCGTGATTTCGGCACACTGGGAAGAGGCCGTGCCCACGGTGATGACGTCGGCCCATCCGCCGATGCTCTACGACTATTACGGCTTCCCGCCCGCGGCGTACGAGCTCACGTGGCCTGCGCCGGGCGAGCGCGCGCTTGCGGCGCGTGTGCGCGAGCTACTTTCGGGTGCCGGCTTCGAGTCCAAGGCCGACGCCGAACGCGGGTTCGATCACGGCACATTCGTCCCAATGAAGCTCGCGTACCCGAACGCTGACGTGCCCACGGTTCAGCTTTCGCTGATTGCCGGGCTCGATCCGCAAAAACACATCGCGATGGGGCGCGCGCTCGCGCCGCTCCGCGACGAAGGGGTCTTCATCATCGGCAGCGGGTCGAGCTACCACAATTTGCGTGCGTTCAATCGTTCGGCGAGCGGCGTTGCCGCTGAATTCGACACGTGGCTGCGTGATGTGGCAACGCGCGACCCGAAAGAACGCGACGCCCAGCTCGCCCGATGGGCGAGCGCGCCTTCTGCGCGGGCGGCGCATCCGCGTGAAGAGCACCTCTTACCACTGATGGTCGTTGCGGGTGCCGCCGGAAGCGACCGAGGCATTGCCGCGTATGGCGGCACGATCATGGGTCTCAGGTTCTCGGCGTTTCATTACAGCGACCATTGACATCGATCGCGACGCAGCAGAGCCTGCGGCAATGACCGACGTCAAATCGTTCGTCGCCAAAATGCAAAAGGCCTACGACGTCGAGCTGCCCGCTCGGTATCGGCGTTTCCTCGACAAGAAAGAATTCGCCGCGCTCGGGAGCCTCAAGCTCTCCGATGGATACTTGCGCGGAACATTCGAGGCAGACTTCACCGACGAGCAACTCGCGGACTTGAGCGCTCTCGGCGAAGACCACTGGATCGACGACATGGACGACGTCGACTGGCCCGGCGAGTTCGCCGACTACGTTCCGTTTGCAACACTCACCGACACCCACGCCGACGAAGACGACGAGCCCGTGCGCAGCTTCCTCATCGTCTGCATCAAGGATGCGGCGTGCCCCGTGCTCGTCTGGGACTACGACGGCTGGATGATTTACCCGCTCGCCAAGTCGATCGACGACTTCGTCGACGGCGTCGCCAAGTCCCCGAAGATTTCCCACGAGCGCGCGGGAAGCCCCTACAAAAAGTTCTCGTGGATCGAAGACGACGAAGAAGAAGACGAAGACGACGACGAAGAGAGCGACGACGAGGACGAAGACGAGGACGAGTGATACCTTCCCGTCATCATGGCCGGGAAGTGGCAAATCGAAGAGCTGAAGGTCGGCGCCGTCATGGAGTCTACCTTTTGGCAAAACCCCGTCGGTGAATCGCAGTTCCGATTTCGCGCGACACACCTCGACGGGCGTCGCGCGCCGAAAGTCGTTCTGTGTGACGACCCGCGCGTGCGGCCCGGCGTGCCGTGCATGGTGCGCATCACGGCCATCACGAAAGTCGAACGCGAAGACCGCGGCACCATCGAGGTCGAGTTCGTTCGCGCACAAGAGTTCAAGCTCGAAGGCGTCTACGTCGACCCGATCATCGGCAAGAAGCTCCAGGTTGCGCTCGAGAGCGGGCTGAACATCCTGCTCGACGGCCCACAAGGCTGCGGCAAAACCGTGCTCGCGCGCACCATCGCGAAGCAGCTCGGGATGGAGTTCGTGTTTTTCAATTGTGGCGCCGTCGTCGATGCCACTGATTTTCTCGCAACGATTCATGTTCGCGCGAGCCCGTCAGGCTCGCCCGTGACCGACTTCGTCAAAACGGACGTCCTCAACGCGCTCGAAGCCGCGAGCGAAAACAAAGGGCGCCGCTATCTCATTTTCTTCGACGAGTTCAATCGCTGCCAAGAGAGCGCACGCAACGCGCTCATGCCCGCGCTCGATTCGACGCGCCGCGTGTTTCACCCGATCAAAAACACGTTCCTCGAAATTCCTGACAACGTGCAATTCATCGCAGCGATCAACCGCGGGCAGGAGTTTTCCGGAACGTTCGGCATCGACGCCGCACAGCTCGATCGGTTCGCGCCGCTTCAGATGGATTATCCGCCGCCCGAGGAAGAGAAGAAGCTTCTCGTCTTGCGGCATCCCGAGCTCGGCGATGCGCTCGTCGAAGAAATCGTGAACCTCGCGAAGGCAGTTCGCTCCGCGCCCGAGCTTCGCGCGACGCTCTCCGTCCGCGCAACGGACGAAGCATGCGTGTTCTTGAAGCATCCGCTGTTCGAAGGCGATCAGCGGCGCATGCTTCCCGAGGTGCTCAAATCGTCGTTCTGTGGCCGTTTTACTGGTCGCTGGGATGACGTAAACACCGACGCAGGTGCCGTGTGGTCGGTGTTGTCGCGCGCGCTGAGAGAAGGCGCGGGCGGCGGCGCTCCCGCGTGAAGCGGGTCTTCTCTGCGAGGCTTGCGCTGCTCGCGATCTTCGCCGCGCAGTTTGCCATCGCTGATTTGATTTTGCGGCGCCCGCCGATGCGCGTTTGGATTCCGTGCGCGCTCGCGAGTGCCGCCGTTTGGGTTCTCGTGGCGTCGCTCGCGCGCCAACGCGGTGCGCGCGCGGCCGTGGCGATTGCGAGCGCGGCGCTGCTCGTCGTTCAGGTGCTTTTCTTTCGCTACTACCACGTGTTCTTCGACGACGACGGCATGCTCGCCGCGCGTCACATGTGGAGCGACGTGCGGCCGGTGGTCGTGCGCATGCTTCCGAACGCGAGCGTCGTGACCGCGCTCGTCGCGGGCGTCGAGTACGCGTGCCTCTCGTACTCGCCGCGCATTGGGAAGTGGCCGCGCATCGGTGCGGTTGCGGTTTTTGCAATCGCACTCTTTGCGATTCCGCATCTTCGTGATGGCTCGCCGGACGTGTCGGCGATTTGGGCGCTCCGCCTCGTGATGCGTCCGGCCGATGCGCATGCCGCAGCGGACGTGCAGGTCCCCGCGCTGTCGTCGCGTCGCGCGCGATTGCCGAACGTGCTCGTGATCCTCGACGAAAGCGTGCGCGCAACGGACTATAGCGCCGAGACCACGCCCGAAACGACCGCTCTCACGGCCGGGCGCGTCGAGCTACGCGAGATGCGGAGCGTTGCGAGCTACACGGCGATTGCGGTGTCGTCGCTCCTCACGAGCCGCCCGCCGACCGAGCGTGCAAACGCTCTCGATCATGCGCCGTATCTTTTCGATTTCGTGCGCGCGGTGCGTCGCGCAACGGAGCGCGTTCACGTCGGCTACTACTCGTCGCAAACCGATTCGCTCTTCGAGCGACGCGACGTGCGGTCGGCAACCGATGCATTCGTGACCGTGGACGATCTGGTGGGCCATCGAGTTGACGACATCGACGACGTCATCGATCTCGGCGTGGACAATCTCCTCGCAGCGCGCGTCGAGCGCGATCTCCCGAAGCTCGAGAAACCATTTTTGGCGATCGTGCATCTCTCGGGAACGCATGCGCCGTATTACGTCGACGACGCGCGCGCGCCCTTCAAACCGTATCGACACACGCCGGCTTGGTCGGGTCTCGGCGAGCTCCACGCGGCGTATCGCGATGCCATCTTCGATCAAGACGCCGCCGTCGCGCGCGCGATTCGAGCCTTTTTTACGGCGGTTGGTGATGAGCCGGCGCTCGTCGTCTTCACGAGCGATCACGGCGAAGCGTTCGGCGAGCACGCGGCGATTCATCACGGCCAAAGCCTGTACGACGAACAAATTCACGTCCCCTCATGGGTGCTCTCGAAAAACGATGCCCTGGACGATGCCGAAGCGCGCGCGCTCGCGGCACACGAAAATGATTTCGTCACTCATCTCGACGTTGTCCCGACGCTCCTCGACGCATACGGCGTGCTCGACGCGTTTCCGCTTCGCGACTACGTCGCGCGCTTCGCGGGTCGCTCCCTCTTGCGTTCCGACGACCCCCCGGAAATCGTCCCCCTGACGAACTGCACCGACATGTTCCCGTGCCCCGTCCGCACTTGGGGCCTCCTCGCGCACGGCCGCGCCCTCGTCGCTCAACCGTGGGACGCAGGCTGGCACTGCATCGACCTCCGCACCGAGCTCGAACCCCCCGACGACCCCGCATGCGCGGTCCTTCGCACCGCCTCCCACTCCTACTTCCCCACCCTCCCGAACGGACACCCCAACTAACCGCGCAACTGACGCAACCTAAGACGCGCGTTCGTTTGGGAGTCAGGCGAGATCGAAGACGAGCACTTCGCCGCCGGTCGTGCCTTCGATGTGGAGCGTGGCTTCGTCGGAGATCGCGATGCCGTCGCCTTCGCTGAGGTCGGTGTTGGCGACGCGGACTGCGCCGCGGGCGACTTGGAGCCAAGCGTGGCGGCCTGGCGCGAGGGGGAGGTCGGCGGATTCGCCGGAGTTGAAGAGGCCTGCGTAGACGCGCGCGTCGGAGTGCATCGTGATGCTGCCGTCTTCGCCGTCGTGCGAGACGACGAGCCGGAGGCGGCCGCGTTTGTCTTCGTCCGTGAATGCTTTTTGCGCGTAGCCGGGAGCGACGCCGCGATCGCTCGGGACGATCCAGATTTGCAGGAAGTGGACTTCGGTGGTGGGCGATGCGTTTTTCTCGCTGTGCGTAATGCCGGTGCCGGCGCTCATGCGTTGCACGTCGCCGGGGCGGATGACGGCGCCCGTGCCGGTCGAGTCCTTGTGCTCGAGTGCGCCGTCGAGGACGTACGAAATGATTTCCATCTCGCGATGCCCGTGCGCGCCGAACCCCTGGCCGCCGTCGACGCGGTCGTCGTTGATGACGCGGAGCGCGCGAAAACCCATGTGATCAGGATCGTGATAGTCGGCGAACGAGAACGTGTGGTGCGAGTCGAGCCAGCCGTGATTGGCGTGGCCGCGTTCGGCGGCCTTTCGGATCTTGAACATGATTCCCTTGTCATACTACTTCGAAGGCGAAACGGGCTTCGCGTACGAGCTCTCCCAGGCCGCGCTAAAAATGATCGCGAGCTTGCTCGACATATGGCCGACGTGCTCGAAGAAAAGCCCGATGTTGCGGCTCTGCATGAAGTAGTCGCCTTCCCAATTGCTGGTGCCAAGCCACGACCGGCCTTCGTCGAAGACGGCGTACTTCGCGTGAGCGACGCGTGCGAATGGGATGTCGCCGCCGGAAAATCGGGGAATCGTGAGGCTGCGCGCTTCGATGTTCGGCACCGACGCGAGCGCGATGACGTCCGGATCTTTTTCGTTCCACGATGACACGAGGAGCTTCACGTGCACGCCGCGTGCGGCCGCGCGGCGGAGGGCGTCGTCGAGAACGGTAAATGCGGTCCCGTCGCGGCTCTTCGCTTTGTAGGTGAGTAGCTCGATGCGGAGCGTGCTCGTGGTGCCGTCGATCCATTGGACGAGTCGCGGAAGCTCCCACGCCGATTCCGGGACGAGCTTCTTCGGACTCACGCCGAGCTCGATGTCGCCACCGTCGATCTCGTCCTTCGTCCGAATGGGCGCGAGGTTGTATGCGCCGCCGCCGGCGACTTCCCAGTCAGCGCGAAAGATCGCTTCGAGCGCCGCGACGATGTGCTCGGTGCGAATGCGCGCGCCGAGCTCGAAGATGTGCTCGAGCGATCGCCAGTCGAAGTTCTGGCTGCCGAGATACGCCTCGCGCTCGTCGATCACGAAATATTTCGCGTGATGCACGCCCGGTCTGAAATCGACGCGCCGTGACTCCATGTTCGGGCGAGACTTCCACGCATCGGGAATTTCCGGGTATTTCGCGTAAAAGGTGTCGTCGACCATCAGGCGAACGTGAACGCCGCGCGCCGCAGCCCGCTCGATTTCCTCGATCACCGTGTGGAGGCGCGAGCCGGGTTGATCGCTCACGTAAAACTCCGCGAGATCGATCGAATGGCGTGCGCCGCGAATCATGTCGATCCAGACGTCGGCGGCGTTGGGCACGTCGGCGTGAGCGAGCGTCGTTTCGAGCGGCGCGGACTCCACGAGCTCGACATCCGGGAGGTGCACGCGATGCGGCGTGCGCGGCGCACTGCACGCAAGCGCGATGATCAGTGAAAACGCAAAACGAGCTCTCCGCACGAAGGCGAGAACCTAGCGGAAGAAAGAATGAACCGGAAGGACGGCCCCCCTACCGCCCTCCCGGCTCATTCCTCCTCAACCTGCGGCGCGTGACGGACGCTGCGTGATCGGCGCCAAGTCGGCGAGCGCGTCGAGATCGGCGTCGTCTTCTGCGGAGTGAACGACGACGGACGAGCCAAACGAATCGCGCAGAAGATTCTTCAGCATGCGACTCGGCGGCAGGACGATGACGTCCGTGATCGCAAAACGCAGGAACGTATCGATGACGCGACGCCACGATGCAGGCTCGACGAGCTGCGCGGCGAGATCGGGTGCGTCGTCTTCGGCGAGAACCGCGCCCGTGGTGCTGCCGACCTGCGCGATTTCGCGGTGGAAGCGCCGCACTTGCGCGACGGCGGTGTTGAGCGCGTCTTGTGCGGGCGCCATCGCGATCGCGTTCCAGCCGCCGGGCACGCCACGACGCGCTGAGGGATGCACGAGCGACGCGAGGTGAATGGCCGCGCCGCGAAGTGCCGCGAGCTTGTGTGCGTCGTGGTCTTCGATTGCGCCACCGGCCGCCCACGCCGCGATCTCGCCGACGCCTTGGCCAGCGACGAGCATCGGCACGAGCCCACGCGCACGAAGGCGACGCCACGCGATGAGCTCGAGCGCCACGATCGCGGGCTGCACGATCGCCGGACCAAGCACGCTACGACCCGAAAGCGCGCGCCCGATGTCGGTGCCGGCGCACGCCGAAGCCTCGGCGATGAGCGGATCCGAGAGCCACGATTGCGGCGCGGAGAGGCTTCGGTCGAGCGTCTCGCCTGGAAAGATAACGGCACAGCGCGTGGCTCGAGTGGCTCGATTTTGGGGTACGCGTGGCCTCGGCATCGTGATCACCATGGACGCACTCGTCATTGCAGAGCTCGTGCCGACGCAGGATTCCCGCCCGATCGCGAACACGTGTGCACGTGCTCTGTGCATCCGGTTGCACACGCCCTTCACACTCCTTGCACACTCCCCGTTAGGTCTTGTTGCGCCAGCGCTGCAGCAACAGAAGTAGTGCGGGCAGCGCGATCACGGCCGTGGTCAGGCACGCGACCTCGCCCATGACGGCGACGAGACCGAAGTAGTAGAGAGCGCGCGTCTTTGCGAGGAGGAGCGACGAGTAACCAATGATGGTCGTCATCGAGCAGAGCCCGACGGCGCCGCCCGTCGACATGATGGCGGTGCGAACGTTGTGTGTGTCGTCTTGCTCGTAACGCGCGATGACGTTGACTGCGTAGTCCACGCCTATACCGAACGTGATCGGGAACGCGATGAAGTTCGCGAAATTGATCTTGATGCCGAGCGCCATCGTCCCGCCGGCGAGCCACACGACACCAATCAAGAGCGACACGATCACGTACAGCGTTGGACGGAGAGCGCGCAGGACGACAATCACGACGAGGATGACGCCCGCGAGCGATGCGGCGCTGGCGATGGGAGCGTCACGACCGATGCTGTCGAGGATGTCGGATGTGAGTGGAATGGACCCCGCGACGCGACCTCCTCTGCCTTTGTCGGTCGAGAGCTCGCGCAGCGTGCGAACGAACTCGTGCATCGCTTCGGCGCGCCACAAAAAGTCGTTGGGGCGCGGATACACCAGGATTTGCCGGCCGATCGTGCCGTCGCGCTCGCGAAGGCCCGTGAGAAAACTGGCGGGAAGATCCGCCATCGTTACCTGTTTGAGGTCGTCGCCGCCGAGCATCTCGTCGAGCTTTTTGCGCTTGTCCTCGGGGAGTGCAGCGCGCACGGCAGGCGTGAGCGCTTCACGAATCGCGGTGACCTGCTCGATCTTTTCGGCTTGCTGCTTGGGGAGCACGTCGTCGGCGCTGCGCACTTCGGCGAGGTAGCGCTTGAGCGTTCCGTTTTCGTACGAGTCTCGGAGCTTCTTCTCGGCGATGGACGCTTGCTCGGGCGTGTCGAACATCACGATGGTCGGCGTGAGGTAGTGGCCGAGCATGTTGTCCATCTTGCGGCCCCAGTACCCCTCGCCGCTCGTCCAGGTGTCGTAGCGGCGGAGCTTCGCAAAATCGTATTCGAGCTGCGACGAATCGAAGTGCGCGACCTTCCAACCCGCGGCGCCCGTGATCGCGATCGTCGCGATGACGATGGCTGTCGGTGCGGCCGCTGTAAGGCGCACGATGTAACGCATGATGGAGCCGCGACGCTCGGTCATGAGGCTCGGGCGCGAGTCGGGTGGAGGGGGCATCGAGCCAGGCGGATTCGGCGTGGTCGCTTCGGCATCCTTGTCGAGCCACTTGAGGAGCGATGGCACGAGGAGGAACGCGGCTACCCACGACGTCACCATCCCGAGCCCGCCGATGTATCCGAATTGCCTGAAGCCGCGAAACTCGGTGATGACAAGCGACGCATACGAAGCGCCCGCGGCAAGCGCGGCTGCGAGCGTGCCGGGCCGCGCGCCCCACACTGCAAGCTCGAGTGCGCGCTCGACACCTTCGTGACGTCCGCGCTCTTCGCGATAGCGCGCGAGCAAAATGAGCGAGAAATTTATGCCGTTGCCGATGATGATCGACCCTAAAAATGCGGTGTTCGAGTTGAGCTCGGTGATGCGGAAGGGCGGCAGCGACGACAGCGCAAACGCATACACGGCCGCGAGAAGCAGCGGCGGAATGAGAACGGGAATCGCCTTCCACCAGCGGTAATACGTGACGATGACGGCCATGACCGCGAAGATGACGAGCACCGATGCGATCGAAAGATCGTTTTGGAGCGCTTCGAGCTCTTCGACGGTGATCGCAACATCGGACGCATAACCGACGCGCATGCCCGACGCGTACTTGCCGGGGTCGAGCTGTTTGACGTCTGACTTCACGCGGTCGAGGAGAGCGCGCGCTTTGTCTTGCCCGGTCGAGAAGCCGCCGACCTCGACGAAGAGCATCGTGAGGTGTTGCTCGGCGCTCGAGAATCGATCGGCCGACGTGGAGTCGCTGCGGTGTTTGACGCGCTCGTTGTACTTCTTGTCGAGGTCGGCCATGTCGACGCTGGGCGCGACTTCGTCCTCGTCGAGTGCGGTGCCGCTCGCGTGCGCAACTTCGTAGTCGCGGCGCGCTTCGATGCGCTCGCGGATTTTCTTGAGGTCGGCGAGGTCGACGTAGAGGGGCGCGTGCTTCTCGATGAACTTCCGCTCGCTCTCGGTGCCGACGCGCACGCTGCGCACCATGTCGGGCGGGTACTTCCCGATGCGCTCCGCGAGATCGTCCATGAGCTTTTCGCCCGCGGGAAGATTTTGCGGCGTCTGCGTGTCGACGATGACGCCGAGGTATTGCAGACCCGAGTTGCGCGTCCGCATCTCGTCGATCGCGACGACGCTCGGCGCATCACGCGGGAGGAGCTCCTCGAGGTCGCTCTTGAGGTTCGCGTACAGCATCACCGTGCGGTACGTCGCCGGAATGGCGAGCAAGATCGCGAGCGCCCAAATGAGCTTGCCGTGCCGAAGCGTGAACGCTACGAACGCGCGCGTTGTTTTGCCGGGGCCGCTGCTTCGCTGAAGCGCCAAGAGGGCCGCAACATAGTATCTTCCGCGGACTGTGTCACACTCACGGCTCCTTTCTGCGATGGTCCTAGCCGCCGAAGCGGGTGCGGCTATTTTGCGCGATCGATTCGAGCGCCTCTCGGAGGTCACCGTGAGCGAGAAGGGCCCGTCCGATTTCGTGTCCGCGGCCGATCTCGCGTCCGAAGCGGCCATCAAAGCGTCGCTGGGTGTGGCATTTCCGGGTGCGCGCTTTCAGGCCGAAGAGACCACGGCGCATCGCGCCACGAGCGGCGAGCGCTTCGTCATCGATCCGCTCGACGGCACTACGAACTTTCTCTCCGGCATTTCGCATTTTGCGATCTCCATCGCATTTTGGGACGACTCGGGGGCACGCGCGGGCGTCGTCCTCGACCCATGCAAATCGGAAACGTTCGCAGCCGAGCGCGGCGCCGGCGCGACACTCCACGCAAAGGGAGCGACGAAGAAGCTCACGGGCTCAGCGCGCCGCACGCTCGCTGAGTCCGTCATTCACACGGGCGTGCCCCATCGCGGCCGCGGCGATCACGAGATCTACCTCGGCCAACTCTCGCGCGTGATGAAGGAGGTCGCCGGCATCCGCCGCTTGGGCGCCGCCGCGCTCGACTTCGCGTACGTCGCCGCAGGCCGAGGCGAAGGCTTCTTCGAAAAAGATCTCCAACCCTGGGACATGGCCGCGGGCCTCTTGCTCGTTCGCGAAGCCGGCGGCATCTGCACCGATTTTTCGGGCGGCGACGACATGATGCAAAATACACAGATCGTCGCAGCCATGCCGGACGTGCACCGGGCTTTGCTTGCGTGTGTGAAGCAGTAGTCGCCGATTCAGGTTGAAACTGCGACGTCGCCAATGAGCTTGCGAACGGTAGCCATGAGAAGCTCGGGCTTGAACGGCTTGACGATCCAGCCTTTGGCGCCGGCGCGCTTCGCCTGCTGAAGGAGCTCGGGTTGCACTTCGGCGGTGAGCATCACGGTCGGAATGTGCCCAGCGGGTGATGCGCGATGCTCCGTGAGCATCTCGAGGCCTGTCTTGTTCGGCATGTTCACGTCGCAGATGACGAGAGACGCGTCGGTGTTGTCTTTGATCTTCACGAGACCATCGTTGCCGTCGATCGCTTCGACGATTTGGTAGTCACCGCCGGCGAGCGCTGCGATGATTTGCTCTCGCGCAGTTCTCGAGTCGTCGACAACGATGATTTTCTTCTTCGCCATGGCACCCTCCTAAAACAAAACCACATCGCCCGAGGCAACGATGGCGCTCGTATCTGCTGCGCCGAGGCGCGTGTCAGCGATAGCGACTGCATCGAGAACGAGGAATGCGGTCTCGCGTTGCGCCGACTCGAAACGATGAACGACGACAGACACCGCCTCGGTGTCGAGCGAGACGTTGGTTCCGGAAGCCAATATCGGCGTGCTGAGGTGGACTGTCACTCCGAGCATCAGGAGCTCTCTCTTGAAGCGCGCGACGATCAAGTTGGCGAGCTCGCAGTGCCAATCATCCTGCGACTGTCCGCGCAACGGACACACGCGAACCAAGAGATCGTGCGAGAGCGAAAGCGCCAGCATGCCGCGCATGGCTTCGCCCGCGTAACCGATGATCGCGACGTTCGTCCAGCCTTCGGGGACCTCGTTCGAACGGCCTACATGAGCGACAACCTCGCCGTGTTCGGCAAAGACCGCGATGGCCGCCGTCACCAGGGCTCGGTTCGTCGTTTCCCATTCGTCTTTGCGCATGAGGCCATATCTGATGACGGCCAGCGGCGCGGCGCGGTTAAGAGCGCTCTTATCAAAACGCAATCGTGAGCCGTTCCTCGGTCGTGGGTCGCATTCTCCTCGCCGTTTGGTTCGTAGCGATGGTCGTCGTTGGCGCAGGTTTGCTCGCGAAACATGCGGTCGCGCTTCCAACACCTCGTTCGCCGCTGCTCGAGCCGGCGATGAATGCGCTGCGCACGCCCGAGCAGCGCGCGCGATGGGTTGCCGTGCACGTCCTTTATTCGGGATGCCGATGCTCTCAGCGGGTGGCAGATCACCTTGCGACCTCGCAGCGGCCCAGCGACTGGTCCGAGATCGTTCTCTGGGTCGGCGATGACGCCCCTCCGCCCGAGCTCGCTGCACGATTCGACGTGCGTCGGGTGTCGGCGGAAGATCTCGCGACGTTCGGGATCGAGGCGGCGCCGAGCATGATGGTGCTCGACCCTGGTGGCGACGTTGTCTATGCGGGCGGTTACACCGATCGCAAGCAAGGTCCCGTCATCGAAGACCGTCGCATCCTCGAGGACGCGCGCCGTGGTCGCGTCTCCGCGCCGCTTCCCGTCTTTGGTTGCGCCGTGAGCAATCGCCTTCAGCAGAACTTCCGAAACCTACCTGCACCGTGAGAGCGCCATGACGAACGTGATCCGTTTCCTCGTCCTTCCGAAAGAGATCAGCGAGTTCGAGCGCCGGTATCTCGCGCGCGTGAATCGCGTCGCGTTGATTTTCTTCGCGATGCACATCCCAGTGTTCATGCTCGTTGCGTGGCTGAACCACACGCGGCCGTTCGTCGCGCTCGCACTCACCAGCGCGGTGGTGCTCGGGCCGGCGATCGCGCGATGGTCGCTGACCAGTCCGCGTTCCGTCTCGATCGTACACGGCATCTCCGCGATGTTCATGGGCGGCCTCCTCGTGCACTTCGGTCAAGGCCCCATGCAAATCGAAATGCACTTTTACTTTTTTGCGCTCGTGGCGATGTGCGCCGTGTTTGGCAATCCGCTCGTGATCGTCGCCGCTGCCGTCACGGTCGCGCTCCATCACTTGCTCGTGTTCCTCGTGCTACCTCACAGTGTTTTCAACTACGACGCCTCATGGTGGGTCGTGACGGTGCACGCCGCGTTCGTGGTGCTCGAGTCCGTCGCGGCTTGCTACATCTCGCGAAGCTTCTTCGACAACGTAATCGGACTCGAGAAGATCGTGCAGGCCCGCACGGCCGCTCTCGACGCGAAGAACCGCGACATGCGGATGCTGCTCGACAACGTGCAGCAAGGCTTCTTGACGATCGATCGCGCTGGCACGATTGCCCCAGAGCGATCGGCCGCGATTGATGGATGGTTCGGCGTGCCGACGCCTGCGTCCACTTGGTTCGACTACCTCGCGACCGTTTCTCCCGCGCTCGCCGTGCAGACGAAGCTCGCGTGGGACGAGGTCATCGAAGACACGATGCCCATCGAGCTCACCCTCGAACAGATGCCGCATCGCTGCACGCTCGGCGGCAAAAGCTACAACGTCGACTACAGGCCGATCGGCGAAGAGCCGCACGATCACTACCTCGTGATCGTCACCGACATCACGAGCGACCTCGAGCGTGAGCACGCGGAGCGCGAACGTGGCGAAGCGATCGCGGTGTTCGAGCGCGTGCTCGCGGATCGCTCCGGTTTCGAAACCTTTTTCGAAGAGGGCTCGAACATCGTCGACACCCTCACGAAGGTGACCGAAAACACGCTCGAGCGAGATCTGGTTTCGCGGCTACTTCATACGCTGAAGGGCAACGCGGCCATCTATGGGCTAGAGAGCGTCGTCACGATGTGCCACAAGCTCGAGGACTACATCGCAGATGAGGGCCGCGTGCCAGCTCGCGCCATGTACCACGCGCTCGCTGAGCGGTGGATGCGACTCGCATCCGACATCGAGAAGATTCTCGGCTCCGGCTCTCACGCCATCCAAATCGACGAGACGCAATATCGCGAGCTCTTGTCGGCCGTGACGAACGGCGCACCGACGAGCGTCGTTCTCCGCCACGTGCGAAACCTCCGGCTCGAGTCCACGAAGCAACGGCTCGGACACTTCGGCGAGCAGGCCCAGCGGATCGCGCGACGGCTCGACAAAGGCGATCTCGAAATCCGCATCGAGGACAACGACGTTCGGCTCGACCCGAAGAAGTGGGCCGGCTTTTGGAGCAGCTTCATCCACGCCGTGCGCAACGCCCTCGACCACGGTATCGAGCTCCCCAACGACCGCGCCGCTGCGCACAAGCCCGAGCACGGTGCCCTCTCGCTGACGACGCACCAGGGCGATACCGGGCTCGTGATCGAGATCTCCGATGACGGCCGTGGAGTCGACTGGAGCGCCGTCGCCGAACGCGCGCAGCGGCTCGGCTTGCCAACTGGAACGAAACAAGACGTCGAGCGCGCACTCTTCACGGATGGCGTGTCGACGGCCTCGAACGTCACCGACCTTTCGGGTCGAGGCGTCGGCATGGGAGCGCTGATGCACGCGACGCGCAGCCTCGGTGGAGAGCTGAGTGTCGAGAGCATTGCCGGTCGCGGTACATGCTTGCGAATGACCTTCCCGACTCCGCAAGTCACCCTTCCTTGATTCGATAGCCCACGCCCGGCTCCGTCAAAAGGTATCGAGGGTGCGCGGGGTTCTTCTCGAGCTTGTGGCGGAGCTGCGTCATGTAGACGCGGAGATATTGCATCTGGTGCGCATGCCCCGGGCCCCACACTTGCTCCAGCAATTGGCGATGCGTCATCACCATGCCTGCGTGCTTCGCGAGCGTCGTGAGGAGCTTGTATTCGATGGGGGTCAAATGAATTTCCGCGCCGCCGACTTGGACGACGCGCTTCACGAGATCGACCTCGACGTCTTCGCCGATTTTCACCACCGCGGTCGAGTCGGGACCGCGCGCGGCGTGCCTCAGCGCAACGCGAATGCGTGCGAGGAGCTCGGCCGCACCAAACGGTTTCGTGAGGTAGTCGTCTGCGCCTTCGTCGAGCGCCTTCACTTTCTTTTCTTCTTGCCCACTCGCCGAGATGACGATGATGGGTGTGGTGCTCCACTCGCGAATGCGCGCGAGGACGACGAGCCCATCGACGTCCGGCAGCCCCAAATCGAGAAGCACGAGATCGGGCGTGTATGCGGCGGCTTGTTTCACGCCGTCTTCCCCGGTCTCGGCCTCGATGACGTCGTAGCCGTTCGATCGCAGCGAGATCGTGACGAGCTTGCGCATCTGCTTCTCGTCTTCGACGACGAGCACCGTGGGCTTCGAGTCGGTCATGTCGGGTGTTCGTCGAGCGGCTCGGGATGATGGTCTTTGTGGGGGCCGAGCGGGAGCGAAAATCGGAAGGTCGCACCGCCGCCCTCACGCGGCTCGACCCAAATGCGACCGCCGTGTGCCTCGACGATACCGCGGCATATCGTGAGGCCCAAGCCTACTCCCCCGCCCTCGCGCTCGTGCACGCGAAAGAACTTGTCGAAGACGCGTTCGCGATCTTCCTCGGCGACGCCCGGCCCGCGATCGGAGACGTCGACGACGATCGCTTCGCCATCGAGGTGCGCCGCGACCTCGATGGCCGAGCTCGCCGGCGTGTACTTCGTGGCGTTTTCGATCAAGTTGATGAGCACTTGCTCGATGAGCGCGGAGTCGATGGGCACGAGCGGAAGATCGTCGGCGACGCCTGTTGACACATTGCGCCCGCGCAGACGGTCTTCCATGCGATTGAGCGCGGCACCAACGACCTCTTCGATCGGTTGAAGCTCTTTCTGCACTTTGAGCGCACCTGCATCGAGGCGGGTCATGTCGAGAAGATTTCGCACGAGGCGGCTGAGTCGCAACGACTCCTCGTGCGCCGTAGAGAGGAGCTCGCGTCGCGTCGATTCGTCTTTGGGCGCCGAAGGATCGAGCAGCGCGCTCGTCGCGCCCGTGATGACGCTGAGCGGAGTCCGTAGATCGTGCGACACCGAGCTGAGAAGCGCGTTTCGGAGCTGCTCGGTCTCCATCCGCAGCTGCGCCCGCCGCGCTTCGTCGGCGAGCTCGAAGCGTTCGACCGCGGACCCCACGAGCCGCGCGAGCGTCTCGAGGAGCTGACGATCATCGGGTTCCCGGATACGCAAAGGATCGCTGGGAACGATGGCGAGGATGCCCGCACGCGTACGCGATCCTGGAAGCGGAAGGAACGTTGCGCGCGTCGACGGCAGGGTGTCCGTTCCCGCGCCGGCGCGTTTTTGGTGCGTCCATACCCATTGCGCAACACCGTGATCTTTTTCCGCGTCGAACGTTCCTTCGTCTGCGATCACGGCGGCGAGCTCGCCGTGAGAATCGGGTACGAGAATCGCGAGCTGGGCGGCGAAAATCTCCCGAATGTGACGCGCCGCGAGCTCGAGCATGGTGTCGCGCGATTGCGCCTTCGCGAGCTCTCGGCTGACGGCGTAGAGGCTCGCGGTGCGACTCTCACGCTGCTGTGCGCTGTCTGCTTGGTCGCGAATGCGTTTGGTCAGATGGCTGATGACGACGGCGACGACGAACATCACGGAGAACGTCACGATGTGACGCAGATCGGTGACACTGAACGTGAAGTACGGCGGCACGAAGAAGAAATCGAAAGCGAGCACGCTCGCCACCGCAGCCACGAGTGATGGGCCATACCCGAAACGCATCGCAACGAGGACGACGCCAAGCAAGTAGCTCATGACGACGTCCGGTAGTAGCTCGGGTGCGCGAAACGTGGTCCACGCGACGACGGTTGCGAGCGTGACGACCGAGCAGCTCCACACGTAGCCCGATATCGGCGTAGGACGTGAGGGCGCGGGCTCGTGGCGCTGGGCGGTCTCGGGTGCGTTGGCCGAGATCACGTAGACGTCGATCTCGTGGCTCGCGCGCACGATCTCGTCGAGAAACGGGCGCCGCACGAAGTCTCGCCAGCGCGAGTGCGTTGGCTTGCCGACGACGATCTTCGTGACGTTCCGCGTGCGCGCAAACCGCACGACCTCTGGGGCTGCGTCGCTCGCGCGCAGCGTCATGGCGTCGCCGCCGAGCTCTTCGACGAGGCGCATGTTTTGGGCGAGGCGCTCGCGGTCGGAGCTCGAGAGCCGCAGGGATGCAGGCGTCTCGACGTACACGCCGACGAGCTCGCCATGAAGGCTCGTCGCCAATCTGCGCGCGGCGCGTATGAGCTGCTTCGAGTGCGGGCTCGCCGAGATGCAGACGAGGACGCGCTCGCCGGCATGCCATGTCTGCTCGATGCCGTGCGCCGCCTTGTAGCCACGCATCTGCGCTTCGACGCGCTCGGCCGTGCGACGCAGCGCGAGCTCGCGCAGCGCGATGAGGTTGCCTTCGCGAAAGAAACTCTCGAGCGCGCGCGCGGCTTGCTCGGGGATGTAGACTTTGCCTTCACGAAGCCGCTCGATGAGCTCATCGACGGGCAAATCGACGAGTCGAACGTCGTGGGCCTTGTCGAAGACGGAGTCGGGCACCGTCTCGCGGACGACCACGCTCGTAATTTGCGCGACGACGTCGTTGAGGCTTTCGAGGTGCTGCACGTTGAGCGTCGTGAAGACGTCGACGCCGGCATCGAGGAGCTCTTCGACATCCTGCCAGCGTTTGAGGTGACGACAGCCCGGCGCATTCGTGTGCGCGAGCTCGTCGATGATGATCATTTGCGGTCGTCGTGCGAGCGCGGCGTCGAGGTCGAGCTCCGAAACTTTGATGCCCTCGTGCTCGATCGTTTTGCGCGCCATGAGCTCGAAGCCGAGCACCAGCGCTTCGGTTTCGTAGCGCTTGTGCGTTTCGACCACGCCGATGACGACATCGCGTTTCTGATCGAGCTCGATGCGCGCGGCTTCGAGCATGGTGAACGTCTTGCCGACGCCAGGCGCCGCACCGAAAAATATCGTGAGCTCGCCGCGGACCTCTTGAGCCTCGGCCGCGCGAACGCGCGCGAGCAGCTCATCCGGGTCCGGCCGCGTCATGACCTCATCGTAGGGCGTCCAGCGCGAGATTGAGAGAAAGGACGTTCACGCGCGGTTCGCCGAGAAACCCAAGGTCGCGACCCTGTGTGTATTCTGCAACGATCGTTCGCATGGGAGCCTCCTCGATGCCGCGCGCTCTCGCCACGCGACGCACCTGGTATTCGGCGGCGGCCGCGGAGATGTCCGGGTCGAGCCCGCTTGCGGACGACGTCACGAGGTCGATCGGAATCGGTGCTGCGTTGTCCGGATCGGCGGCGCGGAGCGCGTCGGCGCGACCCTTCACTTCAAGGGCGAGCGCCGAGCTGGTGGGTCCAAAGTTCGAACCCGTGGACGATGCGGCGTTGTACGAAGCGGCCGAGATGCGCCCCCAGAAATATTTCGGATCGTCGAAGGATTGGCCGATGAGCTTGGAGCCGACGACCTTGCCGTCTTTCTCGATCATACTGCCGTTGGCTTTGTCGTGCATGGCGGCTTGCGCGATGCCCGTGATGAGCAGCGGGTAGACGACGCCCGTCATGAGCGTGAGTGCGAGGAGCGAAACGATGGCGGCGCGAAGTTGGGCGAGCATTATTTTCACACGAGGTGGAGGACGACGAGGAGGAGGTCGATGAGCTTGATGCCGATGAATGGCGCGACGATGCCGCCGACTCCGTAGATGAGAATGTGATCACGAAGCAGGCGCTCGGCGCCGACCGCGCGATACTTGATGCCGCGTAGCGCGAGCGGGATGAGCGCGACGATGATGAGCGCGTTGAAGATGACGGCGCTCAAAATGGCGCTCGACGGCGTCGCGAGACGCATGATGTTGAGACCGCCAAGCGCGGGGTACGTCGTTGCGAACGCAGCGGGAATGATCGCAAAGTATTTCGCAATGTCGTTCGCGATGCTGAACGTCGTGAGAGCGCCCCGGGTCATGAGGAGTTGCTTGCCGATCTCGACGACCTCGATGAGCTTGGTCGGGTTCGAATCGAGATCGACCATGTTTCCCGCCTCTTTGGCAGCTTGCGTCCCGCTGTTCATCGCGACGGCGACGTCGGCTTGTGCGAGCGCGGGTGCGTCGTTCGTACCGTCGCCGGTCATGGCGACGAGCTTTCCTCCTTTTTGATGCTCGCGAATGAGCGCGAGCTTGGTTTCGGGTGTCGCTTGCGCGAGAAAATCATCGACGCCGGCCTCGGCCGCAATCGCAGCCGCCGTGTGCGGATTGTCGCCGGTGACCATGATCGTCTTGATGCCCATCCGACGAAGCTCGGCGAAGCGCTCCTTGATGCCGCCTTTGACGATGTCCTTAAGCTGGATGACGCCCATCACACGTGCGCCTTCGGCGACGACCAGCGGTGTGGCCCCTTGCTTGGCGACGGCCTCCACGTTGGCCTTCACTTCGCTCGGAAATGATCCGCCCTTGCTGACGACGTATGACTCGATGGCGTCGGAGGCCCCTTTGCGAACTTCACGACCGTCCAAGTCGACGCCGCTCATGCGCGTCTGCGCCGTGAACGGGACGAAGTGCGCATGCTGCGCTTCGATCTCGCGCTCACGAATGCCGTATTTTTCCTTGGCGAGGACGACGATGCTGCGACCTTCGGGTGTCTCGTCGGCAAGCGACGAGATCTGCGCTGCGTCTGCGAGCTCTTCTTGTGTGACGCCTTCGGCCGGTAGAAACGCGGTCGCCTGTCGATTGCCGAGCGTGATGGTGCCGGTCTTGTCGAGAAGCAGCACGTCGACGTCGCCTGCGGCTTCGACCGCACGCCCGCTCGTCGCGATGATGTTCGCCTGAATCATGCGGTCCATGCCAGCGATGCCGATTGCCGAGAGAAGCCCGCCGATCGTGGTCGGGATGAGACAGACGAGCAGCGCGACGAGAACCGTTATCGTGACCGGTGAGCCCTTTCCCGTTGTCGACACGCTGAAGATCGAAAACGGAAGGAGCGTGACCGTCGCGAGAAGAAAGATGATGGTGAGTGCCGCAAGCAGGATGTCGAGCGCGATCTCGTTGGGCGTCTTCTGGCGTTTGGCGCCTTCGACCATCGAGATCATGCGATCGAGGAATGTCTCGCCCGGGTTCGCGGTGACGGCCACGACGAGCCAATCCGACAGAACACGCGTGCCGCCGGTGACGGCGCTGCGGTCGCCACCTCCTTCGCGAATGACGGGTGCGCTTTCGCCAGTAATGGCGCTCTCGTCGACCGAGGCGACGCCGAGAACGATCTCGCCGTCGACGGGAATGAAGTCGCCCGCTTCGACGAGCACATGATCGCCTTTGCGCAGCGTCGCTGCGGAGACCAGGCTCGGCGCGGCATCGCGGCGCGGCTCGGAGATTTGCTTCGCTTGGATGTCTTTGCGCGCCTTACGAAGCGAGTCCGCTTGCGCTTTGCCGCGGCCTTCAGCCATCGCCTCGGCGAAGTTCGCAAAGAGGACGGTGAACCACAGCCAGAGCGACACCGCGAGAATGAACCCCGCTGGCGCTTCACCGTGACCAACGAGCGCCTGAACGAAGAGGCACGTCGTCAGCAGACTTCCGACCTCGACGACGAAGATCACAGGATTGCGCACCTGATGGCGTGGGTCGAGCTTGCGCAGCGAGTCGACGAGCGCGCGCCGCACGATGGCGCGATCGAAGAGCGGCCGCGTTTGCCCGCGTTGCTTGCTTCGCGTCACGAGAGCTGCTCCACGAACGGCCCTAGTGCGAGCGCCGGAATGAAAGTGAGCGCGCCGACGATGATGATCACGCCGACGAGCATGCCGACGAAGAGCGGGGTGTGCGTTGGAAGGGTGCCCGCGCTGACGGGGACGATCTTCTTCTGCCCGAGAGCGCCCGCGAGCGCGAGCACGGGGATCTTGATGAAGAAGCGGCCGAAGAACATCGCTAGGCCGAGTGTCGTGTTGTAGAAGGGCGTGTTTGCAGTGAGCCCCGCGAACGCGCTGCCGTTATTTCCGGTGGCCGACGAAAATGCGTAGAGGATCTCGCTGAACGCATGCGGCCCCGAGTTGAGCGGGCCCTTGCGACCGGCCTCCGTGGCGACGGCAATGGCGGTGAAGACCAGAATGCTCGCGGCAGGAACGAGAATGGCGAGCGAGGCCATCTTCATCTCTTTGGCTTCGATCTTCTTGCCGATGTACTCCGGCGTGCGCCCCACCATGAGCCCGGCGACGAACACGGCGACGATCGCGAACATGAGGATGCCGTACATACCGGCGCCCACGCCGCCGAAGATCACCTCGCCGAGCTGAATGAGGAACAGCGGAACAAACCCACCGATCGGCGTAAACGAGTCGTGCATGCCGTTGACCGCGCCGCACGAGACAGCCGTGGTGGCGGTGGCGTAGAGCCCGGTACCGGAGATGCCGAACCGAACCTCTTTGCCCTCCATGTTTCCCGCCGCTTGATCGAGATTCAGAGCGGCGAGCGCGTGATTGGCGCCATGCTCTTGCGTGACGCACACGTAGAGGAGCGGCAGGAAGATGACGAACATCGCACCGAGCACGGCCCAACCTTGGCGCGTGTCTCTCACCATTTTGCCGAACGTGTAGGTGAGCGCCGCGGGGATCACCATGAGCGCGAAGATGCTGACGAAGTTCGAGAGCGGCGTGGGGTTCTCGAAGGGGTGCGCGGCGTTGACGTTGAAGAAGCCGCCGCCGTTGGTGCCGAGCTGCTTGATGGCTTCTTGCGAAGCGACCGGTCCGACTGCGATGACCTGCGCGCCAGCATGCTGCGCGGCGGAGAACGTTTGCACGACGCCCTGCGACACGAAGAAAAGCGCGAGAATGATCGACAGCGGCAAGAGGATGTAGAGCGTGCCGCGCGTGAGATCGACCCAGAAGTTTCCGAGGGTCGCGGACGTCTTGCGTGCGATGCCGCGAATCAGCGCGACCATCACGGCCATGCCCGAGGCCGCGCAGACGAAGTTCTGCACGGTGAGCGCTACCATTTGCGTGAAGTAGCTCATCGTCGTCTCGCCGCCGTAGCTCTGCCAGTTCGTGTTCGTCACGAAGCTGACGGCGGTGTTCCACGACAAATCGGCGGAGACGGCGCCCATGCCGTCCGGGTTCAGCGGCAAGTGACCTTGAAGGCGTTGAATCAGATAGACGACGACGATGCCGACGACATTGAAGAGCAACATCGCCACGGCGTAGGTCGTCCACTTCATCTCGCGTGCTTCGTGGTCCTTCGCGAGGCCGCACAAGCGATAGATGGGCCGCTCGAGCCAACTGAGGAACTTCGATTCGCCTTCGAAGACGCGCGCCATGTAAGCGCCAAGCGGCTTCACCGCCGTAACGAGCAGCGCGAGAAACACGGCAATCTGCAACCAACCATGCCACGTCATGACGAGAAACTCTCTGGCTTGAGCAACGCGACAAACAGATAAACGAGCAGTGCAAATGCAACCGCCCCACCGATCCCATAGAGAATGGACATGATCAGACTCGATCGCAGAGGCGCACGAGCCCCCAAGACAGCGCGAAGAGTCCGGCGGTGAGCGTGACGTAAACGAGGTCCATCATTGGCAATTTCTCCATGCAGCCGCGGCGCAATCTACGACTGGTCCCATCAAGGCGGCGTCATGATTCGGTGCGGATGGATAAGGAAATCGTTAGCGGAGCACTTTGTCGTGCCGTTCGACCCGGCCGCGACGAAATCTTGATGTGCAGCGCCCGCGTCTTTACGCCGTCTTGATCGCGCGGCGACTACGACGTGCGGATGACGCGCGTGTGGCCCGCATTGCTTGGAGGGTCTGCTCTCCAGAAGAGCGCTGGTCGCCGGATTATGCTTGCAGCCACGGGGTGGAGCGTCGTCGTGATCGCACTAAGCTTCGTGCTCGATTGGAGCGCGCGCCCGCTGGTGTTGTCGCTTCTGTTCATTCAAGCTGGCGCCATCATTGGGCGCCTCTACGTGGCACACGTGGCGGTCGTACAGGTTGCGGCAACGGACGACGGCATCAACGTCACCAAGCAAGGCGCGCCGTTTCTCTTCGTGTCGTACCGCGACATCTCCACCGCTCTCGACGATGGCAAAGACGTGTGCGTCGTCCTCCGCAGTGGAGACATGCTTCGCTTCGGCATCGACGGCGGCGCGGGCGCGCGCCTCGCAGCGGTACGCGCCCTGCAATCCGGTGGGCAGCGTTGATGAAATCTTGATGCGGCATGCCGTGGTCTTGACGCTTTTCTAAGCGCTCGCGACATACGTTCGCGCTCGATTCACGGGAGAATGACAATGCGTAGAACATCGGTTTGGCGTGCATCGCTCGCAGTTGCGTGCACGGCGTTCGTTTCCGCGCGTGCGCACGCGCAGGACCCCGCTGCCGTCGTGACGACGCCGACGATCACCATGACGCGAAGCGAGCTCGAGAAGCTGATCGACGATCGCATCGCGGCCAAAGCTGCTGCGTCGACCACGCCAACCGTGGGCGATGGTCAGAAAGACGTAAAGTCTCCCTTTTCCGGCGACTATTCGTGGGTTCCGGGCGGCGCGGGGTCGAGCGATCACCCCCTCTCGTTCGGGCCGTTCACGGGCGAGCTCCGCGTCGACGCCGCCTACCACTACGATTTCAGCAACCCGAAAGACAACTCCATCGGCGGTTCGAGCGAGGTGTTTCGCTCGAACGAAGTGCAGCTCACGCAACTCGGTTTCGGCGGCGATTTTCTCTACAAGAACGTTCAAGCGCGTTTGATGACGCAGTTCGGAATGTATTCGACGACAACACCGCGCAACGATCCGAGCGCGTCGAAGGGCCAATGGAATCTCGACAACGCATATCGATACATCTCCGAAGCGTACGCCGGCTATCACATCCCCGTTTTGAACGGGATCAACATCCAAGCCGGTATCTTCATGTCGTACGTCGGGCTCTGGAGTTATTACAACTTCGACAACTGGACCTATCAGCCGTCGTACGTTTCATCGAACACGCCGTGGTTTTTCGACGGAATTCGCGTTCAGATTTTTGCGAACGAGCATTTGAAGATCGAGCCGTGGCTCGTGAACGGCTGGCAGTCGTACGGCAAGTTCAACGAAGCGCCCGGCGTGGGTTTGCAGATTTTGTGGCGACCGACGCCCTGGCTTTCGATCCTGGGCAATCAATACGTGGGCACCGACACGCTCGGCGTGCCCGATCGGAAACGCATTCACACCGACGACAGCATCATGGCGCGCCTCTATCACAAGCCTGGCGCGGCCTTCAGCCAAGCGGCTGCCTCGCTCACGCTCGACGCCGGGTGTGAATTCGGAAACGGCAACGCCGCCGGCATCGGCACCACGAACTGCGCCAATCAATACTTTCTCGGTTTCATGGCGTATCTCCGCGGCTGGTTCTTCGACAACCACGTTGGCCTGACCGCGGGTGGCGGCGCCATCACGAACCCCGGTCGCTATCTCGTCTTGGTTCCACCGATCAACGGCGCGACTGCGTTCTCGGGCGTGAGCTCGTCGGTCACGTTGGCCGACGGAGTGACGCCCGCGTTCAGCGCGAACGTCGGCGACAAGTTCGACGCCTGGGACATGCAACTCACCGCCGACTACATGCCGAACCCCTTCATCACGTTCCGCCTCGAATACAACCATCGTGCAGCGAGCATCCCGTACTTCAGCGGACCCGGCGGCCTCACGCCATGCACGAACGGCATCTGCGCCAACAGCGGCGCGCCCGGCACCTGGCCGACAGGCACCGACCGCGCTGGGCCGGACCTCTCCTACGACGAGAACCGACTCACGCTCGCACTGATGATCAAGCTATAGCAGCACGTACGTGAGAGGCTGCTCAGCCGAGCGCGTTCGGGCGCGTGTTCTTGCGGCGACCTACGGCGACGGCGACATGACCGTTCGATGCAAAGTGGTAGCGACGACCACGTGGGCGGAGAAGCGGCTGGGCATCGGCGAGCTTCGCGTAGAGCTCGCGTGAAACCGCGCGACGATCGTGAACGAGCGTGGACCAAATCGATTGGTCGCGCGCGTTCGCGGCCATCGCGGCGAGCACGTCGAACTTGGCGTCGGCCTCGCGCGGCGGGTCCGCAGCGCGCGAATGAATGCGCGCGAGGTCTTTGAACACCTGCGGGCCGAACCGATCGTAATAGAGCACTGTGTGCGTCGTCGACACGGCGCCCGCCCACGGATAGTGGCGCAAGAGAAAACCGGACGAGAGCTTCTCGAGCGCGCCTTCGACGACGCGGCGTTGGCGCGCGGTCTTCGATGCCTTGCGCTCTTCGTAAAAGAGCGAGAGCCCGAGCTCGTCGCCTTCGAGCTCCCAGACGTCGTCGATGCCGAACTTGCTCGGCTCTTGCGCGACGAGCGAACCATGCGTGAGACCGAATTCGCCAACGATGAAGACGCCGAGCTCGGCTCGATGCGCGCGCAAGAATTCGATCGTCGTCTTCGCTTCGTCGGCCGTCTCGGTGGGGAAATCCGTGAAGCACATCGCTTCGGCCGCGACGCCCGCGTCCGCGAGATGATGGATGACGTCCGACACGGCTTCGATGGGCGCGCCCTTGTCGATGAGGTCGAGCACGCGTGGGTCGCCCGATTCGACGCCAAGCGCGCACGCCACCGCGCCCGCATCGCGCAGCACGCGCGCACGCTCGGCGGTCAGATATTTCTCGGGCTTCAGATCGGTCGCCCAACGTAAATCGAGC
>JBBSFE010000072.1:0-33426 GCA_038239005.1 Polyangiales bacterium
CATCACACTACGCGCGCCACCCCTGCGGATTCGAAGCGCGGCGTGATCAGGATGAGAGTCACACCCGGAATTCCGGCGGTGTAACGCACGAGGCCGGCCAGCGGGCTGCCAATTCGTTTGGACTTTTCGACATGTCCGGCAACGCATATGAATGGGTCAACGACGTGTTCATCGGCACGGGCTATGGTGTCGGGCCAAATGTCGACCCTGTTGTTATCGGAACGGGTGCGGAGTTGCAGCGCGTCCTCCGTGGTGGAGTCTCCTATTACTATGCGACCGGTTGTCGCTCGGCGTCGCGGCGTCCCGCGTTTCCAGGTCCGAAGGCGGTCCCTGGCTTTGGTTTTCGTCTCGCTCGAAGCCTTTAAGATCGAACTATCGTGATGCTGTGAGCGTCCTCCGCGCATCCATGCCGATAATCGAGACTTCACGAGGCCGCGTGAATCGACACGGATTCCGTGCTCCAAGAGGAGAATCGAGCATTGAACGCGTACGTCCGACATGGTCACATGATGGCGATGCGGCCACAAGCACCCATTCTCGATCTGTTTGTCGGCGGCGGTGGCGACGCCTACCGGCTCTACTTCGCTCCAGCGTCCTCGGTGCCGGCGTCGCTCAGGCGACGACTCGATGAACGCGGCGACGTCTTTCCGGTGCGCAAACCCGACCTAGAAGATCTCGCTTCCTTCATGTGGGCGACCGATTCGCCATACGCCGGTCACACCACGTCCAACGGCGCAGAGATTTACACGGTTGGCCGCTCCGCGGTCACACTGACGGTGTGGCTCGAGGGGCTTGTCGAGATGAATGGGAGTCACTCGTGACACAAGCATACCGAGACGCGCTTGATGCCGCTCTCCGCCGTGTTGACCAGGCGCGTAGGTAAATAAAGCGCGTTTTTTCCGGAGGTCGGAAGGCGAGGACGACGCGACGCATGGCACGTTCGTCATCGTTACGCGGAGCGGCCGACGGCGCAAGGCTTCTGACGGTCTGTTGCGCGGCGATTTGCGGGGCGCGGATGGAGGCGTCCCACGAACGCGCGGTGGCGTCAGGCAACGGCGAGATCGCCGGTCGTGAGGCGGCGGATGACGGCGCTGCGATAATAAGGAGGGTCTCGAGCTGGAGCGCGCGGAGGCGCGTCGATGGGTTGGCCGAGCATCCGCATGAAGCTCGCGAGGCTCTCCTTGTCTTGCACGAGCGCGATGAGCTTCATGCGCGCGCCGCAGCTCGGACATTTCTTCACGTCGAGCTCGAAGCTGCGCGCCATGAGCTCGGCCCACGGCCAGTAGCGGCAGCCTTTCTTCTTCGACGCGTCGGGAGCGTCGGCGTCGGCGTCGGGCGGCTTCGGTTGCGGCACGATCTTCGGCCGCCGTTGACTCGCCGACGCGAGTACGCCCGCGTAGCGCACCGTGTGAAAGCGCGGCGCGGGCACCGCGGCGCACAGACGCAAGAGAAGCGAGAGCGGGTCCATATCGACGACGACCGTGCCATCCGAGAACGGTTTCTTCAGCGCGATGCGCACGAGGTTGCGCACGTCCGCCCGAGCGAGCACTCGCTCGATGCGGCGCTTCGTCTTCGCGAGCACCTCGGCCACCTCGCTGCCTCGCAAGTGACCGTGCGCCGTGAACGTCTCGTCCACGTAGCCACCGTCGAGAAACACGGCGTGCACGTGGGGATTCAGCTTCAAGTCGCTCGACGTCCGCTGTACGACCGCGACCGCTCCGCTCGCTCCGCTGCGCTTCTTGTAGAATGCAAGTACCGCTCCGACGAACGCGCGCGTCACCTTGCCGAGCAGCTTGCCGTCATACGCGAGCCGATCCCGCAGAGCGTGCGGCACCGTCAGCACCCACTGCCGCAGCGGCGCCTCTGGCAAGACGCCTCGCTGCACCCTTCGCAGCGAAGATGCGCAGCCGCGACACAGCATGCCGCAATCGAGATACCCCTCGAGCTCGGCGCGCACGAATGCTGCGAGCTCCACGCCGCTCTCGCTCGTCGCCGCGTAGAGCGTCTCGACGTTGTCCCGCACGACCGCGTAGAGCGTCGTTTTCTCCGGCCGGCGTCGCTCGTAGACGAACTGCACGCGCGGCGCTTCGCAACGCACGCGCCAGCGTCATTGCCCGTGATTTTCCCAGATCACGCCTGGCCCGGCCAGGCCAAGTGGCCCGGCCGCGCCAACGTTGGCCGCTCGCGGGTCTCGAGGATGTCACCGTCGCGCGTCAGATCCTCTTGCGCGGGTCCGTAGTCCTTCGCGAGGTAATGCGCATAGCCGCGCTCCGAGCTCGCGCGCCCGTCGCCGGGAATCGCGGCGAGCGCGCGCCCGAAGCCGCGGATGCGCGTCGGGCTTCAAGAAGAACGCGAGCGCCAAAAACAAAAGGTCCGCCATCACGACTGCAACCCAAACCATCAGCGGAGCACGCATGACCCGAGCGTATGACGACGGCTCAAGGCCGGTCGGCGTGTTTCAGTTTGGAGGGGAACGGTTTCTTCAGCGTGATGCGCACAGGTTGTCTGGGGCTCTCGACAGGTCAGAAGTTCGTCACAGGTCGAGGCGCATCTTTGCTGCGCAGTGTCTGCTGCTGGGTCACTTCCGCCGATGCGGGCGTGTTGTACGACGGTGGCCAGCAGTGCGTCGCGCTCGACAATGCCAGGAGCGTCGGCATTTCAACTCATCGATGAGTTCTCGACAACTCATCGATGAGTTTTCTACGCTCACGTGATGGACACGATCGAAAAGGTCGCCTCGCGCGGCGTGAAGGAGAAGGCTCGTCTCGCGGCGCAAGGACGCGCGGCCATCGCGGTCGTCGTCGCAATGAAGAAACAGATTCAGAAATCGTTCTACGCGATGGGGAAAGCGCTTGTCGTGCTGCGCGACAAAGCGGTGATTGCCGCGTTGGGTCACCCGAGCTTCGAGCAGCTTTGCGAAGTCGAGCTCCGCATGAGCGACGCGCAGGCGCTTCGTCTCATTCACATCGTCGAGAGCTTCAGCAAAGGCATTGCCGGCCATCTCGGGAGCACGAAGGCGACGGCCATCATCGACCTTGCGAATGCACTCGGCAAGAAGACGACGCCCAGCGGGCTGCTCAAGCGCGGCACGGTCCACTTGCCGAACGGCGCCGCGATCGACGTCAAGTCGGCGAGCGCCGCGAAGATCGCGCCCGCGCACGTCATCCATGCAAGCCGTCCAGCAAACGGTCCGGGGGTTCACGTCTCGCCCGCGGAGCGGCGCTTGGCGAAGCACGTCGCCGCGGCCGAAGCGAAGCGTAGGACCTGGGGGAGGCGCCGCACGTAGCGCGGCGGGAGGGGGCCACCAAAAACAGCCACAAAAAAACAGCCAGTGAATGTGGCGCGGAGTTACTTGCCAGCCTTACAAGCCTCGACCATGGGCTTGGCGTCTACGGTGCTTGCCAAAATTTCCTCCGGCGAAGCCTTGGCGCGCATCTTCTTCCAAACGCATTCGCACATTGCGCCCTGCGTAGGCGCGGCCTTCGTGCAGCCGCCGATGAAGTCGGCCTTGGCGACGTCGTCGGGCAACTTCCCCTTACAAACTTTGGCGGTGTCCTTCTTCGCCGCATCGAAGCGCGGGCCCTCGAAGTCCGACAAGAAGTCGGCGACCGAGAGCGTCTTCCGAAGCGCGCCCCACGTGCAGTCGCAGTACGCGTTCTTGCGCGTGTTGCCGTCGTTGCAGTTCGTGAGGAAATTCTTCTTGGCTTCCTCTTCGGTGAGCTTGCCGGGGCAGGCGTCGATCGTTTTCTGTTTGAGCTGCATCAGCTGCGCGTCGCTCGGCTTCTGCGTGAGGTCAGCGTCTTTGAAGACCTCCTTGAATTGATCGAACGCGCACGCGCAGTACGCGGGGGCCTCGATGCGCTTCATGCACGTCTCGATAAAGCCCGAGCGCTGCTGCTCGATGTCGACTTTCGCCGCCGCTTCGACCGTCGCGCCGGCATCGCTCGATTGCGGCGGGCCGCTCGCGTCGACGGTGTTGTTGTTCACGGGCGGCGTCGAACCGCCGCATGCGATCAGAAGAAGGAACGGGACGACGAAAGTGACTTTGTTCATCATGGCCTCAGATGTGGGTGCTCTTCATGACTTCGTTCGTCACGTTGAAGATGAGCCCGAGAATGTTCAACGCGATAGCAACGCCGCCGCACGCGAGGCCGGCGATGGCCATCCCTTTACCAGCACGCTGACCATTGCTCGCATTGATTTGCGACATCGACACGATGCCCATCACGACCGCCGCAATCGATAGCGGCATGCCGAAGAGGCCGCAGCAGCAACCGGGAAAAATCGCGAGGATGCCGCAAATCATCGACGCGATTGCAAGACCATGCGCGCGCGGAGCTTGCGGCGGAAATCCGCCGGGCCCTTGCGGGTTCATCGGATTCGGCGGCGGCCCCATTCCGCCGGGCATACCGGGAGGTGGCCCGTAGCCGAATTGAGGATTGAAGCCCGGAGGCGGACCGGGAGGCTGACCGTAGTTGTTGTTGTTCATGGGTTCAGGGTCGAGGAGCCGAAGCCTATCATTCTGCTACGGTTCGCGGGTGTCCAAGCTTCCGCGCGTTCTCCTCGTGAGCGCGGTCTGGGCGATGGTGCCGCTCACCGTGCTCGGTGTGAAGCAACCATGCTCCGTCGCCGCCGTGCTTCATCGCCCGTGCCCCGGTTGCGGGCTCACGCGCGCGACGATGATGATGCTCCACGGTGACGTGCGCGAATCACTCGCCATGCATCCGCTCGCCATTCCGATGATCGCGTGCTGGCTCGCGATCGCGATCGCAACGATCGCCTCTACATGGAGAGACGGCGTCCCGTGGAAATTCTTCGAGCACCGCTTCGGAAAATTCGCGGTGACGGCAACCGCGCTCGCGTACGTGGCGCTCATCGCTTTGTGGGCGCTGCGCGAGGCGGGCATGTTCGGCGGTCGCGTTCCGATCACGTGATATCGTGAGCTCATGAAGGTCGAGGTCACGCTCTCCGTGCGCGGCAAGGACGTTCCCGCCGACTCGGTGCCCGACAAAAAAGTTGGCGCAGCGCTCAAACAAATGGGCGATGCGATTGGCAAGAAGCTCGACGGCGTCAAATGCCCTGAGCATGACAAGCCCCCGACCAACGTGCGACTCGCCGTGAGCGCATCAGGCGACGGTGATCTTCGTTACGACTCGTGCTGCAACAAGCTCGCGCAAGCCGTGCAACGCGCAACCGGTTGAGTGTTCAGCGCTCGTCACCGCTCACTGAGGCGGGAAGGCGATCGCGACGTATTGCGGCGTGCCGTGCGCGACGGGACCCCACTCTTGATTCCAACCTTGCACCGTGGGCGCCCATGTCGTCGGATGGCCGACGAGCGTCGCAGTGCCGCAGCCCGAGCAGCGCGTTTGAAATCGCTCGTTGACGACGTAGCCCCACGCGGTGCCCGGCGAAGCGGGTGTGCCCTTCGTTTGATAAATGCGAAAGACGAGCTGCCACGTTTGCTGCCGGCACATACCGCACGTGAACGGATACGATCCGACGCGGTGCTCCCACGTCGACAGCTGCTCGGAGGCGAGAAGAAAATAAAGCATCAGCCGCCTAGGGCGTCGATGGCGATGGCGTCGGAGTCGATGCGAAGGGTTTCGCCGCCATCCATCACGATCTCCGTCGTCTTGTCTTTGCGGGTCGCCGATTTTACGAGGCGCGATTTTCCGCGTGGGATGTCGACGCGCGTGAAATCCGTCGCGCGGAGCGCGTGAGCTTCGCCGCCTTTGGCCGCGAGGAACGTGATGCGCACGATGCCGTTGCGCCAATCGACGGTGACGTCGTCGAGTGCGGCTCCCACGATATCGGCGAGTGCTCCGTCCACGCCTTCGAGCATAGACGACTTATTCAGTGCCCGCGAGGCTCGCCTGCAGCGTGAATGCGCGTGCGTTGTCTTCCACTTCGTGCAGAAACGTGCGGCGAAGCTCGGGGTTTCGAAGTCGCGAGGCCTGGTCGAGCAGCTCGATGGTGAGCTGACTCAGAAGCTTGCCGCCTTCGGCCGCCTCGCGGCATGCAATGAGCGCTTCGACGAGCACGAGCTTGATCGTCTGCGGCGCTTCGACGCGCCCGCCGCGCGCTTTCATTTGTGCGACCGCCTCACGAGCCATCTCGAGCGCTTCCTCTTTGTTACCCATGGCGAGCAGCACCGAAGCGAGCCCCGCCATCGCAAAGGGATACATCGAGCCGACGTCGGACACTTCTTGCATCGCTCGGCGCATTTCGGCTTCGGCCTCCGTGTGACGGCCGCGCGCCATCAAGATGCGCGAGAGGTAATAGCGGCAACCCGCGGCGAGACGTTTGTTTCCGGCGGCTTCGTATCGGCGCAGCGCCTCGCGCTCGTACGTCTCGGCGCTCGAGGCGTCTCCGTTGTGCAGCACCGTGAGCCCGAGGTTGTGCTGCGCAAGCGCGGCGACCGTGGGCAAACCCGCGCGCTCCGCACTTGCCAGCGCTTCGCGCAGCTCGACCTCGGCGCGCTTGTATTGCCCGAGTCGCATGAGCATGTACGCCGTGTTCACGCGATTGATCGACGCCGAGCGCACATCGCCCGCGCGATCGAGCGCAGCAGCCGACGATTGCCCGAACTCGACGGCGTCCTCGAGCTCTTCGCGGTTGGCCGCATCGGTCGAGAGCGCATCGAACACCGTCCCGACGGCGCGTTCGTCTTTGCACGATTGCATCGCGAGCGAGAGCGCAGCCACGAGCCGCGCAGGAACGCTCGACGTCGTGCGAAGCTGACCGAGCGCCGTGCACATGCGCGCGCCGGCCCACACGACCGGGCCGCTCACGTCGCCGCTCTCGAGCATGATGCAGAGCAGCGTGCCGAACGTTTCGGCGGGCGCGAGGTCCGCGAGATTCGATGCGGCAACCGCTTCGTAAACCTTCGCCGTGAGCCACGCGGGCGAGCTCTCGCGGAGAAGCCTCGTTGCGCGTTTTGCGGCGTCGCGCACCTCGCCTTGTTCGCTGCCGCGCCAGCGCAAAGTGTCAGCGCGGAGCAAGAGGAGCTTGCCGAGTGTCTCGCCTTCGGCGCCGCACGCGGCGGCGCGATCGAGTCGCGAGATGGCGCCATCGAAGTCGCAACCTTCGAGACACTGCTCGGCCGCGACGACGAAGTGCGTGCACGCTTCGTTCGCGCGACCTGCGCGTTCGAGGTGCGTCGCGAGTGTGATGGCATCTGCGATACCGCGTGATTCGAGCCATTTTGCGGCCAGTGCGTGCGCGAGCTTTTTGTCGGCGGTCGTGAGCGACGCATACGACGTCTCGCGCAAGACGACCTGCCTGAAGCGATAGTGATCAGGCTCCGCAAGGTCGGGCTCGAGGATGTCTTCGCGCACGAGCTCGAGCAAATGCGCGCGGCGCTCGTCGGGCGAGAGATCGATTAGGAGCGCCGCGAGCCCTTCGTCACAAAGCGCATCACCGAGCACGGCCGCTGCGCGAAGCACGCGCCGCACGGAAGGCGAGAGCGTTTCGAGTCTCGCTTGCGCCGTTGCCAGCACCGTTTCCGGAAGCTCGCCGCCGCGGCCTTTCATCACGGCGCGAGCGAGCTCCTCGAGCAAGAAGGGATTGCCGCCGGCTTGCTGCGCCACGCGCTCGACGCTGTCTTCGTTGGTGTCGTCGAGGAGCTCGCGAAGGAGCTTCGTGCTCGCTCGCCCACCAAGAGGAGAGAGCTCCACGTGCGTCACGCCGCGGGTCGAGAGCAAATCCGGAAACACGTTGAAGACGTCAGGCCGCGCCGTCACGAGGACAAGCAGTTGCGTCGTCTTCAGCGCACGCATCGCTGCGAGTGCGAGCGTCATGCTGGGCCTGTCGCCCCATTGCATGTCTTCGAGCACGAGCACGACAGGGCGTTTGCGCGCTTCGCCCTCGAGAAAATCCTGCCATGCGCCGCGGAGCGAGTCGCCCATGACCATCGCGTCGGAGCGAGCGGCTTGAAGACGTGAGTCGGGTGCGTCGTCGAGTGGCAACGCGGCGAGCTGCGCGAGAAATGGCGCCATCTTCGTTGCGGCTGCTTCCGAAAATGTTTTTGCGAGACGCGCAAGCACGCGCGCGCGTCGCTCTTCGCCGCTTTGCTCCGAGCGAAGCCCAAGCTCGCGTCGGAGCGCAGTTTGAAGCGCACCGAATGGCGCGCCCGGTTGCGCGACGTCACCGCCACCGAAGAGCCAGAGGATGTCTTCTTTTGCGAGACGCTCGACGATCTCCATCTTGAGACGCGACTTCCCCATGCCTGCGTCGCCCGACACGAGCGCGAGCCGCGGTGCGAGCTCCTCTTTCACCTCTTCGAAAAGAGCCAAAAGCGTGCCGATTTCGCGATCGCGCCCGATGCATGTCGTCTTGCGACCGAGAAGCGATCGCACGCTCTCCGATTCGAGCTCGCCGAGGAGCATGGCCCCATGCTCGTCCGTCGTGACGCGGAAGCGACCCTCGATCAAATTCGACGTGAGCGCGTCGATGCGCACGCCATCGCCTTGTTCGCCGACGTCGAGGAGCACGCACGCGCGATCAACGACCTCGCCGAACGGCATCGTCCCCGAAATTTCTCCGCGGCCCGTGGCGATCGCGAGACGCATCGCACCGCGACCGAGCGCGCGAAGGCGCAACGCTGCTCGCGCCGCGCGCGTCGCTTGGTCGACCGCTGCGGTTCCTTCGATCACGACGACGAGCGACCCATCGAGAAGCACTTCGGCGTTCGTGCCGAGCGACGTGTTCAAATCGCGACGCACGTCGGCTGGATCGATGTCGTCGACGAGCGTTGCATCTTTCGCCGGCGCCGCACCACGCCGAGCGAGGAGCAAACACAAAAGCCTTCGCTCGCGCGTCGTCAGTGCGCCAGGCGCCGCAACGCTCGCGAGAATGTTTTCTTCGGTCGATGCGTCGAGCCGATCGAGATCACGCGCGAGATCGCCCGCCGACGCGTAGCGAGCCTCTTTCGACTTTGCGAGCATGCGCGACACGACGTGCTCGAGCGCAGCCGGAATATCGGGCCGAAGCGTTCGCAGCGGCGGCGGCTCTTCGAGCAAGACCCTCGCGAGGATCGCCATCGCCGAATCGCCTTCGAATGCGCGACGCCCGCTCAAACATTCGTAGAGGACACATCCGAGCGAAAAAAAATCCGCGCGCGCATCGATGAGCGCCTCGCCGCGCGCCTGTTCGGGCGCCATGTAACCCGGAGTGCCGAGCACGCCGCCGGGTTGCGTGAGGTTTTGCGTTCCAGCGCGCGCGATTCCGAAATCGATCAGCTTCGGTTTGTTCGGATCGCGGTCCACGAGGAAAACATTTGCCGGTTTCACGTCGCGATGAACGATCCCGACTGCGTGAGCGGCTGCAAGCGCCGAGGCCACCTGCCGCGCGAGCCCTATCGCTTCCGAAAGCGTCAGTGGTTCGCGCTCGAGCCGCGCGTGCAGATCTTCACCCTCGAGCCACTCCATCGCGAGGTAGGGCTCATCGGTTTCGAGGAGACCATGGCCGACGTACCGAACGACGTTCGGATGCTCCACCGTGGAGAGCATTTCGGCTTCACGAAGGAAGCGCTCGCGGAGCTTGGCCGTTGCGCGCGGAGCGACCTTTACTGCAACGAAACCGCCACGATTGCGATCGCGGCATCGATACACGATCCCGAGGCCGCCGCTTCCGGCAACACCCTCGACATCGAACCGGCCTGCAATCTGGGTGAGCTCCACCTGACCCCGATCATACCCGAGAGTGACGCAATGCGACGCGAGCGCATAAACCTTTACGCATTGTGTCCGGTGCACGGTGCATGTATTTGCCGCCAACGCATGGACATTCTCACCGCGCTCAACCGCAATACGGACTACTCCAAGACGCAACTGCAATTCATCTTCGGAGCCTGGGTCCTTAGCGGTCTCGTCGAGAAGAAGAAGAAAATTTCTCTCTCCGACGGTGACGTCGCCGAGGACGACTACGACAAGCGCTCCATCTACTCGCTGCTCTATGCGCTCTACCGATCCACGGGCGCGGTCAAGAGCGAGACCGGCGAGCGCTACGAGTTCACGTTCAACACGTGGGGCTACGCGTGGCCGGAGTCGTGGGGCGAGCGCCCGACGCGCAAAGACGATCCGCAGCGCTACGGCAAGAACGCGTACACCGGGCTCTTCCACTTTGACGCCGTCAAAAAATACGTCGCCGAAAAGAAGGGCAAAGTTCACGTCATCGAAATGGGATGCGGCACGGGCGCGGGAGCACATCACGTCTGCAAGCATGTCCTTCCCGAGTGCACGTACGAAGCCGTCGACATGCAGGAAGCCGGCATCCGCACTTGCAAGCGCAAGTTCGTGGGTGAGCTCGGCGGCCGACTCAAGGCCACCTGCGCCGACGCAACCCACCTCGACATCGCCGACGGCGCCGCCGACTTCATCGTCGTCAACGAGACGCACGTCACCGAGATGGCCGGCCAGTGCACCGACGAAGACCAGCGCTTCTTCAAGACCGCGCATCGCCTTCTCAAGCCGGGCGGCTTCCTCGTGTGGGGCAACGCCATTCCCGACACCACGTGGAAACCCTGCTTCGATTTTCTCGAGACGATCGGCATGAAACACCGCGTGGTCGACGACGTCACGAAAGAAGCCGTCATCGCGCGCGACGAAGACAGGGCGCGCATCGACTGCTACTTCGACCAGTGCAAAGACATCTGGTTCGGCTTCCGCATCCCCGTGCTCGGCACGAAGAAGCTTCACGAGGCCGAGCGCGCTCTCAAGAACTTCGCGCGCCACCCGGGCACGCGCCTCTACGAAAACATGGTCGACGGTACGGACACGTACAAAGTCGCCATGATTCAAAAAGCCTGATTCACCGAGCGCTCACTTCGTCCAAGAAGCGAGCACGTTCGTGGCCCATGCGGTCGTCTTGTCTTCGTGACACGACGTGCACGGATTCGGAATCGCGATCGCATCGGTTTGTGCGGGCGTGATGAATTCGAACGTGTGCGCGCGCACGCGAACGTTGGCGATGGTCTGCTCGATCTGCGGCATGTGGCACGCGACGCACGCGCTCCCGGTGCTGCCCTCGCGATGATGCGTGTGACCCTCGGTCGCGAGCGTGGCCTTGTGACACGAGAGGCACATCGCGTTGCCCGGTTTGCGTAGCTGCGCGGGGTTGTCGGTGCCGTGTGCGTCGTGGCAACTGATGCACGTAATGCCCGCGTGGTACATGACGCTCCGGACGAAGTCGTTGCCCTGCATGCGGTTCTTGTGCGCGGTGCCGTCGGCGAAATGCGTGAACGATGCTTTGCCGTTTTTGTGCTCTTCGAGCCGCCAAAAATCGGAAAGGTTCAACCCGACGCGATAACCCACGGGCCAGTCGTAGAGTCGGCCGGCGATCGGATTCGTGAGCGGGCGTCCTTGCGAGTGACACTGAATGCACGTGTCGTTCGCGTGCGCGGAGTCCATGCGCGAAGCGTTGACGATGTTCGTCGCGGTGGGGTGCTGCACGTGCGCCGCGCCCATCCCGTGGCAGCGCTCGCATCCGACGTTCCATTCGGCAACGCGCTTCGTCGCGATGTCGTAGCCAACCGAGTGACAGCCATCGCAGAGTGGGCCGGTGGGCCTCTTCATGTTGTCGGGCGGGTAGAGCGTCGCCCACCAGTCGGTTCCGTTTTCGACGAAGTACTTTCGCCAGACGTGGTTTTTCACGTCCCATTGCGCCGTTTGCGGAAAATAATCGTCGCCGATTTTCGTGAAGTAGCGCTGCTTCCAGATTTGTCCGTACACGAGCGCGACGTCGCTCACGTCGAACGGTTTGATCGTATTCGTTGCGAGGTCGGCAATGATGACGCCTTCGGTCGGCGGCCGGACGACGTTTGCCATCGGCGTTTTCTTCCAGCGATCGTAAATCGCGGCGTGGCACGGCGCGCACGCAGCGGACCCCACGTAGGCGTCGCGCACGGGAGGAGGCGCATGAACGTGCGGCGCACTTCCACCGCACGAAGCAGCGAGCGCGATGGCGAAGGCGGTCTTTCTCAATGCCACACCGGAAACGCCCACGTCAGGCCCGCGCGAAGCTCGAAGATGGGCGTGTCGCCGATTGCGGCGAAGCGCGTCGCGAGATCGAACGAGAAGTGCTCGCTTGCGCGAATGATCATTCCGAGGAGCGCCGAGAGTACAGTCGCGCCGCCGTGTGTGTCGACGTAGAGCTCGGCGACCGGCCGCACGCGATGCCTGGAGCTGCCCTCGAAAATCGCGCCGACGAATTCTTCACCAAGCCCATCGCGCGCCCGCTGGAGCTGGAAGTTCAGATGCAGCGCGAGCTCGCGCCACGCGTACGACGCTATAAAGGCGAGATAAAGGCCAGAGCCTGGCGCGTCGTTGACGGTCGGCAGGAGCATTCCAAACTCACCCGCCATCGAGATGCCGGTTTTTTCCTGGAGCGTCCCTTCACGCAGAACGTGCTTAACGAAAACCCCCGTGTTCACGAATCGTGGATCGCCGCCTGACGTCGCGATCAAACCTTGCCCTTCGACAACGAGCTCCCATCGCGGAAAAAACCCGAGGTTCCCAACGAACGTCGGCGCGTAGATGTAGCTCGCGCTGCCTTGCTGCAAAACTCCGACGGGTCCGATCTCGAGCTCTGCCTCGCCGTTGTGAGCGACATCCGCATCAGTCCCGTCAAAGGGCCGATACGCGCTCGCACTGCGCGCGAAGAGAAAGAGAGCAAGGCAAAGGCAGAGGCAGAGGCAGAGGCAGAGGCAGCGGCAGATGCGCGTCGAGATCATCTCACCCTCTTTGGTCGCGGTCGGGGAGGCGGGATTTGCTGCAAGACGCCCGAGACGAAGTGTCGGCCGTCGCCCCCTCAAGCCCGCGTCCAAGACTTTTGAGCGAAGCGAAAAAGTCGGGGAGGCGGGATTTGAACCCGCGACGACGAGCACCCAAAGCTCGTGCACTACCGGACTGTGCGACTCCCCGGTGACGTTCCTTTTAGCACGGACGCTTGATGCAGCAGTGGTCCGACGATTGCACTAGGGTTTCACCATGAAGTACGCGTCCTACCTAATTCTGAGCATTTGCGCGATCGGATGTGGATCACCGGCCGACCAGGGTGGGGATGCTGCGGCGCCCGACGCCGCATCGGACACCGGTTCCGGCTCCGACGCTGCGACAGGCTCGGACGCGGGACAAGACGCCGCGTTGCCCGGGAAGGACGGCGGACCGACGCCATCGACGGTCGTCTTCGTCATCCCGATGGAAAATCGTCCGCAATCGGCGATCTACGGAAACAACGCCGACGCGCCGTACATCAACGGCACGCTCATGACGGCATACGCGCACACCACGAACTTCAACGACGAGCTTCCCTCGCTCATGAGCGAGCCCCACTACGTGTGGATGGAGTCCGGTTCGAACTCGTTCAGCGACGTCACCTTCGCGAGCGACGCAGACGCATCGAAGACGAACAGCACGAAAGAAACGAACCACCTCACGGCGCAGCTCAACACCGCGGGCATTTCGTGGACCAGCTACCAAGAAGGCATCAAGTCGGGGACGTGCCCGATCGGCTCGAGCGCGCCCAACTTCTACGCGGCCAAGCACAATCCGTTCGTGTTCTTTCAAGACATCTCGGGCAATCCGCCGTCTGCGACGAACCCTGGGTGCTCGGCGCACCACAAAGCATTTTCGGATCTCGCCGGCGACCTCGCGAGCTCGAGCGTGTCGACCTACAATTTCATCACACCGAATCTCTGCAACGACATGCACGGCGACAACGCCTGTTCGCACGCCAACACTGACTCCGCGAACATCCAGGCGGGCGACACGTGGTTGAAAAACAACTTGCCCGCAATCATCACGTACGCCCTCGCGCACGCTGGCTTCGTGTTCGTCACGTGGGACGAAGGCGATTCGTCGAACCTCATTTCGTTCATCGCGGTCGGCAAGAATTCGATCGCCGGACGAGCGGGCAGCGTGAAATACACGCACACGTCGCTCTTGAAGTCGGAAGAGGAAATCCTCGGCGTCCCGGTCATCCCCACGGCGACGAGCGCAACCGATCTCGCGGATCTGTTTACGTCGTTTCCGTGATCACTCGTCGTCGGAACCCTCTTCGGGCTCTTTGATCTTGTCGACGCTCTTCGCGACGTCAGCCGCGAGTTGGTCCTTGTCGGCGTCGGAGAGCTTGGTCGAGTGAGCGCGTAGCGTCTCGACGAGCGTGTCTTTCAACGCGAGCGCATCCGGGTAGCCGAATGTGCATGTAGAATGCATGTATCCGGGGCCGCGCTGGATGCCCATGCCCGTTTCGACAGTGCGTTCGAAAGCGACGCGAAGCACGCCTTTCTCGAGCGATTCGTCGCATACGCGGCAACGTGCACGCGCGTTGGGTGCGTGCTCTGCGTAGGGGTAGTCGGCGTGGAGGTTGTCTTGGATGAGCTTGTCGAGCGCGTCTCGGTTGGGGACCTCACCCGCGAAACTTTTGAGCGCATCGCGGACTTCATTGGCGAGCTTGCCCTTCGCGCCGCATTCGAGATGCCACCACCGAAACGTAGTGCCGCCCTCTTCCGAGAACATGTTCGGCACTTCTTCGCCGAACCGCACGACACCTTTTTCGATCTTGTTGCGACAGCCGCGGCACGTAGCGCGACCGCTTTTTGCGACTTCGACCGTATGAGCCATGGCGGGGAGTGTACTCCGGCGCCTTTGGCGGTCGTCTTGAATTTAGGTTGCGTCGACCTCGCGGAGGGCAACGAGGGCTTCGCGGAGCCCCGCGGGAGTTGCGCGGAGAGCGATGTAGACGTGGTCGCCGTCGGTTTCGATCGCGCGGATGCCCACGAGTGGTGAGACGATGCCGAGCGCGCGCTTCAGGCGTTTGTTTTCGGCGAGGGCGGGGATTTGGAGCAGATCGATCACGATGCGGTCGTCGTGAGCGTCGACGATGGCCTTCGGGCGCTTCGGAATGAACTTCGCCAGGTTGCCGGGCTTCGAGAGATCGAGCGCGCCCGATCGCACGAGCGTCGCGATCGGCGTCTCGCTGTCGTCGAGCACCTTGAGCTTCACCTCGCGCACGCGGAGGCCGACGCGGATCGAGTCGGACGTGATCTCGACTTCTTCGATCTCGATGTTCGCGGCCGCGCGGAGCTCGGTGCCCATCGCGTTCACGGTCGCCGACAATCGAAGCGCGGGCGGCGCGGAACCGAGCTCGATGTCCTTCGGCGCCTTCTTGCCCTTCGCTTGACCCGCGAGCCAACGAAGCGCAGCGATCGGAATACCAAAGCGCAAGCGGCCAGCGTTCAGCGTGGCGCGCACGAGCTCGTCGGGATTGCGTCGCAGGTATCCGGTGGCAGCGCCAAGCAGATCGCGGATCATCGTGTCGCTCGACGGTATCACGCGTATGCTCGCGGCCACTCTGCGGATGAGGCCCAAGCTCATTTTGGTCGGTGTGCTGCTCGCGGCGGTCGCGCACGCGCATAGCCCGCGTGATCTGCCGTCGGAGGACAAGCCCGACGAGCCCATCGACCCCACGAAGGGCCAGAAGGAGTGGATCAGCTTCCACTTCCAAACGACGGCGGCCACGCAATACCACCCGTCGTTTTTCGCAAAATATTCCGGCAAAAATAGCCTCAGCCCAAACGACGAAACAGCCTCCGCGTTCGTCTCGACGCTCTACGCCGACATGCGTTTGTGGCCCGGCGCCGAGCTGCTCGTGAACCCCGAGCTCTCCGGCGGCCTCGGTCTCAGCCACACGCTCGGCGTCGCCGCGTTTCCGAGCGCCATCGTGTATCGCGTGGGTGATCCCGCGCCCGCGATTTATCTCGCGCGCCTCGCCATCAGTCAGACCATCGGCCTCGGCGGCGGCAAGATCGTCAACGACGGCGGCCCGAACGAGCTCGCCGGCAAGCGCGACAAGAACCAACTCGCGATCACCGTCGGCCGCCTCTCGGTCACCGACGTCTTCGACGGCAACCGCTGGGCGCACGACGCATCGGAGCGCTTCTTCAATTGGGCGCTCTTCGCATCGGGCGCATGGGATTACCCCGCCGACACGCGCGGCTACACGTGGGGCGCTCTCGGCGATCTCGCCATCGATTGGTGGTCCATCCGCGCAGGCGCCGCGCTCGAGCCGAAGTACGCGAATCTCCTTCCAATGGACACGCGCATCGACAAATCGATCGGCCTCATGTGGGAAGCGGAAGCGCGCTACAAAATCGGCAAGCGGCCCGGCGCCGTGAGCTTGCTCGGCTTCCTCAACTTCGCGCGCATGGGCAGCTACGCCGACGTGCTCAAAAATCCCGCGCTCTACGACAACAACGTCGCCAACACCCGCAAAGACGGGCGCGCGAAATACGGATTCGCGCTTTCGTTCGAGCAACAAATCACGCACGGCCTCGGCACGTTCATCCGCATGAGCATCAACGACGGCCAAAGCGAAACGTGGGCCTTCGCGGAAATCGATCGCTCGATCGCATTCGGCGCTGTGCAAGACGGCGAGCTGTGGAAGCGCCCCAAAGACGAAATGGGCATCGCGATGGTCATCAACGGCCTCTCGCCGTGGCATCGCGATTACCTCGCGGGCGGCTGCGTGGGCTTCATGCTCGGCGACGGCAAGCTCAACTACGGCTCGGAGATCGTCACCGATATTTATTATCGCCTCGAGCTGAACGATCAGATTTGTTTCTCGGCGATTTATCAGCCGATCGTGAACCCCGGATACAACCAAGACCGCGGACCGGTGCACGTCTTCAGCATCCGCGCGCACGTGGCCTTCTGATGCGTGCACTTTGCATCGTTCTGTTTTTGTGCGCGTGCAACTCGAACGCCGAAAACATTTGCGAGGACATCGGCGACTGCACACAAGGCGGGTCGAGCGATTGGATCACCGCGTGCAAAACCGAATCGCAAAAGCTCCGCAACGAAGCCATCGCCACGAGCTGCACCGCGGAGCTCGACGCTTACGAACAATGCCAATCGGACAAATTCGACTGCGAAGGCGCGACGTCGCTCTTTCCCGGATGCGACGCACAAAGAGCCGCGCTCGAAACGTGTCTCTCCGCCGCGACGACGAGCACCGCGTGTGCCGAGCTAGCGGCGAAGACCGCATCGTGCCAAGCGGCGGACGGCGGTGCCATCGTCGCGTGCAGCCCACTCCGCGACTGCGAAGCCCGCTGTTTTCTCGTCAACGTCGCCGACCCGTGCGCGCCGAACGCCGCCGAGCTCGAGACCAACGCGACATGCGCGTCGAGCTGCCCGCCGTAGCGCGCGTGCTACGTTCGAGAGGTGCGTTGGTACACTGGGTTTCTCGCCTTGCCGCTGATCGCGGTCGTGGGCTCGTGTCTGGGGCCGACCGAGATTCGCCTCTCGATCACGAGCAACGCATGCGACACGCTCAAGAGCGTCGAAGTGTACGTCGGCGGCAGCTCACTTCCCCTCGGCGCGAGCGCGGCGACACAAGGCTGCACGAACAAGTCATCGCCGAACGGTGACGTTGGGTCGATCGTCATCGTTCCGTCCGGCGCGAATGACGAAAACGTTCACATCAACGTGGTGGGGTCGCTCGTGGCTGGTGCGTGCACGGGCCCCACGGCGTCCGGTCAGAATTGCATCGTCGCGCGGCGCGCACTTTCGTTTTCGCCGCACACGCCCCTCGATGTTCCCATCTTTCTCGATAGCGCATGCGCGGGCCAATGCACCGACTCTGGCCAGACTTGCGTCGTCATCGCGGGCGTACCCACGTGCAAGAGCGAGACGTGCGACAACGACGGCGGCGTGAGCTGCAGAACCGATGCGGGTCCACCCACGGAAGACGCGAGCTTCACCGACACCCTCCCGGTCGATGCAACGCCGCTCGTGTGCACTAACGACGCCGATGCAGGGAAGCCCGCGTTTATCTGGTCGGCGTTCGGGAACTCGACTGACGCATCCGTGCACGAGGACAACGACGCCGTCATACCTCAGCCGCTCTCGTCGGGCACCACGCAGACTGCGTACATGCCGGCATGCGGCAACTCGCTCCACGTGAAGAGCTCGCAGCTTCTCGCAGTGCAAGCGCCAGCGCTCGCCTACGCGTCGTTCACGGTCGCATTCGTCTTTCGCGCGTTGTCGCTCGACACACCCATTCTCTCGCTCGTTGGGCCGACGTCGTCGCAATTCGAGGCGGGCTTCATCGTCTCTCTCTCCGGCGGGGTGCTCCAAGTCTCGTTTGGAACCGGCCTGGCCTACACCGTAGGATTCGCCGACAACATTCCCATCGATCTCGTCGCGCCGCATACGTTCGTCATGCACGTGGAAGCGAGCGACGCCGGCCTCTCGAGCCTCATCGAGGTGTGGCGCGACGGCAAGACGATCGCGCAGAAAAACAACGTCGTCTACAAAGCCGCCGGCGACACGCTCACCGTGGGCGCCGTCGAGTGGATCGACGAGCTCGCGTTCTACAAGTGACGACTACTTGACGATCGCTTCCCAGTTGTCGGCGATTTCTTGCGGCGTCCATACGCCCGCGGCATCGTCTTTGAATTTGCCGGCCGTCTCGACGACCTTGAAGGCGTACATGCGTGCTCCCGCGACCGCGAGAACGTAGCCGGTGCGATCGCCCGCCAGCGAGCTCGCGAGAAAGAGTGCGGCAGGCGCGATGTGCTCTGCGGTGAGTGCGGCCGAGCCGTGTTGGAACATCGGCAAGTCTTCGGTCATGCGTGTCTTGGCGATCGGCGCGAGCGCGTTGACGGTGATGCGATGCTTTTGGAGCTCGATGCTCATCGTGCGGGTCAGGCCGTAAATCCCGGCCTTTGCTGCGGCGTAGTTCGATTGGCCGAAGTTGCCCATCATGCCGCTCACGCTCGTGGTGTTGACGATGCGTCCGCCTTCGCCTTGCGCGACCATCTGCTTCACAGCCGCCTGGCTCACCAAGAAAGTTCCTTTGAGGTGCACCGCAATGACGGCATCGAAGCTCGCTTCTTCGAGCTTCAAAAAAGTTTTGTCGCGCAAGATGCCCGCGTTGTTCACGAGCACGTCGACGCGCCCGAAAGAATCGACGGCCGTCTTCACGATGCCTGCCGCGCCTGCTGCGCTCGAGACGTCGTCGTGATTCGGTGCAGCTTGCCCGCCCGCAGTGCGTATTTCCGAAGCCGTTTTTTCTGCGGCGCTTTCGTCGACTGTGGACACCGCTCCGTCGCGTGGGCCGCCGCGATCGTTGACGACGACTCTTGCGCCTTCGCGCGCGAAGAGCATTGCGTGCGCGCGGCCGATGCCGTTGCCTGCGCCGGTGACGATGACGACCTTTCCGTCGAGCAGTCCCATGAAAAGAGCTGTTAGCATGATCGTGATGCGACCGATCGCGGCACTGCTGGTCGCTACGCTCTCCGCGAGCCTCCTCGCGTGCAGCTCGACGCCGGTCGCGCCGCCGCCGCCCGCGGTCGTCACGTTTCCCGCGGGTTTCATGTGGGGCTCGTCGACCGCCGCGTTTCAAGTCGAGTCACACGACGACCACACCGACTGGGCGCACTGGGCCGCGACGCCCGGCAAAATCAAAAACGGCGACACACCCGATCCGAACGGACCCGACGCGCTCAATCACATCGACGAAGACGTCGCCGCGCTCGTGTCGACGCACCAGAACGCGTACCGCTTTTCGATCGAGTGGGGCCGCATCTACCCGACGCTCGATGATTTCAACGCCGACACTCCAGACCAAACCGCGCTCGATGCGTACTCGGCGCTCTTCGCGAAGCTCGCCGCCGCGAACATCACGCCGATGGTCACGCTGCATCACTTTGCGTTTCCAGATTGGCTGAGCGACGTGACGGCGCCGAATGATCCGCAAGGTTGGGAGCGCCCTGGCGTCGACGATCAGTTCGGAACGTTCTGTTCGCGCATGGCGAAGGTCTACGGCGATCGCGTCGAGCAATGGATCACGATCAACGAGCCGCTGAACATCGTCGTCGGTGGCTACGTACAAGGGAGCTTTCCGCCGGGTGTCATCCTCCAGCTCGATCGCGGTCTCGCCGTCGCGAAGGTCGAAGTGCGCGCGCACGCGAAATGCTTCGACGCCATTCACGCCGCCGACTCCACCGCGCAAGTTTCGTACGCCGCGCACATGCGAACGTTTCATCCGCTCGACCCAACCGATCCCGATGACGCCGCGGCCGCCGTGCGCGTCCGCTATTTGTTCAACGACTGGTTCATCAACGCGATCGTCTACGGCAACTGGGACGACGATCTCGACGGCACCCTCACAAGCTCGCCCAGCGACGTCAAAGCCGATCCCACGCTCATCGGTCGAGCTGATTATCTAGGCGTGAACTACTATTCCGACACACTCGTGAGCGCGTCGCGCGGCATCATTTTGCCCGTGATCAACGCCGCCATCACCGAGGCCAACATGCCGACAACACGGCCCAAAACGGACTTCGGATGGGACATTTACCCCGAGGGGCTCGGGACGGTTTTGGACGAGGTTAAGCCGTACGGCCTGCCGGTCGTAATCACTGAAAACGGAATTGCCGATCAAGGCGACGTCATGAGAGCCCGATTCATCGCAGAGCACCTTTTCCAACTCGGCTGGGCCATCCAGCGCGGGGTCGATGTGCGCGGTTATTTTCACTGGGCGCTCGTCGACAACTTCGAATGGGCGAGCGGCTTCTGCCCGCACTTCGGACTCTTCTCCTATGATGTGACGACGAAGGCGCGGACGGCACGCGCGAGCGCGCAAACTTACGCATCGATCATCCAAACGGGCCAAGTGGTGCTCGCCGACGTCGACGCGATGGCGCCTTACGGAGCTCCGACGACCCAATGCCAGTGACGACGCTCGAGAGCATGCCCGCGGTTCACGACCTCGACTTCGACGAGGACGAGATCACCGACGTCACGGCGCAAGCACGTCCGAGCGATTCCGTCGGCGCGTACGACAAACCTCGGCGCGCCGCGCTCACGGTTTTGCGTGGGCTCGAGGCGGGGAAAATGATTCTCCTGCCCGAAGGCGAGTCGGCGCTCATCGGCCGCGACAAGAACGCGCAGGTTCAATACGACGACAAAGGTCTCAGCCGGCACCACGCGCGCGTCGTTCGCGACGACGGAAAATACTTCATCGAAGATTGCGGCTCGCGCAACGGCACCTACGTCGATGGCTCGCGGGTCGAGCGCGCCGAGCTTCGCGATGGCTCGCGCATCGTGCTTTCGGCGTCGGTCGTGTTGCGATTCAACCTCGTCGACGAAATCGAAGAGCGCGCCACGAAGCAGCTCTTCGAGGCGTCCACACGCGACGCGCTCACGGGCCTCTTCAATCGTCGCTATCTCGACGAGCGCCTCGCGTCCGAAGTTTCGTTCGCGCACCGCCACAAAGGTCCGCTCGGTGTGCTCATGTTCGACATCGACCACTTCAAAAAAGTAAACGACACCCACGGCCACCCCGCTGGCGACGCCGTGCTGCAAGCGGTGGCCGCGCGCATGAGCAAAGTCGTTCGCGTCGAAGACGTGGTCGCGCGCTACGGCGGAGAAGAGCTCGCCATCATCGCGCGCGGCATCCCGATCGAAGGCCTCGCCGCGCTCGCCGAACGCGTACGTCGCGGCATCAGCGAGCTCATCGTGGTTCACGACAAAACATCCATCCGCGTCACAGTCAGCGTCGGGGTGGCTTCCCTCCAAGAATGCGACCCCCTCGCGACAGGCGACCTCTTGATAGCCCTGGCAGACGAACGCCTCTACCGCGCGAAACACACGGGCCGAAACCGCGTCATCTCCTCCTAACCCCCATTCTCTTCTCGTCTTCTGGCGCCTTGGCGCCTTGGCGGCTGTCTTAGATTGTGTTACCCGAGGCCCTTGCGCAGTCAGTAGTGAGCGCAAAGGAGAGATTGTCCCGATGGCCGTCGACGTGAAAGCGCTCTTCAACGAGCAACTCCCCAAAGGTCTCGCAAACAACGCCGAGGATGCGAAGACCATCGGCGCCAAGTACCAGATGAACATCACCGGTGAAGGTGAGTGGTTCATCGACGTCTCGTCGACCGGGCCGTCATGCAAGCCCGGCAGCGACGGCACCGCCGACTGCACCATCACCGTCTCTGCCGAAGATTTTCAGAAGCTCATCGAAAATCCGCAAGCGAACGGGATGCAGCTCTTCTTCTCGGGCAAGCTCAAGGTGAGCGGCAATCCGACGCTCGCGATGAAGCTCCAGAAGCTCTTCTCTTACAAATAAGCGTGGCGCCGCTCGCGGGCGTTCGTGTTCTCGATCTGAGCCGGCTTCTCCCGGGTCCGTTCGCGTCGCTCGTGCTCGCCGATCTCGGCGCCGAGGTCGACAAAATCGAAGACACGGACGCCGGCGATTATCTCAGGCACATGCCTCCCCAGGTCGCCGGGACCTCGGCCCTGTTTCTTGCGCTCAATCGCAACAAGCGGAGCGCGTGTCTCGATTTGAAAAAACCCGATGGGCGCGAGGCGCTTCTTCGGCTCGTCGAGAAGTACGACGTCGTGCTCGAGCAGTTTCGCCCGAAAGTGATGGACCGACTTGGGCTCTCGCACGCGGCGCTGCTCGAGCGAAACCCGCGCCTCATCGTTTGTGCGCTCACGGGCTACGGCCAAACCGGGCCGCTCGCGATGCGCGCGGGCCACGACATCGACTACCTCGGGCGCGCAGGAATCCTCGGGTTTCAAGGGCCCGCGGGCGCGCCACCGGTTCCGCCGGGTTTTCAGCTCGCCGATGTGAGCGGTGGCCTTTGGTCGGTCATCGGAATTTTGGCGGCGCTCGCCGAACGCGTTCGCACGGACAAAGGAAAAATCGTCGACGTCTCGATGACCGAAGCATCGATGCCGTTCGGCATCTTGTCGCTCGCATCGATGCTCGCCGGAGAAACGCACAATCGCGGAGCCGAACCGCTCACGGGCGGCATCGCGGCATATGGAGTGTATGCCACCAAAGACGGCGGCCACGTCGCGCTCGGCGCGCTCGAGCCAAAGTTCTGGCTCACGTTTGCAGCGGGCGTCGGCCTTCCCGCAGACATGACGGGCATCGTGCCCGGCGATCATCAACCCGATCTCAAAAAGAAGGTCGCGGAGATTTTCGCTTCACGCTCACGCGGAGAGTGGATCGCATTCTCGAAAGATCACGACTGCTGCCTCGAGCCAGTGCTCGAGCCAACCGAGCTCGAGACCGACGAGCAGCTCGCCGCGCGCGAAATGTTTTTCGAGATCGACTCCCCTTGGGGCCGCCTCAAACAACTCAAGCTCCCGACCATGCCGAAAAACGCGACGCGACCCCCGCCGAAACAAGGCGAGCACACCGAGGAGATCCTCCGCGAAGCCGGCTACGACGACGCCGCCATCGCCGCGCTCAAATCGAGCGGCGCAGCGCGCTGAGCTTCAGATCTTTCGGTACTCCTCGAGAAACTCCCAATCGGCCACGAGGCCTTTTTTTAGGAGTATCGAGAGCAGCGTCGCGACGATCGGCTCCCATCGCGGAGCCTCGCCGAGAATTTCCGCGGCGTCCGCGCCGTGCGACACGGCACGAAGCGCGCTGACGAGATCGCGTGCGGTGAGCTCCGTCTCCGATGCGGCAGGTCGATTCGATGCGCGACCACGGCGCGCGGGAAGTTGGATCGTCGTTCCGTCGAGCAGCGTGAGCGCCACCATCGGCACACCGCGCTTCTTGAGATTGATTTCCCTCGCTTCGATCTCCGGGCTCGCATCTGGGCTATCGGGCGTCGACACAGGCGGCGCGCTTTGCGGCGGCGCACTTTGCGGCGGCGCGCTTTGGGGCGGCTCGTCCTCGATGAGATCTTCGGGCGGAATGGTCTTCGGCTTGTCGGCCTCGCGCTTCGGCACAGCGGGCTTCGGGCTCGGAGGAGGCGCGGGCACGGCGACCGACGCGGGAACGGGCTCGATGCCGTGGTAGTAAACGCGAATCGCCGCGCGAATGTCGCTCCGCGCCGAAATCATCGGTTTCACCGCCAGGCCGCAGCTCTGCGAGACCTCTTTCAGCGCGATCTCGTTCGTTGGGTCATCCATGGCAACGAAGAGCTGCTCGCTGTAGGTCGCCTTCACACCCTTCGAAGCCGCGGTCTGCTTGACCTTGCGGACCATGACCGGGACGAGGCAGTAGCGGTCCGCGATTTCCTGCGGAACCATGTTCAAGAGCTGCCGCGAAAAATCTACGTGGTAGAGCGAAACCCAAGGGATTGCGAGCTGCTGCGAGAGCGCCTGGGTCAGTTGGGTGTCGCTGCACATCTCGAGCGAGAGGAGAACATCACCAAGCTTTTCGCCCTCTTTCCGAGGGTGGGCCAGCGCCTGCTCGAGCTGTTCGGGCGTGATGACCTTTGCGGCGACCAAGACCTCGCCGATACGCATGCGTGATGCCATGGAAATCTCCACCGGTGATCGTACGTACCTGGCGAGGTCGAGGCCAAAAAACGCGCTCTCGTGTTACCTTTCGACGCGCATGCGTTTGTGTCCGCAATGCAGTGGCTCCTGCGACAGCACGCATCAGTTTTGTCCGACTTGCGGGTTTCCGATCGGCAAAGTCCAGACGAACACCGAAGACCCGCTCATCGGGCGAAACCTCCCTGGCGGCTTCTCGATCCTCGAGCTGATTGGTGTCGGCGGCATGGGTCGCGTTTATCGCGCCGAGCAGACGAACCTCGGTCGCACGGTCGCCGTGAAGATCGTCCACCCTCACCTCGCCGGTGAAGAAAACGCAGTTGCGCGATTCATCACCGAAGCGCGCGCTGCAAGCCGACTCAATCACCCGAACTCGGTCGCAGTCATCGACTTCGGAAAAACCAGCGACGGGCAACTCTATCTCGTCATGGAGTACCTGCGCGGCAAAGACCTCGCGCGCGTCGCCTACGACGAAGGTCCGCTTCCGTTCCGCCGCATCGTCGACGTGCTTCGCCAAACACTCGCGGCGCTCGCCGAAGCGCATCACTTCGACATCATCCACCGCGATCTCAAACCCGAGAACATCATCCTCGAGCCCGTGCGCGGCGGCGGCGACTTCGTGAAGGTGGTCGACTTCGGTCTCGCGAAGATGCAGGTCGAAAAATCGCAGCCGTCGATCACGAGCCCCGGCATCGTGTGCGGCACGCCCGAGTACATGTCCCCCGAACAAGGTCGCGGTGACCCACTCGACCCACGAAGCGATCTCTACGCGGTCGGCGTCATTCTCTATCAGCTGCTCACGGGTCGTTTGCCGTTCGAAGCCGACACGCCGACGCAAGTCGTGCTCATGCATCTCTCGAAGCCGCCGCCCGATCCGAACACCATCGCGCCCGAGCGGATGATTCCGAAACCGATCGTCGACATCGTCGTCAAGGCGCTCGCCAAAGAAGCCGACAACCGTTACCAAAGCGCCGAACAGTTCGCGCTCGCACTCGCCGACGCCATCACGCAGATCGAAACCACCGCGCGTGAGGCCGGGAAAAATCGCTGCGCAAAATGCGGAACGATCAATCCCGCGAAACAGAAATACTGCGGCGAATGCGGCATTCCGCTGAGCCTCGCGCTCACGCCCACCGAGTCGCGTCTGGCGGCCGTGTCGGGCGATACGGTGCCCGCGTCGCAGGTCGAGCGCAAACCGTCCGTCAAAGATCTCGGCGGGTTTCCGCTTCCGTTCGTCGGTCGGGAGGAAGATCTCCAGTGGCTCCAAGAGCACCGCGAACGCGCCAAGAGCGCACTCTTTTCGGTGCGCATCGCTGGCGAGCCGGGTGTCGGCAAGACGCGGATGCTCCAAGAGCTTTCGGCAGCGAGCGCCGCCGCAGGTGATACTGTTTTCACCGTCGGGCCCGACCCCGCATGGGCCGAGGTTGGTTACTACACGCTCCGGCGCGCGGTGATTCAGCTCGCAGACCTACCGAGCGATGGTGGCGCACTCAGTGATTGGGCAGCCGCAAGCGCCGAGGCGCGCTCGGGCCTCGCACAGATTTTCGGCAAGACAGATTCACGCGCAGCGCGGCTTTCGCCGGATCAACGCCGCTTCGCCGCAGCCGAAGCGCTTCGGTGGGCGCTTCTTCGCGCGAACGGGCGCGTGGGCGGGCGGCGTGTCGTGCTCGCAGTCGACGATCTTCACGCAGTCGACGGCTCGAGTCGCAACGCATTCGCGGACGTCGTCGCGGAGCCGCCGCTTGCGCCCGTCCTCCTCGTTGCGTCTCACTCACCAACGTTCGATCCGAAGTGGGAAGGTTCGGAGCTCCGCGTGCTCGGGCCGCTCCAAGGCGCAGCAGTCACGAAGCTCATGACGACGGCCGGCGCAGGCGCGCCCTCGATCAACAGCACGCGTGGTGTCGTGCCGCTTTACATCGAGCAGATGATTCGTTTCATGCGCGAGCACGGCACGGCCGCACCGCCGCGCCTCGCGGATCTTCTCGCGCTCCGCGTCGAGCGCCTCCACGCCGATGCGCGCCGCGTGCTCCAAGCGATCGCCGTCACCGGTGACGACGCCACCGAAGACACCGTGAGCGCGCTCCTACCCGAAGACACCGACATCGCCAGCGCCATCGCCACGCTCCGCAAAGACGGAATGATCGCGCAAGAAGGCGACCAATGGCGCGTCGCGCACCCGCTCCTCCGCGACATCGTCCTCGCAACGATTCCCGCGGCTGCGCGCCGCGAGCTCCACTCGAAAGCCGCCGAAGTGTGCGAGCTCCTTGGCGCCGCCGTCGAGGTTCGCGCGCTCCATCAGTTTTACGCGCAGAACTCGTTCGAAGCGCTCCTCATGCTCGAGCGTGTCAGCGGTTTGTGTCTCCAGCGCGGCGACGTCCAAGGCAGCGTGCTCGCGCTTCGTCGCGGTCTCGAGCTCGCGCGTCGCGAGCTTTTCCGAGGCGAGCTCGACGATCCCGAACGCGCCGTCCTCATCTTCGGTCGCAAGCTCGGCGAAGCGCTCGCCCAGCTCGGCGATTGGCTGGACGCAGAAGGCGTCCTCCGCGAAGCCCTCGACATGGCGGGCCCCGGTGGCCAAGACCGCGCCCGCGTCCTCGGCGCCCTCGCCCACGTCGCCAACGGCCGCGAGCGCAAACACGACGCCGCAAAATACCTGACGGAAGCCCTCGACCTCGCCACGCGCTCGGGGTCGCACGAGCTGATTAACACACTCGAAGATTTGAAACGCTCGATCGCCGTCTAGTCGCACAACGTCGCGCACCTCGGCGCTCCGTCTCCGTCTCCGCCACGCATGCGCCACCGGGCTTGGCTACATCGGCACAGTCACGCGAGCGAGCGCAGCAAGGAAACGCTGTGTGGGCAGCGACGCCTGCCGTTCGCGAGCAACGTGACTCCGCGTCACGCGCTGCGTCACGATGCCGAAGGCACCGCGCGAAAATCGGATAGCCGAGCCGACCCTTGACCAACAAGCCAGATGGAGCGATCCAAAAGGTGGGGTACTTGCGCCCAGGAAAGGTGCGGAACATGGGGACCACGCGCATCCACGCTCTCAAGCGGGGGCTCGTAACGGCGTCGAGCGGGCTCGTACTCTTCGCGGTGCTCAATTGCTCGTCCGACGCGGGAAAGCCGTCAAGCTGCATTCTCTCCCTTGATGGAACGACTCAGACCCTGACAGCCATAGCCGACGACGGCGTCTTGACGGAGACGATCGCTCGCACTGCAACATCAGTCAGCGACACACTGACGATTCAAATCAGCGCCGTACCGTTCTTGTCGATGACCGCCGTGTGGGATGTAGAAGGCAACGTAGTAGTTGATGCAACGCAACGCGGCGAGCCGAACGTTCACCTTCAGGGCAGTGCCGTCACGAAGGAGTGGACGGGAACGGTCGGCGGAATTGCGCTAGCGCCTTATCACGCGGGTAACGCGTTTGATGCCACCGGCATTACGCTCAGCTATGCCGACGGAACGCTGGTACGGACGCACGCGCTCGACACGCATACAAGTGCCCTCGTTGCGACGTTGGTTGCGGAGCAAAAGGCCGCCGGTTCGCAATGCTCTAACGGATCCTCCTCGGCGGGTGAGGCGACGACGCTCGGCGCCGTCAACCCGAGCCAGGAAAATCCGTCGACGACTGACACATGCATCAGCTGCGGAACGGACTGCGATAAGATCTGGGTAGGCTGCCAGACAATTGGAGCACTCGGCTGCCTGGCATTCCTCACGCTACCGTTTCCAGCCAATTTTATCGTCACCGCTGCATGCGAACTTGCCAACCTTGCCGTGTGTTTGATCGCGCGGGGCGCCTGCCACGGCGCTTGTGATGCACCCAATGGCAGGTGCTGTCCCGTCACATGCGGCACCGACTCGTTCGGAAGCACGCAGTGTTGCAACAACGGGAGCGTATGTATGGACGCGAGCGCGGGCGCGGGCACGTGCTGCCCGCAAGGGCATACACAGAAGTGTGGCACTCCATCCAACGGCCTCTGCTGCCTCGACACCGGAACGGGTGACACGTGCGTCACCGCGACCGATGGTACGCCGTCGTGTTGCCCGTCGACGGGCTCGGCAGGTCCGCGACCTTGCAACCAAAATACCGTCTGTTGCGGAGCAAACGATAAGTGCGTGAACGGCTCGACATGTTGTCCGGAGAACTCGCCGAACCTTTGTGGCAACAACTGCTGCCGACCTGGTCAGACCGAGTGCGTGGGCACGACGTGCTGCGCCCACGACAAGGTCTGCGCTGCAGGAAGCGAATGCTGTCAGGGTAGCTTCGAGTGCGAGCCGCTCGGGAACGGAACGACGGGATGCATATGCTCTAGCCCAAACATCCCGTGTGGGGCGGAGTGCTGTCCCCATTTTCTGGAGACCTGTGCCCCAGGGAATCCCGCCTCAGGTGTGGGGCCAAGCTGCTGCCCGCTCAACGCTCAAATATGTGGCGGACTGTGCTGCCGGCACGGTTGTGGTTTCCCGGATGCGAACGGCAACCCCACTTGCTGCGATAACCCGTGCGGTACATTCTGTTGCCAGAGCTTCGAGACCTGCACCACCAAAAACCCGGCCCCTTCGCGATTCATGTGTTGCAGCCCTTCACAGACCGTCTGCAGCGGGAGATGCTGTGACAACGGATCGCCGTGCGCATCGAACCCGGATACCCTCGTACCAATCTGCTGCCCTGACTTGCAAGCATGTGGACCCAAGTGCTGTCCGACGGGATGCGCGAACGCAGCAACGGCGCAGTGCTTCTAACAACAATCCGCTCGGCCACGATCATGTGCGCAGTTGCGTGCGGCGCGCGCACCGAGCTGGACATCGCCAATTCGGACGCTGGCACACCGAATGAAGCGAGCATAGACGGCAGCATCGGTATACCCTTACTCGCGCTCGACGATGAGCACGCGTGTTACAGCGCGCGGAACGGAACGCTCAAGTGTTGGGGCCGGAGCCCCAACGGCGAGGTGGAAGGCGACGGTGGGCTTATCACCGTGTCGACACCTTCGTCGGTGCCCACAAACGGGACACTCACGGCTTTGGTTTCGCACGATGGAAACTGTGTTTTGCTCAGCAACGGCGACGTCGACTGCTGGGACGTGTTTCCGCCCTACTTCACAACGAGCACACCACCGTGGATTGCACCGCCACCTGGCCACAAGGTCGTCGGTCACGCAACGTCCCTCTTCGCCGCGCCGTTCGGGGACTTCGTATGCGCTGGCGACACGGGCGGGTTGACGTGCTGGGGTTACCTGCCGGGGTGCACGCCGTGGTACGCCGACCCGGGATACGAGCCCGGCCCCGTGTTGCGGCCGGACATCTCGGCGCTCCAATCCCTCGCGTTAGGGCAGACCTTCTTGTGCGGCATCACAAACGCGATGGTGCTTTGTTGTGGGGTTGGCGACCTAGGCGACGGAACCCAGCACCTCACCGGAGACCCGCGGAACTCGCTCGCGCCGGTCGCACTTCCTCCGGCCGTGCGTGCGAGCCAGGTAGCCATCGGCCTCGCGCACGCGTGTGCTGTGCTCGCCGACACAACTGCTTGGTGTTGGGGTTGGAACAACCACGGACAGGTGGGTGATGGAAGCATTGGTGGCGATCGTCTCACGCCCACAGCCGTCGTTGGTCTTTCAGGTGTCGCCGAACTTGGTCTGGGCGGGTTCCATTCTTGCGCGCGCTTGTCGGACGGAACCGTTTCATGTTGGGGGGACAACGAGTACGGCCAGCTTGGCGATGCGACGATGGAGTCGCGTGTTGTGCCCGGTGCCGTCGTCTCCGCGAACGGTAGCGGGTCACTTTCCAACGTCGTCACCATCAAAAGCGGCGGCGATTACTCTTGTGCACTCGTCACGTCCGGCGACGTCTACTGTTGGGGTCGGAACGACTATGGGCAGCTGGGCGACGGCACTACCGTCAACCGGGTAATCCCCACCAAAGTGATCGGTTTGCCGTGACAGAAATGGAAAGAGCCCTCATCGGGTTCGCCGCATCCCTCTGTTTCGCGTGTGGCAACGACACGATCGGACCGGATGCCAGCTGCCCCACAGCACAGGTTTGCGGAACGATGTGTTGCAGCGGCAACGGGCTCGAGACTTGCGTCACCGCCGCCACTCCGACGTGCTGCCCACCGAATCGTGCGTGCGTCCAAGACACGGTCTGTTGCCCAGAAGGCCAGCAGTGCTCTGGTAACGGTTCCAACTGCTGCCCATCCACGTCACCGATGTTCTGCGGTGGTGTGTGTTGCCAGCCAGGCGAGACTGAGTGCGCCAGCGGTTCGACCTGTTGCGCACCAACTCGGTTGTGCGCGGGCGGAAGCCAATGCTGCACAGGCGCGCTCGAGTGCACCGCGGACGACGCGGGCATCCAGGCGTGTCGATGTATGGCACCCAACTACTTCTGCGGGACAAACTGTTGTGGCTCGAATCAGCGTTGCGACGCGGGAGCATGTTCATCGTGAGAGTCTTGTGCGGCATGCTCTTAGCTGTATTGGCCTGTAACGGCACGATCGCGGCAGACGCCGGGTTGGACGTCAACGAGGACGTTGCCTCGCCTTGCCTTAGCGACGAAGGTGGCTGTTCGTGTTTTGCGGAAGCCGCCGCGCTGTGCGAGCAGGGTAGCCCGGCGGTTGTACCGACGCTGTGCGCCGCGTTCCACGCCAACATTGAACCCGGAACTTGTCCTCCCGGTCACGTCGGATGTTGCACCATTGGTCAAGGTACAGCGTTTGCGAGCACCGAGTGTCTGTACCCGCCGCTCGATCTCGACGCAGCAGCAGGCATCTGTGCACAGGTCGACGGCAGCTTCTCGCCGAATTGAGCGCGTGCGACACATGCGCTTCGTCGTGTTCGTCTGAAAGCGGAGCCGGAGACGCAGACGGAAACGGAAACGGAGACGGAGACGGAAACGGAAACGGAGACGGAGACGGAGACGGAGACGGAAACGGAAACGGAGCTATGTTCGTCTGATGCGCTTCGTGGTGTTCGTCTTGACGGCCATCGTGGCGTGCGCGGGCGCGAGCTCGCGGCCGCCCGAGACGCTCGGCACCGAGAACGCGAATGCAACGCTTTTTTCGGTCGCGAAACAGTGCGCGCTCGTTGCGAGCTGCGCCGACGTTCATGACTCGAGCGCGTTTCGAACACCCGAGGCCTGCATCGATTGGTATTCGGTGAACGCCCACGACGAAGCACCTCTTGCGGAATGTGTGATGAAGGCGAAATCATGCGGCGACATCTCGGGGTGCACGCATGCGCACGCCGCGGATCGGTCGGCCGAGATGTTCTGCAAGGCGCACCCCGGCGTCCTGAGCACGTGCGAGGGCAACGCGCTCTTCACGTGCGAAGGGGAGGGGAGCACGGAGAGCACGTCCGTCGATTGCACGAAGCTCTTCGGCACATGCGGCGAGCACAAAGGCGGCGGGCTCGTCACGCGCGGGTGCGTTTCGCCATCGATGTGTCCGCAAGGCGTTCCCGATCACCGTTGCGCGGGCAACTCGGTCGTTGATTGCCAAGACGGCATCGCCGACAAAACCGAATGCCCGACTGGCTCACGCTGCGTCACCGGCGCCGACCCATACGGCGCGCCCACCGCGCGATGCAAATCCGAATCGGGTCGTGAATGCTCGATCGCCGGCGGCGCATTTTGCGAAGGTGACGTCGCGTACGTGTGTGTGCAAAACGGTCACTACGCGGGCCTGCACACGGCCAACTGCGGCGCGCTCGGGCTCGGATGCGCGGTGCGCGCGGGTCGCGTCTCGTGTGTGCATCGCGGCGCGAACGCCTGCGCGCAAGAACCGGCAACGTGCGTCGGCGGCGACCTCCGCTTCTGCGCGGGCGGCGAGCCGTTCCGTGTATCATGCAAGGAATTGGGATTCACCGGTTGCGACCCTTCCGGTGGCGGCGGCGAAGCGCTCTGCACGACACGGTCGCCGTGACACACATCGCACGCTGGGATCTCGACAAGACGTACCTGCGAACGGAGTTCGACACGCTCCGCGATCTCGTGCGCACCGCGCTCGAGCGACCCGACGAAAAACGCACGAACCCGGGCGCGTCGACGCTGCTTCGCGAAATGGTACGTGCCGGCATGCGCGTTCACATTCTTTCGGGCTCGCCCGAGCAGATGCGCCGCCGCCTCGAGGACAAGCTCCGCCTCGACGGCATCACGTGGGACAGCTTCACGCTCAAACCAAATCTCAGCAACGTGCTGCGTCTCCGATTCCGCGCGGTGAAAGATCAGCTCGGTTACAAGCTCCCCGCGCTCATGCGTTCGCGCGCCGCGATGACCGTGCCCGACGCCGCCGACAAAACGGACATCGTGCGCGAGTCACTCTTCGGCGATGACGCGGAAGCCGACGCGTTCGTCTACTCGCTCTACGCCGACGTCGTCGCGGGTCGCATCGATTCGCGCGCGCTCCTCGAGATTTGTCACCGCGGCCGCGTCTACGAAGACGTCGCCGAAGAGCTCGCGATGTTCCAAGCGCGTGTCGAGCACGTCGAAGCGGTGGAGCGAATCTTCATCCACCTCGAGCGCCAAACGCCGCCGGACGACTTGCGCATCTACGGCGCCCGCCTCGTGCCGTTCTATAATTACTTGCAGTCTACATTCGTCCTTCTCGAAGACGCCAGAATCCCGCCCGAATCAGTGTTGCGCGTCGCGGTGGAAATGGTCGTCATGCACCGCTTCGACGGCGATGCTCTCGCGCGCAGCTACCTCGACCTCGCCAAACGCGGCCACCTCCGCGGCACGCACATCCCAGCTCTCTCCGCATCGCTCGACGCATGGCTCGAACGCGAACCCGTCCCGAGCGCATCCGAGCTCCGCCGAATGCTCGAGAAACTTCCCGCATGTGCCGAAGTTGCGAAGAGCACTCACGGGACGCTCGAGAACACGATGCCGGATTATTTGAAGCTGGTGACGAAGCACAACCCGCGGCGATAGAGACGGCAAGAACGCGTGGGCGTCGGCGTGGGCGTGGGCGTGGGCGTGGGACCACGATGATGCGCTCGCCGAGAGCCCGAGCGCATCATCGCAACGGTCATCAACCTCGTCTGAGGCCGAGCACGTTGATCAACGTGCGGTAGACAATCTTCGGCCGCTCTCGAACTTCTTCCGAGAGCGGCGGAATGTATTGCATGGC
>JBBSFE010000073.1:0-33075 GCA_038239005.1 Polyangiales bacterium
ACGGGTTCGTGCTGACGTCGGGGTTGCCAGCGTCACCGGTGTCTCCGTTGCCGCCGCAGTTGGGGATGATCAGAGAGAGGACAGCAACGACCACAACGACCAGACTGGATCTCACGTGCAACTCGCGTCGATGCATGACTGCCTCCATCCAAGATTAGTTTCAGAAGCCGCTGACGGTGACCGGGGAGCTGCTGTTCGAGTTCGAACCCTGACCAAGCTGGCCCGCGGTGCCTTGGCCCCAGCACTGAGCCTTGCCGCTCGTGAGGAGCGCACACGAATGGTAGCCGCCGCACGCGACGCTGATGGCGCCGCTTGCGATCGCCGTTTGCCACGTAGTGGTCGCCGAGCTGCTGGTCGAACCGTTGCCGAGTTGACCGTAGTTGTTCAGGCCAATGCACTTCACGGCACCGCCGGTCGTGACGACGCACGTGTGATCGTAGCCAACGCCGACCTGCACGATGCCCGAGATGCTCGCCGACACGAGACCGTACGATGTGGTCGTCGTGCCGTCGCCGAGCTGGCCGTAGTAGTTGTAGCCCCAGCACTTCATCGAACCGTCCTTCATGACGATGCACGTGTCGGAGCTGCCGCTCGCGACTTGCGCCGCGTTGCTGACGCCGGTGACGGTGATGGGTGTGCCCGACTCGGTCGTGGAGCTGTCGCCGAGGTAGTACCCGTTGTAACCCCAGCACTGGACGCCACCGCTCGAGAGAATCGCGCAGAGGTTGCCTTCGAAGTTCAGCGAGGCGCCGCCGATGGCGATGGCGCTGGTGACCTTCGAGACCTGCGGCGTCGAGTAGGTGCTGTACGTGATCGAGCCGAGCCCGAGCTCGCCGTATTCGTCCCAACCCCAACAATCGACGGCGCCGGTCGTCAAGACCGCGCAGTTGCCACCGTAGTAGCCGCCGCCGCCTGGAACGAGGGCCGACGATAGACCCGTGACCGCGACGGGCTTGTTGCTGCTTGACGTTCCGCTGTTGCCGAGCTGTCCGTAAATTCCAAATCCCCAGCAATAGTCAGCGCCACCCGTGGTGGTCGCGCAGGTGCCGTAGTACGCGGTTGCAACGGCCGCGACGCCGCTGCTGAGGCCCGTGACGGGTTGCGCGCTGTTGGCACCGGTGCCCGTGTTGTTGCCAAGCTCGCCGTTGCTGCCGTACCCCCAACAGTAGAGCGCGCCGCTTGGGTTGATTGCACACGAGTGCTGTTGACCGAGCGAGATTGCGCCGCCGCTCTTGAGGACGCAGTTTTGGATCGTGTCGCACTTGCTCTCGGCGGGGCAGTAGTAAGGAGTCGCCGTGGCGCAGCAGTGAGCCCCAGAACAAACCGGCGTGCCGCCAGGGCATGTGGTGCCGCAGCCGCCGCAGTTGTTCGCATCGAGTTGTTCGTCGACGCAGGCGGTGCCGCACTTGCTGGTGCCGCCCGCGCAGTTGAGGCCGCACGCGCCGCCGTTGCAAAAGTAGCCCGACGGGCACTTGATGCCGCAGCCGTTGCAGTTGTTCGAGTCGTCCGTGGTGTCGACGCACGTGGTGCCGCCGTCGCCGTCGCCGCAGCTCGTCCAACCGGGTTGGCACGTTGCAACGCACGCGCTCGCGACGCACTGCTTGCCGAGCGGGCACGCGTTGCCGCACGTTCCGCAGTTGGCGTCGTTGGCGGTGATGTCGACGCAGCCGCCGCTGCAGTTGGTCAACCCGCTTTGGCAAGTGAGCGCGCAGTTGGACTGGTTGCACACCTGACCGCTCGGGCACGCCTTGCCGCAGCCGCCGCAGTTCTGCGGGTCGGCTTTGAGATCGACGCAGCTCGAGCCGCAGCGCGAAGTGCCGCCGCCGCAAACGACTGCGCACGAGCCGTGCGAGCAGACCTGGTTGTCTGGGCATGCCTTGCCGCAGTCGCCGCAGTTCTGAAAATCGTTTTGAGTGTCGACGCACGTCGCGCCGCACATCTTGAAGTTATCGGCGCCGCACGGGTTCGATGTGACGTCGGGGTTGCCGCCCGCGTCACCAGTGTCTCCGTTACCGCCGCAGCTTGGAACGAGGAGCGCCAGAACCGCAACGACTGCAACGACGACACTCGCTCTTACTTGCTCGCGACGCATGGCTAATCTCCCGAAGATAATGTTGATGACGAGAGCCTGTTACTTGCAGCCCGCGTCGACGCACGTCTGACCGCCGTCGCACGCTTTGTTGCAGCCACCGCAGTTGTACGGATCGATCTTCGGATCCACGCAGCGATTGGTGCAAAGGAGTGAGCCGCCGAAGCAGCCAAGGCCGCACGATGCGTCGCCGGCGTCGTCCGTGGGAGAGCAGAACGTTCCGCCTTCGCAGGCGTTGCCGCAGCTACCGCAGTTCTGTGGGTCGACGATGAGGTCGATGCAGCGATTGATTTGAGCGCCGCTGTCTCCGGCGTCCGGCGCGGGCACGAGGCAAGCCGAGAGGCCGGTCTGACACGTGATGCCGCACACGCCGCCTTCGCACCGCGTGCCAGAAGCGCACACGTTGCCACACGCGCTCGTTGGAGTTCCGCAGTTGTAGTCGTTGGTTTGCGGATCGATGCAGATGGTGTCGCCTGCGTCGTCGGGGCATTTGGTGTAACCGGTCTGACACGAGAGCGAGCAGCCGCCATCGTTGCAGACGAAACCGGACTGACACGTGGTGCCGCAGCCGCCGCAGTTTTTCGGATCGCCGACGAGATCGGCGCATGCGTCGCCGCAGATCGCGGAGCCACCGCCGCAGGTCTGCAAGCATTGACCGCCAGCGCACTTCTGCCCCGAGGCGCACTTCGTTCCGCACGCGCCGCAGTTGACGGGATCCGTGTTCGTCGCCGAGCAGGTGCCCTGACAAAGTGTGAGGCCGGTGCCGCACGACACGGTGTTGTCTTGCGAGGCGTCCTGCGTGTCGGTCGAGTCGCCGCTACACGCTGAGAGGACGCGAGCCAGACCAAACGCCCCAGACACCGCAACTAAGCCAACCCACCACCGAAGCCCTAATGACATGGGCGGATTTTTGCACGGTTACTAGTGTTCCTCAAGGTTTCTCGGGGTTCACGCTCATGTTTTTTTGTCATCGGAGTCCGATTTCGAGAGCTCTCGTTCCAAAGTTTGCGCGACGTTGCCAAACGCGCGGCCGATCTCTTGCAGGCTCGACTTGAGCGCGCCCTCGAGCTTGTCGGATTCGAGTCGGTCGAGCGCGCGCTGTAAGTCGTCGACGCCGGACTTGAACACCTTCTCGACTTTCTCGGCGTGAACCGTGTCTTTCGCGCGGTGCGCCGCTCCAGACGCGGCCGTCTTGGCGGCGCGAAAAAGCAGGCCCACACCACGCTTCAAATCGGCCACCGCGTCATCGCCGTCGTGCGGTGCGTCATCGGTTTGGTCGTCGTGCTTCGGCGGTTGCTCGTCCATGTCAGGATGATGGCACAATCGGGGCGTGAAAGGAGTCGTCTGCGCGTGTGTCATTTTCGTGACGGCTTGCGACTCGACCGTTCCGATCGACGACTCATGCGCAGGCGCGTGTCCGCAGTCGAACATCAAACACCTCGTCGTGATCGTTCAAGAGAACCACACGTTCGACAATCACTTCGGCCGCTACTGCACCGCGCTGTCGGGATCGAATCCCACATGCACGACGGGCCCCGCTTGCTGTGAAGCCGCGCCCGATGGGCTCTCGAATCTCGACGACGTCGCAAACGAAACGTGGGATCCCGACCATCTTTCCGTGTGCGAAGCGGCCGAGATGAACGGCGGCAAGATGGATCAATACGCGTCGGGGACCCCGTGCAGCGATCCGCGCAACGTCGCGACGAGCGATCCACTCTTGATGGCGCCTTATTGGGATTTCGCGGCGAAGGGCGCGCTCGCGGATCGATATTTTCAGCCGGTGATCGGCCAGAGCTCGGCGAACGACATGTTCATGATGCGCGCAGCGTTCGTCTTCGACGACAACACGGAAGCGCCCCAAGGCGCGGTGGGTGTCACGTGTACGCTGAGCGGCAACGTTCAAGCCACGTACACGGGCACGACCATCGGCGATTTGTTGCGCCAGGCGAAAATCCCGTGGACGTACTACGCGGGCGGCTATGCGGCGCAGCAAGCGGCTTCGCTCCAAGGAACATGCGCGCCGGCAACGGACGATTGTCACTTCGCGTTCTATCCGTGCACGTTCGATCCGAGCGACGTGCCCGTCGAATATTTCGCGACGTCGCGCGACAACCCCGCGGAGATGGCGGACGACTCGAAGTTTTTCACCGACGTGGGCAGCGGCGCGCTTCCCGCCGTGTCGTTCGTGCGCGCGATCGGTTGGGAGAGCGAGCATCCGGGCCAGCTCACGACGCTCAGCAAAGGCGTCGCGTACGTCACGAGCGTGGTCGCTGCGGTCGAAGCGTCACGCTATCGAGACTCGACGCTCATCCTCTTCACATACGACGAAGGAGGCGGCTACTTCGATCACGTCGCGCCAGCGGCGAGCCCCGATGCGCATCCGTACGGAACGCGCGTGCCGATGGTGGCGATCGGAAAATTCGCGAAAACGAATGCCGTGTCGCACGTCGTGATGGAACATTCGAGCATCGTCCGCTTCATCGAGTGGAACTTCCTCGGCGGCACGACGGGGCAGCTCGCGACGCGTGACGCCCAAGTCAGCAACATCGGCAGCCTGCTCGACCCTGCGATGACGGGCGTCACCGTTCCGGAAAACTAGTCGCCCAGGTGGGGCTCGCGTGAATGCGGGGACTCGTACGCGTCGCGCAGGAGGCGGTGGCCGCGGAGGAGGCGCACGCACCGGTTGAAGCGCAGCACCGCGTCCGGGTTTCCGGAGGGCGCCATCTTGCCGGCGCTCTCGAAGTAGTCGAGCGCGTGCTCGAGCGCTGTGAGAGCGCCGTGGCCTTCGCCGCGTCGCAAGTGGGATTTGCCGAGGCGCTCCCAGGCGACGCCCTCGTGGTAGACGCGATCGTATTCGTTCTCGAGCTTCGCGAAGACCTTCATGGCTTCGTCGAAAAGCCCGACGGCCGTTTCGTCGAACCGATCGGTGATCGCGAGGCCAAGCACACGCAACGCGTTTTGGTGTTTCGCGTCGACAGCGAGCACGTCCTCGCAAATGCTCTCGGCCTCTTCGGGCTGATTGAGCTCGCGATAGAGCATCGCCTTCTGCACGGCGGTGTCGAGCTCGTGGGCGGGGAGCTTCTTCAGCGTGTGTTCGTGCATCTCTCTATTTAACGATAGGAAGCGATGCTTTCTTCTTTTTCTCGGGCCCGCCGGGGCCCCCGCTTGCGGGGATGAGCCCAGCGACCTTGCGAATCGCCCAGCGAACCGGGTCGAAGTAATCGTCGGCGACGCGCTCTTTCAGCGGGATGATGCCGTTGTCCGTGATGTTGATGTGCTCGGGGCACACCTCGGTGCAGCACCGCGTGATGTTGCAAAGGCCGACGCCGAACTCCTTGCGAAGGAGCTCACGCCGGTCGAGCGTGTCGAGCGGGTGCATGTCGAGCCCGGCCAAGTGAATCAAAAAACGCGGGCCCGCGAACTCGGCTTGCTTCTCGTGGTCGCGGATGACGTGACACGTGTCTTGGCAAAGGAAGCACTCGATGCATTTGCGAAACTCTTGGATGCGATCGATGTCTTCCTGCTGCATGCGCCAGGTGCCGTCGGCGTCTTTCGCGCGCGGAGCGAACGCGGGGATTTTTCGCGCCATCGCGAAGTTCGCGGAGACGTCGGTCACCAAATCTTTGATGATCGGAAACGCCTTCATCGGCGTCACGGTGATCGGCTCGCCCTCGGGGAGCGACGTGATGCGCGTCATGCACATCAGCTTCGGCCGGCCGTTGATCTCTGCCGAGCACGAGCCGCATCGGCCCGCCTTGCAGTTCCAGCGCACCGCCATCGACGGCTCTTGCTTGGCCTGAATGTCGTGAATCGCATCCAGGACAACCATGCCTGGATAGGTCTCGACGTCGTACTCCTTGAGCTCGCCGCCTTCGCTATCGCCGCGGTAGACGCGCAATCGTGCGTTCTGGCTCATTCTTTTTCCTCGAGGATTTTCTTGATCTCGTCGGGCACCTCGGGAAGCGGCACTTCGGTCGTGCTCATGGAGCCGCCTTTGTCGGCCGACACGATGTTCACTTTTGCGAAGTGCTCTTTATCCATCTCGGGGAAGTCGTCTCGGGCGTGGCCGCCGCGGCTCTCTTTGCGCGTCATCGCGCCGCGGCACATCGCTTCGGCGCAGATCATCATGTTTCGCATGTCGAACGCTTCGTGCCACGCCGAGTTGAAGTGGCGGTTGCCCTCGACTTTGATTTTCGCGACGCGCGCCTTGAGCACTTCGATCGCCACGAGACCTTTCGCGAGATCTTCCTCGGTGCGGATGATGCCGACGTGCGCCTGCATGTCGTCCTTGAGCTGCTCGTGGAGCAGGAACGGATTTTCGCCCTCTTCGCGATCGAAGTACGACAGAGCTTCTTTTTTCGCGGCGTCGAGTGCGTCGTCGTGGGTCTTCGTCGCGGGCGCGTCTTTGGTGTACTTCGCGGCGTGAAGGCCCGCGATGCGCCCGAAGACGAGCAAATCCGAAAGCGAGTTTCCGCCGAGGCGATTCGATCCGTGCATGCCCGCGGCGCATTCGCCGGCGGCGAACAAACCTTTGATGCGCGTCTCCTGGGTGTTCGAGTCCACGCGGATGCCGCCCATCGTGTAGTGCGCGGTCGGCCCGACTTCCATCGGGTCTGTGGTGATGTCGACGTCGCCGAGCTCTTTGAACTGGTGGTACATCGCCGGGAGCTTCTTCTGGATGTCCTCGGCGCTGCGGCGTGTGGCGATGTCGAGAAAAACGCCGCCGTGCGGTGAGCCGCGACCGGCTTTCACCTCGGCGTGAATCGCGCGCGCGACGATGTCACGCGGCAGCAAATCCGGTGTGCGCTTCGCTTTGCTCGCCGTGCCGGACGTCGATTCTTTGAGCCAGAGATCGGCCTCGGCTTCGTTGTCGGCGGTTTCGTTTTTGTAGAGCTCGGGGATGTACCCGAACATGATGCGCTTCTGATCTTTGTTGCGGAGCGTGCCGCCTTCGCCGCGAACGCCTTCGGTGATGAGCGTGCCGCGAACGCTCGGCGGCCACACCATGCCCGTCGGGTGAAATTGCATGAACTCCATGTCCATCAATTCGGCGCCGGCGAGATACGCGAGGGCTTGCCCGTCTCCGGTGCATTCCCAGGAGTTCGAGTTGATCTTGAACATGCGGCCGATGCCGCCCGTCGCCAAGACGACGGCCTTCGACTTGAACAAAACGAAGCGCCCGTTTTCGCGCCAGTAGCCGAATGCGCCAGCGATGCGATCGCCGTCGACCAAAAGCCGCGACACCGTGCACTCCATGTACACCTTGATGCCGAGGTGAACGCCGTGCTGCTGCAGCGTGCGAATCATCTCGAGGCCGGTGCGATCACCGACGTGCGCGAGCCGCGGATATTTGTGACCGCCGAAGTTGCGCTGCAAAATGCGCCCATCTTTGGTGCGATCGAAGAGCGCGCCCCACGACTCGAGCTCGTGTACGCGATCGGGCGCTTCTTGCGCGTGAAGCTGCGCCATGCGCCACTGATTGAGGTAGCGGCCGCCCTTCATGGTGTCGCGGAAGTGAACCTTCCAGTTGTCGCGCGGCTCGACGTTGCCCATCGCCGCCGCGACGCCGCCTTCGGCCATCACGGTGTGCGCTTTGCCCAAAAGCGATTTGCATACAAGACCGACAGAGACGCCTTCGTTCGACGCTTCGATCGCCGCGCGAAGCCCCGCGCCACCCGCACCGATGATGATGACGTCGTGCTCGTGCGTTTCGAACTTTGCTTCTTCGCTCATCTCAGAAAATCCTCGCGTCGGTGATCATGCCTGTCGACACGAGGCGCACGTAGAGATCGGCGCCCATGACTCCGAAGAGCGAGCACCACGCCCAAGCCATGTGATTCGTGTTGAGGCGCGAGACGCCCTTCCACATGGCGTGGCGCAAACCGCCGAGCGTCGCGGTGGAGTAGCTGTTGATGTTGCCGCCGACGAGGTGCCGGAACGCGTGACACGAAAGCGTGTAGCCCGTCAGCAGCGACGCGTTGAGCGTGAGCATGAGCGTGCCGACGTTGAGGTGCACGCCGTCCTTCCAGCCGATGAGCCCCTCGATGGCGTCGTGCCAGAGAAAGAAGAGGAAGGCGATCGCGACGTAAAGCGTGAAGCGATGAAAATTCTGGATGATGAAGAGCTTCGTCTCGCCGTTATACTTGTGCGCGGCGCGCTCACCGACGGCGCACGCGGGCGGGTCCATCGCGAACGCGCGGTAGTACGCCTTGCGGTAGTAGTAACAAGTGAACCGGAACGACGCGGGCCCTGCGAGGATGAGCATCGCGCCCGAGATGGGCACCGGAAAGCCCTTCGCCCAGCTCGTGTCGATGAGCGGCGAATAGAAAGGAGAGAGATAGGGCCCGAACGTGTAGTGAGCGTTCTCGAAAGCCCGGAACGTCGCGTACACGATGAAGCCCGTGAGGATTGTGAACGTGATCGCGGGGCCCACCCACCACGCGTCTTGTCGTAACGTCCGCCCGAGCCCGCTCTGCAAGAGAGGCAGGTGGACCGATTTGCCCTTCGCGATACCCGACGGGGTACTAGCCATTTGTGGGCCGACCGTAGTGTTTGGCCGTCCGATCGGCAAGGCGTTCGTGCAAAGGTCTTCTGGTCGGGCGGCAGCCAGGCGGTGCGGCTTCCCAAGGCCGTTCGCGTCGCCGGGACGGAAGTGATGGTGCGTAAACGTGGCACGGAGCTCGTCATCGAGACCCTCGCCGACCGCGACGATTGGGTGGGCTTCTGGGAACGCCTCGTCCCGCTTCGCGATCCGGTGAAGCGTCAACAGACGGCGCGCGCGGAGAAACGCAAACCGCTTTGAAGGTCCTGCTCGACACGGACGTGTGCATTGCGAGGCGCGCCGTGCCGGGACCAATCTCGAAACGCTGCTCGCGAAAGTCTCCGCGGTCCCGTTCGACGAGCTCGCGTCGCGTCGCTACGGAGCCGTGCGCGACGCGCTCGAAAAACGCGGCGCGCCCATCGGGCCGCTGGACACGCTCATCGCTTCGCACGCGCTCGCCGGTGGCTATGTTCTCGCCACACACAACGTCCGCGAGCTTCGCCGCGTCGTGGGTCTACGTGTGGAGGACTGGCTCGCGGCGACGTGAAGCGTTGGTCACATCCTGCCCCGCGTGCCCGAGTTTCAGGGCGCTTTAGGGTGGTACGGGGGTTGCTGAGTCGAGCGCGGAGGTCTTCATGCGACGAGCTATCTTTTTGTGCGTTCCCATCGTGGCGGCGGCATGCGGCGGGGCGGTCACTACGGTCGACGGCAACGACAACACTGGGAGTCTCACGCCGACCGATCAGAATCAGCTGTGCGTCGACACCTTCAACTACGTGAAGAACGATTTCTCGACGACCGATCTCGCGAAGCTCGAATGCGGCAACCAAGAATCGGCCAACGGCAACACGCAGGTCTGCAACGACACATACAATTCGTGCGTCACGAAAGCCGAAGCGCAGCTCGCGCTCGAAAACCCGCTCGCGACCGCAACGCCCGATTGCACCGGCTTCAACGAACAGGTTGCAAAGTGCAACACGACCGTCGGCGAATACGCGAAGTGCTTCAAGGAAGAGATCGACTTCGTCAAAAACCTCGAAGGCAAATTCCCGCTGTGCAGCCAGTCCTCTGCGCAAGCGGCGGAAATCATCGGTCTGCAAAGTCTCTCCGAAGATTGCGTGAACCTGCTGACGTCGTGTCAGCTCACGTTCGCTCCCAGCGGCGGCAGCGGCGGCAGCGGTGGCGGAACGCCCGACGCGGGGCCTCCCGACGGCGGTTAGCCGGCGCGCTTCTTCGGCTTGTCACGCTCGCCGCGAGACTTCGGGCCGTGCACCGCGGCGGTGGCCCGGTCGCGGCCGGAGCGTTTCGAGACGTAGAGGGCTTCGTCGGCGCTCTTGAAGAGCGTTTCCCACGTCGTGCCGTCTTCGGGGAACGTCGACACGCCAAGCGAGCACGTCACGTTGAATGGGCCGTCCGCGCTGTGGAAGGTCGTCTTCGCGAGCTCTTCGCGTATTCGTTCGGCGAGGAGCATCGCGCCGCGCTCGTCGGTTTGTTCGCACACGACGATGAACTCTTCGCCGCCGAATCGCGCGACGATGTCCGTGTTGCGCTTCTGGCGGCGGAGGATGTCGCCAAGCCCACGGATGACGACGTCGCCGACATCGTGGCCGTAGGTGTCGTTCACCTTCTTGAAGAAGTCGATGTCGGTGATGAGCACGCTGAGCTTGCGACCGAACCGCGCGGCTGAAGCGATTTTCTGGCCGGCGGCGTCGAGCATCGCGCGTTTGTTGAGGAGGCCCGTGAGGCCGTCGGTCGTTGCCATTTGTTCGAGCTTCGCGACCATGCGCGCGTTCGCGAGCGACACCGCCAAGTGGCTCGCCAGAACTTCGAGCGTGTGGCGTACGTGATCACCGAATGCGCCGCGGCGTTTCGCGCCGAGAATGAGCGTGCCGAGCGGGCGATCGTGGAGGAGCAGCGGCAACACGAGCAGGCTCGGGAGCTTCGGCCACGGAAAGAGCTTGCCGAGAACGATCTGGCGCGCGGAGTCGTATTCGCCTTTGTAAGGAAGCGGGAATCGGTTCTGCACGACCATCGCGACGAGCCCGCCGTTGTGGCCAAACTTCGAGCCGACCAAATCTTCGATTTCGCCCGTGGCGGCGACGACGTGGTGCGTGCGCGTCTCTTCGTCGAACAGCGTGACGGCCGCGAGATCGAACGCTGCGATTTTCTGTGCAGACTGCACGCCTGCTTCGAGGACGTCCTTTTCGCCGAGCGCCGCGCCGAGTGACTTCGAGGCCTCGTAGAGCTTGCCCTGCTCGACCTTCGCGCGTTCGAGCTGCACGAAGATGCGTTCGTTTTGGATCGCGCGGAGACAATAGCGAGCAGCCTGCGCGGCGAGCTCCTCTTCGTGCGGCGTGAACGCGACGTCCTTCGTGCGGTCGAGCACGAGAATGCCGCGGAGCACTTCGTTGTCGAGAATCGGCATCGCGAGCATCACGCGCGCCGGGTTCGGTCCTTCGTAATAAGGAACCTTCGACGACGGTTTGAGGTGCGTGAGCGTGACGCGATCTTTTTTGACGACGACCGCGCCGAGCACGCCGTCGCCGATCGGAATGGGCGCGTCGTGAATGTCGTTCGATGCGGTCGAGAGCTCGCTGATGCGAAGGTGCGTGCCGGCCTCGTTGAGCCACAAGAGCGCTGCGGTGTTGAGATCGAACGTGCGGCGCAAGAGCTCGAGCGCGTAGTGAACGGCGCGCTGAATTTCTTCGACGCTCGAGCGCGCGAGTCGCTCTTCGCTTTGTTTTTGCGTCTCGCCCGCGCCGAGCAATCTGTAGCTACGTGCGTCTTCCTCGATGCGCCGCAGCTCTTGCTCGACGCGTGCGCGCGCGGCGCGACGAACGCGCGCCACTTCCGCGCGCAAAAAGAGGACGTTCACGGTCGCGAACGCCGTGAGCAGCACCGCGCGAAGAGCGAGCGCTTCCCATTCCGAAGGACGCACGAGCGCTTCGGTTGCGAGGAGCGAAATCACCGCCGCGGCCGTCGCCTGCGGTCGCGTGAACGCCGCGAGAAGCGCAACGAGCAAGTAGATGGTCGCGCCGAGCGGCCCATCATGATGCGGCTCGGCGACGATCACGCACGCCATCGCGAGGCTCGACGACAAAATCGCAACGTCGATGTCGGCGCTCAGCGTCGAGCTCGTCCCCACACTGTCTTTTGCGCGCACCTTCCGCCACACCGCAATCGTCACGAGGAGCGCGAGCGGCCCGAGCACGATGCCGTGAATCGCCGACAGTGGCTGCAGGAGGATGCCCGACGCCAGCGCCACGGCAATCGCGGCCGCAGTGATCGGCGCTCGCACCGCTCTCAGTGCGCGCCGCACCCCGAGCGAAGCACGAACGAGGACCTCCATTCGACCTCTTGCCGTTATCAGCCCAAGAGAGCCGCGGCCAAGTTACTGTGCTCGTCATGAAACGCGCACTCTGGCTCTTCGTCGCTGTTGCATGCGGCGGCGCTTCGTCCACGACCCACACCACACCAGCGGCAACCGCCCGCGCACCCTCGGCGACCGAGACGGCATCGGCCGTGACCGCGGAAGATACGTCGCCGCAACCGATCGGCACGCGCCACAAGAAGGTGGGCAGCGGTTGGTTTCTTTCGGGCAACGGGAAAGAGTTCTACGACGCCATCTACGAGCCCGGCGCCGAGCCCGTCATCGTCGTGAAGCAAACGAGCGACGCACACGGCCGATGGGTCACGCTCATGAAGAACGTCTCGGCCGCGCCTTACGTGGGGAAGAGAGTTCGTATTCGCGTGGGCGTCAAAAGCGCGGGCGTGGTGCATGGGGAAGCGTGGGCACGCGCTGCCGGCCCTCACGCGCCCGAAGACACTCCGGGCGAAAAGACGCCACTCGTCGCGACCTCCGCGATGAAAACCTACGAGCTCGTCGTTGAAGTCAAAGATGGAATGCGCGTCGTCGAGTACGGCGTCTCGCTCGCGGGCGAAGGCGAAGTATGGGTCGGCAAAGACGCCATCGACGTCATCTGAACATCTGGCTTTGTCGATGGAGCTCCACTTCGAATGCACGGCGTGTGGCAAGTGCTGCACCGAGGCGCCCGAGATGACGGTCCTCGAGGCCACGCGTCTCGGTGACGTGTTCGTGCCGGCGCTCGTCTATCGGCTCACGTCCCTTCCGCGTGACGACAACGAAGCCGCGCTCGCGACGCTGAAGCCGCATCCACACTTCGCAAACATGAATGCGCGCGAGCTCGTGTCGCAGTTGCGCGAGACGACGGCCGTGCGCGCAGCCGGTGCGATTGTGAGCGAAGCGGGTTGGGATCACCACGTGTCGATCACCGCGCGCGCTTGGCTCTATCCACAAACGAAGCGCGCGTGTCCTGCGCTCGCGCCAGACGGCAAGGCGTGCACGATCCACGCGCGCCGCCCGCACACGTGTCGCACGGTTCCCGTTCGCTACGACGTTCCCGCGAGTCTTCTCGTTCGTGCGTATCGCGGGACGATCGACGCCGGCATCGCTTCGCCCGACCCATGGGAGTGTGATGTCTCGACCCGCGCGCCCGTGCTCATGCGTGACGACGTTCTCGTGAACGCCGAATACGTCACCGCGCGCGCCGCTGGAGAAGAAGCAGCGCTCGCCGAGCATGCGCTCGCGAAGCGCGTGCTCACGAGCCCGCTCTTGCCGCCGCTGAACGAAGTCTATTCGCAGCTTCGTCGGTCGAAGCTCGTCGCGATTTCATTTCACGGTGCGCTCGCTGCGGCACACGAGCTCGGCATGCTCGACACCGCAGCGGTCAAAGCGTTTTGCACCGCGCAGCTCGAGCTACTCGACAGCGAGATCGCCAAGGCGCTTTCACGCAAACGCAAAGAAGACCGCGACACGACGGGGCGCTATCGCACGCTCATCGCCGCGTATCGGGCGATGCTCGATCACTTGCAGACGTCGTAGCCGGGGAGCGAGCACGCGCTCGGGCTGCACGATTGCTTCGACGCGCACTGGCCGGCGTCGTTGCAGAGAATGCCGTTGGTCAGCGCGGTACACTTTCCGGGCTCCGCACACTGGACGTTGTTCGCGACGACGCATCCGCCGTCCGCGTAGCCGCCGAAGCAACAGACCTGACCCGACGCGCAATCATCCTGGGAGTCGCATCGGATGATGAGGCCGAGACACGCCTGCGAGCTAGGGATGCAGTTGTAGGAAAAGCCAGTCGCGGTGCCCGACGAGCGACAGCAATATGGCGTCTGGCCCTTGCATGTGAATTGCCCGCACGCGACCAACGAGCCTGGTGCGATGAGCGGGTTGGCGTCACCCGAATCGGTCGCCGCGTCGTCGATCGGCGGCACGACGTCGATGTTCGTTCCGGCGTCGGTGCATGTGGCGCAGCTCGCGTCGGTGGCGTCGGTCACGCCGAGGCCATCGAGGCCGGAAATGATTCCGCAGCCCGCGACGAAGACGGCGAGGCCGACCGCGCTCCAAATGCGACCCATGACGACATCCTAGCATACGCACTATAATGCGCATGCGATACCCAAAAGTGCACTTTACTGCTTGCACGTCGAAGGGCGTCCATCTAGCTTTCGCGGATGGCCGACACACTCGTCAGCGCCGAGCCCGTTCGCTTCGAGACTCATCCCGATCGCTACGTTCACTGGCGCCTCTCGTTCGATGGCCCCGTCGCAACGCTCTTGATGGACGTTCAAGAGGACCGCGGAATGCGCACGGGCTATCCGCTGAAGCTCAACTCGTACGATCTCGGCGTCGACATCGAGCTCGCCGACGCCGTGCAACGCATTCGATTCGAGCACCCGGAGGTGAAGGCGCTCGTCGTTGGAAGCGCGAAGGACCGCATCTTCTGCTCGGGCGCGAACATCTACATGCTCGGCAGCTCGACGCACGCGTTCAAGGTGAACTTCTGCAAGTACACCAACGAGACGCGCCTCTACTTGGAAGACCTCAGCGCCGAGAGTGGCGTGCAGAGCTTGTGCGCGCTCGCGGGCACCGCATCGGGCGGCGGGTACGAGCTCGCGCTCGCATGCGACGAAGTTTTGCTCAGCGACGACGGGTCGAGCGCCGTGAGCTTGCCCGAATGTCCGCTGCTCGGCGTTCTTCCCGGTACCGGCGGGCTCACGCGCGTCGTCGACAAACGCAAAGTGCGTCGCGATCTCGCCGATGCATTTTGCACGCTCGCTGAAGGTGTTCGCGGCAAGCGTGCTGTCGAGTGGGGTTTGGTCGACGAGACGGCTCCGCGCGCGAAATTCGAGGATGCCAAGAAACGTCGCACCGATGCGCTCGTCGCAAAATCAAAGCGGAAGTCGTTCGCGCCGATGAAGCTCAACCCACTTGGCGAGTGGAAGTACGTGCACCTCGCGGTGGACGAAAAGGGGCGCACCGCGACGATCGTCGTCGACGCGCCAATGGGACCCGAGCCCACGTCGCCTGATGCGCTCGCCAAAGCGGGCGACGGCGCATGGTGCGTTCGCGCGTTTCGCGAGCTCGATGCGGCGCTCCTCGATTTACGTTTCAACCGACCGCTGGTCGGCACCGTAGCGCTCGAGACGCGCGGCGACGCGAAAGCCGTGCTCGCGGTCGACGCGATGCTTGCACAATACAAGGATGACGGGCTCGTCCGCGAAGTGCGGCTCTTCATGCGTCGCGTGCTCAAGCGCCTCGACGTCACGGCCAAGACGTTCTTCGCGATCGCCGCGCCGGGCTCGTGCTTCGCTGGCTCGCTGCTCGAGCTCGCCCTCGCGTCGGACCGCATTTACATGAAAGAGGAAGACGGCGTAGAGATGCACGTCTCCGAGATGAACGCGGGCGCGTTTCCGATGGGCAACGGGCTCTCGCGTTTGCAATCGCGCTTTCTCCGCGAGCCGGAGCGCGTATTGCGCGTGCTCGAGACGCGCGGGCCCATCGGCACGAAAGCCGCGAACGAGCTCGGTTTGGTCACGTTTGCGCCCGACGACATCGACTGGGACGACGAAGTGCGCATCGCCTTCGAAGAGCGCGCAAGCATGTCGCCCGACGCCATGACCGGAATGGAAGCATCGCTGCGCTTCGCGGGCCCCGAAACGATGGAGACGAAAATCTTCGGGCGCCTCTCCGCTTGGCAAAATTGGATTTTCCAGCGCCCGAACGCCGTCGGCGAGCGCGGCGCACTGACGATGTACGGCCGTCCCGAGCGGCCCGAGTTCGATTGGAGACGCACATGAGTGATGTCATTCAAGACAAAATCCCGAACAACGTTCACCTGAGCGACGACAAGAAGCTCCAGCGCGCGCTCGAAGAGTGGCAGCCGAACTACATCAAGTGGTGGCGCGAGATGGGGCCGTTCGGTTTTCAGGAAGACTCGATTTTCCTCCGCACGGCGATCAGCGTCGACCACGAAGGTTGGGCGAATTTCGAATACGTGAAAATGCCGGACTACCGCTGGGGCATTTTCTTGGCCGACCAAGTGAAGGACCGCACAATCGCGTGCGGCGACGACTTCGGCAAACCCGTGTGGCACCAGGTTCCCGGTGAGCATCGCAACACGTTGCGGCGATTGATCGTCACGCAAGGCGACACGGAGCCGGCGAGCGTGGAGCAGCAGCGCATGCTCGGGCACTCGTGTCCGTCGGTGTACGACTTGCGAAATCTCTTCCAGGTGAACGTCGAAGAGGGGCGTCACTTGTGGGCGATGGTTTATTTGCTCCAGTCGTACTTCGGTCGCGACGGGCGCGAGGAAGCAGAAGCGCTCTTGCAGCGGCGCAGCGGTGATCCGGACAAGCCCCGACTGCTCGGCGCATTCAACGAGCCGTGCACCGATTGGCTCTCGTTCTTCATGTTCACGTTCTTCACCGACCGCGACGGAAAATATCAGCTCCTCGCGCTTGCCGAGAGCGCGTTCGATCCGCTTTCGCGTTCGACACGGTTCATGCTCACCGAAGAGGCGCACCACATGTTCGTCGGCGAGACGGGCGTTGGCCGCGTCGTCGAGCGCACCGCGAAGCAGATGGCGGAGCACAAGGTCGAGAGCATCGATCAGGTGCGTGCGCTCGGGCTCATCGATCTGCCGACGATGCAGAAGTATTTGAATCTGTGGTTTTCGCTCTCGCTCGATTTGTTCGGCGGTGAAATTTCGTCGAACGCGGCGAGCTACTTTGCAGCGGGCATCAAAGGCCGCGCGAAAGAAGCGACCTACGAAGACCACGTCGCGCTCGAGGGCACGCACCGCATCGGCGACCAAGACGTGCCGCTCCGCAATGCGATGAACGAAGTCTTGCGCGACGAATACGTCGAAGACTGTCAGCGCGGCGTCGACAAATGGAACCGCACAATCACTGCGGCGGGCATCCCTTTTCAATTCGTGTTGCCGCAACGCCGCTTCCACCGACACGTCGGCTTGAACTCGACGGCGTGCTTCGACCCGGCGGGCGCACCCATCTCGAAGGAGGACTTCGAGCGTCGCCAAGACGAGTGGCTCCCCAACGACGCCGACAAGGCGTACGTGCAGAGCCTCATGACGAAGCCGATCTACGATCCGAAACAAATGGCGAACTGGATCGCGGCGCCTCGGATGGGCATCAAGGGCAAGCCAGTAGACTTCGAGTACGTGCGCCACCAGGCATGACGACCTACGTCATCACGGGCGCGTCGAGCGGCATCGGCGCAGCGCTTGCTCTCGCGTGGGCCGCACGCGGTGACAACGTCGTGCTCGCCGCGCGCAGCGAAGGCGAGCTCGCGACGCTCGCGCAAAATTGCGAGCGCGCGGGCGGGCACGCGCTTGCAGTCCGCACCGACGTGACGGAGCCCGCGCAATGCGAGGCGATGGTGAAAGCCGCCGTCGACAAGTTCGGCGGCATCGACGTGCTCGTGAACAACGCGGGCATCTCGATGTGGGCGCGCTTCCGCGAGATCACGGACCTCACGATGTTCGAACGCATCATGCGCGTGAACTACCTCGGAACCGTGTATTCTACACATTACGCGCTGCCGCATTTGCTCGCGTCGCGCGGGCTGCTCGTCGGCATCTCGTCGCTTACCGGCAAAACAGGCGTTCCAACGCGCTCCGGCTACGCCGCAAGCAAACACGCGATGCAAGGCTTCCTCGATTCCGTGCGCATCGAGCTCCACGGCACGGGCGTCGACGTCCTCGTCGTCTCACCCGGCTTCGTCAAGACCGACATTCGCAGCAAAGTCCTCGGCCCCGACGGTCGCCCGCGCGAAACGAGCCCGCGCGACGAGTCCGACGGCATGAGCGTCGAAGAGTGCACCTCGATCATCGTGCGCGCCGTCGACCGCCGCACGCGCGACGTCGTCATGACCCCACGCGCGAAGCTCGGCATGTTCCTCAAGCTCATCGCCCCACGTATCGTCGACCGCATCGCCGAGCGCGCCGTCCGCGAACGCTAGTGGGTGACGCGAGCTAGCTCGCGTTCGAGGATTCGGCGGACGATGGTGATGGCGCACGCGTAGGTGCTGTCGACGCCGAAGTAGCTCAGACTCTTCGAGAGCAAAGATTCGCGGCGCGAGTATGGGGTGTCGGAGGCGTAGTGGAGGAGGCCTACTTCGAACGGGGTGCGGCCCGAGAGGTGGACGATTTCGTTCGTGCGGACGCGGGTCGTGTTCACGAGCTCGTAGACGCCCGCCAGGAAGGGGCCGGCTTCCATTTCCAAGACCGTGTAGCCGTCGCGATAGAAGGCGTTCATGTAGTTGCGGTTTTGGAGGAACGCGCTGCGCACCGTGAGGGCGGCTTGGTTGTCGAAGACGTTGCCGTGGCGGAGGTGTGGCTCGATGTCTTTGCTGCCGAAGGCGTTGTCGAACAGGAAGGTGTTGCGGGTGTGCTCGTCGTAGACGGTGCCCGAGAGCATAACGTCGCCGACGCGGCCGTTGAGCGTTGCTGCTTTGCCCATTACGTAGAGGCCGAGGAGCTCGCCGACGCCTTGGCCGAGCCGCGATAGCAAGTGGTACGCGGCCATGCCGAGCGGGTAGTCGATGTTCACGATCAACGCCTCGCTCCGCGCGATGCGCTCGAGACCCGGAATGAGCAACCGCGGGTCGACGCGCGCAAGATCGATTTTGGAAAGCTCGATGAGCTGTACGTCCACGTCGACGTGCCCGGGCTCGGAGAGATGCATCAAACCGCTCGCCGCCTCGAATGCGCGAACCGAGTGCATTCGCGCGCCGCTCGCGTCCGCGTGAATGTACGCGCGAAGCAAATAGTGGAGGAGGCCCGTGATCTCGTGCTCGTCGCCGCGAATCAACACGTCCTCGAGACTCGGCGCGAGGCCTTCGGGGTTCGACGTGCGAACGAAGTCGATCATCTCGTCTTTGTGAGCGTTTGCGTATCCTCCAACGAGATTCGCAATCGCGTGTGTGTTCGATGAAACGAAGTAGACCGGCGGGCGGCGAGGCGGCGCCTTGCGTACGTACGACGGCTCGATGCCGCTCCACCATCGCTGCGCGGCCCGCTGAAACTGCGAGTATGACGACGCGAGCATCTGCACGGACAAATCGATCTCGCGCGCCGCAACCGCGGCCATTCCCACTGCGTACGCCGCGCCGAATCCGTCTTGGAGAACCCGCAGCGCGTCTTCGTCGAGGCCGAGCTTTTCGCGCACGAGTGCATCCGTGAGCGACGCCTCGCCGCGAAGGCGCGCGTGCATCTTGTTCCACTCGATTTGGTATGCGGTGATGATCGGAATGAGATCGTCGATGTCGCTCACGCTCGAAATGAATGCTGCGAGCGTGCTTTTCCCGTCGAACCGTAGCGGCCGACGGCGACCGCGTGTGCGTACCTGAGGCCAGTTGCGCACGTCGAACTTCGCCGCCTCGAAGAGCTCGTGCGATTGCCCGAGCACGACGAGCTCGATGCGCGGCATCTCGGTCGGCAAACGTGCCGCTGCGTACGCAAACGCCGACACGTCGGGCTCGACCGAAAGCGCTCGCGGGTGAAGCGACGAATTGCAGTACGCGTGCGCCTCCTCGAACGCGCGAACGCGGACGCGCCCCGACGACCGCAAGAGCGAGTTGTACGTCCGGACGTAGAGGTCGATTTCATCGGAGGGCAGAACCGGCGGCTGACGTTCCACGGCCCAAACCTGCCAGGATTTGAATGACGAATCTACGCAACTCTGGAGCCGGGCTGCCGATAGGTGCGCATGAAACGCACCGTCATCCTCCTCGTCTCGCTCCTTTCCGCAGCCTGCTCGGTTCCGACCTCGAGCGGCCAATCCGACCTCGCCCAAGAGCACGGCAAAGACGAAGTGCCCGCGCGGGCGACCGTTTCGTGCATCACGCACGCCGACTTCGACGTCGTCTGCTCGGGCATCCCGAGCTCCACGACGAGCGACTCGTGCGAAGACAACGTCACGCTCACCGAGTGCGACGACGAAACCAAGCAGGGCGTCAACGGCAACTGCGACTACATCTGGCACTTCTCGCGCACGCGCGTGGAAAGCTGCAGCGCACGCACCGCACCGAAGCCGCTCGACCGCTGACTAACGCGTCAACGATGGAGCGCGCCGATGCATCGCACGGCGCGACCACGATAAGCATTCTCGGGCTCGACGGCTGACAGCAGCCGCCGAGCTTCCTCGATCTCGCCCGTGCGCACGCGCGCACGCCCTACCAAGAACAGCAGCGCCTGATGAAGGTCGTGCTGATTCGCGTTGTCGAAAATCGCGATGTCGCTCTCGGTGTACGCGTCGAAGTCCGTGATCTCGACGAGCTCCGGTTCTGCTTGGGCGAGCTTCACGAGCCAGAGCATCGTCTCGCGGTTTTTCAAGTGGTTGCGATCTTGCGCAATCACGCGAAACGCGGCGTGGCTCTCGCGAAAGCGGTTCAAGCGATAAAGCGCGATGGCAGCGTGATACCCGGCGAGCTGCTTGTTGCCGTCATCGTCGCCTGCGGAGCCGTCAGCGACGTGCTTGAGCGCGTCGATCGCAAACTCCCACTTCTCGGAATCGAACAGACGCTTCGCGCGCGCCGCCGTCTCCGACATTTGCGCGGCCGTCGGCGGATTTCGCTCGGGGCGCGCGATTGGCGTTGCCGACGCGACGTCACCCATGCACGAAAATGGCTCCCCTGTCGCCGGGCTCGCAATCGCGCCCGCGCTCGAGCTCGCCGTTCCATTCGGCGTGATCGTTACCGTCCTCGTCGCGGCCTCGCCGCCGCAACCCACGAGCAACAGAGCCCACGCGAGCCCTCTCATCATGCGCGCGCAAAATCGATGAAGCCACGTGCGGGCTCGGTCGCGACGAGCTTCACGCGCACGCGATCGCCGACGTCCATTCCGTCTTCGCCGCGCATGACGCGGCCTTCCGCGGCCGGCGAAATCACGCGCACGAACGTTCCACTCGCGGTGACGCCGGTGACGACGCCGTCGAACACTTCGCCGATTCGATCGTGCAAGAACAACGCAGCTCCGACTTTGCGCATCGTGCGCTCGACCTTTTGTGCCGCGTGCTCGCGCTCGGTGCAGCGCGCGGCGATCTGCGCGATCTCGTCGTCCGAATAGGGTGGCGCCGCGCCAGCGATGGTCGCCTTCACGATGCGCTGCGTGACGAGGTCCGCGAAGCGCCGATTCGGCGCGGTCGAGTGGGTGTAGTCGTGGACGGCGAGCCCGAAGTGGCCTTCAGGATCACCCGGCCGATCGAGAATGTATTCGCCCGGCCCCATCAGCTTCACGACCGAGAGCGATAGGTCTGCGAAGCGCGCCGGATCCGCAGCGCGGCGTGCGTTCAAGAACGTCGAGAGCGCGAGCGAGTCCGGCTCCGCGGGCAATGTCGTGCCGAGCGTTGCGGCGAGCGCAACGATGCGGTCCCAGCGCTTGGGCGTCTTCACAACACGCTTGATCGCGGAGCGACGATGCCCTTCGAGCCAGCGCGCGACCACGCCGTTCGATGCGATCATCAGCTCTTCGATGAGCTGCCGTGAACGACTCGGCTGCGTCACGCGGACGTCGACGATGACGCCGTCCTTCGTGATGGGCGTGGCTTCGATCGTTTCGAAATCGAGCGCGCCGTGCGCCATGCGAGCTTTGCGAAGACGTTGGGCGACGTCGTCTTGCGCTCGAACCTGCGCGCGAAGCGCATCGGTCGAGATGCCGTGCGGTTCCGGTCCTTTTCCTTCGAGCCAGGGGCCGACGTCGTCGTAGGCGAGCTTCGCGTGATTTTTTACGACTGCGCGATACACGCCGCCGTCCGTAATGACGCCGTCGGCTGAGACCGTGAACTCCGTCACGACGGCGAAACGATCCTGACCGAACGTCAGCGACGTCAGATCTGTCGATAGCTCTTCGGGAAGCATCGGAAACATTTCCGCGCCCGTATAGAGCGACGTCGTGTTCGTCGCCGCGAAGTCGTCGATGGGGCTGCCGCGATGCACGAGCGCGTCGACGTCTGCGATTCCGACGAGAACTTTCGTCGCCCCGCCTGCGAGCGCTTCGGTCGCTTCGATCTGATCGAGATCGCGGGATTCCTGATTGTCGATCGACGACCAGGCGACGTCGCGCATGTCGCGGACGTCCGCGCTAGGCACGGCCGTAACGCCGGCGTCGACGTGCCCTTCGGCGTGCGGTTTGAACCCGTTCTCGGCGAGAACGCGCAGAGCAACCGCGTGGAGATCGAACGGTTTAACCAAGCTCTTCTTCGACCAGGGCTCGCGCTTCTGCGAGTCGTCGCACTTCGTCGGCGCTCTTCGTGCGCTTTGACGCGGGCGCCTCTACAGCGGGTTTCGACAGGAAGCGCGAGAAGAACCCGCGTTTGGTCTCGAACGTGAATGCGCCGCCTTCGAGTAGCTCGGGCGCTTCGCGTAGCTTCGTGATGATCGCTTCGTGTGCCGCGACCCATGCGGCTGCTTCGTCGAGCTCTTCCGCTTGCGTCGCGCCGAGGTGCTTGCGCGCGACGCGCGCCGGGATGTCGTTCACGGCGCAAAAGATCGCGAGCAGCGTGGCGAGCTCGTTCGGTGCGAGCACGGTTCCTTGGTGGATGCTCGGACCGCCACACGATTTCGTGTAGACGTGCGATGCCTCGAGCATCACGACGCCGAAGCCCGAAAGCACGGCGAGGATTTCGCTCGTCATGCCGACCTCGGACGGAATGACTTCTTCGCCGGCCTCCACGAGCACGGCCGCCGACACGCCCCGCGCCAGCGCGCACACGAGCCGCACCGGGTGACCCGTCTCGGTGACGGGAAGCGGAAGGCGATAGCCACTGCCGACGCGCTGAACTCCGTCGATGCGCGAGCCGGGCTTCGAGCAGCCGCTCGTGCAGTGCCCATCGTCCGTGCCGCCGGTTTCCGTTTCGACGATGGCGACCTCGAGCGGCACACTTTCGCCGAGCGGCGTGTAGCTGACGACGCGCGCAAGGAGGTGCGCCACGCTTTGTCCATCACGCGTGAAGTGATCGGGGAAATGCGCGGACGTCGGGGTGACGAGCTCGGCGCCCTCGAATGCTTCACCGTGCGCTGCGAGCAGATGCGCATAACGCGCAACGAGCTCGTGCAGCACTTCTTCGGACGGGACCGGCATCGAGTAAAGTGTACCCGATGGCGCTCGTCCTCGCGACGTTCAACGTGCTCGACCTCTTCGATGCCGCCGATTCCCCGAGGATCCAGCGTCTCGCGAGGATTCTGCGGCCTCACGCGCCCGACGTCGTGGCCCTTCAAGAGGTGGGCTCCGAGGCCGTCGTCGATGCGTTTGCGGCCGCGCTTGGCGGGAGCTGGTCGAGCGTTGTCGGCGACGCAGACGAGCGCGGCATTCGTTGTGCGCTGATTTCGCGCCGCCCCATCGCGTCGTCCGAGATTTTGCGCGCCGACCATCTCGAGTTTCCGCGTTTTCATCGGGAGGACCCAGCGCCATTCGGATCGCGCATTCCACTTCGTCGATCGATCCCGGACGTCGTGATCGACGCAGGCGACTTCGGCCGCATTCGCGTGCTCGTCGTGCACCTCAAGAGTCGCCGCGCTCGACCGATGCGCGACGAAAACGGAAAAGAGATCGCACCCGCGAGCACGTTCGAAATCGCCGAAGCCGAAACACGCGCTGTCGCTTGGCGGTGCGCGGAGGCCCTCTTCGTGCGTCGCGCGGTCGACGAAAGACTCGCGCGCGATCCCGAGGAGAAGCTCGTCGTCTGCGGAGACTTCAACGACGTCGCCGATTCGCTGCCACTCCGTATCATCGCCGGAACCACCGAGCCCGGTCGCCCCGACGCGCTCGTTTCGTGCGGCGATCGCATCCCCGCGGCCGAACGCATCTCCGTCACCCACGACGATTTACCCGCCGCGATCGACCACGCTTTGATGAGCGCACCGCTTGCCGCGCGGTTCGAGCGTGCCTTCTACGATCGCAGCGCTTTTGGCGATCCGCTCGCGTCCGACCACGCACCGCTCGTGGTGATATGCTCCGACGTCCCCAGTCAATGAGCGACGGTGACGATCTCTACGAGCTCGACGAGCTGATTCGCGAAGGTGACGCCGCACGCGCACGAGGCGCACACGACGACGCACTCGAGACGTACAAGCGCGCGCTCATGATCAGCACCGAAGAGGCCGAGCTCGAGCGCGCCAGCATCTACACCGGCATCGCCGAAGCGAAGCGCGCACAAGGCAAGACGCGCGAAGCCGAGTCGAACTACGAGAAGGCGCTCGCGCTCATGCCGGGTTACAAACCGGCGCTCGTTGCGCTCGTCGACATCGCAAGCGACGAAAAAGATTTTCGCCGCGTCGCCATGCTTCGCAAGCGCCTCGTCGAAGCCGCCATCGATGACGACGCACGCATTCGCGAGCTGAAGAAGCTCGCCGACATCCAACGCCAAGAGCTCACCGATTCACGCGCCGCAATCGAATCGCTCGAGCGCGCGCGCGATATACGTCCCGACGATCTCGAAACGCTTCGCACGCTGCGCCAGCTCTACGAAAATATCCATCGGTGGCCCAAGGTCGTCGAAACGCTCGGCGCCATCTGCACCGAGACCGAAGACCCACGCGAGCGCGGCGTGCTCCGGTTCGCGCAAGCCGACATCGCCCTCGGCCGCCTCCGCGACGAGCCGCGCGGGCTCGGTTTTCTCGAAGCCGCGCTCGAAGAAGATCCCACACACGAACGCGCGCTCGTCGCGCTCGTGGCCGTGCGTACGCGATTCGCGCAGTGGGTCGAGCTCGAGCGCGTCTTCGCGCGACTCATCGATCGTCACGCCGAGCGCGGCGACATCGAGCGCGCATTCGATTTGTGCAAACGCCTCGGGATGCTTCGCCGCGACAAGCTCGGCGATGGGCCCGGCGCGATCGACGCCTTCACGGGCGCAGCGAAGCTCCACCCCAACGACGCCGACACACGCGGTTCCCTCGCCGAGCTCTTGATCGCAAAGGGTGACGTGCCCGCGGCGCTCGTCGAGCTCGAGCAAACGGCGGCCGCAGCGCCCACGCGCGCACAGACATGGCGACGCCTCTTCGAAGTGAACACCAAACGCGGCAACCAAGATCGCGCGTTCCTCGCGGCACTCGCGCTCGAAGAGCTCGGCGTCGCCGACATGGATCACCAGCTCTTGATCGATCAGCTTCGCCCGGAAGGTGCGCTCAAGCCCGTGTCGGCCCTCGACGATTCGTCATGGGACGAACGCCTGCGCGCGCCGGGCCACGATCCCGTGCTCGAAGCGATGATGGCGGCGATCGCGCCAGCCGCAGTGCGCGCCAAAGTCGACGAGCTCGTGTCGACGCGGAAGCTCGTCGAGCTCGATCCACGCGCAAAACAAGATCGAGCGAGCACGGTGACGATCGCACGTGCATTCGCGTGGGCGAGCACCGTCCTCGGAATTCCGACGCCCGACATCTACATTTTGAAAAACGTTCCCGGCGGCGTTGCGGCGGTGCAAGTGTCGACGCCAACGACCGTGGTGGGCCCCGAAGTCCTCGCCGACGTATCGCTCGCCGATCTCGTGTTCGTGGTCGCGCGACACCTCGCGTACTACCGGCCCGAGCACTATCCGCTCGTGTTTTATCCGACGCTCCCCGAGCTCACGACGCTCTTCTTTGCGTCGCTCAAGATCGCGCTTCCGGAAGTTCCCATCCCCGCGGGCGATGCGGTCGGCAAGCTGCGAAAACGCATCAACGGCCACATCACCGCCGACGAACGCGCAGCGCTCGTGAAGGCCGCCAAGAAGTTCGACGAAGCAGGAGGTCGCGTCGATCTCGGCGCATGGATCAAGAGCGTCGAGCTCACATCGAACCGCGCCGCGCTCGTGCTCGCGGGCGATTTCCACGCGGCCATGAAACGCATCAAGGGCGAGAAGCGCGCCATCGCGGACGTCACCACCGAAGATCGCCGACTGGATTTGATCTCGTACCTCGCGAACGCCGGTCACGCCGATTTGCGCCAGCGCATCTACGGCAAGAATCCCTCGCAGCGCCCGCCGCCGCCTTCTGCATCACCCGACGCATAGCGCGTCAGCAAGTCTTTGTTGGAGAGGCACTGTGTGAGATCGACGACAGTGTCGTCTCCCCCAACGCGCGTTGCCTCGTCGCAGGTTGCGCGTGCTCGCAAAAGCTCGGGCGCGATGGTCGCATCGGGTCCGAGGAACGCTTCGATCTCTTGGAGATCGCGGGCGAGCTCGAAAGCGTCGCGCGGCCGGTCTTTCGGCGCTTTCGCGAGCGCGCGAAGCAGGATGTCCATGAGCCCTTTGGTGATGCCGCCGATGCGCGGCGGAATACGCTCGAGCTGAGCGCGCGCGATCTTGGCGACGCCGCTGACATCGTGGAACGGGCTTCGACCCGCGAGCATTTCGTAGAGCACGAGCGCCATCGCATAGACGTCACTGCGAGGGCCCACCGCTTCACCGAGCACTTGCTCCGGGCTCGCATAACGGAGCGTGCCGCCGAGCTTCGCGTTCGCTTCGCCGCGCGCGAGCACGCGCACCACACCGAAATCGAGGAGCTTCGGCACGACGACGCCGCGCTCGACGTGCAAGAAAACATTTTCGGGTTTGATGTCGCAATGCACGACGCCGATTTCGTGGACGTGATCCAGCGCGTGCAGCAAATCGATTGCAACGCGAACTGCGGCGCGAGGCGAAAGGCGCGTGCCTGCGCGAATCACTTGGCGGAGCGAAGCGCCTTCGAGCTTCTCCATCACGATGAACGGAAGTGCGAGCGCGTCGTCGATGACACCTGCCGTGAAGACGCGCACGACGTTCGGATGATCGATGCGACCCATCACGCGGGCTTCGCGTTGCATCTGTCGGCGCAAGTCGCCTTCGGTTGCGAGCTCGCCGTTGAGCGTTTTCAGCACGAAGCGTTTGCCGATCGAGACGTCTTCGACGTCGTAGACACTGCCCATGCCGCCGACGGCAAGAACGCGAACGATGCGAAAGCGGCCTCCGCAAACGACCGCGCCGGGAGCGAAGTGATCCGCCATGCACCCCATCGGCACCATCGCGCCCCGGTTGCGTGGATTCGTTCGCGAAGGCGAACGTTCGTTAGCGTTCGAACGTCATCAGTTCGTCGATGAGCTCGGCCGGCGTCGCTGCGCCGGCGAGCAAACGCTGAAGTGCCGCAAAAATGGGGGCGCGGACGTTCTTGCGGTCGGTCCACGCGACGATTTCGGGGATGAGCTCGACGGCCTCGACGCGCGATCCCACGGCCGCAATGGCCTTCGCGATGGGCGTGCCGCGAGCGAGTGCGGCGCCGACCATGACCTCAGGCCGCTCTTTTTGGGCGATGCACGCCAGCAAATCGCCATACCCGCCGAGCCCAAAGAGCGTTCGTTCGTCGCCGCCCGCGGCAGCGGCAATGTGTGAGGCTTCGTCCATGCTGCGTGAAATCACCGCGGCCACGAGACCCGGGCTCACGTCGAGCGCTTGCGCATAGCCGATGCCGAGCGCGAGGCATCCGACGAGCGCGCTCCCCCATTCGAGGCCGCGCAAATCACTTGTAGAATACAAGCGAAGCGTCCGGCTTCCGAATGCCGCCGTGGCGGCTTGGTTCACCTCTTCGTAGGCGGAGCCGCACACGAGCACACCCGGTTTGCCCGCGAGCAAATCGGCGGTGAGTGCCGGGCCGCCGAGCGCGCCCACCCGTTTCGCGGGGGTCTCGCGGCGGACGACATCCGCGATCGTGAGAAGCTCATCTGCGCTTCGTGAGAGCCCGCGCACGCCGTGAACGACGAGGTGTCGCCCGTCGATGTGATCGCCGAGCGCATGCGCGACCTCAGTTGCGGCATTCGACGGAACGGTGAGCACGATGAGACGTGCGTGCTTCGCGGCATGCGCGAGATCGCGCGTGAGCGTGACGCCCTTCGGAGTCTTCACTTCACCGCGCCGCGAATAGAGACACGTCTCGCTGCCCGCGCGTGCAGCGGCCGACGCGAGCGCCAGCCCCCACGTGCCTGCGCCAATCACCGCAACGCTGCCAGCCATCAAGCGGGCATATCAAAAATCGGGCACCGTTAGGGCGAGAGCGACACGAGGCGCGTATCGCGGCCGAGCGCGTGCTCGAGGCGAACGCGCGCGGTGCGTGCGTCGATACGTGCGTTGAGCTGCGCGAGGCGAGCGCGTGTGAGCTCGGTTTCTGCGTCGGTGAGCGTCGTCGAGTTGACGCGGCCCGCTTTGAAGAGCTCGCGAGCGACCCGCACGGCCTCGCGCGCCGAAGTGAGCTGCTTGCCTGTGCTGCCGAGCGAAAAATCAGCCTCTTGCACGGCTTGGTAGGCTTGCGTGACCTCGATCGCGATGCCATCGCGAATGACTTGTTTCTGCGCGATGAGCCCAGCTGCGCGGCTCTCCGCGTCGGCCGCGGAAGCGAGCGCGACGGGGATGTCGTTCGGGCTCCACGTGATGCGCGCGCCGACGTCCCACGTGGGAAACCAGGTCGGGCTCGCAGGAAACACGCGCTGGTTCGGGTTCGCATAAATCGCATCGCCGAACGCCGTGATGACCGGATATGCGCTCGCGCGTGACACCTTCGCTTGCTGGCGCGCGGCCTCCGCATTTGCGTCGAGGCTCTTCACTTCGAATCGCTGCGATTGCGCCTCCGACACGAGCGACGCAAGATCACCCGCGACCGACGGAAGCGCCGCGGCATCGAGCGTCTCGGTCGAGCCGACCGTGGCGTTGGCCTCGAGGTGCATCGCGACGCGCAGTTGCATCTCCGAAAGGTCGCGGAGGTTTTGGGCCTGCACGACCGTGAGCTCGGCCGCGGACACGGCCGTCTCGCCGCGGAGCACGTCGACTTGCGATGCGTTACCGACGGTGAAGAGGTTTCGCGTATCGCCGAGGTGGGTTTTCTGATCCTCGAGTGCGAGCTTCGCGACGACGAGCGCGCCCTTGCTTCGGAGCCAGTTGTAGAATGCAATCTTCCCGTCGGCGGCCGAGCGTGTGCGCGCCGTGCCGATGTCGTAGCGAGCGCCGTCGCGCGCATGGGTCGCGGCGGTGTAGTTCTGGTTGATGCGGAAAAAATAGTCGCTGATTGGAACGGAGAGCGACGCCTGGAGGAGCCAGTTGTCGAGCACGACGGGAAACGAAAGAGGCTGCCCGAGGAGTGTCGGGTTGGTGGCCGTGCCGAACGACGTGATCGGCCCGGCGGGCGCCGTCGTCACGACCAAGTTTCCAAGGTTCGACGGGGTGAGCTCGCTGAGGCGCGTGTAGCTGAACGTCGTCGATAGCCGCGGTAGAAACCCGGCCCATGCGGCGTCGACCCTCGCGGCCGCACCGCGCAATGCCTGCTCGGAAGCTTTCGCTTGGTAGCTCGTCTCGGCGGCGCGTTTTCCGACCGCATCGGCCGAAAAACCGCCTGGATCAGCCTTGAGCTCGTTGGTGAGCGCCTCTTCGTCGGCGTTGGCTCGCTCCTGGGCGTGCGCGACGCTACCGACCAAAATCGTGGCCATGATGGGCCCTACGAGTTTTCGCATGGGCGGGAACTTAGGGCTGATGGCTCGAGCGCACCACACCGTTGCACGGGCAAACACATTTCTTCGCAGTTGCGCGTCGGGCTGGCCTGCATTAACTTGCGCGGCCCCCATGAAAGACGGCGCTCACCCCAACTATCCCGCCGCGCGCGTGGCCTGCGCATGCGGCAATACCTTCGTCACTCGTTCGACGAAAGGCGATTTCCAGGTCGACGTTTGCGCCAAGTGTCACCCGTTCTACACGGGCACCATGAAGCTCAACGATACGGCTGGCCGTATCGATCGCTTCCGCAAGCGCTACGCGACCAAACCCGCTGCTGGGGCTCCCGCAGTCGCTGCCGTAGCCGGCCCTCCGGCCGCCGTCGCTGCGCCCGCAGAGAAGACTGAGCCGCAAGCGTCCTGATTCGGCGCTTGCGCACACGTCGTGCGCGATGCACTTTGGATAGCGATCCATGGAAACGCGTCCTTACATCGGAGGCCAAGCAGTCCTCGAGGGCGTGATGATGCGCTCGCCGGGTTCGTTCGCCGTCGTCGTTCGTCGTCGTGACGGCTCGCTCAGCGTTCGCGAGCGGCTCATGCCTGGCGGCCGCACGGGTATTGCGCGGCTTCCATTTTTTCGCGGCGTCGCCTCGCTCGTCGAATCGCTACGGCTCGGCAGTGAAGCGCTGAAGTACTCGGCCGATCGCATGCAGCAAGACTGGGGCGAAGACGCTCCCAAGCCACGCAACGCGGCGTCCTCGATTTTGCGCGCGATTGGGTTTCAGCTTTTTCTCCTCGCCAACAGCGAGGCCGACTCGCCCGTCGAAAAATCCCAGCGCGGCATCGGGCTGATGGTCGTTTTGATGGTGGGCTTCTTGATCGCTCTCCCGCAGTTCACGGCGCAAGGCATCATGCGTTTGCTCGGCGTCGATTGGCCGATCACCTCGCTGCAGTTTCAGGCTCTCACCGGCGCCGTGAAGCTCACGATCGTGCTCGGTTACTTGCTGCTCATCCGGCGTTTGCCCGATATCCGTCGCGTTTTTCAGTATCACGGTGCCGAGCACAAGACGATCACCACCTACGAAGCCGGCGAGCCACTCGACCTCGAGCACGCGCGCCCGAAGACGACGTTCCACGCGCGATGCGGCACGACGTTCCTCGTCATGGTCGTCATCATCTCGATCGTTCTCTTCTCGATCGTCGGCACGCTCATCCCGATTCACACGGGCTCGCGCCTGCTCGATGGCCTTCTCTTCTTTCTCGTGAAGCTTCCCGTGCTCCCGCTGCTCGCCGCGGTGACGTTCGAGGTGCAGCGTCTCTTCGCGCGCTACTGCACGACGGGTCCGCTCCGCGCTTTGCTCATGCCCGGGTTTCTCGTTCAACGCATCACGACGATCCAACCCGACGACGACCAACTCGAAGTCGCGCTCGCTTCGCTCCGAGCCACGCTCTTCCGCGAAAAGGGCACCGCCGGGGACGGCGCATCCGACGTCGCATTCCCGACGTACGCAGCCATGAGCGCGGCCAGCACGCTTCGAGGCTGAGATGCTTCCGCGAGAGCGCCTCGAGCAGCTCGTCAACCGTTTCAACCAGATCGACGACGAGCTCTGCAACCCGAGCGCCGAAACGGATCTCAACCGCCTCTACAAAGAGCGCTCGCACCTCGACCCGCTCGTCGAGGCGTTCAAGAAATATCGCGATCTCGAGAAGCGCATCGCGGAAGACGAATCCGCGCTTTCGGACCCCGAGCTCCGCGAGCTTGCCGAGGTCGAAATTCCCGAGCTTCAAGCCGAGCGCGCAGGCCTCGAAGCCTCGATCCGCGTGCTGCTCTTGCCAACCGACCCGAACGATTCGAAAAACACGATCCTCGAAATTCGGTCGGGTGAGGGCGGCGAGGAAGCGGCGCTGTTCGCGGCGGATTTGTTTCGCATGTACTGCCGGTACGCCGAAACACGCGGCTGGAAGATCGAGATCCTCTCGACGAGCGAAGCCGCGGCCGGCGGCATCAAGGAAGTCATCGCGCTCGTGTCGGGTCGCGACGTCTACGCCGATCTTCGATTCGAAGGTGGCGTGCACCGCGTGCAGCGCGTTCCCGCGACGGAAGCGCAAGGTCGCATCCACACATCGACCGCGACCGTCGCCGTCCTTCCCGAAGCCGAAGACGTCGACGTGCACATCGACGACAAAGATCTCGAGATCAGCATCGCCGCGAGCGGCGGGCCAGGCGGGCAGGGCGTCAACACGACCAACAGCGCCGTACAAATCCTCCACAAGCCGAGCGGCATGATCGTGAAGTGCCAAGACGAGCGCTCGCAGCTGAAGAACAAAGCGAAGGCGCTCAAAGTTTTGCGCGCACGCCTCCTCGACATCGAGCGCGAAAAAGCCGACGCCGCCGAAGCATCCGCGCGCCGCTCGATGGTGTCGACCGGCGAGCGCAGCCAAAAAATTCGGACGTACAACTACCCGCAAAATCGCGTGAGCGATCACCGCATCAAGCTCACGCTCAACAAGCTCGACCGCATCATCGAAGGCGACATCAGCGAGCTCGTCACGGCCCTTCGCACGCATCGTCAGGCGGAGCTCCTTCACCATGCGGGCATGGGGGACGCTCCAAGAATGCGCGGCGGAGACGCCGATGCTTGATTCGCTCACCGCGGCGATGGCGCTCGTGCCGCTGCTCTATTCGCGCAATCGCATGTTCGATCTCTTCGCCGACCCGGTCGTGCGGCGCGCGCGTGTTCGTGCGCGTCTCGTGCGCGGGCTCGTGCGGTTCGTTGGTCGCACCGACGCCGAAGTGACGGTGACACACGGCGAGCGCATGAACTTGCGCTACGTGATTCGCCGCTTGCGCCTCGAGCGATCGGTGCAGCTCAGCGAGTTCGAGCTCGCGCTTCTGCGCACGCTACTCGCGAAAGGCCCGCGCCCCGAAGCGCTCGCCGAGGTCACGACCGATCGCGCCCGCGTCGATGCAGCGCTCGCGCTCCTGCCGAAAGAACAAGTATCATCGGTCGCATGAGCGACTGCCTGTTCTGCAAAATCGTCGCCAAAGAAATCCCGGCGAAAATCGTACTCGAGAACGAGCACACGGTTGCGTTTCGCGACATCAACCCGGGCGCGCCAACGCACGTGCTCGTGGTGCCGCGCCGACACGTCATCAACTTGAGCGACGAAGGCGCCGACGCAGAGCTACTCGGCCAAGTGATGTCTGCCGCGCGCGACGTCGCGAAAAAAGAAGGCCTCACCGACTACCGCATCGCGATCAACAACGGCGCCGGCGTGGGCCAGAGCGTGTTCCACCTTCACGTGCACGTCCTGGCCGGCCGCGCGATGAGCTGGCCTCCAGGCTAGATCGGCCGTTGGCCCGCTGGCCTGGCCCGATTTGGCCCGGGCCAGGTGCGAAGTTCGAAAACTCGGCGAATCCGCGCGGCACGCGGCGTGCTCTGCGTTCCGCTGCGCGCGCGTTCTTTGCGAAACGTTCTTACGAAAGGATCGAACTTAGAAAAACTGTAAGTGGCTTGCGTAACGGGTCAGAGTCGGAGGCAAGCAAATCTCACCACGGGGAACGACGAACCGACACCATTGCGCGAGTTGCGCTTGAATGTGTCGGCCGATGCGTTCCTACGGAAAGGGCGCGACGTTCA
>JBBSFE010000074.1:0-33065 GCA_038239005.1 Polyangiales bacterium
CCGTCCGCTTGGCGAACGCATACCTGTGATTCCCTTCCGCCCAAATCGATCGCAACATGTTCCATGGCTGGCCTCCTTTTTTTGACCTGAGGCCCCATTTTGGGTGACCTCGTGGAGGCCAGCCACTTCATCCAATCGCCAGAAGCGGGAGATCGGTTCGAACCACGCGTTGGCTGCGGTTTGAACCCAAATCTCTTCTCGTCCGTTGGCGCCTTGGCGCCTTGGCGGCTGTCTTAGGCCAGGAAAGTCAGCTCTTCGGCGGCGTAGTCGACGCGGGTGTCGAGGCGGGCGAGGACTGAGTAGAAGCCGAACTGAAGGCGGTTGATGAAGAAGAGGTTCGGGTCGACCGGCGTGACCTCGTGGTCTTTGAGCTTTCGGGCGAGGGTGCTCATTTCTTTGAAGCCCTCGACGCAGTCGGCGGCGAATCCGCGCGTGATGAGGAACGGGCTCTCCCAAAGTGGGCTGAACGTGAGGCGCACGTATTTGAACATCGCGTCTTCGAGGCGCCCCGGCTTCGTTCCGAGGAGTCCGCGCGCTGCTTCGTGGAATGCGGCGACGTCTTGCTTCATCGCGGCGAGATGCATCTTCTTTGCGTCGGCGCGGTGTGGCGCGTCGATGGGTTGCACGCATCCGAAATCGAGGAAGCTCACGCGGCCGCCTTCGTGGAAAATGTAGTTGCCCGGATGTGGGTCGGCGTTGAAGAGGCCGCCGATCAAGTTGCTGCGAAACACGAAACGCCAGAGCGTGCGCGCCCACTCGTGGCGCGCGTCTTCGTCGGCGGCGCATGCTTCGTCGAAGCCGAGGCCGCGCACGAATTCGGTGGTGAGCACGCGTTTTGTGCTGCGATCGTCGATCACTTTCGGAACGTGCGCGAATGCGTCGTCAGCGTGGAGATCGGCAAAAAAACGGAGTCGCTCGGCCTCGAGGTTGTAGTCGAGCTCCTCGCGGAAACGTTTGCGGACGACTTCGAGCATGCCCTTGCTGTCGAAGCGCCGCGCGCCCATGACGCCCGCCATCTGCTCGACGATGCCTGCATTCTGCAAGTCCGACTCGATGGCGCGCGTGATGCCCGGATGTTGCACTTTGATGGCGACCTCTTCGCCGCGAACGCGCGCGCGATGCACTTGGCCGATCGACGCGCTCGCGATGGGCACGTCCTCCCAATCATCGAAGAGGTCGCTGAGTGGAGCGCCGAGCTCCTCTTCGACAAGCGCGCGAACCTCCGCGATGTTCGATGTCGGCGCCGCCGCACGGAGCTTCGCCATCGCCGTTTCGTATGCCGCGCGATGTTGCTCGGGCACCACGCCGTCGACGTAGCTCGCCATCTGCCCCATTTTCGCGGCAAGCCCGCGCAAAGCCCCGAGCGCCTCAGCTGTCCGCTCTGCAGCATTTTCGCTCGAGCGAGAGAGCACGAATCCAGCGCCGCTTCGCGCGCCAGCAGCGGCGAGGCGAGCAAAATGAGAGAGTCGGCCTTCGGGGACCCGCCGTCCGGAATCGGTCATTGGTAGACACTCATAGTGTCTGACGTTTACGATGTGAATCGTGGAGGGAGTCGTCTCGCTAACGCCTGAAGCGCCGCCCGTCGTTCCCGGGCAGGTGTTGTCCGGAAAGTTCCGGATCGAGCGCATCATCGGCGAAGGGGGGATGGGCATCGTCGTTGAAGCGACGCACCTCGGCCTCGACGAGCGCGTCGCGCTGAAGTTTCTCCGCCGCGAGGTCATGAGGATGCCGGACGTCGTCGCGCGGTTCGACCGCGAGGCGCGCGCCGTCGTCAAACTGAAGAGCGAGCACGTCGCCCGCGTCAGCGACGTCGGCAAGACGGAAGACGGCATCCCCTACATGGTGATGGAGCTGCTCGACGGCAAAGACCTCGCGCAGATGATCACCGAGCACGGTCCACTCGGCATCACCGAGGCCGTCGAGTACGTCATCCAGGCGTGCGAAGGCGTCGGCGAAGCGCACGCGCGCGGCATCGTGCATCGCGATCTCAAGCCCGAGAATTTGTTCGTGGTTCATCGCAACGATTCGTGGAGCCTCGTGAAAGTGCTCGATTTCGGCATTTCCAAGGCCGTGCTCGTCGGGCCGAGCTCGGTCGACATGGCCTCGAGCAACACGACCAGCATCATGGGCTCTCCTTATTACATGTCGCCCGAGCAGCTTCGGTCGACACGCAGCGTCGATCATCGCGCCGACATCTGGTCGCTTGGTGTCGTCTTGTTCGAGCTTTTGACGGGCACCACGATTTTCGACGAGACCAAAGAGTTCACCGAGCTCGTCGCCGAAATCCTCGAGTCGCCACACCGAAAGCTCCGAGCGTTTCGACCGGAAGCGTCGGAGGCCCTCGAGGCCGTGATCGATCGCTGTCTCGAGAAGGATCGAAACAAACGCTTTCAAAATGTCGCCGAGCTTGCCGTGGCGCTCTTGCCGTTTGCGCCGCGCCGATCGCGCGTGACGGTCGAGCGCACGACGTCGATCACGCGCGCCGCTGGGCTCATCACCGACCCGAATTTCCAAGTGCCGCCCTCGGTGTATCCGCCGCCTGCGCCATCGTCGGACTCCTACCCGACCGCGCCTACGGGGCCTTTCAATCAGGCGAAATTGCCGACTGATTTCAACGCGCTCTCCGAAACCGTGATGCCGGCGCGCAATCCGACGCCGCTCGCCCTCCACCCGCACGCCATTCAGTCGACGCCATCGCTTCCCGCCAGCGCGCAGGAAACAGTGGTCATCCAGCGCAAACAGCTCCCCACCATGGCGATCATCTTGGGCGCGCTCCTCTTGCTCGGCGCGGGGGTCGGCCTTGCGTATGGCGTGATTCGCGGCCTCAAACCCGTGCCGACCGCACAAGCCACGCAACCCGTCACGCCAACGCAAGCGACGCCGCCCGACACGCAAACCGCCAAGAGCGCAGGGACGGGAACCCAAGTCGCCGACACCGCAACTGCGAGCGCGACCGACACCTCGCCGACCGCGCATGCGACGCAAACAATCGCGCATGTGCGCCCGACGGGCACCGCACGTCCACCAACGACCACGACCGCATCGACGACAGCAGCCGTACCCACGCACCCCGTTCTCGATATCCAACTGCAACGCTGACAACCGCCGCTCTCCGCGAGCTCCTGGTGCCATGAGATCATTTCGACGGCTTCTCGTTCTGTTTGCATTTCTCTGTCTTGCGCTCGCACCGAACATCGTGCGCGCGGACAACCTCGCGGACGAAGCGGAGCTGCAGTTCAAGCTCGGCGCCGAGGCGTACCAAAAGGGGGACTACACCGGGGCGCTCGAGCACTTCCTCGCGTCGAACCGGCTCGTGCCGAACCGCAACGTCGTCTTCAACATCGCGCGTACGTACGAAGAGCTCCACGTCGCGCCCGATGCGTATCGTTATTACGTCGACGCCGCACAAGGCGAGACGCGCGCCGATCAGAAGCAGCGCATCGATGACGCCCTTCGCCGCGTCGCGCCGCTCGTCGCGGTGTTGAAGGTCACGACCGAGCCCGCAGGCGCGACGGTGTACCTCGATCGAAAAGATCTCGGCGCGCGCGGAAACACTCCCGCGAACCTCGGCCTCTCGGCAGGCAAACACAAAATCATCGTCGAGCTCTCCGGCTACGAAACGGCCGAGAAGGACGACGTCATGCTCGCCGTCGGGCGCGAGCAAGTCGTGTCGTTCAATCTCGTCGCGATCCTCGGCACCGTCCGCGTCGACGGCGAAGAGGGCGCAACTGTGAAGGTCGACACCGAGGACAGCGCAGTCGTCGGAACGATTCCGTGTACAATACAAATCAAGCCGGGCCGCCACACGCTCATCGTTGAAAAGCCCGGCTACGCGACGCAAGACGTCCCCATCGATTTGCCGGCTCGCGGAAGCATCTCGGCGCGCGCGCACCTCTCCGCAGAGACGGGCGCCGTCGTCGTCAACACCGACATCCGCGACGCGCTCATCACGGTCGACGATCAACCGAGCGGCTTCACGCCTGCTGTCATCAACGTGCCCGTCGGCAAGCACAAGCTTCGCGTCACGCTTTCTGGGTTCCGGCCCGTCGAGCAGATGATCGACGTCACCAAAACGGGCCAGCTCAAGCTCGATCTGCAACTGACGACGGCGGAAGAAGTCACGGCGGCATCGCGTTACTCGGAGTCGATCGAAGACGCTCCCGCATCCGTCACGATCATCACGGCGCAAGAGCTCCGCGCGATGAACTACCCGACCATCGCGGAAGCGGTGCGCGGCGTCCGCGGCATGTATCTCTCGAACGACACGAGCTACGACACCATCGGCGTGCGTGGGTTCTCGCGCCCCGGCGACTACGGAAATCGAATTCTCGTTTTGCTCGACGGGCACCCGACGAACGACAACTACATTTGGTCGTCGTACGTCGGCTTCGACGGCCGCACCGACATCGACGACATCGATCGCATCGAGATCATCCGCGGCCCAGGGTCGGTGCTCTACGGTACGAGCGCGTTCTTTGGCGTCATCAACTTGGTCACGCGTTCGCGCGAGATGCCGACGCACGGCGAAGTTTCGGTGTCGGCCGTCGGCAACGGCGTCGGTCGCGGTCGCGTCACCGGTTACTGGCGCGTCGGCAAAGACGGCGGCGCGTGGATGAGCGTCGCTTCGGCGCACGGCTCGGGCCGCGATTATTTCTTTCCCGAGATGCGCACTGGCTCGAACGTGACGAGCAACACGGGCTCGAACGCATGCCAGCCCGCCGGGAGCGTCGACTATAGCGGGCTGCCATGTGACGGCAACGCGCGCGGCGTCGACAGCTTCAACTCGTTCACCGTGAACGGTCGCGCTTGGTACAAGGCGTTCACGCTCCAGTGGTTCTTGACGCGCCGCCAGAAGCAGCTTCCCGCGGGCGAGTACTACACGACGTTCAACGACCCCAACACGAACTTCACCGACACGCGCGGCTTCATCGAAGCGCGCTTCGAGCCGAAGCTCAGTAGCGAGACGCAGCTCTTCTTGCGTGCGCACGTCGACATGTACAACTTCGACGACTACCTCGGCTCGACGTCGGTCGCGCAAGGCGGCGTCGGCCCCGAGGTCGACTCGTATCGCGGGCGATGGGGTGGGCTCGAAGGTCGTATCCAGTACTCGGGTGAGGTGCTCCGTTTGATGGCGGGCGGCACGGTCATCGCGCACTTCCAAACGCTGCAGCAAGGGCAGAACGACGTGCAGCCCGTGCTCTTCGACAACAACGGCAATCCCGGCCGAAACGATCCGTTCACCGTCGGCGCCGGATTCGTCAACGCCGACATCGTGCCGAGCAAAGCGTTCAAGCTCTCGGTCGGCGCGCGCCTCGACTACTACTCGTCGATTGCGTCGTTCAACTTTCTCGATTCGTTCAACCCGCGCGTCGCCGTCATCGTCAAGCCGACGAAAGACGACACCATCAAGTTCCTCGGCGGCAAAGCCTTCCGCGCACCGAGCGTCTACGAGCTCTATTACCAAGCGCCGCAGCAGTTCCGATCGGGCTCGGTCTGTTTACCGACCGACCCCACGAATAGCAGCGGCCAAGCCGTGTGCGATCTCACGCCCGAGCAAATCTACTCGGGCGAGATCGAGTACTCGCACCGCTTCTCGCCGACGGTCACGGGCCTCATCAGCGGTTACGCCAACTACGTCTCGAACCTCATCGAGCTCGACAACCTCACCGACGGCTCCGGCGTCACGAAGAACGAATATCGAAACTCGGTGAACCCGGTCTTCGTCATCGGCGGCGAGGCCGAGGTGCGCCGCGAATGGCGCCAAGGCTGGATGCTATCGGGCAGCGTCACCGTCGCGCGCGCGGGTTACATCACGAGCGTCGACGACGGCGGGGGCAAGAGTCACCAGTGCATCGGCCTCGCGCAGTCGTGCGGCGGGCTCGGCGAAGTTCCGAACTCACCACTCGTGCTCGCATCGCTCAAGGGCGCGGTGCCGATCATCGGTCGTCAGCTCATGGTGATGTCGCGCTTGTCGTTCGAAGGCCCGCGCTTCGACAACGCTGTCGCCATCGGCACGGGCGCAGCGCAAGGCACGAGCGATCCCGGTCTCATCTGGGACATCGTCTTTTCGGGCGAGGTCGAGAAGCTCGGCGTGCGCTACGCGGTCGGCGCGTACAACGTGATGGACTGGCAATACCAAGCCATCCCGAGCGTCGAGTTCGCGCAACGCCTCATCCCGCAAAACGGGCGCACGTTCTTGGCCTCCGTCACCGCGACGTATTGAGCGGGTTGACCACGAGTCTGCGAGGTAATACCTTTATGACATGCCCGTATTTCGTCGGACGGTCACCGTAAAGCTCGGCCGCGCACACGCGGACAAGCTCGCGCGCTTGGCCAAGCAGCGGTCGACGACGGAATCCGAGGTCCTTCGTGCCGCGATCGACTCTCTTTCCGACGACGAGGCGAGCGGGCTCGATTTGGTCGCGGACCTCGTTGGGGTTGCGCACGGTGCTGCCGACCTCTCGACGAACCCAAAACACCTAGAGGGGCTCGGTCGTGATCATCGCCGACACCGGACCCATCGTCGCGCTTCTTAATCGGCGCGACACGTTTCACGTTTGGGCGCGCGATCTGTTTGCGCGCTCGAAGCCGCCGCACGCAACGTGCGATGCGGTGCTCACGGAAGCGTGCCATCTCCTCGGGCCGTCGGGTGCCGACGCTGTGATGGCGCTCGGCGAGCGCGGGTTTCTCGTCGCGACGTTCCGCATCGAAAGCGAATGGCGCGCTGTCCGTGCGCTGATGAAACGCTACGTGAACGTTCCGATGTCCTTCGCAGACGCATGCCTCGTGCGCATGTCCGAGCTCGATCCGACCGCGCGCATCGCTACACTCGATGGCGATTTTCGCATCTACCGTCGCAATGGCCGCCAGGTCATCGCGACCCTCATGCCGCGCTAGCGCGACCATGGTATGAATATGCATGGTCGCGAAGCCCGTTGTCGCGCGCGCCACCATCGCCGTACATCATACTTTGGCGCTACTGGCGCGCGAACCAAGGGCACTTTGCGAGAAGCTCCTTGTCTGGTTTGCGGCCGCAGTGGAAGCCGGCTTTCGCGCCGTTCACGTTGACGTCGGCGCACTCTTGGATGACTTCGTAGGAGCGGGCGTCGCGGGGATCGCGTTTGCGCGTGCAGTCACCGAGCTTCGTGATTTCGGAGTCGTAGTGGCCGAAATCCATCGCGGAGTATTCGACGACCGCGGGCACCGTTTCGCCCATTTTGTATTTCAGAACGCACTTCGAAAATTCGGCGTTGCCTTGGAGCGTTTCGAGCTGCTCGCCGGGGCACTCGGGGTATTCGACGTTGACCTCGATGATGAGCGGCTCGTTTTTGGCGTCGCGGGCGACGACCTCGATGGTCTTGAGCGTCACTTTGGTGTCGTAGTCGTGGGCTTTGCCGCACGACACGAGCGCGAGCGCGGCGACGTACACGCCTAGATGACGCATGCGAACACCATGATGATGACGGTGGCGACGGGCACGAGCGTGCGCGCGATGCGGAAGACGCGCTCGATATTTTCGTCTTTCACGATGAAGAACCACCACGTCGAAAGCATGTTGAGAAACAGCGATAGATAGACGCCGACCATCAGCTTGTCTGCGCGTGTGAGATAGCTCACAGCCGGGAGCGCTTGCATCAGCGCGAAGTGGAAGAGCACAGCGGCGGCGAGCATTGGCGCGCCGGCGTTCGAGCGCACGTCGACGCGGTGGAAGGGAATCCACATCGCCATGAGCGAGATGAGGACGATGACGATCGCGGGAACGTAGACCGTGAAGACCGCGCTCGTCCCGTAACGCTCGACGCCGAGGCGGAACTCGTAGCGGCCGTAATAGAGATCGTCGTGGTCGAAGCGGTCGGGGAAGTTGTGCACCACCGAGACGGCCTCGAGATAGATGACGTCCCACCCGATGACCTCGAAGCCCTGCTCGAGGTGCGTGTGGCTTTGGTCGGGCACGAGGCGGATTTGGTCGATGCCTTCGGTGTTCTCTTCGACCTGAATCGTGAGCTGCTGTTGGTCGAACGGATAGTGACGGAGATCCGGCGGCGACGTGAACGTGCCCGTGAAGCGATAGAGCTTGAACGTGGGCTTGTCGGCGATGACTTGTTTTTCGTCGGGCTTGCCGTTCGGGAACATGAGGTCCATCGAAGGCATCTCGCGCTCGCTCGTGAGGCTGATGTAGAAATCGGCGACGAACGCGCCTGTGTGGATGTCGTAGCTCGTGATGTCGTTGAGGACCATGCCGACGCGGACGTCGGCGACTTTCCCCCACTTCGGGTTCGCGAAGGGCGAGCGATACTCACCGGCTTCGTGAGTCGGCACGCCGCCATCTGCGCCGACGATGGCATCCTCGAGTTGATCCTCGGGCGGCTTGCCACCATCACCGACGGCGGTCGTGCCGGCGATGGCAGCATCGGTGCCTGCGTCGCTCGCGAGCATCGAGGGCGCGCCGCCTTTGCCTTTCGCGACGGGCTCGGCTTGTGCGCCGACACGCTTCGAAAAAATCATGAGGCCCAAACCGATCGCGATGGCGATCGACACGACTTGCACGAGGACCGTCCACGGTCGCAGCTTTCGCTGGGGCATCGCGCGGCACCATACAGCATTGCGCCGCCTCGCGTTCGCTGGTAAACGGGGCGGCACACAAGTTCGAGGCGTGCTGAAGCGTCCTGTTCGCGTTCGCGGTCTGTCGCGACGCTCAGGCGGCCAACCCCTCGAGATCGCGGGTCTCTCTCGCCGTCTCGGGCGCGAGATTCCCACCGGAAGGATCTCGTATGAAGTCGTTCAGTCAGGTTGCCGTCGCACTGCTCTCACTCGTCGCGACCGTACTCTTCTCGGGCGTCGCTCTCGCGGCCGAGCCCGCCGGAGGTGGCGAGGCATCGCTCATCGTCCCGCACGACGCGCTTTCGACAGTGACCTTCATGGGCGGCATTCCCGGACGCACGCTCTTGATGAGCGGCCTCGGCGTCGCGCTCGCCGGCATGATCTTCGGTCTCGTCATGTTCATCAAGCTGAAGAACGCCGACGTCCACTCGTCGATGCTCGAGATCAGCGAGCTCATTTACGAAACCTGCAAGACGTACCTCATCACGCAGATGAAGTTCATCCTCATCCTCGAGGCCTTCATCGGCACGATCATGGCGATCTACTTCGGCGTCGTGATGAAGCTCCCGGTCGAGCGCGTCATCGTCATCTTGCTCTTTTCGGTAGTCGGCATCGCTGGCTCGTCGGCGGTCGCTTGGTTCGGCATTCGCGTCAACACGTTCGCCAACTCCCGCACCGCATTCGCCGCGCTCGAGGGCAAGCCGTTCCCCTGCTACGCGATCCCGCTCAAGGCGGGGATGAGCATCGGCATGCTCCTCATCAGCGTCGAGCTCATGCTCATGCTGCTCATCCTCATCTTCATGCCGGGCGAGTACGCCGGCTCGTGCTTCATCGGGTTCGCCATCGGCGAGTCGCTCGGTGCGAGCGCGCTCCGCATCGCGGGCGGCATCTTCACGAAGATCGCCGACATCGGCTCCGATCTCATGAAGATCGTCTTCAAGATCAAGGAAGACGACGCACGTAACCCTGGCGTCATCGCAGACTGCACCGGCGACAACGCCGGCGACTCGGTCGGCCCCAGCGCCGACGGCTTCGAGACCTACGGCGTCACGGGCGTTGCGCTCATCGTCTTCATCCTCCTCGCCGTCAAAGACACCACGCTCCAAGTTCAGCTTCTCGTGTGGATCTTCGTCATGCGCATCGCGATGATCATCGCGAGCGGCGTGTCGTACTTCATCAACGACTTCATCGCGCAGGCTCGTTACAAGGACGCCGCCAAGTTCAACTTCGAGACGCCCCTCACGGTGCTCGTGTGGATCACGTCACTCGTGTCCGTCGCCATGACCTTCGTGGTCTCGAAGATGCTCATCCCGGAGCTCGGCCACGGCGACGCCTGGTGGAAGCTCTCGGCGATCATCACGTGCGGCACGCTCGCCGGCGCGATCATTCCCGAAGCCGTCAAAGTTTTCACGTCGACCGAATCGCGTCACGTCAAAGAGGTCGTTACCTCGTCACGTGAGGGCGGCGCGTCGCTCAACATTTTGGCCGGCCTCACCGCCGGTAACTTCAGTGCCTTCTGGATGGGCATGATCTTCGTCGGGCTCATGGGCACGGCCTATTACCTGACGAAGCTCGGCGTCGGCGTCGACCTCGGCATGATCCTCAACTCGGTCGATGCGTCGCCGGTCTTCGCGTTTGGTCTCGTCGCGTTCGGCTTCCTCGGCATGGGCCCGGTCACCATCGCCGTCGACTCGTACGGCCCCGTCACCGACAACGCGCAGAGCGTCTACGAGCTCTCGACCATCGAGCAAATCGACGGCATCGAAGACGACATCCAGAAGAAATTCGGCTTCAAGGTCCAATTCGAGAAGGCCAAGCACTTCCTCGAAGAGAACGACGGGGCAGGTAACACCTTCAAGGCCACCGCCAAACCCGTGCTCATCGGCACCGCGGTCGTCGGCGCGACCACGATGATTTTCTCGATCATCGTCGACCTCACGAATCGATTCACCGAGCACATGGAGTTCCTCTCCATTCTTCACCCACCGTTCTTGCTCGGCCTCATCGCCGGCGGCTCGGTGATTTACTGGTTCACCGGCGCGTCGACGCAGGCCGTGTCGACGGGCGCGTATCGCGCAGTCGAGTACATCAAGCAGCACATCAAGCTCGACAGCGAAGTGAAGAAGGCGAACATCCAAGACAGCAAGAAGGTCGTCGAGATCTGCACGCTCTACGCGCAGAAGGGGATGTTCAACATCTTCATGACCGTCTTTCTAGGTGCGCTCGCGTTCGCGTTCTACGAGAGCTACTTCTTCATCGGATACCTGATCGGGATCGCGCTGTTCGGTCTCTTTCAGGCGCTCTTCATGGCCAACGCCGGGGGCGCTTGGGACAACGCGAAGAAGGTCGTCGAGGTCGAGCTCAAAGAAAAGGGCACGCCGCTCCACGACGCATGCGTCGTCGGCGATACCGTGGGCGATCCATTCAAGGACACATCGAGCGTCGCGATGAACCCCGTCATCAAGTTCACCACGCTCTTCGGTTTGCTCGCAGTTCAGCTCGCCGAGAAATTGCAGGTGCAATACGGCCTCGAAGTGCGGCACGCCATCTCGGCGGTGTTGTTCGTCATCATGCTCTTCTTCGTGTACCGTTCGTTCTACGGCATGCGAATCGAATCAGGTTCGACGCCGACGCCGTCGGCCAAAAGCGAACCAGAGACCGAGACCGAGCCGGAGCCCGCCGAGTGAGCAAGACCATCCATGTGACGCAACGGCTGATGTCCGTCTCCGCGCAATACGACGTGGTGACGACCGGTGAAGAAGCGCAGTTCGTCGTGCGTGGCGAGTTCATGACGACCACGCCAAAGCTCGAGCTCTTCGACAAAGACAACGCGCTCGTCGCCGGCCTCAAGGGCAACGTCCTCAAGACGAAATTCGCCATCCGCGGAGCGAAGAACGAAGAGCTCGCGTCGCTCAACTTCTCGGCCATCGCGTTCCGGAAGACGTTCACCATGACCGTGGGCACGAAGGGCTATCACGCGAACGCGGGCGTCGTCGGCGTCGTGAAGGACATCTTCGAGTGCAAGGACAACGCAGGGACGATTGCGCTCGTCGTCTCCAAAGAGCCCGGCATTCGCGACAAGTTCAAGATCGATCTCCGCGAGGAGCGGGATGTTCCTTTCGAAGTCGCCGTGCTCGCCGCTGTCGCGTTGCACTCTCGGTTTTACGAGTAGAGCCTACCGACGATGCTCCCGCTCGTGCTGCTCCGGCGGCCGCGCGGTCGTGGTCGCGGTGTGCGCAGGGGTGACAACGGGAGCGACACCACGTGCATCCACGTGCGGCTCGGTGCGTTGCACGGTCGCGTGCGGATCGTTGCGTTGCACTTCTGGTTGCCGCGCGCGAACGTCGACGTTTGCTCCCGCGTGCTCTTCGACGCGCCCAACGACGGGGTGTTCTTCGACGCGAACGTTGGCGCCGCCGTGCTCTTCGACGCGGCCGACCACCGGGTGTTCCTCGACGCGACCACCGTGCTCGTCGCGGCGTTCTTCGTGGACGACCACGCCCGTGTTCACGACAGCGCGCGGGACGACGAACGTGCCGTTATCGGCGCGCACCACGCCGTGAGCGACTGCGCGCGACGACTCGGCGACGAAGCGCGTGTGCTCGACGACCACCTCGCGAGCAACCGGAGCGAGCGTGACGCGCGCGCCGGCTCGGACGTTGATGTCGGGTTGATACACGACGCCGCGACGTTCGATGGGGACGTCCCATCGGCCTGGTTGCAAAAAGTAACGGCCGCCCGTGTTGACGTATCGCGGCTCGACCCACGCGACGTTCGCGCTCGGCGGGCGCACCCACGTGCCTCCTGTCCACGCGTATGACCCGCCGCGATGCGCGTAGTAACCCGGTGTCCAGACGAACTCCGCGCCCGGCGCAGTCGGTCGCACTTCGACGCGATACGCGGGCGGCGCGACGTCGATCATCTCGCGCGCATAGCCGCGCGGGCCCCAGTATCCGGGCGTCCAGCCATAGCGCCCGCCCTGCGGCGTCCACGAGCCCGAGACCCACACCTGATCGGGCGGCGGATGTCGCCACGCGCCACTAATCCAAACGTAACGAGCGAGCGGGCGGCTCCACCACCAATAACCCGATACCCAAACATTCTCGGGATCGGGGCTCGGCGGTTGCGTCTCCATCACGGCTTGCGGAGGCGGCGCGGTATCGGCGGAATAATCTCGTGGGAGCTGCGCCGTTCCGACGACGGCTTCATTGAGCGGGATGTTCGGATCCGCCGCGACGACTGCCTGAGGAGGCGTGAGCGTTGCGACGTCGCCGCTCGGATCGGCTGGCGCGGCGGCGCCGACCATGTCCGCGGATGCGCTGGCCACTGCGACGTCCGCGTCTGGCGCGGTTGCCGCGGTTTTGTGGCATCCAGAAAAAATGACGAGCGCGAGCGCCGACGTCACCAAACGCGCGCGAAGCCTTCGGTCTTGCATGGTCCAACGAGGATCACGCAATGCTTCGCACAGCGCAAGCGACGCGCTCTACGTCATTGCCAAGCAAGCGTGAGTATGGTTGAGGCGTCGCCATCCCACGATTTCGACGTGAACTTCGCCTCGACCGTTTGGGCGCCGGAAAACTCGAGGAGCCGTTCGAAGAAGCCCATCGTCTGATGCGAGGCTGCCTCCTCTGCGCGTGCGCCCATCCCGTACGCAACGCCGAGCGTGGCGTCGTCGTCGGTGATTTCGCGGATGGTGAGCGCGGGGTAATCGAAGAAGCTTTGTCGCAACACTTGGAAGCGCATGAGCGATTCGCGCGGGTCGCCGGGCGCGACGAGATTCGGGTGAATCGAGCAGAGCCAATCGATCGAGTAGCGCCCCCAGTTGCGCACGAGATCGAGGTTTCCCTCGGCGACTTCGTCGAGAATGGCGACGCCCATGCGCTCGAACGCGGCCATGGGGTACCACTCGTCCGGCTGGATGCGCTGAATCAAGTAGTCGAGATCCGTGGGCGTGAGATACCGCGACCAGTCCACGTCCTTCTTGGATCGCAACATGCGGATGTAGTCGACGAACAGCGTGCCTTTGACTCGAGCCAAGACGAGACACTAAAGCACCACCCGGCCGACAATGACAACCAGATGATATGATCGGGAGGTGATGCGTTCGGGGGCAATCGCCTTGCTAATTCCGGCGGCGGCGTGTTCTGCGTTCGTCAATCTCGACGGGCTCCACAATCCCATCGATGGGTCGACTGGCGACGTCGCGAGCGATGACGGTGGCAGCGACGGGGACGCGACGAGTGTTGATGTCATCGACGCGCCCGTGACCGATTCGAATGACGGCGCCTCGAGTGGCGTGAATTTGATCGGGCACGCGATCGCGAGCTTTCATGGGTCGGGCGTGACGACGGTGCCGCTCGATACGACGGGGGCATCACTCATCGTCGCTGCGGTCTGCACGTTTGCGTCGGCGCCGTCGAGCTTGCCGACGGACTCGAAGAGCAACACTTGGCAGAAAGCATCGTCGAGCTTCGGCGCGCATCCGGGGCCGGGTTCATCCAATTGTATTTCTCCGCAGGACCCGGCACGAGCGCGACGCAGACCGTGTCGTATACGACGAACGATTTCGTCGCCATCACCGTGCTCGTGTTTTCGGGGACGCGCACCGCCAACGTGCTTGATGCGGTCATCGGCTCGAGCGAGTCGACGGGCGCTCAGCTGCAAGTCGGGCCGATCTCGCCAGGACAACCGAGCGAGCTCGCCGTTACGTTCGCGTGCAGCGGCGACAGCCTATCGACGGCATTCGCAGTCGATAGCGGCTTCGCAATCGTCGACCAGCTTCACAACGGATCGGAAGAAGACATCGCATCGGCCTACGAGATGATCGGCCAACCCGAAAGCCCGACGTGGACGCTCAGCAGCGACGGGACGGTCACGGGGCTCGTCGCGACGTTCTTCCATTTGTGATCACTTCGGAAGCCAGTGCGGCACGTAGATCGACAAGAGCGCGATGCCGACTGCGTTCCACGTGATGCTCAGCGCCATCGGTACCGCGATGCGACGATGCGGAATTTTGGCGTAGCGCATCACGGCCATCACGAGCCAAGGGCCGAGCACGCAACCGAACGCGAGGATCATCCAAAACATGTACGGCGATGACGCCATGCGCGTGAGGCGCGGCGTGCGCCTGCGTTCGATGAGTCGCTCCCACCAACCTATGCGCTTCAGTGTGGTCCACAGAAGGTCGACGAACGCGACTTGGACGTACGCGAGCGGCACGCCGATGAGAGCCGCGAGCCACGGCGACATGTGAAGCACGACCTTCGCGTAGGGGATCGCGAAGAGAAGCCCACCGAACGGATTGATCGCGAGCGCGACGAATCCGGCGTACGCGGGCCACATTCGTCTAGCGTAGTCCTTAACGATGCGAACGCGTCGCGAACGCTCATAGCGAGAAGAAGTGTTTGATCTTGCCGAGCAGCACGGACGTTCGCTCCTCGATGAGCTTTTCGTCGGGCTGCTTGCTCGTGTGCGTTTGCTCGTCGAGATTGGCTTGGCGTTCGGCGATCGCGCGGCTCACCGTTTCCGCGAGCTCGGGGTGGGCGCCGAGCGTCGCGTGAAATGCGCCGTGGCTGATGACGAGAAGCTCGCTATCGGTTTTGGCAACGACGTCCGCGGTGCGCGGCTCGCCCGTCATGAGGGCCATCTCGCCGAAGAATTTCCCGGGCCCGAGCGCTGCGACCTCGTGCTTCTTGCCCTTGCCGTTGCCGTTCGACGGCATGAGCACGGCGACCGCCCCCGTGCGCACGATGTACATGTCGTCGGCCGTCTCGCCTTTGCGCACGATGAGCTCGCCCTCGGCGAAGAGCTGCGCTTCGGCGGTGCGTGCGAGCTTTTCGAGCTCGGAAGGCGGCAGCGCGCGCAAGAAGTCGACCTCGCGCAGCGCAGTCAGATTCTGCGCGGCCTTCGCGGCGCGCGCACGCTCGCGAGCTTCGTCGTTGACTTCGTGCATGTAGATCTCGCGTGTCGGCCACGAGATCGAGATGCCTTCGCGCGCGAGCGCGTACCAAATGCGATCACGCACTTCGCCATCGACGATGCCCCACTTTTGGAATTGATCCGTCCAAAAGCGAACCCACAGCGAGATGCCTGCGTCGTTGAAATCGATCGTGACGACCGACGGTGGAGGGTCCTCGAGGACGCCGTACGAGCCGCGAATGGCGTCGGCGATGATGCGGTGGGCTTTGCGCGGAGGCGTGGTCGAGCTGACGGTGACGTAAATCGATCGGCGAATTTGCGGCGAAGGCTTCGAGTAGTTCGAGATTGCCGCTTTGCCGAGCATGCCGTTCGGGACGATGACCTCGACCTCGTCGAGCGTGAGGAGCTTGGTCGCGCGCCAGTTGACCTCGAGCACTTTGCCGACGGTTTTGTGCTCGGCGCCGAACTGAATCCAATCGCCGACGTCGAACGGCGACTGCACTTGCAGCGAGAGGCCCGCAAACAAATTTCCGAGCGTCTCTTGGAGCGACAAACCGATGACCGCGGTGAGCAGCGCGGACGTCGTCAGGATGGAGCCCGGCTCGATGCCGGCGGCGCGAAGCGATGCGACGGCGACGAAGAAGTAAACGATGGCGAGAACGAGATCGCGAATGATCTTCGGCGCGGGTCGCGACATCCGACGGCCGAAGCCGACGTCGAGCACGAGCGATACCGCGGAGCGTCCGATGCACGCGAGGATCGAGAGCACAGCGAGGACGACGAGAACGTGCGCGACGGTGCTGTCACCCGTGAAGACGATGCGCCGCAGGAGATGCGTGACGAGGTGAACGCACAGAAAGACGACGGGCTGACGCAGGAGCCGTTTGCCGTGCCCCGGCAGCGTCAGCCACAGGAGCGCCATGAGTGCGAGCGCGATGAGGACGGCGACGACTTCGCCGCTGCGAAAATCCTCGCGGATCGATTCGGGGATGGCGAGTAGCCACGACGGCATCGCCGCCCATGGTACACCAGGGCAAGTGATGGTCTGCCACACGCCCGAGCAGAAGCGCCTTTATGACGCCGGCTATCCGTACATGGTGACGCTCGTCGACGGGCACAAGGACGACAAGAAACCCGCCGCCTCGGCTGCCAAGATCCACAAAGACTATTTCGGCGTTTATCACGTGAAATGGCCGCGTCTCACCGCTGCCGCGTTCGTACGCGGTGAGAAAGGCGCGTGGGCCACGACGCCGTCAGTGCCGATGAAGCCGCGGCGAAAATCGGCGCACACCTCGGCGAGCCCACGCGCTCCGACTTCTACAAGACGCCGCATCTCGTGTTCGCGCTCGAGGCGCTCACGTCGACGGACGTCGTGCTCGAGGCGATCACCGCGAGCCTCGAGAAGATGTCGATGAAGCGAAAGAACGCGGACGGCGAAGACGGAACGCCCGCGATGCTCGCGTACAGCACCGGGTTCTTGCTTTTGCGAACGAAGAAGGCCGCGGCGTTCACGAAGCGACTCGAGGCCGTCTACGAGGCGGCCGTGAAAGCCAAGTTCGCCGAAGGCGAGCACACCATCCGCGGCGGGCTTGACCTCGCGCTTCACGGAAACGCTGGCGCGGCGCGCACGCTCGTGAATTCGCACTGGCAGTATTGGTATTACTATTTGAACGTCGACGATGCAGACGTCCACATCGCGCGCCTCGCCGACAATTGGAAATCGGACTGGGTGCCCGAATCGCGCATCCTCTACCTCGCGGGCGAAAAATTGTTTCCCGCTTACACGTCGAAGAAAGCGCTTCGGCAAGGCAAACGCCTCCCGCACATTCTGGCGGACTTCGGAATGTTCGCGCACGATAGCGTCTTCGAGCTCATGGTCGACATGATTGGCGTGAAGGGCGCGGGCAGCGCGCCGAACGATTACTTCAAGGCGAACGCCGCATACGCGAAACCGAAGCTCGCCAAGCTTGCGAAGGGGTCGAGCGCCGCTGCGATGAAAGCCAAAGCCGCGCTCGGCCTTTTCTGAGTCAGGGGATTTCGCGGCACAGGTGATCGTTCGCGTTTGGGTAGCTCGTGGAGAATTCGGTCCATCCGCGTGCGACGGTCGTGATGTGACCGTGCGCCGCCCATGTCCGATTGCGCGGGGCCGGCGGAGACGAGCCCTGCGCGCTCCATGGCTGATGCCAAGCTTCGATCGTTGCGCTTGCCTGCCTCGACGTCCGCAGGTGAGCTGACCGATTCGGAGCAGCCGCAGCCGGCCAGAAACATGAAGAACGTGAAGAAGAGTGTTCGCATCACACCGCGACGATAGCGCGATGTAGACTCGGATCGATGGCGGACGCCGCGCTCGCAGCGACCCAAGCAATTCCCTTCACGATTGGAGCAGTCTTGGCGGAGCGCTACGAGCTTCGCGCGCTCCTCGGCGAGGGCGGGATGGGCGCGGTATTTCGCGCCTACGACCGCGAGCTCGATGAAGAGATCGCGCTCAAGGTGCTCCACGCAGACATCGCCAGCGACGTCGCTGCGCTCACGCGGTTCCGTCGCGAGGTGAAGCTCGCGCGTCGCGTCACGCATCGCAACGTTGCCCGCACGTTCGACCTCGGCACACACGCCGGGATGCGATTTCTCACGATGGAGCTCATCGTCGGGGAATCGCTCGGCGCTCGAAAGGCGCGCGCGCGATTGCACCTGCCCGACGTGTTGCGCATCGCCGCGGAGATCGCGCGCGGGCTTTCGGCGGCGCATGTCGTGGGTGTCGTGCATCGCGATCTCAAGCCGGAGAACGTCATGCTCAGCGACGAGCGCGTCGTCCTCACCGATTTCGGAATCGCGCGCGTCGCTGACGGCTCGGCAGATGTGATGCGCACCGGAATGATCGTCGGCACGCCTGCCTACATGGCGCCGGAACAGCTGGAAAATGGGCCGATTGACGGTCGCACCGACGTGCACGCGCTCGGCACGATGTTGTTCGAGCTCCTCGCGAATCGCCTTCCGTTCTCGGGTGACACGCCCATCTCGGTCGCAGCGCAACGCCTCACCGGTGACGCGCCCGATGTTCGAACCGTCGACGCCACGGTGCCGGAGCACGTGGCCATTCTCGTGCACGAGATGCTCGCGCGTCGTCGCGAAGATCGGCCTGATGCACAAGGCGTTCTCGATCGCGTCGAGGCGCTCCGCGGAAATGCGGCGAGTGGCGGGCGAGGCATGTCGCGACTCGCAACGCTCACGATGGAATCGGTGGCGCTGCTCGGGCAGCCGCGCACCGTCGCGATCGAGCCGATTGCGGGCGAGCTTGGGCCCGTTCTCACGAGTGCTCTCGTCGATGCCATCGCCGAGACGCGCATCGCACGCGTCGTCACCGGACGCGACGTCGCCGATCTCGCGGTGCACGGCACACTGCACGCATCGGGCGAGCGGGTGCGCGCGCGCCTTCGTGTGGTCGAGCGCACGGGCACGCCCGCGTGGGCCGGTCACATCGACGGCACGATCGCGAATACTCTCGATTTCGAGGACGCCGTCGTCGCGGCCGTCGTCGAAGCGCTGCGCGCGCGCACGGCTGCCGATCCTGGGCCGCGCGATCCGGCGCTGCGCGACGTCTACGACAAAGCCGGCGTAGAGCTGAGCGCGTTCGTTCTTCCGCGCGTGCGCGTTGCCGTGACGCTGCTCGAAGAAGTCGAAGCCAAACACCCGGGCGATCCGCGCATTCGAACGCGCCTCGCGCGCGCGCTCCAAGCCGTTTACGGGCAAACCGGCGCGCGGGATCGATCGGTGCAAGCGCGCGCCGAGGAGCTCGCTCTACGCGCGCTCGAGACGGAGCCAGCACTCGCCGACGCGCACAACGTCATCGCCCAGGTACGCCTCGCCGATGGCGAGCTCATCGCGTGGCTGCGCGCTGCACAAGAATGCCTTCGCTACGATCCGCGATGCGGCGGCGCACACGCATCGATCGGCAGCATGCTTTGCGAATCGCTCCACGTGCGCGAAGGACTTCGCCGCATCGAGCTCGCGACGCGCATCGAGCCCGAGAGCTCTTACATCGCGTTCTCGCGCATGTGGGCGTACGGCATGCTCGGCGATCGCGACAAGGTGCGCGCCGTGCTCGACGCGTGGGCTGTGCGCGGCGGTCCGCTCGCACCGGTCGTCGCGATGACGCGCATCGCCGTGTGGTGGCGCGATCTCGAAATGGCCGATCGCGCGCGCACGCTCATCACGGAAGCGAAAGCCGGCGCCTCGTGGGACCAAGCCGCGATCATCATGTCGAGCGTGATCGACGGCAAGATGGACCCGAACGCGCCAACGACATTCGAGCGCCTCACCTCACGCGAGGTCGCACCGCGCCAGCGAGTGATGATGAACGAGGTCGCCGCCGAATACTTCGCCATCGTCAACGAGCCCGACCTCGCACTCAAACACGTCGCAGCTAGCGCCGCGCTCCCCATGACGAACCTATTGTGGCTGGACGCATGTGAGCCACTCTCGCTCGTGCGCAACGACCCGCGCTTCTCGGAAGCCCGCGCCGTCGTCGCTGCACGCTGCGCTGATCTCTGGGGCTCCGTTGGATCGTGGCCCAACGAGTGAGATCGTGACCGTGCGGTGTCCCCGCTGCGGCGATACTCGCCTGCCACAACAAGCGCCCGCGCGACGAGCCCGAGGACGCTAGAACGTGAAGAGCGAACAGCTCGCAAAGAGCTGCAAGTTCGCGACGCTCGGACAAGCCGAAATAAATTCGGGGAGCGTGCACGCCGTCGGCGCGCAACTCGAGAGCGCGGCGAGGTCCAAGTCCGTCAGGTACGGGAGGATTTCATCCGTGGCTTGAACGCTCGAGCAGTTGCTGCCGCCGCATCGTGTGCAAAAGCTCGCGAGGAACGACTTCGCCGCTGTCGATTGCTCGTTCGTATGCACCGCCTCCAAGCACGCTTCGCCTTCGTTCGGATCCGACAGAAGGCGACACAACGTCGAGTCGAGACAACTCATCGAGTCGATCAACAGCTGCGTCTGGCCCGTGGCGCAGAGCTGTGCGTACGCGGTCCAAGCGCACGGTCGCGGCGCATCGCCCGCACACTTCGTTACGAAGTTGTTCGCGAGCGCCTGACACGTGCTCACGATCGCCGCGTCGGGTTGCGATGCGTCGTTCGTCGTCGTCGCATCTTTCATCGCGTCAGTCACCGTTGCGTCGCTACCGCTCTCCACTCCGCCGTCGATGACGGGGCTCGTGGCTTGCGAACAATCGAGCAACAAACCCAACGCGAGGAGCCCCATGATACGCATCATTCACCCCGTGATGACGTTAACAGCGCGCTGCTATGCTCGCAAGATGAGGCTCGCGGTCGCTGCTCTTCTTGTCGCGGGTTGTTCGACCAACGCGCCCGCGTCGAACGACGCGAGCATCGACGCGAGTGACGCGAGTGACGCTAATGACGCGCAGATTCCGTCTGACGCGCAAGAGACCGGCGCCGGCGAAGCTGGCTGCAACGTCGGCTCGGCGACGCTCGTGGGATCGATTCGCGGGATCTCTTTCGCGCCGAAGGACGCAATCTCCTCGACGAGCTTCGAGCCCATTATCGTGATCACCGACTCCATGGGCCTGTGCGCGTCGCAGAGCAACTTCGTCGCGAGCTCGAACGTTCTCCTCTTCAACTTCAACGCGCCTTCGTCGATCTCCGTCGGCGTGCAGTCGCTCGGCAACGGTGTCGGGGTGTCGTTTGCGAACTACGACAACGCGTGCAACTCGCCCATCGCGGATGTGGGCGCGGAGGGCGAGGTGACGATCACGAGCGTGGACGCGTGTGGCGTCGACGGAACCTTCAACATCAACTTCGTGAGTGCGAGTCACATCACGGGATCGTTTCACGCACCAAGCTGCGTGGAACTGCCGTCCGACGGCGGCGCCCAATGCGAACCCCAATAATGCGGCATTGGGTAACCGTTTGCCTTGTCGTCACCTTGTTGGGCTGTACGCAAGCGCCGGACCAAGAGGCGATCGACTGCGTGAAGAGGGGCCTCGGAGCTGACATTCAATGCAATTGTGTTCCTCTCTGCTCCGACGCAGGCGCCTGCCCGAAGGGATCGATGTGCCAGCTGGACGAGCCAACCACGGATCCGGCTGCAAATGCAAAAGTGGTCGCGTGTCTATCGGACCCATGACCGTGGGTTCATTGCTAGCGCCGAAAGCATCGACGCGCAGGAGAATCGCGAATGTGGTTCGCGAGATCGTGGAGTCCAGCTCGAAGGTCGAGGCGCTGGATCGTATGTTTGCGACGGCGAAGGCCTATTGGGATGAACGATGGTTTGGCGACGCTCATGACATGGGTTTGTTCGCGTTGGCATTCTCTCGAGAGCCAAAAGCTTTGGGCGCTCCGGGAAAGACGCTATTAATCGCGCGCTGGCTGGCGGAGCGGTTTCCGGCCGTCGTTAATCTGAAAGTGCTTGGCGACGAATATCAGCGCGCAGGAGACGAACGAGCCGCCGCACGATCGTGGCATCGCTCGCGAGCACACGCGCAGGTCGAGCGCAATCGGCGCGCGATCGCGCTTACCGCCGGACAACTTGGCCGCTCCATGCCTCGTCTCGACGACATCGACGTGGCCATCAACGACATGCCCTACGGTTCCATGCCGTTCGCCAAGGCGATGCACGATCTCGACGAGCTGAGCAGGAAGGCTCGGCGTCAAAGGCGATGGCAGGATTTCGAAATTCTCACCCGAGTGGCATTGCGCCGCTCGCTTGGCCATTCGAGTCGCAAGCACACTCAGACATTTGTGCGGAGGCTTTCAACCATTGCCGACGATACGTCTGGGCTCCTCATGGTGGCTGAGGCCTACGACTTCTTGCAAAAACCGGTGTTGGCTCGACGATTCCTGCGTCAAGCGGAGAATGCCGCGTGGCGTGCAGGCAGTAGCAACGGCATCGCAAACGCGGATGCCATGCGGAACGCATGGGGGAAGCAAAGTCGAACGAAGGCTAAGACGACTTCACATGCGCAGCGTAGGCCGCGGGATCCATTAGGCCAGCCAAGGGCTCGGCGGGCTCGATGACGATCATCCAGGCTTTGCCGTAGCAATCTTCGTTGACGAGCTCGGGGTTCTTGTCGAGCGCGGCGTTGATTTCGATCACTTTGCCGGCGACCGGTGCGAAGAGGTCGCTCAGCGTTTTGACGCTTTCGATCGTGCCGAAGGTTTTGCCTGCGGTGAGGACGTCGCCGGCTTTGACGTCGAAGCTCACGAGGGTGATGTCACCCAGCTGCTCGACTGCGAAGCTCGTGATGCCGACGCGCGCGTTCGCGCCTTCGACCTTCGCCCACTCGTGGTCCTTCGTGTAGACGAGCCCGTCCGGGAAATCGCTCATGGGCGAAAATCGTTATCACAAGAGGGCGTCGAGGTCGCGGGCGATCTCGGCGTAGTCGACGGGGTCGAGCGCGCTCGCCGCGGCGGGGAGCTCGGCGCCCGTGATTTTCTGGTCTTCGGCGCCCTTGACGTCTTCCATCGAGACGCCGGGCGTGAGCTCGATGCGTGCTTCGCCGCAGGCGCCGAGCGTGCGCAGGTACGCGGTGACGTGACCGCGATCGTTGCGGCGCCATCCGCGCGCTTCGAGAACGCCGACGACTTTGCGGCCGGCCACCGTGATGTCGCGTGCGATGCGCGCCTCATTGCCACTCGCGCGTGCGACCGCGCGACCGAGTTGCTCGAAAGGTTGCACGACGCGGTAGTCGGCGAAGAGCGTGGTCCACGCGCGGCGATCGTCGTCCGTCATTCGCGCGGGGTGCGCGATGCGGATCGATTCGCCTTCGAGCTTCACGACTGCGTCGGAGGCGTCGCTGAAGGTGCCGTCTTCGGCGACGCGGAACGACTTCGACCCTTGCCACACGAGACGGCGCGCGAGGTGAACGAGGAGCGGGTGCTTGGCGACGCGCTCGATGAAGTCCTTTGCAGACCACGGGCGACCGTTGACCATCGCTTGCTCGAATCGGCGGATTTGTCGGTCGGCCACGGCTGCCGCGTCGGCTTTGAGCGCATCGAATCGCGCGCGCGCGGCTTTGGCGAGCGCGGCGTCATCGTCTTTGTTCGCGCGCGGAAAAGTCTTTTCGCCGCGCACGATCGGCCTGAGCCCTTCGTCGAGATCGACCACGAACGACCGTTTGCCAAACGAGAGCGCAATCGTTCCATCCGCGCCGAGATCGAGATCCGGAACGATGCGATCTTCCAGTTCCGCGAACGTGAGCTCTCGCGCGACGGCGGCTTCCTCCAAGAGCGAATGCGCCATCGCACGCACATCGTCGAAGCGCGAGGTCGCGGCGATGTGGCCGACGTGCAAGAGCGCGAGGTCCGTGCCGATTGCGGCGAGCACGGCGCACGCGCGTGGAGCTTTCTTGCGATCGCGGCGCGCCCATTCGCGCGCGATGCCGCCGATGCGACGCGTCACGTCGTCGGAAGGAAAGTGCGACGCCGAAAAGAGCATCCACTCGCAGCGCCCCGGGCTTCCGGCAAGCACCCATTGCTCGACGAGCGCACGCGCGAGCTCACCGAGCGAACCGGTGTCGCACGCGCCGCGCACCACATCGACGCCCGGATACGGCGGATCGAGCGGCGCAACACGAAGCATCTCGAGAAGCGCGTCCATCGCGTCATCGGGCAAACGCGCGCCGGTCTTCGTCGTGACGCGCGGTAGCTCCCCGAGCCGCAGGAAATCCGGGACCTTGGGTGGCGCCTTGTCGATCGCGAGCGGATCGCGCGCGAGGAGCGCAACGATCGCGGTCCCCGCTTCGCCGCTGTACGCATGGGCAACCTTCGCGACGACGGCGCCCTGACCTTTGTGCGCCATGAGCGACAGCGCGAGCTCTGCGTCGGTGCGCGCTTCGCCGTGTTTGCCGAGCGCATCGGGGACGAGCCCGAGCGCGGCGGTTTCCGGATGCGCAACGAGCCAAGCGAGTGCGGGCCGCCGAAAGTTTTTTCGACGCGCAACGATGCGCGCCATGACGGGCGCGATGCGCGGCGACACGATGTGCGCGAGCACGTCGACATACGGCTCATCATCGACCTCTTGGTTCGAGAGCCACTTGACCCAATCGTGATTCAAAAATCCGGAAATGGCCGCCGTTCCGTGCGTCGCGAGAAATTCGACGTACGTCCCCGAGAGGTACATCGCGTGCTCGTTCCAAGCACGCAGCCCATCGCCACGCGGGATCCGGAGGTATTCGCCGCCGCTGCCGGTCTTGCTGTACTCGTACGTCCAATCGGCGTACGCGACGCCGTCGTTCTCTTTCAGCTCTGCGCGCCACGCTTTGTGCTCGGCTTGCGTCATGTCGCGCGCAGGATTTTCTTTTTCGAATTGCAGCTCGCGCTCGGCGCGCGTCAGCTCGATGCGCTCTTCCGCGTTCGATGGAATGGTGAGCCGAAGCTCCACGACTTTCTCCGAGCCCTTGCGCGGCCGCCACGGTCGATCGACGAGCACACGCGGCACATCCTCTGCGCTCGCAACGGGCCCGCTCTCGCGCTTCGTGCCGCTCGCGAGCACCGTGCGCGCTGCGTCGGCTGCTTTGGTTTTGCCTTTTGCGATCTCGGAGAGCGCACTTCGAAGCTTTGGCGCATCGTGAAAAAATTCGGCGACGATCGGCCCGAGGATCGCGTGGCCCATGTAGGGCGCGAGGATCTCCGCGGCGGCCTTCGTCGGAAAAAGTGCGATGGCCTCTGCGATCGCGCGCGGTGGCGTCTTCAATAGCGGCCCATATTTGGGCTTCACGAGCAGCGGCGCGAGCGATTCGCCGAGCAGTGACAACGCTTCGTCTTCCGGGAGCGTCATCGCGATGTCGAGCGCGTGCGACGCAACGCTCCCGTCTTGATGCGGCAGCGCCTGGAACTTCGAATCAACGCTGCATCGCCGCACGTGCCGAGCAAAAACGAAATCTCGAACGGACGCGGCATGGCGAGCCCTTCGAGCAAATCCTCCTTCGCCCAAGTCTCATCGGGAAACGCGAACGCGATGCGGGCGCGCTTCGTGAGCACGCGCTTCTTTCGCTCCGCGAGCGCGATCTGCCTTGCGCGCGCGTAATCAGCGTCGCTCATCGCGCAGATCGCATGGCGTATCGGCAACCAATCGGCCGCCCATCGTGAGCTCTTGTCGTCGTCGACCTCGACCACGAAGACGCACGTCGTGTACCCGCCTTTCGCGTCGAGCCCGAGATCGAGCGCGCGCGCCATCACGCTGAGCGCATCGAGCGCGCCACGCACGGCGACGATCACGCTCGTGAAGTCTGCATCGTGCTTGAGTCGGTGCGCGACGATCTCCGCGAACGCGAGCGTTTCGATGTCCGCGCTCTTCACGGCCTCGAGCGAAGGTGCGTCCCAAAATGCGTGCGCCGCTTTGCGAATCGCACTGAACCCATCTCGTCTTGCGTCGAGCCCAGCCGCGAAGATCTGCTTGTGCGATTTATCCCAGCCCGGTTGCTTCTTCGAAAAATGTTTTGCGATGCGCACGAGCTCGCGTGCGGCAGCCTTTTCCGTCGGCGCGACGGCGAAGCCGGGAAGCGATCGCCGCGGCGCAACGAACGCGCGCAGCTTTTCGGGAATCGCCAAAGTCACGGATTCGCGATGAGTCGGTGACCGCTCAAGATGGTGGCGACCACACCGTAGCGCGGAGAGCGGCGACGATCGCACGCGAGGCATCACGATCGGGCAAGCCGAGGGCGTCGTCGAACGTGTTTGCGCCAGCTTCGATCGAGCGTTCGAGATCGCGAATCGCAGCCTCGCGCGCCTGGATGGTGGCCCTGCGTGCGCTTGCGTGTTGTGACGACGCGAGCCATGCGTCGATGCGCCAACCGAGATCGGCGTGACGCGCTTCGTCAGCGGCGATTTCGCGCATCGCGTTTCGCACGCGAGCGTCTTTGGCGTTCGCGCTTTGCCACATCGCGAGCGCCGCGCCGTACGTCTCGCGCACGCAACCTTCGACGGCGTTCTCGATCGCGAAACCGAGCATGTCATGTGCGCGCTCGCATGGCGCAGGCGGTGTCGCCGCACGAGCCCCAAACTCCGCCGCGAGCGCGCCAACGATGCGAGCGTGTCGCTCTTCATCGAGCGCGGCGCTCTCGGCATCACGGCGAAGCGACGAAGGCGCACCGAATCGTGCGAGATCGGCGGCGACGATGTGGAACGAATCGATCGACGCTGCTTCGAGCGCGGCGGCTCGCGCGAGAAAATCGCCGATGCTCCCGCTTCCGATCGGCTCGCAGCAATCTCGTGCCGACTCGTGCAATCGCCCGACGCAGCCCGCGCCGCAGGTAATGATGATGTCGGCGTCGCCGGCGTCGTCGGTGCCGAAGTTGTAATAGATGCAGTCGGGCTCGGTCGGATCGCAGAGCGTGAAGCACACGTTGAAGGGCTGAATGTCTGCGTCGCCCTGAACGCCGCACAAATCGGCGCTGTTGATGTGCTCGCCGTAACCGCATGGCGCGAATGCGTCGGGCTTGCCCCACACCGAGCAACCATCGGGGATCGGGTAGGGGTTTATGAAGGGAGCGTCGTCGTCGAATTCGTCAGCGGCGTCGATGACGTCGACGCCTGCATCAGCGAGCGTGGTGTCCGTGCTCGCGTCGAGAGCGCCAGCGTCGGCGGTGCCGGCGTCGGGTTGGCTGGAGGTCGTTCCGCACGACGACGCCGCGATCAGAACGGCGCGCTCGATGAGCGGAATGATGGACCGACGACGCATCGCCGATCATCCTACGTTAGTAGTGGTCGGCGCACCACGGTTCGGGGCCTGCAAAGATCGCGGCGAGGTTGGCGAGATCGCGGTCGGGTCCGTCGAGCAGCCCCGCCGCGCGAAGCGTGTGGGGCGTGGCAAACCCGCTGTAGAGCGCCGCGAGACCACGCACATCGAGCGTCACATCGCCGCGCCCGCCCGTTTTTGCGGAGCCGTGACCGCCTTCGACTGTAAAAATCCGCCGGCCCCCGTTCGCGGGAAAATCTTTGTCGTGCACCGCGAGATGCACTTCGGCCGTGATGCCGGGATACACGCGCATCGCGAGTGCGCGTTCGACGTCGAGCACGCGAAGCATCCAGCGCTCGTGGCGTTTCACGGTGTGCGTTTGCTCCGGCAAGAGCGAGAGCAGCGGATCGGCCGCGCAGCCGCGCCATGTGATCTCCTGCGCGAGCGATCGCAAGTCGTGCAGAAACCCGAGGAGGCGTTGCGCGCTAGCGTGCGTCGTCATGACGAGATCGCGCACGATGACGCGAAAGTGAATCGACTCCGCGGCGGGCTTTTGCAAAAAGACGATGTGCCCTTCGCGGTCGCCCACGCTGTACGCGTATGCGACGTCATCGTACGGATCGACGACGCGCTCCCAAATCGCAGTGGTCCGTTCGAGGTGCCCGGTCCATTCCTTTGCGCGCTTGTCGTAGGCGGCGTGAAGCGGCGCGTGCACGCGGGGCTCGAGGGCATTGCATGCGAGCGCACGATCGCCGCGCGGAAAAGACGCGAGCGGCGCCGAGAACCACATGGCCGTTCCGGCTTGCTCGAACCCGCATGATCGATAGAGGGTCGTGGTGGAGGCGTAGAGCCCCGCGATGGGCGTCGTTTCACGCAATTCCTCGAGCGTTTTCAGGAGCATCGCCTTCGCGAGCCCGCGCCCACGTGCATCCGGGGCGACCCCAACGGCGGCAATTCCGGCAAGCGGGACGCTGGTGCCGCCAAAATATTGCGCGAGGTTGTAGGCCGCGAGCCCGCCGACCACTTTTCCTCTATCTACAACGACCCGAAGCCGCTCGTGACCCACCCGCTCGAAGAACTTTGCCCAAGGAATCTTGGGCATTGCGTAACTGAGTTGGAGGACGCGTTCGAAGGCTGCGCGCTGCTCGGAATCAGGAATCGCGAGGGCGAACGTCATGCACGCACCATACTTCTTAACGTCGCGTAGCTTGACGCATTTGCCGGCTGTGCCTACCAAACGGTTCCGTATGAAGCGAAGCGGGTTCCTCCTCCTAGTTGCATTCGTCGCGTGCAAGCCCGCCGACGCGGGCTCCGGTTCTGGCGCCGAAGCCGCAGCGGCCATTCACGTGCAGACTGCACCCATCGCCGAGCAGCCGATGCCGGAGTACGTGACCCTCACGGGAACGCTGCGCGGCAACCAAGAGTCGGATGTCGCAGCGGACGCGCCAGGCAAAGTGGTGCAAACGTTGGTCGAGCGCGGTCAGCTCGTGAAGCGCGGACAAGTGCTCGTCACGCTCGATGCGCGCGGCGCGGCGCTCGGAGCAAACGCAGCCGAAGCGCAGTCGAAGGTCGCGCAAAGCATGCTCGAGCAAGCGCAGCGCGAATGCGAGCGCGTGAAGCACCTTCTCGACACCAAGGCGATCTCGCAAGCCGAGTACGACCGTCAAACGTCGGACTGCACCGGCAAGCAATACTCCGCGCAAGCGGCGCAAGCGCAGTCGCAATCAGCCGTGAAGCTCCTCGGCGATACGCGCGTTCGCGCTCCGTTCGACGGCGTCGTCGGCGAGCGCTTCGTCAACGTTGGTCAATACGTCGGGTCGACCACGAAGGTCCTTTCGATCTACGAAGCCGACCCCGTGCGCTTGCAAATCACGGTTCCCGAGGCCGACCTCGCTCTCGTGAAGATGGACATGGACGTCGCGTTCTCGGTCGCGACGTTCGGGGACGAGAAATTCCACGGCACCGTCAAGTTCATGAGCCCGAACGTGCGCGAGGCCACGCGCGATCTGCTCGTCGAAGCGGTCGTGCCGAATCACGAGGGCAAGCTGAAGCCAGGCATGTTCGCCGTCGCCAAAGTCGCGCTCGGTGAGCACCCGCGGCCGGTCGTGCCGAACGCCGCCATCTTGCGCGACGAAACCGGCGCACGCGCATTCGTCGTCGTCAGCGGCCAAATCCAAGAGCGCACCCTGCAGCTCGGCTCCACACAGGGCGATCTCGTCGCCGTTCTCAGCGGCGTGAAAACGGGCGAAGCCGTCGTCCTCTCCCCGAGCGCCGACGTCCACGACGGCGCAAAGGTGCAGTAATGCTCGCGTTTGATGAGCGTCATTTGGGCCACCCCAGACTGAAGTCTGGGGCAGGCGCAGAACGCATCCAAGGAATCAGGTTGAAGTCCGCCTCCGGCGGACTCGTCTTCTACGTCGAAGAGGCGAGCCCGCCGAAGGCGGGCTTTGGTCGCGCAACGATCACGATCTTCCGCCTGCCCCAGACTTCAGTCTGGGGTGGCCCAAGGCGAGATCTCACGAACGCGGAGCAATAAAATGCAGTGGCTCGCAGCACTTTGTGTCAAGCGGCCGATTTTCGCTTCGGTGCTCATTCTCGTGCTCTGCGTCATCGGCATTGCCGGGTACGTGCAGCTCGGCGTCGATAGGTTTCCGAACATCGATTTTCCCGTTGTCGTCGTCACGACGACCCAGCCCGGCGCCGCGCCGGAAGACATCGAGACCGAGATCACCGACAAGGTCGAAGAAGCGGTCAACACGATCAGCGGCATCGACGAGCTCCGATCGATCACGACCGAGGGCGCGAGCCAGGTTGTCGTCACGTTCCTCATCGAGAAGGACGTCAACGTCGCCGCACAAGAAGTTCGCGACCGCATCAACACGATCATTCCGCAGCTCCCGAAGGACATCGATCTTCCCGTCGTCCAGAAGCTCGACCCCGACTCGTCGCCCATCCTCTACTTCGCGCTCCGGAGCGACAGCCACTCCGTCCGCGAGACGACCGAGCTCGCCGACAAGCGTGTGCGTCGCTCACTCGAATCGATCGACGGCGTCGGGCAAGTGCAGCTCATTGGCGGGCACAAGCGCCAAATCAACGTGATGCTCGATCCGATCAAGCTGCGCGGCGCAGGCGTCACCGTGCTCGACGTGCAGCGAGCGATCGCGGCGCAAAACCTCACGACGCCGGGCGGCCGCGTCGACACCGGGCCGGGCGAGCTCACAGTACGCATTCACGGGCGCGTCACCGACCCTTCGCAAATTGGCGATCTCGTCATTCGTCGATCCGAAGGCCACTCGACGACCGTGCGCGACGTCGGCGAAGTGCAAGACGCCGAAGAAGAGGCCGACTCCGCAGCCATGCTCAGCGGAACACCTACGGTGCTTCTCGCTCTCCGCAAGCAATCCGGCTCGAACACCGTCACCGTCGCCGACTCGGTGAAGGAGCGCGTCGAAGAAGTGAAGAAGGAGCTCCCCGCGGGCTACAAGATCGAGCTCATTCGCGACGAATCGAACGTCATCCGCACCAGCGTCGACGCCGTACGTGAGCACTTGATCGTCGGCGCGCTCCTCGCCGCAGTCGTCGTGTTTTTCTTCCTCGGCAATTTGCGAAGCACGCTCATTGCGGCCATCGCGATACCTACGAGCATCGTCGGCACGTTCGCGGCGATGTGGTGGGTCGGCTACACGCTCAACACGATCACGCTTCTCGCGCTCGCCTTGGCGGTCGGCATCGTCATCGATGACGCCATCGTCGTGCTCGAAAATATATTCAGACACATCGAGGAGAAGCATCAGCCTCCCATGGTCGCCGCAGTCGAGGCTACGAAAGAGATCGCTCTCGCCGTCATGGCGACAACGCTTTCGCTCATCGCGGTGTTCTTGCCTGTCGCGTTCATGGGCGGTATTCCGGGCAAATTCCTGCGTTCGTTCGGCGTCACGATGGCCTTCGCGATTGCCGTGTCGATGCTCGTGAGCTTCTCGCTCACGCCCATGATGTCGTCGCGCCTGCTGAAGAAGAGCACCGGCGGCAAGAAGAGCTTCGGCGAGCGCGTCGTCGACGGATTCTATCGGCCGATCGAGCGTTTGTATGGGCGCGTTCTCGCGTTCGTGATGAAGCGCCGCTGGATCGTCGTCGTTCTCGCCGCGGTCACGCTCGGATCGTGCATTCCGCTCGCGGGCGCGACGAACAAAGGCTTCTTGCCGGTGAACGACGAAGCGCGCTTGCAGATCTCGCTGCGCACGCCCGAGGGCGTGTCACTCGAGGAGACGCGTCTCGCGAGCGAGCGCATCGCGCGCGACATTCGCGGAAATCCGAACGTGAAGCTCACGGTCGTCACCGTCGGCGACGACGCCGCCCACACGCACAACCTCGCGACGATCTACGTGCTCCTCACGCCGCCCGAAGTCCGCAGCGTGACGCAGAACGACATGATGGACTGGACGCGAAAGAACGTCATTTCGAAGCAGCCCAAGAACTTCCGGCTGAACGTCGGCGAAGTGCCGCTCTTCGGTGGCGGCGGCTTCTCGACGGCGCGCGTCCAATACACGGTGCGCGGGCCTGATTTGAAGAAGCTCGAGTCGATCGCCAACGACGTCACGACGGAGATGAAGAAAGTCCCCGGCGCGGTCGACGTCGACTCGTCGCTCATCGTCGGCAAGCCCGAAATCGGCGTCTACATCGATCGCGCGCGCGCGGCCGACCTCGGGGTGCAACCTTCCGACATCGCCACGGCGCTGCGATTGCTCGTCGAAGGCGCGCAAGTCTCGAACTACGAGGAGCACGGCGAGGAATACGAAGTCCACGTGCGCGCCGCCAAGCGCTACCGAGCCGACGAAGAAGGTTTGCGTCTTCTCACCGTGCCTTCGTCGAAGCTCGGGTTCGTGGCGCTCGCCGATGTCGTTCATCTCGGGCGAGGCACGGGTCCGTCCCGCATCGACCGGCTCAATCGCGAGCGCCAAGTCACGCTGCTCGCGAACGCCGCGCCAGGTTACGGCGACGGGCAAATGGCCGAGTCGATGAAAAAGATTTTGGACAAGCAACACATGGGCGCGGGCTACGTCGCCGCGGCCACGGGGCAGACGCGCGAGATGGCGCGCGTGTTCAAGGCGTTCATCTTCGCGCTCGTGCTGAGTTTCATCTTCATGTACCTCGTGCTCGCGGCGCAGTTCGAATCGTGGCTCCACCCGATTACGATTTTGCTCTCGCTCCCGCTGACGCTGCCGTTCGCGTTCATCTCGATCATCCTCTTCAGACAGGCGATCGACATCTATTCGGTGCTCGGCATTTTGGTGCTCTTCGGCGTCGTGAAGAAGAACGCCATCTTGCAGATCGACCACACGAACCAGCTGCGCGCCGCGGGCATGGAGCGCCTCCCAGCGATCTTGCAGGCAAACCGCGATCGCCTCCGCCCCATCCTGATGACGACGGCCGCGTTCGTCGCAGGCATGATCCCACTCGTCGCCTCGCGCGGTGTCGGCTCCGGCTTCAACCGCGCAACCGCGGGCGTCGTCGTGGGCGGCCAAATCCTGTCGCTCTTCCTGACGCTCCTCGCCACGCCCGTCGCGTACTCGCTCTTCGACGACCTCTCTCAGTTCGCGACCCGCATCTGGCGCGCCATCTTCGGCCAACCCGAGCCCCAAGAACCGCAGCCGCAGGCCGCGGAATAAGAAAGCCGCCAAGGCGCCAAGGCGCCAGAAGAAAAGAAAAGAGGGGGTTGGAGTTCCCTCGGTTTCGTTGACAGTCGCGGTTACGCAACGGCGATGTAAGCGGACTCGACTTCGGCAGGAGTGCGGTAGTCGAGGGCCGAGTGCAGGCGGCGGCGATTGTAGAAGGTTTCAAGATAGTCGAAGAGA